>NZ_RIAX01000034.1 GCF_003719725.1 Planococcus salinus | reverse complement strand
CGCTTGCCACCTACGTATTACCGCGGCTGCTGGCACGTAGTTAGCCGTGGCTTTCTGGTGAGGTACCGTCAAGGTGCCAGCAGTTACTCTGGCACTTGTTCTTCCCTCACAACAGAGTTTTACGATCCGAAAACCTTCTTCACTCACGCGGCGTTGCTCCGTCAGACTTGCGTCCATTGCGGAAGATTCCCTACTGCTGCCTCCCGTAGGAGTCTGGGCCGTGTCTCAGTCCCAGTGTGGCCGATCACCCTCTCAGGTCGGCTACGCATCGTCGCCTTGGTGGGCCGTTACCCCACCAAC
>NZ_RIAX01000033.1 GCF_003719725.1 Planococcus salinus | reverse complement strand
GTACTATAATTTCACCGAGTCTCTCGTTGAGACAGTGCCCAGATCGTTACGCCTTTCGTGCGGGTCGGAACTTACCCGACAAGGAATTTCGCTACCTTAGGACCGTTATAGTTACGGCCGCCGTTTACTGGGGCTTCGGTTCGCACCTTCGCTTGCGCTAAGCACTCCCCTTAACCTTCCAGCACCGGGCAGGCGTCAGCCCCTATACGTCACCTTACGGTTTTGCAGAGACCTGTGTTTTTGCTAAACAGTCGCCTGGGCCTATTCACTGCGGCTCTCTCGGGCTATTCACCCTACCAGAGCACCCCTTCTCCCGAAGTTACGGGGTCATTTTGCCGAGTTCCTTAACGAGAGTTCACTCGCTCACCTTAGAATTCTCTTCTCGCCTACCTGTGTCGGTTTGCGGTACGGGCACCTCCCGCCTCGCTAGAGGCTTTTCTTGGCAGTGTGAAATCAGGGACTCCGGGGC
>NZ_RIAX01000032.1 GCF_003719725.1 Planococcus salinus | reverse complement strand
CGGCGCGCTCGCCTTATCCTTCTGCGTCCCCCCATTGCTCAAACGGCGGGGAGGTGGTACAGGAATATCAACCTGTTGTCCATCGTCTACGCCTATCGGCCTCGACTTAGGTCCCGACTGACCCTGAGCGGACGAGCCTTCCTCAGGAACCCTTAGGCATTCGGTGGACGGGATTCTCACCCGTCTTTCGTTACTCATACCGGCATTCTCACTTCTAAGCGCTCCACCCGTCCTTCCGGTCCGGCTTCAACGCCCTTAGAACGCTCTCCTACCACGGACATCTCAGATGTCCATCCACAGCTTCGGTAATCCGTTTAGCCCCGGTACATTTTCGGCGCAGTGTCACTCGACCAGTGAGCTATTACGCACTCTTTAAATGATGGCTGCTTCTAAGCCAACATCCTGGTTGTCTAAGCAACGCCACATCCTTTTCCACTTAACGGATATTTGGGGACCTTAGCTGGTGGTCTGGGCTGTTTCCCTCTTGACTACGGATCTTATCACTCGCAGTCTGACTCCCAATCACAAATCACTGGCATTCGGAGTTTGTCTGAATTCGGTAACCCGGGATGGGCCCCTCGTCCAAACAGTGCTCTACCTCCAGGATTCTCAAAA
>NZ_RIAX01000030.1 GCF_003719725.1 Planococcus salinus | reverse complement strand
AACAATGGTTAAGTCCTCGATCGATTAGTATTCGTCAGCTGCACGTGTCGCCACGCTTCCACCCCGAACCTATCTACCTCATCGTCTTTGAGGGATCTTACTTGCTTGCGCAATGGGAAATCTCATCTTGAGGGGGGCTTCGTGCTTAGATGCTTTCAGCACTTATCCCGGCCACACATAGCTACCCAGCGATGCCCCTGGCGGAACAACTGGTACACCAGCGGTGTGTCCATCCCGGTCCTCTCGTACTAAGGACAGCTCCTCTCAAATTTCCTGCGCCCGCGACGGATAGGGACCGAACTGTCTCACGACGTTCTGAACCCAGCTCGCGTACCGCTTTAATGGGCGAACAGCCCAACCCTTGGGACCGACTACAGCCCCAGGATGCGATGAGCCGACATCGAGGTGCCAAACCTCCCCGTCGATGTGGACTCTTGGGGGAGATAAGCCTGTTATCCCCGGGGTAGCTTTTATCCGTTGAGCGATGGCCCTTCCATGCGGAACCACCGGATCACTAAGCCCGTCTTTCGACCCTGCTCGACCTGTCCGTCTCGCAGTCAAGCTCCCTTGTGCCTTTACACTCTGCGAATGATTTCCAACCATTCTGAGGGAACCTTTGGGCGCCTCCGTTACTCTTTAGGAGGCGACCGCCCCAGTCAAACTGCCCGCCTGACACTGTCTCCCACCCCGATCAGGGGTGCGGGTTAGAAGTTCCATACAACCAGGGTAGTATCCCACCGACGCCTCCCCCGAAGCTGGCGCTCCGGGTTCTCTGGCTCCTACCTATGCTGTACAAGTTGCACCGAACTTCAATATCAGGCTACAGTAAAGCTCCACGGGGTCTTTCCGTCCTGTCGCGGGTAACCTGCATCTTCACAGGTACTATAATTTCACCGAGTCTCTCGTTGAGACAGTGCC
>NZ_RIAX01000003.1 GCF_003719725.1 Planococcus salinus | reverse complement strand
AAAGTTAGTTTTGAACTCTAACTTTTGGGGTGCACCACCCCGCGGCTGCTCTTTTTGATATTACTTATTTTTGGCCAGCAATTCTTCAAAATAAGCGCCAAATTCTTTCGAACGCTTCAGAATCGTGCTGGAAGAAACGCCGAATTTTTCGCTTAAGTCTTTGGCTGACAGCATAGGACCTTTGATCAGCTCGTGATCCTGCAGGAATCTCCAGTAACCGGCTACAAGTGCTTCCGGTTTTTGGACTGTTGGCTGCTGGCTGACCAAGTAACTGTTCAATATGCTGGTCGTATTATCGACGGTTTCTTCGTCAAAATCAGCTTGCTGAATATGTTTATTCAGCTCATCCATTACACGGGCATGCTCAGGGGAAAGTTCAATGCTTTCATCAATTGTTCCAGTGGAGTATTTAACGACTTGTTCAACGACGAACAAGTAATTGTCCTGCAGGTAACTCTCTCCATCTGCTGCACCGTTTTCTTTCATGTCAGCTTTTAGCTGTTTAAAGAAAGGTTCAAAATCACCGACAACCGTCAAATAACCATTCAGGAATAACACACCGTCTTTTCCGATTCGGGAATCGGGAAGCAGGATGGCGAGCAATCCTTGGTTATTTTGCATATCCGTCGGTGGCTGATCGGTCATTTTAAATGTTTCACCGGTAAAGGCATCCTTTAACTGAGCGCTTTGTGCATCTCCTTCAACATACTGGCCAAGGAAAATTTTGACGTCCTTCCAATTTTCCAGTACTTCTTGTGTTGTCGGACGATGAGCCAGCTCAATTTGCTTTGTCAAAAAGTCTTCCCATAAATGAGGCTTTTTCATAAAGAGAAAGTTCTCGATGACAAAAGCCTGAGCGTCTGTTTCAGCCATTGTTTCCATTAAGCGGGGCTGCCACTCCTGCTGCAGTTCGCGGAAATCCGCCAGCTGTTCCTGGTTCGGATTTTCCGAAAAGAACTGCTGCCGCACTTTGAATAATTCATCATTCACTAAGTCATTGATGGAAACTGCAGTTTCTCTGCCATGACATTTTTTATATTTCTTGCCACTGCCGCAAGGGCATGGATCATTTCTTCCTACCAATTAAATCACCTACATTTTTTCTTGAGTGTACCATACAATAGCGTTTCACTCAAAAGTCGGATGATTCTGACGTTAAGAAGGCATTACAAATGACAAAAAGTCAGCAAGGAAATTACTGCAACTTGTTAAGAAAAGAGCTGGATATCAAGTGATTCCAGCACATGGGCTGGCACGAAAAAGCGCACGGTCACCAATGGGTCGACCACTTGGCTGATTTGAGCTTCTCCCGCCGCGCTCATGAGCATGGTCATTTCACTGACACTCATGTCTGTATAGGGAAGAAGGAGGTCAATCATTTCTTCTGCCGCGATTTTCACTGCCTCATCCAATGTCATGGCAGACACAAGAAGTGAGACGCCGGATTCGTTCTGCAGGACCGGATATTTGGAATGGAAGCCTTTGACCAAATCCAATGTAACGGTGGCACGGCCTGGCACTTCGATACCCGATACACTGATCTCCCCATCACCCATCGCCGCATGAAAATCGCCTAAAGCAAACAAAGCGCCTTCAGTAAATACAGGAAAATACAGCGTGGCTCCGGCGGTGACTTGCTTGGTGTCCATATTGCCGCCATGTGCACCCGGAGTCCCACACGATACCGGTTCTCCTTCCGGCGCTACACCGATCACACCAATCATCGGATTCAAAGGCAAGTGAAGCTGTTCATTGAATATGGCTTTGCCGTTTTTGATGGGGATGATTTTGGCTTCCATCTCTTCCATCCGATGCCCCATCACGCCAAGTTCCGGGCCGGTCACCATGACACCCTGGCTGCCGATTTCCAGATTGTCGATGGTCACCTTTAAAAGATCACCGCTCACTGCGCCTTCTACTGCAATCGGTCCGGTTGCCGGATTAATCTCGTTCCAGTCAATCGCTCCCACTTCCTGCTCTTCCGATTGAATCTGGTCTTTAAAGCAGTCGTACGTTTCGATGGTGACAGTTTCACCGGGTTTTACAGTCATAACCGGCTCGTTTTTTCGAGAAAAACTGTAAATGACGTCTTGTTTGGACAAAGTTTTCATGCCTTACCACTCCTTTTTCTTACTATTTCCATAATTGTAGCAAGTGGCCCCTTGAATAGCAAAACTCTGTATGCGAAGAAATCCGGGCTATAGTAATATGGAGAAGAGTATAAACAAGGGAAAGAAGGAATAGGGATGTACGAAGATTCGACAAAAGACCTGGTGTCCTGGATGAAGGTTCTTTTTCTGACAGCGCTCATCGTATTGGCAGGCCGCCAGTTTCTGATCCAGCCATTGTCTGTCCATGGCGAATCGATGATGCCGACATTCGAAAACGACGATAAAGTTATCCTCAACAAAATAAGCCGTATTGAAAATTTCGACCTGATTGTCTTTGACGCTCCGGATGACCATAAACTGATCAAGCGGGTCATTGGCCTGCCGGGCGACCGCTTGGAAATGAAAGCCGACCGCTTATATATTAATGGAGAACTCGTTGAAGAACCCTATCTTACACATAATCGGAAAGTCGCCAGGCAGAAAGGGCATTCTTATTTAACAGAAGATTTCGCTGAAATCACTGTGCCGGCTGAATGTTATTTTGTGTTGGGTGACAACCGCCTTCAAAGTGTCGACTCCAGAATGTTCGGCTTTGTCCCGAAAGAGGCGGTGCTCGGGGAAGTGAAGTTCCGGTTTGCTCCTTTCGAGTACTTGGGTGCTGTGGAATAATGGTAAAGAAAACCAAAGCAGCTGTGTCCGAAAACTTAAATATTATTAGGAAGCAAGAAAAGCCTGTCCCTTCAAATTGGAGGACAGGCTTTTTAACGCTTAAAACAAGTTCAGTTTTTCAATCCGCTGGACCGCTTCAACGATTCGGCTTTCATCCACCAGCAAACCGACGCGGACAAATCCTTCTCCGCCTTCTCCAAAACCGCTTCCTGCAGCGACTGAAATGTCTGCGTGATCCAAAAGATAATCCGCAAATTCCACACTCGTAAAGCCTTTTGGAACCGGCAGCCAGGCGAAAAACGATCCTTTGGGTGCTTCGACTTCCCAGCCGATGCGTGCACATTCCTGAACCAACACGTTGCGTCGGCCTTCATACAAAGCCACCAGTCCCTCGACACATTGCTGATCAGCCGTCAATGCTTCTGCTGCTGCCAGCTGGACGCCTGGGAACAAGCCGGCGAATAAATGATCCTGGATCAGGTTCAACGCTTCGATCATTTTGGAATGGCCGACTGCAAAGCCGATGCGCCATCCTGCCATGTTATAGGTTTTCGACAGCGTATACATTTCGACACCGACTTCTTTGGCTCCCTCGGACTGGAGGAAGCTGACCGGCTTCTGACCCTCATAACCGATGCCGCCATATGCGAAATCATGGACAACCGCGATATTATTTTCTTTGGCGAATTTGACGGTGTCATCAAAGAATTCTTTCGTGGCCACAGCGCCTGTCGGGTTATTCGGATAGTTTAAATACATCAATTTGGAACGCTGTCGGACAGCTTCCGGCACTTCTCTGTAATCAGGTAAAAAATCATTTTCAGCTTTCAGCTGAAAGGTATCGTAATCAATACCTGCGAGTGGCGCGCCCGACAGATAATCGGGATAGCCCGGGTCAGGAAGGAGCAGCGAATCGCCTTCATTCAATAAGGCAAGCGGCAGTTCGACAAGGCCGATTTTTGTACCGCCCATAATGGCGACTTCCAAATCGGGATCGATTTCGACGCCGTACTCCCGTTGGTAGAATTCAACAGCGGCATGCCGCAATCGTTTCATGCCTCTGAATGGTGAATATTTGTGGGTTTTCGGGTCGGCGACGGCATCCTGCAGGGCTTTTACGATATGGGGAGGTGTCGGCTGGTCTGGATTCCCCTGTCCCAAGTTGATGACATCACGGCCTTCTGAAATGGCCTTGCTCGTTTTGGCGACGAGCGACGCAAAAAATTGTGTCGGTAATTGTTGCAAACGGTTTGAAAATTCCATACTAAGTCCCTCATTTTCTAAATAATTGCGCATCTACTCCAAATCTTATAGAGTTTAAGGTAACTTGTCTACTGGAGGAGAGTAAAATGAAGATAGCATGCGTACAGATGAATATTGCCTTTGGCGATCCTGAAACGAACTTTCAACGTGTTGAGGACTATTTGCGGGAAGCGGTGGAAAACGGAGCGGAAACGATTGTGCTGCCTGAAATGTGGAATACCGGCTATGCGCTGACGGACTTGGAACAGCTGGCAGACCATGACGGACGGACTGAAAAGTTTTTGCGTGACTTTGCCAAAGCGCATTCGGTAAATATCGTCGGGGGTTCTGTGTCGACGAAGAAAAACGGCGGATTCTACAACACCATGTATATCGTCGATCAAATCGGTGAACTTGCAGGCGAATACGATAAAGCTCATCGTTTCGGATTGATGGACGAGCATATCCATTTGGAAGAAGGGCAGTCACTCGGAACGTTCAAATTGGGTGACGCTGTATGCGGAGGCGTTATCTGCTACGATATCCGTTTTCCGGAATGGATTCGCACGCAGGCTTTGAACGGTGCCAAAGTAATTTTTGTGCCTGCTGAATGGCCGGCGCCACGCATCGACCACTGGCGTGTCTTATTGCAGGCACGGGCCATTGAAAACCAGTGCTTTATCGTAGCGGTCAACCGCATTGGCAGCGACCCTAAAAACGACTTTGGCGGCAGTTCCATGATTATTGCGCCATGGGGAGAAGTGCGTTTGGACCTGCAACAGGAGGAAGGCATCGGTTATGCGGAAATCGATTTGAACGAAGTGGAAGAAGTTCGAAAACGGATCCCGGTATTTGATGACCGGCGCGAAATTTTATATAAAGAATTCACCCCTGCAAAAGCAGACTGAAGGAGAGAGAATATGGCGACACATACATTCCATTTAACAGCGGATTGGCCCGAACTTCGAAATGACGTCGGTGAGATCGAAGCGGGAAACTTAAAAACACAAGTTTCGATTCCGCCTGAAATGGACGGCCCGGGCGTTGGCACCAATCCGGACGAAATGCTGTTGGGAGCGGCAGCGACCTGCTACATTATCACTCTTGCTGCTATGATGGAACGCAGCAAGCTGGAGAAAGAATCACTGACAATGGAATCTGAAGGGCTTGTCGATGTTACAAACGGTGTTATCACGTATAAAAAGATTATTCATAAACCGCGCGTAGTATTGCAAGCGGACGCAACGGAAAGGGATTTCTCGCTGGCAAAACGGCTGGCTGAGAAAGCAGAAAGTTCGTGCATGATCAGCCGCGCCATTAAAGGCAACGTGGAAATTGAGCTGCAGGCGGATATCACAGCTGCCACACGATGAAGAAAAATCGTTGAACGAAAAACAAAAGCTGACACCGAAGCACAAGATGTTTGGGCGTCAGCTTTTTTATTATGATTTTTCCACTGAAGGAGTACAATAAGGGAAAGGGTAGAAGTGAAAGGAAGAAATGCATGAAACCAGTAATTGTAGCGGAAAAGCCGAGTCAGGCAAAAGCTTATGCCGAAGCGTTCAAGACGACCAAACGTGAGGGATATATGGAAGTGGCACCAAATCCGATTTTTCCGGAAGGGGCATACATTACGTGGGGAATCGGTCATCTTGTGGAATTGAAAGAGCCCAAAGCGTATGATCCGAAATGGGGAAGGTGGTCGCTTGCGGCCTTGCCGATCTTGCCGGCCCAGTACCAGTTCCAGGTAGCGAGGGGAAAAGCCCAACAGTTCGGAGTCATTAAAAAACTAATCCACCAAACCGATACCGTCATCAATGCCTGCGATGTGGACCGGGAAGGTTCCAATATTTTTTACAGCATCTATTACCAGACAGGAGCAAAGAACAAGACCATCCAACGGCTGTGGATCAACTCGCTGGAAGTCGACGAAGTCAGAAAAGGGTTTCAGCAACTAAGGGATAACCGGCAGGATCTGCTGCTGTACCAGGAAGCGAAAGCCCGTCAAATCAGCGATTGGCTGGTCGGCATGAACGGATCGCGACTGTACTCGCTGCTGTTGCAGGAAAAAGGCATCCGGGAGGTATTCGCCATCGGGCGTGTCCAGACACCCACCGTCTTCCTCATTTATCAGCGAGAAAAAGAGATTGAAGCTTTTGTGCCGGAACCTTTTTATGAAATTGAAGGAACCTTTGAAGCAGAAAAAGGACGCTACAAAGGAAAAGCGAAGCTGAGGGCGAAAGAACGGAAAGAAGCGGAAGAGCTGCTGGCGAAGCACGGAATCAGCAACAGCGAACAGGGCGTCGTCACCAAAGTGAAAACGACTGACAAACGCACGCCATCACCGCCGCTTCATTCCCTCTCGACCTTGCAGGCTGCGGCCAATCGCAGATGGAAATACAGTCCGGCCAAAGTTTTGTCTGTCGTGCAAAAATTATACGAAAAAAAGCTGGTCAGTTACCCCAGAACCGATTCGCAGCACATAACGCCGAGTGAGTTCAGTTATTTGGCAGCGCAGGTGGAGAAGTACCAGCAATTGATCGGAGCGGAATTTCCAATTGCTTCGAAAGCTCCGAAAAAACGGTTTGTTGACAGTTCCAAAGTCCAGGAGCATTACGCCATCATTCCAACAAAGACAGTGCCGACAGCCCGGAAGCTGGAAGGCCTGGCACAGGATGAACGCAATCTGTACGAAGAAGTGATGCGGACGACGCTTGCCATGTTCCATAGAGACTACCGTTACGCGGAAACAAAAGTGGAGACAGATGTTAAAGGCCTGGTGTTTTTTACGACCGGGAAGACGGAGCTGGATAAAGGGTGGAGAGAGCTGTTTGCTTCGACAAAAGAAACAAAACAAGAACCTTCACTGCCTGAGCTGCGTGAACAGGAAGCGGTAAAAAGTAAAATTGCCATCAAGGAAGGCATGACCACGCCGCCGAAGCCTTATACGGAAGGCCAGCTGATCGCCGTAATGAAAACGTGCGGAAAATTCGTGGAAGACGTCGAAGACACTGAAATTTTAAAAGAAGTGGAGGGCCTCGGAACAGAAGCGACACGCAGTGGCATCATCGAAACCATCAAACGGCACGAGTACATCCAAGTAAAGAAAAATATCGTTTCGCTCACGGACAAAGGACGCATCCTCTGCCGGGCAATTGAAGGAAATTTATTGTCCAGCCCTTCCATGACTGCGAAATGGGAAACATATCTGAAGAAAATCGGCAAAGGCGAAGGTTCTGCGGAAGTCTTTTTGGACACGATCGGCAAATTCATCCTCAAATTACTGGCGGAAGTGCCGACTCAACTCCAGCAGAACGGTTTACCGGAAAAAATGGAAATGCCGGTGGGAAAAGGCACCATTGCGCCATGCCCGCGCTGCAAAAAAGGCATGATTATTTCCAATAAAGGCTTTTACAGCTGCACCGAATACACCAACGGCTGCAAGCAGTCGTTTCCTGCAACTTTTCTGAAAAAACGTCTAAGTGCTAAACAAATCGAGTATTTGTGCACAAAAGGCAAAACTCCGGTCATGAAAGGGTTTGTGTCGAAAAATGGCAAAAAGTTCAATGCCAAACTGGTCCTGGAGGATGGAAAGCTGAAAATGGAGTTTTGAAAAGCGGAAGATTGGAGAACAGGTCCTGTCTCGAATATAATGGATAATCGAGATAAAGATTGAATGCCGGAAATACGGGAAACAAGAAAGTATCGAAGTTTTTCAGCACTGCCTCAATTTAGCACACGCCAAGAAAGGAAGTTGCCGAATGAAATATAATTTTGATGAAATGATCGACAGAAGAGGAACGTACTCATTGAAGTGGGACGGAGGGGACATGATCAAAGCCTTCGGTCTGACAGAACGATACGATGAAGATACCATTCCGCTATTTACAGCGGATATGGATTTACCGGTGCCACAGCCATTGGTCGAAGCGTTGCACAAAACGGTCGATCATCGGATCTTCGGCTACTCGGTATTCCCGGAAGAATATTATCAGGCCATCATTTCCTGGTTCAGCAAACGACATGGCTGGGAGGTCAAGAAAGACCAGATCATTTACAGCCCAGGCACAGTCCATGCATTGAATATAGCCGTTAAGGCTCATACCAAGCCGGGAGATGGAATCATTATTCAACGGCCGGTATATCCGCCATTTACTTCTGCCATTGAAGGCAACGGCAGAAAAGTGGTCAATAATGCGCTGGTACCGGATGAAGACGGCTATTATTCCATTGATTTCGCTGACTTTGAGGAAAAGGCAAAAGACGAAGACACCACCATGTTCGTCATGTGTCATCCTCACAATCCGACTGGCCGCGTGTTCACAGAGCACGAGCTGAAGAAGCTGGCCGAGATCTGCCACCGCCACAATGTACTGATTGTGGCGGATGAAATCCATGGTGATCTGGTGCGTAAAGGCCAAGTATTTACTCCGATGGCAAAAGTGGCGGAACATACCGATCATATCATTACATGTACAGCCATCAACAAAACGTTCAATGTTGCGGGATTGCATTGCACCAATGTCATCATTACCAATCCCGAATTGAAAGCTGTCTTTGCCGCTGAAATGGGTGGGCAACTTGCTTCGCCTTTTGCCATTGCTGCGCTGATTTCTGTCTATACGGACGGGGAAGACTGGCTCGAGCAGCTGAAAGTATATATAGATGATACACTCCATTACGTGAAGGACTTTTTGGCAGAGCGACTGCCGGAAGTGAAAGTGATGATCCCCGAAGGAACTTATGTGATGTGGCTGGATTTCAGTGGTTACGGAATATCGGCTGAAGATATACATGACCGCATTTACAACAAAGCCAACGTGGTGTTGGAAGACGGCAAATTGTTCGGCCAAGAAGGCGAGTATCACCAAAGAATCTGTGTCCCATCGCCACGGCCTGTAATTCGGGAGGCATTAGAGCGGATTGCAGCTGAATTTGAGGATCTTGCCAGCAAAAAACAGACAGAAGAAAAAACAGTGTAAAAACGTAAACTGAACGTGCTGAAAAGCCGACCTATAGGATAGCCGATTCTTTACTTGTTTTGCTTTATTCAGTACACTATAGGAGATTGGAAGACAATAGCGCTTCCCTTTATTTGAATTCAACAGTACAGTAAAATCATAAAACTCTAATTTAATCGATTGGTTCCATGTTACGGACAATAGCGCTGTCAGCAAAGCCGAAAAGAAACCCCTATTCGTGGGGGTTCTTTTCGGCTTTTTTATTTGGAGAAGGAAGAGGTGAAACCAGTGCAGTATTTTATCGATCATGCAAAAAAAAGAATTCATAAAAAACAGTATGTTGGAGACCGATGCGGTTTTATCGATACTTCCATTGAGAAGAGAGAGTTCACTGATTCCGCCATATATATTGAGCAACTGGAAGAGAATGAGAGGTATGAAAAATGCCGGTATTGCAAGTCGGCACAACCGATTATCAAGTAATCGAAGGACGGATGCAGTAAGTTAAAAGCCAAAGGAGATGGAGCGGATGGAAGCGGCTAAATTGGTGGTAGATACAGTTTCTGATTTAATGAATGCGTCAGTTGAATCGGAAAAAGAAAAATACGTGATCCGGAAAAGCCGGGAAATTGAAATCCATGAAAAGACAGTTTGTTTTAATTGCAAACTGGAACTTGATATTTCGTTTGAATTTTTAGAAGAAGATGGACTGGCTTTCAACAAAGCCGAAATTCTCTTATTACCAGAAGAATTTCCGATTTTCAGCTTGTCATTACGGGAACATCATGTGCCGTTTCCTTCTGTTTTTCGGCAGTGGCAAGTGGTCAATCCGAATATTATCGGGATTTATCTGGAATCGATCGAGCCACCTGAAAACTTTGCAGCCCGTCTTTCGGGAGCCCTCAATGTGCTTGAACAAATGTAGCCTGAATACAAAAAAGTCCACAAAAATGGACATTCACTGCAGAAAACTCATTTTAACGGGTTTTCTGCTATTTGCTTTTTGCAGAAAAAGGGAGAGCTGGGGACGAGGGGTTTTTCGTGGGATAATTAGTTTCAATTTTGTGAAAAAGGGTATTTTTTACCAATAACCGCACAAATTTTATTTCTCCGTAAAAAGCATAGGCGATGAGTCCTGAAGGAGGCTTTTATGGGAACAAACACAGAAAACCTACAAGCATACGGCAATCTTAGAAACAGGGCGGTATATCACGCCCGGAACTTTTGGGCAGGCACGTTTTTTGGCATCGGATTAATGGCTTTTATTGACGAAGTCATATTTCATCAACTTTTGCAGTGGCATCATTTTTATGATTTATCAACGACGCAGGCTGGAATTTTTGCTGATGGTCTATTGAATGCGTTTGCCTGGTTCGTGGCGATCGGTTCCCTTTTCCTGTTTGCAAATCTTCGGAGGAGAAATGCGTTATGGCCAAAGAGGTGGACGGGTGCCGTATTTCTCGGAGCTGGGGTTTTTCAATTATTTGATGGCATCGTCAACCATAAACTGTTGAGGATTCACCAAGTCCGCTATAATGTGGACATTTTGCCATACGATTTGGCTTGGAATATAAGCGGAGCGGTTCTTTTGTTGGTTGGTCTTGTTATATTGTTACAGACGAGAAAGACCAGAAAAAAAGCGAAAGAGAGCAGTTGATATGATGAACGGCCACATTCAGACAACTGGGACTTCTTTTGAAACAATCGCTGGCGGCATCGGAATTGCAGCTGTTTTGCTGTATTTTGTGATGGCTGCCTTGACCGGAAAAAAATTCAGGAAATGGCCGGTGCACCGCTATTTTCTTTGGAGCATCGGCGTCCTGTGTGCTGCCGCTGCTGTAACCGGACCATTGGCAGCGCTGGCTCACACGAATTTTAAAGTTCATATGATGGGGCATCTTCTGCTTGGCATGCTTGCGCCATTGCTGATGGTGTTCGGCAAACCGATGACCTTGTTGTTAAGAAGCTTAAGCACGAGGTATGCCCGGCTGTTGACACGGTTATTCAAAAGCCGGCCTATCCGCTTGCTCAGCAATCCACTGACGGCAGCGACCCTTAATATTGGAGGACTTTATCTTCTATACATGACCGACTTGTATATGATGACGCACCAATCCTTATTTCTTTATGCTCTTGTTCATGTTCATGTCTTTTTAGCCGGTTATCTTTTTACCATCTCCATCATTTATATCGATATTTCCCCGCATCGTTTCAGTTATATTTACCGCTCCGTCGTGATGATTCTGGCACTTGCAGGTCATAAGATCCTGTCGAAATATATCTACGCCAATCCGCCAAGCGGTGTATCGAAACCAGAAGCGGAGGCAGGCGGGATGCTGATGTATTACGGGGGTGACCTGATTGACTTGGCGCTGATTACGATTTTTTGTTATCAGTGGTATAAAGACGCAACTCCCCGCGCTTTTCCATCAATGGAGAACACCGATTAAAAAGCTGCGCTTACGTGATGCTCCGTAAGCGCAGCTTTTCTATTCGTATTTCCCTTTCAATCTGACAAAAACCACTTCGTTTAAAAGAGTGGTATCCAAAGTGCCATCCTGCTGTTTCTCAATCAGCAGTAATTCCTGGCTGAAAGTACTTCCGACAGGAATAATCATCTTTCCCCCATTTGCCAGCTGATCGATCAGTTCCTGTGGAATTTCGGAAGCAGCTGCAGTGACCATGATTCGATCATAGGGCGAATGTTCTTCCCATCCGAGGCTGCCGTCATCCAATTTGAACTGGATATTGGAAAAATCCGCTTCAGCTAGGCGCTCTTTTGCACGTTCATGCAAAGACTCAATGCGCTCGACTGTATAAACCGTATCAGAGAAAGCGGCCAGCAAAGCGGTCTGGAATCCAGAGCCGGTACCGATTTCCAATACCTTGGAATCCGGCCGCAAATCCAGTGCCAATGTCATTTCGAGTACAAGGGAAGGCTGGGAAATTGTTTGGCCGTGGCCGATCGGAATCGCTTCGTCAAAAAATGCCATGTCTTTATGGGAATCCATGAAAAAGCTGCGATCCATGTTTTGGAAATACGTTCGAATTTCTTGTTCACGGTTCGTCATGCCATCCACCCGCTTTCTTTGACTGATGATAAGGACAAAATCCATCCAGCTGATCAAGTGGCCATAGGTTATCGATGTTTGCCTGGCTGTCGGTCGCAGGGGTTTTCCTCTCCATAAAGACTAAGCCATTTGGTCATGATTTTTCTATATGGTTGCTTTCATTTTAAAGGAAACTCCGTCTTCTTGTATACTCTCATGCAATAGGCGAAGTTACGGCTTTTTACTGGAAGCGGCGATGGTCTGGGCCACTCTGTCGATCACCGGTAACGTGCTGTAGCGATAATCTTGTGTGAGAACTGTGAAAACCAGCCATTCGCCATCCTGAGTTTTGGCGTATCCCGACAAAGAGCTGACTTTTTCCAGGTTTCCGGTTTTGGCCAGGACATTCCCTTTGCCGGCACCACCGGTCAGGCGATAGCGCAAGGTGCCGCCAACAAACCGTTTATCAGCCCCTGCCACCGGCAAGCCGGTAAGGAACGTTTGATGCCAGGGCTCGGAACGTACTGCATAAAGCAATTGACTCATTTGACTGGAAGAAACTTTATTGGCATGGGACATGCCGGAAGCGTCTTCGAATGACCAGTGACCAGTATCCAGCCCGATGGAAGAAGCATAATCCGTCATAACTTGAAGCCCCGCATCCCAACTGCCTTCTCCATATACCGCTTTGCCCATTTCCTTTGCCAAAATTTCTGCATGTGTATTATTACTTAACTTCATAAAAGGAACCACCAGGTTTTTCAGTGGCATGGATTGTTTGGAAAGAAGCAATCTGGCGTTTTCCGGTGTAACACCTTCAGCTATTTTGGAAGTGGGAACAAAACGGATGCCTCTCTCGGCCAAAGATTTCTTGAAAACATCAATCGCATACTTTGTCGGATTGGAGACAGCGATCCATTCTTTTTTTCCAATGCTTCCGATGGGAACATGGCCTGAAATGATAATCTTGTGAGTACCGTATTCCCGTTCGATTTTTAACGTGTTCGCATAACCTCTGGGGACGGTTTTGGAACGGTTGATAACCCGTACAATGCCGGTGGCAGGAGTCAGCGTAATGTCAGCGGGTCTCCATAACACTGAAGGTTTGGCATCGACTATGACAGATCCCGCGTCGTAGTCGGTATTTGGGGAAAGGTTCAACGCCGAAATTTGAGCAGCGTAATAATAAGATTCATCCTCTCTTGAAATTCCCGGAGACAAGCGTTCCGCATCATACCAGGTATCGTCGCCTATTATGTGTCCGGCAAGACGCTTGACTCCCCGTTTATAAAGGATAGAGGCAAAATTATCAAAGTCCTTTTTTAATACCGTCGGATCGCCTTTTCCACGGAGGTACAGATTGCCGTAAAGAGTGCCTTTTGCGACAGTGCCGTCGGTGTAGAGTTCAGTGGAAAAGCGGTGGTTTTCTCCGAGTGTCTCCAATGCAGCGGCAGCGGTTAAAACTTTTAAGGTAGAAGCAGGCGTCACAAGCTGATCCGCATTTTTTTCATAGATTGCTTCACCGGTTTCGGCGTTACGGATTGTAATACTGCTGGTTGTACCTGCCATGCGACTGTCTGTCAGTATTTTATTGATGGAATGCTGTAATGGTTGATAGGGAGAAGCTGCTTCAACAGCAGAGCTTGAAAATCCACTCATTCCCAGAAGCATCACCAATACAATCAAGCAGACAATTTTCCTTTTTAATTTTTCCATTTATATCCTCCTAAAAAATAAAAAATATAATTTATTCCATTTTATCATAAAATTTTTAGAAAATACTGTATTTTTTATGTAAAAGAAAAACCGTTCCAGCATTCAAGCTGGAACGGTGATTGCCACATAGTAGCGAATGGGGATGATGGAAAGATTAAGTTTTCGGCAGAAACGATTTTTTCGGTAATGTAATGTGAATGCCTTTGTTTTGGTTAACAACTTGTGTGATGTGGATGTCTGCCGTTGTGCTGAGATAAGAATAGCTGTCTTCCCGGCTCATACCAAACATTGTTTCCAGGAATTTCAGGGTTTCATGTGATCCGATCCGTACCGCTTCGTCAAGTTCAGGGTCAAAGGCATGGATCATCCAGGCATCTTCAGTTTCCAGAACAGGAAGAGACAGGGACAAGTCTTTGCGCAGTACGACCCGGATAAGGCAGTTCAGGGAAGCTTCCACGCCCGTGCCGCTTAGTTCACCGTTGCCCTGGGCCAAATGAGAGTCTCCCAGTGATAATAAAGCGCCATCGGTATGGACGGGATAAAACATGGTGGCACCGGCGCCAATTTGCCAATTGTCCACATTTCCTCCATGTGTGTCCGGAGGAGTGGTGTCAATCGGACCATTCTCGGCCGGAGCAACTCCAATAGTTCCGACATGAAGCCTTGCCGGCACTTGGACATTCTGTAAGGCTTTGACGCGTTCCACTTCTTCGGGCTGCAGAATTCTGCCGTTTATATTATAATCACCCGGGTAATCGTAGGCGAATTCGGCAGTCAGCCATTGCCTGGCAGTATCCAGTTTGTAGATGGTGACGCGTTCTTCATTATTAAAGTCATCAGCAAGATACCCCCATGGTGCAGCCAGATTGGAACCATACGGAAGGCGGGGCTCAAGAGACAGAATCTGAACTTCCAATACATCACCTGGTTTTGCTCCTCTGACTTCAATCGGTCCAGTCAGCAGATGAGGTCCTGGTTTCCGATCATCTTCAGGAATAGCTTGATAGATGGCTTCTATGCCATCGTCCATCAGTACGTCCGGCGCGTCACCTGCATGGTGAGTGACGGTTTCCACATAAACGAGATCACCGGAGTCGATGGTAAGTGCCGGTTTCAGATTTTTGTCGAAAAAGCCCCAATGTACCGTATCGGGTGTGGCTGATAAGGTATGATAGTTGGAGTTGCTTGTGGCAGAAAGCAGTGAGGTCTTGACTTTCATAATAAATTGGCCTCCTTGTTTTGTGTCGAACTTAAGCAAAGTTACTGGCTTGTTATTCATTTTATTGCCTTTAGGGACCGCTGTTAAACAGATTACGAAGAAACAGTTGAAGCTGTAAGTTTTCAGCTTTTGAAAATCTGTTCGATATGATTAAATGAAAGGACTATAACGGCAGGATAAAGGAGGCGGCAAAGTGGAAGAACAAATGGCTTCAATTGAAACGATTGAAAGCGGGTTAAGGGATTCCGATTATGAAACAGCCACTTTTGGAATGGGCTGCTTTTGGGGACCGGAAGCCCGCTTCGGGAGTTTGCCGGGGGTTTTAAGGACACGGGTAGGTTATGCGGGAGGAACTGCAGAAAGTCCCACGTATCGTCAGATGGGCGATCACACTGAAACAGTAGAAGTCGATTATGACCCGAATGTATTGACGTATGAAGACGTTCTTCGGCATTTCTGGCGGAATCATTATCCGAACCGCGACAATTACAAGGGACGCCAATATATTTCACTTCTGCGTTTTCATGATGAAGGACAGAAGCGAATAATTGAAGAAATCAAAAAGGAAATGGAACAGGAAATCGGAGAGGCGATTGAAACGGAAATCGGACCGTACACGAATTTTACATTAGCGGAAGAGCGGCATCAGAAGTATTACCTGAAACGTTATCCAAAAGCTTTGGAACAGCTGAAGCCTTTATACCCCGAATCTTCACTGCTGATTGATTCGACTTTTGCTGCCCGTTTAAATGGATTCGTCAAAGGTTATGGAAACCGTGCTGATGTGCGGCAGGAGATAGCGGATTGGAAAATAGAAAAGCATTACCAGGAATTGCTGATCGGTCAATTAATGAAGATGAAATGGTAAGGGATGAAGAAGGGGGATTTGGGTAAATAAGTGATGATGGCCCTTTGGAGAACAGCTGGGAGGGAAGGAGATGGCTTTTGATTTCATACCACCCGATTATCTTTCCATTACTGTACGTTTGTTGGTGGCGGCTTTACTGAGTGGCGCTATTGGAATTGAAAGGGAAACAAGGCATCAGCCTGCAGGCCTGCGAACGCATCTGCTTGTCGGCACCGGCGCTTGTTTGATGATGATTCTTTCTGTTACAGGTTTTGACACTTTTATTCAGAGTGATAAAGGAACCATCCGTTTCGATCCCAGCCGGATACCCTCCTATGTAATAAGCGGAATCGGGTTTTTAGGTGCAGGAACCATTATAGTGCACAGAGGAACGGTAAAAGGACTGACGACCGCTGCTTCTATTTGGGTAGCTGCCGGCCTGGGGCTTGTCGTGGGAGCGGGCATGTATTTCGTGGCTGTATTGACGACCGTCATCGTGATAAGTACCTTGTATGTGCTTGGAAAGTTAGAAAGCCAATTTTTTGACAGAAGGAAAAATCGTCGGATTTCGGTTATAGCCGATTCGGACGAACAGACTTTCACAACAATCAGCGGTATTTTGGAAGAAAATCATATCGCCATCGTTGATTTTCAAATTGAAGACATCGATTCCTATAACGATCAAAAGGTTTCAAATTATATCTTCACCATTCAAGAAGGAAAAATCGAAAACAAAATGGAATTAGTGAAAAAGCTGGAACAATTTGAAGCGGTCCGTAAAGTGAATATATAGCTGCCGATTTCGTGATGGTTAGGCTTAGACTCACAAGGAAGCCTGCATAGGGGCTTAAAAGCGGGTCTGTGCATAATCGCAAGGCTGCCCGTCATTTTGTTCATCGCGATCAATGTTTAACTGAAAAAGAGGTGAATGAAATGGATCAACCGACGTTATTGCTTTTGCTGTTGCCGGTAATCCTCATCCAATTGGGTCTCATGATTTTCACTTTAGTGGATCTGATGAGAAATCCGAAGCCAAACGGCCCGAAATGGATGTGGGGCCTTGTAATTGTACTGGTCAACATCATTGGGCCGATTTTGTATTTAGTCATTGGGAGGAGAAATTATTGAGTTTACTGGATGTGAAAAACCTGACGAAACGTTATAGACGCGATCTGGCAGTCGATCATCTTTCCTTTTCTTTGCAGCAGCATACAGCGACTGCTCTGATCGGACCCAACGGTGCAGGAAAAACGACTGCCTTATCGATGCTTGCGGGATTATTGAAACCGACAACTGGCAGCATCACCTGGGACCATACAACCGGTGTTGGTTTTCTTCCTCAGCACCCCCGTTTTTTTCCATGGCTGACTGCTTTGGAGTTTACGGAAATGGCCGCAAAGCTCAGCGGGGTAGAGGCAAAAAAAGTCCGTCAGCAAGCGACAAGGACCCTGGAATTTGTCGGGTTGGCTCCCGCATTGAACAAAAAAACAGGAACTTTTTCAGGGGGCATGAAGCAGCGCCTTGGATTGGCACAGGCAATTGTTCATCAGCCGGAACTGCTGCTGCTGGATGAGCCGGTTTCTGCTTTGGATCCGGCAGGACGCAGGGAAATTATGAATTTGTTGAAATCGCTGCAGCAGGATACAACGATCCTATATTCCACCCACATATTGAACGATGCGGAAGAGATGACCGATCAACTGCTGTTTTTGCAACAAGGAAAACTGGTGGAGAAAGGTTCGCTTGAAGAGGTGAAGGAACGCTATGCTGAGCCGCGTATCCGGATCCACTTCCAGACGGCGGAAGACGCTGGAGGGTTCAGTCGGCACATGCCGTGGGAAGCCGTACAGAATGGAAATCGGATTGATGTGGCAGTTACAGCAAAAGGGCCCGGTATGCAGGAAATACTGACGGCTTTGACTGCTGCTGGAGACAAAGTGGTGGGAGTTGAAAGGCAGACGGCGAGTTTGGAAGATATTTTTATGAAGGTGGCGGGTGGACGATGAGCCAATTCAGTGTTTTGCTGCAAAAAGAATGGCGTGAAAACGTTCGGAATTATAAAATATTCTGGATTCCCGTCGTTTTCATTCTGTTCGGCATCATGGAGCCTGTCATTAATTACTTTCTGCCGCAAATTCTGGACTCTGTCGGAGGATTGCCTGAAGGGGCGGTTCTGGAAATCCCGACACCGACGCCGGAACAGATCCTGGTGGCTGTGACAGGACAATATCAATTTATCGGTATGCTGGCTTTAATCCTTGCGTATATGGGAACTGTAGCTGGGGAACGGAAAAGCGGGACAGCTACATTACTATATGTGAGGCCTTTGTCTTTTTCTGCTTACTTCTTGAGTAAGTGGCTGATGGCCAGTTTGATCGCTTTACTGAGTTTGTGGCTCGGCCTCCTGGCAGCTTATTATTATACGTTGTTATTGTTTGATACAGTTAACTTTGCCGATTTCCTTCGGTTTGCAGCTACATACAGCGTGTGGGTTGTATTGATCGTCTCTATTGTTCTTGCAGCAAGTGCTGCATTGCCGAATGCCGGCATGGCAGCTGCCGTGTCTCTGGGCTCTGTATTGCTTATGCAGCTCGTCGACGGTTTGATTGGCGCATACTGGTCGGTGTCGCCTTTGAAAATACCTGTTTATGCAGCCAGCTGGTTAAATGGCAGAATCGATTTGGTGGATTTTTGGATTTCCATTGGTTTAGTGGCGGTGGTGATCGCTTTATTGCTCATTGCAGGCATATGGGCGTCTAGGTTGAATGCTTCAAAAGCAAAAGTGTGAACAAAATGTCAGAAGTGAATTCAAGAGTTGGGGAATTAACTTTTGATTCGCTTCTTTTTTTTCGCATTGATGATAAAATGAAACAGGATATTATCGAGGGGCTTTTTTAAAATTTCCCGGGAAATAATGACGTTAAATACAAGCATAAAACGGGTGAGAGTCAGCAGGGAAAATATTGATGGAAAAGCATTCGTTCGTGTTACATAAAGAGGAAAGACAAACAGCAAAAACGTTATTATATCAATTGATGCGTGCAGATTTGAATAGAGGGTTAGGATATGAAGAGATTAGTCGTACTAGCAATCTTTATACTTTCGGTATGGGGATTTATATGGGGCAATAACAACTGGATACAGACAACAGAATATACAGTGGAATCGGAAGGCTTGCCGGCAGCGTTCGAAGGTGCAAAAATCATTCAAATTTCCGATTTGCATAATGCCAGTTTTGGTGACGCGCAGGAAAGGTTAATCAGCAAAGTGGAAGATGCCGAGCCGGATGCCATATTCCTGACTGGAGATTTGGTGGACAGCAATCGCTATGATTTGGATGTCAGTTTAACATTAGTTGATGCCTTAGTCGAAATGAGTGATGTCTATTACGTTATTGGAAATCACGAAGTGGCTTCGAACAAAATCGATGAAATCAACAGGGAACTGGAGAATAGAGGAGTCAAGGTCTTGATGAACGACTCGGTAAAATGGGAAAAAGAAGGGGATACTATAGAAATCGCGGGGATTGTAGACCCACTGCTGAATCCTCATTTGCCGGAAGAAGAATTCACCCGTCAGTCATTGACGGAATCGGGTTTGTCGGACAATTTTACTTTATTGCTCGCCCATCGGCCCGAGATGTTCAGTATATACGCCGAAGAAGAGGTTGACGTAGTATTTGCAGGTCATGCTCATGGCGGTCAAATCCGGATTCCAGGCCTCGGTGGATTAATAGCTCCAGGCCAGGGATGGTTCCCCTTGATGACCACAGGTGTTTTTCAAAAAGACCGTACACAGCTTGTATTGAGCCGGGGACTCGGGAACAGCACTTTCCCCGTAAGGATATTTAATTTGCCGGAAATCGTCGTGGTGACATTAGAAAAAGCATAATGAAGGAGGCTGTCACAGTGATAAAAAGGAAAGAAGTTTCCTTGCATTCTTATACATCGGAAGTAACGGTGAAATACGATTTGCCTTCCGATCAGTTGGAGTTTACCGGCTTGCCCCAGGACATCATAAAGCGGGACGCTGAAAATCCGTTAAAGCATCTTATTGTCATCAAAGCCCGCAATGAAGTGGCCGGTTTTTTTGAATTGGACGAATCAAGTGACCGGCAAAAATATACAGACAATCCGAAGGCATTATTGTTGCGCGGCTTTTCCGTCAATCCCAAATTTCAGGGGCGGGGTATTGCGACAGGTTCGCTTTATGCCCTGCCGGAATTTATGAAGAGAGAGTTTCCGGCATTCAACGAGGTGGTCATCGGAGTCAATGCCCGCAACACCCCAGCACAGACTCTGTACAGGCAAGCAGGGTTTGAAGATACCGGCAGAAGGATATTGTCGCGAACAAAGGGCGAGCAGATTGTTATGTGTATACGAGTGACCGAAAAGACAGAGAGCATTTGATGCTCTCTTTTTTAGTTGGTTCTATTATTTATGCAAAATACAGGTGTTTATGCAAGCTGCAGCCTGGATTGAAAGATGCGGCGCAGTTTGGGCAGGTTGACTGGCATTGCAAATATTCAGTGACGCTCAATTCATGTCCACAGCCGCCACACAATACTGCTTTTTGGTCGAAACTGCCGGCCGGCCATACTTTCGGCTTTCCGCATCCAGTCGCCTGATGGCATGCGAAGCAAGCATAATATTGTCCGCAGCAGTAAAATTTGATGGCAATGCGGTCAATTTCAGAATGATAATGCCGGCATCGTGTTTCTTCATCCACGTCGAGCCCTTTGACCGGAATACGGCTGGCCATAACTGAATCCTCCTCGATGTACAAAAAGTTTACTGATTCTTCTCTTTTTTATGCTACTATGAAATAGATAAATAATCGAATCAAATTCTTCGGGGCAAGGTGAAAATCCTTACCGGCGGTGAGCAGGAAACTGTAAGTCCGTGACCCGACTTTGAAAAGTACAGGCGCAGGAGCCTGGACACTGGGAACAGTGTTCTCACTTTTCATAATCGGTGGAGCTGGTGAAAATCCGGCACCGACAGTGACAGTCTGGATGGGAGAAGAAGATGAGCGTTTATTTGTCATGTGCCTGTTCTTTTCGATATGGATCATCGAAAGGAGGAAGTTAGTATGGAGCTGATATTTGCCATGCCGAAGAAGCCAGTGAAAGCGGAAACCATGTCTTTTCGAATTGTTGAAAAATTCGAACGGCAGGATTTGCTTGAAAAAGAAACAAGGCGCACGAACCAAATAATCCATGATTTTATCCTTCCAAATCACCCTTTCCTCACCACCCATTCGCCCCATGGTGGAAAGAACCCAATTATTAGTAAATATTTCTCGAAGTCGTGTCCGACAAGAATAGGAGGATGCAGCGATGTTCACCGGAATTATTGAAGAAGTCGGCCGTGTTACAGCGGTTCGCACAAAGCCGCAGGCAAGAGAGCTGACGATTTCATGCACACTTATCCTCGAAGATGTAAAGCGGGGAGACAGCATTTCCATTAATGGTGTCTGTTTGACGGTCTCGACTTTTACGAAAGAGTCTTTTACCGTAGATGTCATTCCGGAAACCGTCAAATCATCGACAATTGAAGAGCTGAAAACCGGATCCCGTGTAAATCTGGAGCGGGCTATGCCGGCTAATGGACGTTTTGGCGGTCATTTCGTCAGCGGCCATATTGATGGAGTGGGAATCATCCGCTCCGAGAAAAGAGAATCCAATGCCATTACCAAGACGATTGAATTGAATGATGACCTGATGAAGTACATGATGCTGAAAGGGTCCATTGCAGTGGATGGTACTTCTTTGACGGTCTTTGATGTTGGACAGAATACCGTGACGATTTCCCTGGTTCCCACCACTCAGGAAGATTCACTGATCGGGGAAAAAAGAATCGGTTCACGCGTGAATATTGAATGTGATTTATTGGCGAAATATACCGAACGCATACAGACAGCCAAGCCCAAAATGACAAGAAGCTGGCTGGCGGAAAATGGATTTTAAAGGAGACGATGAAGATGTTCTACACCGTAGAAGAAGCTGTCCGTGATTTAAAGGACGGCAAGCCGATTATCGTCATCGACGATGAAAATCGTGAAAATGAAGGTGATTTTGTGGCGTTGGCGGAATTTGCTACACCCGAAATGGTGAACCTGATGGCAACAGAAGGGCGGGGCTTGATCTGCGTGCCTGTAGCAGAGGAAATTGCCGCCAAATTGAAGATCGGTTTGATGACGGATAACAATACCGATGAATACGGCACAGCTTTTACCATCAGTGTCGATCACCAAAGCACTACCACTGGCATCAGCGCTTTTGAACGGTCGCATACCATCAAAAGCATGCTGGACCCGGATGCCAAAGCGTCTGATTTTAAACGCCCCGGCCATGTGTTTCCCTTGATCGCCAAAAAAGGCGGCGTGCTGCGGCGTGCCGGCCATACAGAGGCAGCCGTGGATTTAGCCAAATTGGCCGGCTCTCCACCGGCAGGCGTCATCTGTGAGATTATGAATGCGGACGGTACGATGGCCCGTGTCGATGATCTGCAGAAAGTGGCTGAGCGCCTGGGACTTGGGATTTTAACCATCCAGGATCTGATTTCATACAAGCAAAAGAATGAGAAATTGATCAAACGGGAAGTGGAAGTGAACTTGCCGACCGAATTTGGTGATTTTCGCGTCGTTGGATATACGGAAGTGCTGACAGGACAGGATCACGTGGCGCTTGTAAAAGGAGAGATCGATTCTGAAAAACCGGTTTTGACACGTGTCCATTCGGAATGTTTGACGGGGGATGTCTTCGGTTCTTTCCAATGTGACTGCGGTACTCAGTTGCGAGCCGCCCTGCAGCAAATCAGCGATGAAGGAAATGGCGTTCTGCTATACATGCGACAGGAAGGCCGGGGAATAGGACTGATCAACAAATTAAAAGCATATGATTTACAGGCCCAAGGATACGATACGGTGGAAGCGAACCAAAAACTTGGTTTTGAAGACGATTTGCGTGATTACGGCATCGGGGCTCAAATCTTGAGGGATTTGGGTATTCAAAAGATGAAACTTTTAACAAATAACCCGCGGAAAATTGCAGGAATCGGAGGCTATGGGTTAGAGGTGGTTGAACGATTAGCGATTGAGATGCCAACGAAAAAAGAAAATGAAGCCTATATGAGAACAAAAAAATCTAAGCTTGGTCACATACTGAACTTTTAAAGGAGAATGGATATGACAGTGCATTTTGAAGGTTATTTAAACGGTGAAGGATTACGGATTGGAATTGTAGTGGGACGCTTCAACGAATTTATCACCAGCAAACTGTTGAGCGGAGCAGAAGATGCGTTGAAACGGCATGGTGTGGAAGAAGAGAATGTTTCCATCGCCTGGGTGCCCGGTGCATTTGAAATTCCCTTAGTGGCAAAGAAGATGGCAACGAGCGGCAATTACGATGCTGTCATCACACTGGGTACGGTTATCAGAGGAGCGACGCCGCACTTCGATTTTGTCTGCAGCGAAGTGGCGAAAGGCGTTTCAAGAGCAAGCGATCAAGCGAACATTCCTGTCATCTTCGGTGTCCTGACGACGGATTCCATTGAACAGGCCATTGAACGTGCAGGCACCAAAGCCGGAAACAAAGGCTGGGAATCTGCGTCAGGTGCAATTGAAATGGCCAACCTGATGAAAAAATTATAAACACAGATAAAGCCTCCGGAGCTTGTGCCTCGGAGGCTTTTTTCTATGAAGAAATCGATTGGAAAAAGGCGCTTTTAAGTGAGGTCTAAAATACGCTTGAGTACTATTCCAGTGTATTTCCTTCTGCCGGTATGGGGGTTTTCTTCAGCATTCCTGCCAAATGATAGGTGTTGTAGGCGAGCCGTTCAATGGTCCCTTTCGTGAATTCGTTGTCTCTGCCTGCATCCATATAGGAATCACCTGGTCCTGCTTCGCCCACCCAGTAAGCATCGACGTTCGGCGGAATGGTAAAGCCGATATGGGACAGGCTGTAGATAATGGAAGCAGCGGCGTGTTTGGCTCCATCTTCGTTTCCGGTGACCACAGCGCCGCCGACTTTGTTATAAAAAACAGCTTGGCCCTGGTCATTGGTGACGCTGCTGCTTCCATATAATCGTTCAATTGCCTGAGTGGCCAAGGCGCTCTTTTCTCCCAGCCATATCGGAGTTCCGATAATCACAATATCAGCAGCCATCACTTTTTCCAAAATCTGTGGCCATTTGTCATTGCCGCCCATATCTTCTTCTACCCCGTACGCGATCTGGTAATCCGCCAGACGAACAATTTCGGATTCAACCCCCAGTTCATTGTAGTGAGACTGGACATCTTTGATGAAACCTTCTGTATGGGAAACTTCATCTGAAGATTTCAAAGAAGAATTTAAAAAGATTGCTTTTAAAGTAGACATCCTCTTTCTCCTTTCTCCATTCTGAGATTACTTCTGTTATTCCCTTTTCAGGCTGTTTTAAGCATTGGCTCCTCAGGAGTCTTCAACTAAAACAAGTGAAAGATTAGTCTGAAACTCATAAAACGATTATAATGAAAATAACGATCGATCAAGGAGGCAGAGACCATGGTAAAAGAATTTGAAAAAGAAGTCAGTCGCATGATGGACAATATGTTCGAAAATGAAATGAAAAAAGTGAATGATACATTGGAGCAGGACTTGCTCATTTCACTGATTGGGGAAGTCAATGCCGGAAAATCATCTACTGTCAATAAAATCATCGGCGAAGATATTGCCAGTACAAATCCGATGCCTGGCGAAACAGTCAGCGTGGACCCATATAACATCAAAGGGTTGGAAAACATCAAATTCATGGATACGCCAGGGCTCAACGATCCGAATGACGAAAACCCGAAAAAAACCCTGGAATTTGTACAACAGTCTGACGTGGTGCTGTTTTTTCTGAATGCAGCAGGCACCGTGCTTTCAGACAGCGAAAAAGAAAAATTCACGGCCATCGAAAAACACAATAAAGATATTCTGATTGTCTTGAATAAAATCGATGCCGCTGAGAATATTCCTTCCATCGTCCAATTTGTGAAAAATCATACGAACAATAAATACAAAGTCATTCCGATTTCCTCGAAGACAGGAGAAAATCTTGAAACACTCAAGAAGGAAATTCTTTTTTTGCTGGAAAAGAAGGGCAAAGATCTGCTCTTCGCTAAAAGCATGAAGGAAAAATCAGCCGCTGCCAACCGGTGGATCATCGGTTCGGGGGTCTCAGCCGGCGTCATCGGCGCTTCACCGATTCCAGGTTCTGATGTCATCCCACTGACTTCCCTGCAGGTTGGCTTGATCATTAAATTATCCAAGCTTTATGATCAACCGTTAACGAAAAAAGCGGCGAAAGACATGATCGTCATCACAGCGACTCAGACAATCGGTCACACGATTTACCGACAGGCATTGAAGTTTATCCCGGGTGCAGGTTCCGTCATCGGCGGTACAGTGGCTTCTGCCATGACACTCGCACTGGGTTATGGCGTGAAATATGCGTATGAAAACAACATCGCAATTGATTACGACATGATTGGCGATTTGTTTGAGAAATATAAAAAACGTGAGAAAAACGCTTAAACTGACAAAAAACCGCCCTTTTAGTATGAAGGCGGTTTTTTGATGGATTTCGTCACAGCCGAATGATGGCGGGAAGGGAGAAGCTGCATGAGAATTTTAGTGGTTGAAGATAACCCGAATGTCAGCTCGATGCTGGAAATGTTCTTATCAAAAGAAGGAATAACCGGCGAGTTTGCAGCTGACGGAGTTGAAGGGTATGACAAATACAAAAAAGGAATGTATGACTTGCTCGTTCTTGACTGGATGTTGCCGAAAATGGACGGGATGACCTTGTGCAGGAAAATCAGGGAAGAAGGCGATCAGGTTCCCATCATCATGCTGACAGCGAAAGACAGTGAGTCCGATCAAGTCATCGGCTTTGAGATGGGAGCGGATGATTATGTGACAAAACCGTTCAGTCCGCTGGCATTAATGGCACGCATCAAGGCGGTGGCAAGACGTACACAAAAACCGGTGGAGACGGCGGGTTTAATTGAAACCAACTATTTTAAAGTCAATAAAGAGACAAGGGAAGTCCAAAAAGAGGGAGCGGCAGTCCACAACCTGACACCTAAGGAATTCGATTTGCTTGTGTTTTTTCTGCAGCATCCAAAACAAGTCTTCAGCCGTGAGCAGTTGCTCGAGCAGGTATGGGGCTATCAATACTATGGCGATGAACGTACCGTTGATGTCCATATCAAACGCCTCCGGAAAAAAATTACAAACGGTGAAAACTTATTCCATACCGTTTGGGGAGTAGGGTACAAGTTTGAAGAACCACATGCGGATTAAGTACTTTTACCAGTTGATCGCCAGTCATTTAAGTGTTTTGCTGATTGCATTTCTCATTCTGAGCTTGCTGTTCGTGCAATATGTGGGGGATTTCGCCTATGAAGAAAAAGCGGAGGAGTTGGAGAGTTACGGGGAACAGATTCTTTCGGATCTTCAGCGTCCACGACCGGGGTCTGATCTTCAGTCCTACGTTTCCATTTTAGAAGCGCAGAACATTAACTTCATTGTTTTTGACCAGCAAAGCCGTATCTTATATCCGGATTCGGGTGCTTTTCCACCTGTGGAATTGACGGCGGAAGAATGGAACGTCATTGAGCAGGGAGAAACGCTGGTCGTCAACCGGGATGTCGAGCGATTTGAAAATACAGTGACGTTTGTCGCGTTGCCGTATGTGGATAATGGCAGATTAGTGGGCGGTGTCCTGCTGGCTTCGCCGGTCAGCGGGACAAGTGAAATGATTTCCGAGCTGAACTGGACGCTGGTGACGGTGAGCCTTTTGGCACTCGCAATTGCGCTGCTATTGAGTTTATTGTTGTCAAAACTTCATGTCAGCCGGATTCAGCGTATGCAAAAAGCGACTTCTATGATCAGTGAAGGCCGATACGATGTTGATTTACCGGAATCGAATTTTGACGAAATCGGTGACTTGAGTCGGGATATCAATAAAATGGCGCTCAATCTGCAGCAGTCCAACGAAGAAATCGAACGCCTTGAAAACAGAAGAAGGCAGTTCATGGCCGACGTTTCCCACGAAATGAGAACGCCTTTGACGACGATTGCAGGTGTCATTGAAGGGTTGCGCAATAACATGATCGAGGAAGCGCAGAAGGACAAAGGCATTCGTCTTGTAAGCGATGAAACCAAGCGTCTCATGCGTCTGGTCAACGAAAATCTGGATTACGAAAAGATACGGTCGAACCAGGTCACGTTGACAAAAGAGGAAATCGAAGCGGAAGAACTTTTTGAAATCATCCAGGAACAGCTGGAGATGCAAGCGGCTGAAAAAGGCAATCGAATTGAAACAGCAGCCAAGGAAGGTCAAGTGATTTACGGAGACATGGACCGCCTGATTCAGGTGCTGGTAAATATTGTTAAAAACAGCATTCAATTTACTGAGAACGGGCTGATAACTTTGCGCTCTTCGTCAGAACCGGAATTCATGCTGATAGAAGTGGAAGACACTGGATCGGGCATTGATGTGGAAGAAATCGATCAGATCTGGCGACGTTTCTATAAATCAGATGTGTCACGCGGAAGCGGGCAATTCGGGCTCGGCTTGTCGATTGTGAAGCAATTGATTACGTTGCATGATGGGGATGTTCAAGTGGAAAGCGAAAAAGACAGAGGCACGAAATTCCAAATTCGGCTGCCGCACAAAAATGACTGAAGAGCTCGCAGCTCTTCAGTCATTTTTTGTTTTCGAAACTTTTCATTTCTGTTAAAACTCTGGTCATAGTTTATTCATAATTGCTTGGTAAGCTATGGTTAACCGCTTAGGAAAAGAGGGGTTAAGTGAAGTAACGGATGAAAATTGAAAGCGGACCAAGAACGCTGAAAAATAATCGCCGGAAATTGACAACATACTTATTCAAGGAGGAAATTAATCATGGGTTACTATAATTCATCGCAACCGAAGAAAAAACGTACAGGCTATTTCGCTTCAAGCTTCACAGGGCTGATTGCGGGCGCCATGCTTGTAGGAGTAGTACTTCCAGGGTTTACAGACCAGGAAGTTGCAATGCAAGACGAGAAGGGAACTGTCGAAACTGTGAGCGGCCTTCAAAATACTTCAAGTGTTGTTACGACAGATGTTACGGATACCGTAGAAGACACATCTGCTGCTGTTGTAGGGGTGACGAATATGCAGACTGCCCAGCAAAACCCTTTCATGCCAGCGACAGAAACAGAAGCCCAGGAAGCGGGGACAGGATCTGGAGTCATTTATAAAAAACAGGATGGCTTTGCCTATATAGTTACGAATAACCACGTCGTGGAAGGGGCGGAAGACGTAAAAATCACGTTAGCTGATGGAACGGAGCTGGATGCAGAAGTATTAGGGACAGATGTATGGACGGATTTGGCGGTATTGAAAGTGGCAGATGACAACATCACTACTGTAGCTGAGTTTGGTGATTCTTCTGTCTTGAAAGCGGGCGAGCCGGTCATTGCAATCGGCAATCCATTGGGCCTTCAGTTCTCTGGCTCTGTTACTACTGGGGTTATTTCGGGTACAGAACGATCCATCCCGATTGATATTAACGAAGACGGAAAAGAAGATTGGCAGTCGGAAGTCCTTCAAACGGACGCAGCGATCAATCCCGGCAATAGCGGCGGCGCATTGATCAATAGCCAGGGACAAGTAATCGGCATCAACTCGATGAAAATTGCGCAGGAGGCAGTGGAAGGAATCGGCCTAGCCATCCCTATCAACTTTGCGGCTCCCATCATTGAAGACCTGGAAACAAAAGGGGCAGTGGAACGTCCTTCCATCGGTGTTTCCATTCTGGATTTAGCTGAAATTCCGGCACAATCACGGCAAAGCCAATTGAATTTGCCGGCTGACGTGGAAAGCGGTATTATCGTGCAGTCCGTGGCACCCGGGTCTGGAGCAGCTGAAGCGGGGCTTAAAGAACTGGACGTTATTGTGGAAATGGACGGAGAAGCAGTCGGATCAGTACTTGAACTTCGCCAGCATCTATACAATAAAACTGACGTCGGCGATACCTTGCAAGTAAAAGTGTATCGCGGTGGAGAATTGATGGAATTTGACATCGAATTGACAGAAAGCCTGTAAGCCTGCTAAAAGCTCTTTCATAATGCGCAAAGAAAATTTGCTTGGTAGATATTACAAGTCGATGACATGAAGAGAAGTAACCAGGTAGAGTGCGGGTGTGCGCACCGATATTAATTTAAAGAAGGAATCGAAAATGGCAAATCGCAATAATGGTAAAATAATCAATGAAGAAGCAGGTCACACGGGCGGAGAGGCAACTTCAAAGAAGCATGACAAGGAATTTTACGAAGACATGGGTCAAAAAGACGAAGAAAAAAGAAACAACAACCGCGGTTCCTGATATCCAGAATGATCTAAACAAGAGCCTGTGATTTCGCAGGCTCTTGTTTTTTATGTCACATAAACGGAAACAAGCCATATGCTTCTGTAAGCTGTAAAAATAAAAAACTGATTGCATAAAAGCAATCAGTTGAAGAACAAACCATACATTCCGTAAGAGATCCCTATAATTACAATAATCAGTACAATTACGACAAAGATAGCGACCCCCACTTGGATTTTAGGGAAATTTTTGACTCTTGGTTCTTTGATCCCTTCTTCTCTTCCAGAAGGCTTAGGTACATCTTTTTTTTCTGCTTCCATATACTTTTTTTCTTTTGGTTCTTTCTCGCTCATGTATCTCCCTCCTGTTCCTGCTTATTATTTATACATACCCTTTTTGGTCTGCGTTAATCCAAAAAACGTTCTTCCGCTTCCTGTTCGCGGCGGGTCAACGCTTTCGCAAGTTCTTTGCCGAAAAGCTCAGAAGAACCGGGATCACGGCCTGTGAGAATTTGTTTGCTGCCCCATACAATGTATTCTTTTTCATCAGGAGCGTCTGAATAAGATGCGATTTTCCGAAGTTCATCTTCGAGGCTGAAAGGCAATAATCCGCGCACTTCCTCAGGTTCTTTGTCGTTGGGGTATCCTGTCACTTTCAAGCCTTCGAGTATAGGCCGGCCATCTTTGTTTTTTGTAAAGACAAGTGGAGCTGGTCCGTGGCATACCGCCGCAATGATGCCGCCATTCTGGTGAATGATATTGAGGATGGCATGCAGGTCTTCATGGTGTGCCAAGTCAAACATGGCGCCGTGTCCGCCGACGATGAAAACAGCGTCAAATTCACTTGCTTTCACATCCACAATCGGAATTGTTTTATCTGCTATCCCTGATTCGTATAACTCTTTGTACTTTCCATCGGGGTCATAATCTTCAGTGAGACTGAGCGGATCAACAACGGGCTTGCCACCTTCAGGAGTGGCCAAACCCACAATATGTCCTTCCTCTTCCAAAGCGAGTACGGGAGCGAATAGCTCTTCAGCCCACCATCCTGTTACGTAATTGTTTTCTTCGTCGGCATATCCACTTGATAAAACAGCCAATACTTTCGCCATACTATCTTCCTCCTCCGGGTTTCATGACTATAATTTCATTTACCCTTTCCATTAAAGCTGAAACGTTTCGATGTATTGTCCGCCCTTTTGTATTGCTTTAGAAATATGCTACTATTGCTTGTAACAAGCTAGAAGCTATGAGGTGAACTATATGTATCCAATGAAATCATTAGATGACAAAACACAAACGCAATTGCTGGAAGCTATGCTTGATGGAAGCAGAGTCGGCACCATTGTGACCGATCCTAAGCAAAAAGATAACCCCATCATCTATACCAACAAAACGTTTCTGGAAATGACGGGGTATGCAGAAGACGAGGTCATAGGCCGTAATTGCCGGTTTTTGCAAGGGGAAGAGACTGACCATAGAGATGTAGAGAAAATCAGAGATGCTGTAAAAGCAAGGGAGAGCGTTACCGTAACCATTCAAAATTACCGGAAGGATGGCACTCCTTTTTGGAATCGGTTGGCTGTTCGGCCGGTCCAGGTAGAGGATTCACTGTATTTTATTGGCACACAGACGGATATTACACTGGAACGTTCTCAGCAACAGGCCATCATGGCCAATGAAATGGAGATTGAGCGGCTGATGCTGCCGATATTGGCAATTCAGGAAAATGTCGCTACTGTGGCGTTGGTTGGGACGATGAATCTGCAGCGTTTTGAAATGCTGAAAGTGAAAATCTGTGAGTATGTACAGGAACATCGCATTGAGCACGCCATCATTGACATTACCGGTTTGTCATGGGATGATAACCCGCCGCTCCATTGGTTTCTGCAAATCAGAGATGCGCTTCGGATTATGGGGAGCAATTTATACGTTACCGGAATTTCCCCTTATGCAGCGCAGGAGTTTGTTACCGACGAAAGCCTTGATGGCCGGTTGACGACTTTTTCTACAATTGAAAAAGCCCTGGCTTTTGTTACAAAAGAGACCCAACCGGTAAATCATACCGGTTGATCACCCAGGAGAAAAAGGACTTATAAGCAATGTGGTTTTCACAATTAGGAAGGTCATTAAGATGGGCGGGCTATGACGGCGAGTAAGCTGATTCTGCCAAAAGAATTTATAGAAACCGGTTCCTGTGTTGTGTCTGTGTTTTTAAATAGTAGCAAAAAATAATCGGCCCCCGACAGTAATGGTGGGGGCCGATTATTTTTTGTATTTATGCATCTCCACGTACAGGCTATTTGGTTTTGAATTGTGAAAAAACTTGTTTCAATCAGAGCCAGAAGGGTATCCAAATAATGCGTGCCTAAAACTAACATGAGCAGAAAGGAGGGAGAAACGTGGGGAACAAAGAATCAGATTACAGCACAGACCCCTTAAAAAATGAATCTGAAGGCACTGAAACCGGAAAAGGAAAAAATGATTTCAATGCGGGTGGCAATGCCTCTGACTACGATGGAGGCCATCCGAAAGACGTTTATCCTGAAAGCGAAGGACGCATCAGTTCCGATGAAGAGCGCCCGAATCAAAAGGAAAAAAGCGATAAAAAATCACTCGATGAAAATGAGTTTAATGCGGGTGGCAACGACTCTGACTATGACGGCGGCCACCCCCAAGACGTGTCACCGAAGAGTGAAGGACGAATTGACTCCAATAATGATAACCCCGGAAAATAAGCAATATAATTTCAAAACATATATAGGAGGTCTTGTAGATGTTTTTCCATAGAAAAGAACTTCAATTCCATGCTAAACCCGATGCGCCAGATGCCGTTTTTGCGAAACAATTGCAGGAAGTCATCGGCGGGCAATATGGTGAAATGACTGTAGCGATGCAATACTTATTCCAAGGTTGGAGTACACGTGGCCATGAGCGATACAGAGACTTATTGATGGATACAGGCACTCAGGAACTCGGACATATCGAAATGCTGGCGACCATGGTTGCCAGATTGTTGGAAGGAGCACCTGCCTACGAACAGGAAAAAGCGGCAGCAGATCCGGTAGTGGGAGCCATCCTGGGAGGCATGAATCCACAGCACGCGATTGTCCATGGCTTGGGAGCGTCACCTAAAGACAGCAATGGAGTGCCGTGGAATGCAGGCTATATTATCGCAAGCGGGAACTTGCTGGCGGATTTCCGTTCCAATGTCAACGCTGAGTCGCAAGGCCGCCTGCAAGTGGCTCGCCTGTACAGTATGACGGATGATAAGGGCGTAAAAGAAATGCTTTCCTTCCTTTTAGCGCGTGATACAATGCATCAAAACCAATGGCTTGCAGCGATAAAAGAAATGGAAGCAAAAGAAGGCGTTATCGTGCCTTCTACTGTTCCTCCAGAATGGGAAGCTTCCGAGTATTCACATATCCATTTCACCAATTCTGAAACCAGCACCAGCTCTCAGCTTTCCTGGTTACACGAAACAGCGCCGGACGGCCACAATTTCACTGTCGAAAAACCGGAACCGATGGGCGAGGCGCCCATCCTGAAACCAGCACCTCCGGAAGCACATGATACGTTGCCGGAAGACAAACTGAAGTAAACTTCTCATCACAAGCCTCTTCTCAGGAAGAGGCTATTTTTACGGAAAGGAGCGATGAAAATGCCGAAAAAGTGGATGATGACTCAGGAATGGCACGATTTGGTGTTTATGCATTGGCCCGTAGACAGGAATGAAATGAGAAAATATGTGCCGGCTGAGCTCGAAATTGACATTTATGATGGAAAGGCATGGCTTGGACTGGTTTTTTTCAAAGCAAAAAAGACACGCCCCCGTTTTCTTCCGCCTGTGCCCGGAGTCAGTTCTTTCCTGGAATTGAATGTCCGAACTTATGTAACATACAAAAGGCAATCGGGTGTGTATTTTTTCAGTCTCGATGCAGATCATCCGTTAGCTGTCAAAGCAGCAAGATTGGGTGATTTCTTACCTTACCGGCATGCGCAGATGGCAATGTCAACGACCGGAAAAAGATGCACTTTCAAAAGCAGAAGAACGAATAAAGGTTCTTTTCCGGAGTCCTTGGAATTGTCTTATCGAGTAACCTCACACCCTGTTGACAAAACAGAGCTTGAAAGCTGGCTGACGGAACGTTATTGTTTATGGACAAAACCAAAAGGACAGCTGCTCCGGCTGGATATTGAACATTCCCCTTGGAAGTTGCAATATATACAAGGTGAGATAGAAAACAATACTATGGCGAGCTTTTTATCAAAAAATCTTCATTTGGAAAAGCCGCTTACTCATTACTCCAAACGAAAGAAAGTGCGCTTTTTCCCGCCTGTCCCTGAAAAGTAAAAGACGCCGTGCAACTGCATCGGCGTCTTTTCGGTGTTAAGACTGTCTAGGTTCATCGTGTGTGGTCGTGTGGGAAGTTTCTTTCTGTTTCCACACCCGCTTTGTCAGATAAATATGGAAAAACCATTCGCCGGCGGCTATTAAAACAGCTGAATAGATGGCAGCCATAACAAGAGAAAAGTCAGGATTTTCGATCATCCAGAGGCCAATCAGCCAGACTGCGGCAAAAGCGAGCACGAGGTCACCGCCGGTTGCAACTTTATTGGACGTGCTTGGGTAAATGGTTAAATCCCCTACAAATCCAACAACACTCAAGATGACACTGATGATAAATATTTCAAAAACCTGAACGCCGTAGGCCAGTCCCAGAACAATGAACAGCACAGCGAAAATCATTGCAAACTTGACGATAAAAGCTTCTAAATATTTCAATGGGTCCACCTCCTCAGTACTGGGTTATATATCCTCCCTATACCCGAATGCGGCAAAAAAACTCACTCAAACACAAGAATGCAAAAGTTAGGGTGAATTAGGACGTAATAAAATCTCCTCCGTTGACATGGATTGTCTGGCCGGTGATGTAAGTGGAGTCTCTGGACGCCAGGTAAACATAAGCCGGCGCCAATTCCGCAGGTTGGCCACGCCGCTCCATCGGTGTATCCCCACCATGTTCCCCAACTTTTTCGGCATCGAAAGAAGCCGGAATCAGCGGTGTCCAAATCGGCCCTGGAGCTACTGAGTTGACCCGTATCCCTTCATCTATTAAGTTTTGAGATAAAGAACGTGTAAAGGAAGTGATCGCTCCTTTTGTCGCTGAATAATCGATGAGTCCAGGTGACCCTCGGTATGCCGTCACAGACGAGGTATTAATAATGGAATCATGCTTTTCCAGGTGGGGCAAGGCAGCCTGTGCCAAGTAAAACATGGAAAAGATATTAGTTTCAAACGTTTCTTTCAGCTGGTCGGGTGTAATGGACAAGAAGTTTTTCTGCGGGAATTGTTTCCCGGCATTATTGACCAGTATATTCAAGCTGCCGAATTCAGCCACTACGTCGGCAACCAGCTGGTGGCAATTTTCTACATCGCTGATGTCGGTGGCGATTTTCATGCAGTTGGCTCCGTATTCTTCCACAATTTTAACCGTCTTATCAGCATCTTCGTGCTCATCCAGATAAGCAATGGCCACATTCGCGCCTTCTTTGGCGAAAGCAATCGCTACCGCACGACCGATTCCACTGTCTCCGCCGGTGATCAATGCCACTTTGCCTTGGAGTTTGCCGGATCCTTTATACTCTTTGTCATCGTAAATCGGTTCAGGATCCATTTCCTTTTCCAGACCCGGTTGTCTCGGCTGTTCCTGAGGGTCCACTTTTTCGTCAATTCGTTCAAACTTGTCTTCTGACATAAAAAAATCCTCCTTCACAAATTCGGTTTACGGTATTCATTCCCTTTTGAATCCCGTATAAACGCATGTGCTTGCAGGAGGATGGCCAGCGTAACAATTTTGTACGTGGATATATGCAAAAAAAAGCGGGATGCCCGCTTTTTTTACTCAGCAGTCACCACGCCGCAGGCAATTCGTTCGCCGGAATCACCGGATGGCTGAGTTTCGCCATCGTCTTCACCAGCGTGGATGATCAAAGCTGTTCCTCCTTCTTTCACCAATGAGTTGTCTTCGCCGCTTTTCAAGGTGACATTTTCAGCTGTAATTTCTTCACTGACTGTGCCATCTTCGCCGACTTCAATGTTTGGCAGGTCACCTGCATGAGGGCCTTCCGGGTGGTTTAAGCCATGGCTCGCGCCTGTCGGGTTAAAATGACCTCCCGCCGATTCGAAATCAGGTGCTTCACATTGTCCCGTTTCATGGAAGTGAATGCCGTGGGTCCCTTGTTCCAGGCCTTCGACGTCAAGTGCTACAGTAACACCGTTGTCTTCATCACTCAATTCAGCAGTGCCAATGGAATTGCCATCGCTGTCCATCATGTCGATGGTTAAAAACATGAACTCTTCGCTTTCCCCGCCACCTTCATCTTCACCTGCTTCTTCGCCAACTGGAGGAGTTTCTTCTTCACCTTCCACATTTTCCTGTTCTTCCGGCACACCTTCCGTTTCTGTTGCCGGTTCTTCTGTATCACCACCACCACAGGCTGTAAGGACAAGGAGAATTGCAATTGCCAGTAGGAACATCAGCCAACGCTTCAACTAAACCACTCCTTTTTGAAGATTTTGTTATTCTTTCAATACACTTATTTCCGGGGAAATAAACGCTATTTTCAGAAAGCACTTCTTTTGTAGGAGAAATTCCGGATTCATGTTCTCCTTTTTCTGAAAGACCACCATATCGCCAAAAACAGAGACAGCAAGCTGACAATAAGAGAAGGTGTAAAGAAAGGAGGCAGATAAGTCAGCGTCATCTCATTCTCACCTTCAGTGAGCGGAACGGCAAGAAAAGCATAGTTTGCTTTCAGGACATCGACGTTTTGTCCATTGACTGTCGCTCGCCATCCTCGTTCATAGGGGATGTTCATGACCAGATATTGATGACCTTGCGGGTTGTTGTATAAAACTTCAACTCTACTCCCGTTGATGCGGAAAGAAGAAAGAGTGGATGGCTGGTTGCTTTGTTCTTCCAATACATCATAAGGTTCTTCATAAATTTCGAGTTCCGTCAATTTATACTGTCCTTCCGGCACACGGATTTCCACAACTTCAGCTGACGGGATGCGGATGGTTAAATCATCGACAAACGTTTTGTAAATAGAATCGTTTGGTTTGCGTGTCGTATGGTAGCCATTTACAGTAAGCGGAAAACCTTGACCAGCTGCCATATTCTCTAAATGAAAGGATAGATAGACATCGCCCTCGGTGAAGTTACCGTCTACCGGCGTAAGGTCAAGTCCGCCCGTTTCTCCAAATACGGTCAATATACCATCTTCAAAGGAAGCCGCATGTTCAGAAATCACGAAAGAAGCTGTTTGGTCCGGAACGTCAGGAAGGGGATCTGCCTCCTGGTCTCCATCAAGCACAATGCCTGTCAGCATGGCATGTTCCCGGATCAAAGGCGGAAAAGGAGCCAGCTGTTCCTCTTGATAAATCGTCGAAGCTGAACGGGCAAACGGCAATACGTTGTCATTTTCATAGACCGTATAATTTTCTGAAGACATTACTTCTGTAAATCCATAAGGGACATTGGGATCGGCCTGAGGCAAAATAATATATTTGCCTTGGATAAGGCTTAAAAGATTCGCTCGATTTCCCAGCGTAGCGTAACGGCTGACACTTTCACGGGCCATATCGATTTCCAGGTCATATAAATAGAAGTACAGCAAGTTTTTGTTCAGGATGCTCGAATAGGCACTGACACCGCGGTATCCCTGGACAATTGGGGAATTGTTGCGTTCACCTTCCATGTAATCGATCCGGTAAAAGCTGTCCTCTTCTCTTTGTTCAATTGTCCTGATAAGATTCCGGATTTCAGGGTCATCATATTCCGGTCCTGTCAGCAGTTCTTCTGTCACTTCTGCAATGTCTCCGTCTTTCAGAAGTTTCTCCACCTGATAAAAGTTGACCGAAACGATCATCCATAGAAACAAAAAGCCGATTAACGAATATCGGAACCCGGCTCTGCCAGTTTTCACGTAGCCGAACAGCAGCCCGGTGGTCAACAACAAAGTACCCAATGTCCATGCAGTTGAAAGAGAGAAAAATTTAAAATAGTCGTCGTTGGCTGCATATAATCCATAGCAGGCGAAGGCTAATGCAGAAGCGAGCGTTAAAGATTTCGTAGTGAGTTTCGACAAATCCTGCATCCCGGCTGCTATTACTCCCCCAATGACCAATGCCATGAAATATTGCCAGCGGTATTGAGGGGCGGAGAACCCGTTAAAGGCGCTGGCTGCCATTGGGCTGTAGTGAAGAACAAGTCCTGCCATCCCCAATAAAGCAAACAAACGGAATGTCTTATTTTTATAAAGAAAAAAACAAAACAGCAACAAGACAAAAAGAGCGGGAGGCATAATATACCGGCTCGTAAATAAGATGTTGTCGATAAATTCAAACCACACAACTTCCTGTTCAAAAGGCGGCCGATGATTATTCAAATAGGCGTATACGGCCGGTACAAAAGAGACGGCACTGATTCCGGCGCCGATCAACCCGCTCAAAAACAATTGGACAACCGCTTTTTTCCTTTTCGTTTCGGACGGAACCAAAGGAATGAACAATCGGAACAGAATGTAAATGCCGGTCAACAAGAAATTGACATAAGAAAAATAGAAATTGTCAACCATCGAGATGGCCACGGCGGCTAAAAACCAGCCCGGTCTTTGTTCCCGGAAGATTTTTTCCACACCCAGAATCAGTAGCGGCAGCCACAGGAAAGCATCGGCGAAAAACTCCCAGTATACGGTGTGGCGAAAGTACATGCCCGTAAGACCGTAGAAAGAAGCCCCCAGTACTGCCAGGAGGCGTGAAAACCTCATGTACAGGAAGAGATGGGTGGCGATGAACAGGATAAACGCCAAACGGACAATGCTGATGAACACGGCGGCGTTGGCCCAAAACAAGGCATCCGGTGAACCGATGGCCCCCACCGTTTCCAGTAAAAAGACGACCAGCACCGTCACGATGAATACGAGAGAAGTCGAAAAATAATAGGCCAGTTCACTGTAGGTGCCGGCGCCTAAGCCGAAGTCAAAAGAATAAAAGAATTCTCCTTCTGTGTATTGGTCATACAGCAGCTGTTTAAATGGAACCATTTGTGCAATGCCATCCCCGATGCCCACCATAAAGCTGTCGTGCATCCACTGATACAAAAAGACTGCATGTCCGAAAACAGACAGCAGGAGGGAAATAAACATTAGCACAATTGTAAAAGTCATGTTGCGCATGGATTCACCGTCTTTTGACAAATTTTTGTTGAGAAGTGTCCTTTAAAATTTTGCTGGACACGATAAAGGTGATTGGTACAGTAAATATCACTGCAGCAAAAGGTGCAATATTACTGTTCAGCTTGAAAAACTCCACAAATACAAATATCAGAAATGTAGAGACGGACATATTGACCACTTGAGTCAAAGGGAAATACAGGTATTTTTTTAACGTCGGTTTGATTCGGTACGTTACGTAACAGTTAAGGAAAAAAGAGACATTCAAACTGATAAAGAATCCAATGACATGAGCCAGTAAATAAGGAAGGGAAAAGGCATTATGCAGAACCAGGTAAATAGCGTAGTATGTCAGCGTGTTGATGACACCGACAAAAAGAAAGCGGGTAAACTCCGTATTCAGAAATTTACTGTTCATCATATTCATCCACGTTGCTGACATCAACCAAAAAGTTCGGCCGCCTTTTCGTTTCATTATAGATTCTGCCGATATATTCCCCGACAACTCCCAGACTGATGAGCTGAATTCCGCCCAGTACGAGTATGGCGGTGATGGTGGTGAAATAACCCGGTGCCCCGATGCCTTCTTTTATAATTTGAATCAGCGTTATGCCGATGTAAATCAATGACAAAAACAACACGATAAAGCCGGTGTAAAAACAAACTCGCAAAGGTTTCGTGTTAAAGGACAGAATGCCGTCAATTCCGTAATTGACCAGGCTGCCGAACGACCATTTGGAATCACCGTCTTCTCTCAGGACATTTTCATAGCAAATTGTTTTTTTGCTCAACCCGATCCAGGAAAAAAGACCTTTTGAAAAACGGTTGCTCTCGCTGAGTGTCAGAATGGAATTAATGGCTTTTCTGCTCAACAGGCGGAAATCACCTTCTCCGTCCATTAGATCCACGTCTGTAATGGAATTGATCAACCGGTAATAGAGGGACGATAAAAAACTGCGCAGTTTTGGATCCCCGACTCGTGACCGCTTCGCCACCACTTGATGAAAGCCTTCTTCATATCCTTGAAGCATTTCGCCGATTAAAGTCGGTGGATGCTGCAGGTCACTGTCCATCAGGATGACAGCTTCTCCTTTGACGCGCTGAAGGCCGGCAAGAATGGCAGCTTCTTTGCCGAAATTGCGGGTCAGCGAAATATATTTGACGTATTTATGAACTTTGGCCAGCGATAAGATTTCTTCGAGCGTGCCATCACTGCTGCCATCATTGATGAACATGATTTCATATCGATAAGGAAGCGCGTCTAACTGCTGAACCAGCTTCTCATGCATCGAAGAAATATTGTGTTCTTCATTATAAGCGGGCACAACAATGGATATCAGCTTCATAACCACTTCCCCTTTCATTTATGTAAAAAACTCGGTCTCTGACTTTGTTTACCCCCAATGATGATAAAATAAGCCGGCACCGTGAGTCTATCAGAAACAATGAAACCTTTTCTTTTTGTTTACGTACAGTAGGAGAGGGAAATGTATAAATTCAGAAATGCTGGATCATCTCCGGCAAAAGACGTGAAAGGTTAAAACTTTTCAGCTTTTAAAATTGAATTTTTCTGAGTTTACAAATAGTATTGAAGTAGAATGCATAAAGAGAATGGAGAGTGTTGAAGATGGCTATCAATTTAGTGAAAGGTCAAAAAATCGATTTGACAAAAGGGCGTTCATCCCTTTCAAGCATTATGGTTGGCCTCGGGTGGGACCCGGTCGAAACCAAAAAGAGCGGTGGATTTTTAAGCGGCCTGCTTGGCGGCGGCGGTGGCGGAGCTGATATCGACTGTGATGCTTCCGTCATCATGCTTGATGAAAATGGAAAATTACGCGGCAAAGAAAACCTGATTTACTTTGGAAACAAGAAAAGTAAGGACGGCAGTGTCGTGCATTCCGGCGACAACTTGACGGGGGAAGGCGAAGGCGACGATGAAACGATCAACGTTGACTTGAAACGTATTTCTCCATCGATTCATCGTCTTGTATTTGTCGTCAATATCTACAATGCCCAAAAGAAAAAGCAGGATTTCGGCATGATTGAAAACGCCTTTATCCGTTTGGTCGATAACCAGACGAGAGAAGAACTGGTCCATTACAATCTGACGGAGAATTACTCCGGCAAGACTTCTTTGATTCCTGGTGAAATCTACCGCCAGGGCAATGAATGGAAGTTCTCTGCAGTAGGGGAAAGTACGACGGATTCTGATATTGGCTCGATTGCCAACAAATACGCATAAGGAGTGAAGTGGAGTGGCTATTAATTTATCAAAAGGACAAAAAGTGGATTTAACAAAAAGCAACCCGGGGCTATCAAATGTCATCGTTGGTTTAGGATGGGATACCAATAAATACGACGGAGGCCATGATTTCGATTTGGACTCTTCCGTATTCCTGTTGAATGCTGAAGGCAAAGCGGCTTCAGAAGCGGATTTCGTATTCTACAACAACACAGTCGGCGCTGGTGGAGCTGTCGAACATACCGGTGACAACAAAACCGGCGAAGGGGAAGGCGATGATGAGCAGATCAAGGTGAATTTGTCTTCGATTCCATCTTCCATCGAAAAAGTGAATTTTGCCATCACGATCCATGATGCAGAAGCCCGCGGCCAGAATTTCGGGCAAGTAAACAATTCATATGTACGGATTGTTAATGCCGAAACAAATGAAGAATTGATCCGCTATGACCTGGGAGAAGATTTTTCAATCGAAACGGCTGTTGTGGTAGGGGAACTTTACCGCCACGGCAATGAGTGGAAATTTAATGCAATCGGAAGCGGTTACCAGGGCGGACTCGGATCTCTCGTAAAGGATTTCGGACTCGACGCTTGATCAATCAGTGAAGAGAAGACAAGCAAGGGGCGGGGCTCCTTGCTTTTTTCTCCATTATTTGAAAAAGAATAAGATGACGTTTTCATCATGCCGGGAGGGGACAATTGTGAAACATTTTAATGCATTGACTGATTCTGATTTAAAAACCTTCTTTAAATATTCCCCGGCAGAATTCAATCGTGATACAGAACGGGAAACGTTGGGACTGGCATTGGGAGCGGCGCTTTATACACCAGGATCGAGACCTGATGTTGCGCAGAAAGTCATTGATGGCAGTTACAGGAAGGCAGCTTTTTCCGGCTTGGCGACTTTGATCATCTGCCTGGAAGATGCAGTCGCGGATTTTGAATTGCCTGCAGCAGAGAAGAATGTAGTGAGCCAGCTGAAAAAGCTCGAGCTGGCACCGGTTGATCAGTTGGAAAAAGGTCCTGCCTTGTTCTTGCGGATTCGTGATGCTGAACAATTAGACAAAATCGTTTGCCAGGCAGGAACGGCAATGGGTGTCTTAACCGGCATCGTCTTCCCGAAATGCCAGCCGGATAACCTGCTGTCTTTTTTTGGCGCGCTTGACCGTGCCAGTGAAGCAGCGAATCGAAAGTTATATGCACTGCCTTTACTGGAGACGAAAGAAGTGCTGTACACCGAATCGAGAGAACAGACTTTACAGGAAGTATATAAAATTTTGGTGGCGGAAAAAGAGCGGGTCCTGACAGTGCGTGTAGGAGCCACTGATTTTTCCAGCTTGTATGGAATCCGCCGTCCTGCGGAACGCACCGTTTACGATGTGCACTTGATCAGGGACTGCCTGGTTTCCGTTCTGAACCGCTTCAGTCGGGCAGAAGATGGCTTTACCGTATCCGGTCCTGTTTATGAATACTTTTCGGGTCATCGAAACGGCTGGCTTTCATCCTCTATAGAAAAAGTTCTGTGGGAAGAAGTTCAGCTGGATATTCTGAATGGATTCAAAGGAAAAACCTGCATTCACCCTTCGCAGATTTCCATCGTCAATGCCGGACATATTGTTTCTCTGGAGACCTATGAAGACGCCATGCTGATTTTGTCGGAAAGTGAAAAACGCAATGGTGTGCTGCAGAGCCCGAAACGAAATAAAATGAATGAAGTAAAACCGCATTTGAGCTGGGCGAAGAAGGTTGCGGCTCAAGCGAAAGTCTATGGGGTGCTGAATGAAAACTATCAAGCAATCGATGTCCTCAACCATATCCGTGCCGAACAATTTTCAAACCAATTATAAGTACTGGGATAAAATGGACATCAACGTAAAAATACATCGAACTTACGAAGGGCTGACGCCTGATTCGCTGTTTGCCATGGCTCTGCGAATTAACAAAAAAAGGCAATTTCTGTTTGTCAGTAAACTGATCGCAAAACATTTGGCCGTTCATCCGTCACTTGCCCTGGGGACGGGAACATTGCTGGCTTCTTTACTGATGGAGAGTGCAGGGGATTCGGCACATCCGCAAACGAAAGAAATTGCACGCATGATTGAATCACAAAAACCATCCAGCAAATTGATGCGCAAAGCTCTGGAATATCGAATTGCCCTGTCTGAAAAGACACTTTTCCTCGGAATGGCGGAAACTGCCACCGGGTTGGGCCATGCTGTTTTCCAGCATTTTAAGCAAGCGGATTATATTCATACAACGCGTGAGGAAATCAAAGGCCAAACACCTTCTTTCGTCTTTCAGGAAGAGCATTCTCATGCGACGGACCACAAAGTGTATGCACCTGCCGGAATGCTTGAAAAAGCTGAGACGATTGTGTTGGTTGATGATGAAATCTCAACAGGCAATACATTGATCAATTTGATTGGCGCATTGGATGACCAATACCCAGGGAAAGAGTACAAATGTTTATCGATTCTCGATTGGCGCAATGACAGCCAGAAAAAGACAATGGCACAGATGGCTGAAAGCCGGGGAATTCATGTGGAAGTGCTGGCGTTGATGGCCGGTGAATTCGAGTTGATCCACAGTGAATCTCCTGAAGAAGAGAGCCTGGATTTTTTAAGCGGCACGTCAACAGTTTTGCTGAACAGAAAAGCGGAAGGAAAAGCATTGCCGTATTCTTCGCAAACACAACAGCGTTACCTTACATATACGGGAAGGTTTGGCCTGGACAGCTCTACCCATGCAGAAATCGGCAGCTGGGCACAAGCTGCCGTAAAAACGGTGGAGAGTGGTGCCAAGCCCCTGGTGATCGGCATTGGAGAAAATATGTATTTACCGCTTCGCTTCGCATTGGAACTCGACGGCGCTCCGCTTGTTCAAACAGCAACCAGAAGTCCGATCTATGCTTCCGACAGCGAAGGTTATCCGATAAAGGAAAAAGCGAAATTCAGTTTGCCTGATGCAGAAGGGATTGACCATTTTTTATATAATGTCAATCGACTGGATGTAGACAAGATTTATCTATTGGCTGAATCAGTGATCGATGAAAAATCCTGGCAGCCATTGCTTGCTTACCTGGAGAAAAAAGCGCCTGTTGAATGGATATCCATGACAGCAGCCGAAAGGAGTGCCCAAGCCGAATGATTGCAACCCGTTTAGTGAAGACCAGTTATCCGAAAAAAGACATTACTTTTTTATTGAAAGATGTAACAGAGGATTTTACGGAAAGTTCCCTGGAAGAACGTGAAAATGCTGTGAGAAGTGGGGCTCATTATGCTGAAAGGCTCCCGGTCGAATACCGGCCTTCTGAAGAATATACGAAACTGTATCACGCTTCGGTCGAAAAGACGAAGGAACAATTGAGCTGTCTGGTGGGAGTTGTGACAAGGCGTATTCTGCTTAACGCGGGTACAGAGGATGTCGTGCTGGTGTCGCTGGCCCGTGCGGGAAGTCCAATCGGTATCCTGATCCGCCGGTACGCTGAGCAAATCCTGAATTTGGACTGGCCGCATTACAGTGTTTCAATCCTTCGGGATAAAGGGCTTGATGAAAAAGCGCTTCAGGCAGTCAGAGAGGCCCATCCAAAAAGCCGGATTCAATTTGTGGATGGATGGACCGGCAAAGGCGCCATCCAAAAAGAGTTGACGAAAGCGGTAAATTTGCTGAATGAAAAACAGGATTTGGATCTGCATGATGATATGGCGGTGCTTGCCGACCCGGGAGCCTGCGCTGTATTGTTTGGCACAAGAAATGATTTTCTGATTCCAAGTGCCTGCTTGAATGCTACTGTCTCGGGTCTGGTCAGCCGTACCATTCTAAACCCAAAATACATTGGCAATGACGATTTCCATGGTGCTAAGTTTTACGGTGAACTGCTGGAGGAAGATTTATCAAATGACTTTATCGACCAAGTGACCTCCTGTTTCTCAATCACTTCAGCTGCGGCAGAAAAAGAAGTGCTCAGCACACCGGTCAAAGTGGAAAGAACCTGGGAAGGGATGAAGGAAGTAGAAGCGATCGGCCAGAAGATGTACAGTGAAACCGATTACCATCTGGTCAAGCCGGGAGTAGGAGAAACGACGCGGGTGCTTCTCCGGCGCAGTCCGTGGAAAGTGCTTGTGAATGATTTAAAACACCCGGATGTTCAGCACATTCTCATATTGGCGGCAGAAAAAGAAGTGCCGGTTATAGAAGTGCCGGATCTTTTCTACAGAGCGATCGGTTTGATCCGTTCGGGGAAAGAATCATGACCATACTATTTGCCAGCGATCTGGACCAAACCTTAATCTATTCCCACCGTTCGATGGGACCAGATGTGACCCCTGAAGAGTTACAGGTAGTGGAGCATCTTGAAGGCAAGCCGCAATCCTTTATGACCAGGCGGGGACAAAAGGCGTTATGGGAACTTGAAAAGTCAGCCGTCTTTGTTCCTGTAACCACGAGGACACAAGAGCAGTATGAACGCGTAACAGGCATATACAGGGACGGGCAGCTTCCGCGATTTGCTGTTATTTCGAACGGGGCTGTGATTTTAGAAAATGGACAGCCGGTTCGTGATTGGTCGGACAATATCCGCAAACAATGCATCGACAAAAAGACGGTGATTGAAGAATTGATGCCTGAGATCAAGCGCCATTTCTCCGAAGAGTGGGTGTTGAGAATCAGGCAGGCGGACGATTGGTTTGTCTACTTAATCGTGGACCGGGAAGGTTTTCCAGTGGAAAACCTTGAATATTATACGAAGGTGTTCCGTGAAATCGGCTGGGGGATGTCCCTTCAAGGCCGAAAGCTGTATTTCATGCCTGAAAGTATTACCAAAGCGGCAGCGATGGAGTATGTCCGTGATAGAATGGAAGCAGAACTGGTTGTTGCAGCGGGCGATTCACTGCTGGATCTGGATTTGCTTGAAAGTGCGGACCTCGGTTTTTTGGCAGCACATGGAGAAGCTGTTCGCAGCCGGTCGGCGATCTCCTCCCATATTCAGGTGACAGAGCAGACAGGCATCAAAGCGGGAGAAGAAATCCTGGCGGGAGTTGCTGATATATCGCTTCAAAGCAAGTAATTAAGGAGGGAAGCCCATGGTTCAACTGCATCCGGTTCGCGTGAGAACGTGGGACCCGGAAAAACTGGCGGGTTGGCTGAAACAGCCGATTGTCAATCACACTGAAACGAAAATAGACGGAGAAACCATCACTTACCCGCAGCTGCTTGGCCAGTTTCTCGGCATGCCGCTCGATACAGATGATTATTTCGCTTCAATTTACGATTTGCTGGAAGATGCGGAAGGGCGCGTACTGCGGCTTTCCGGAAAGCTCAATAAGCACATTGATCAGGAGCGGCTGCGCAATTTGCAGGATTTGTTTGAGATGAATAAAAAAGAAAACGGGCTGTCACCTAACCGGATTGTGGCATTCCTTGACGGCAAAGGACTTTTGCCAAGGTTGAAAGATGCGGGAATGAATCGGCGTATCCGGGTGGTTATGATCGATATATTGAAAGCGTTCCAGCAGCAGTCGGGAGGCAGCACGACTCATTCTTCATTCCGGAGGATAGCAACCGATCTTGTGAAATGGACGTTCAATCACATCCAGCCGGAGATTGACAATTTGTCTTTGGAAAAAGGGCTTCCCGGATTTTTATGGTACGGAGAGGCAACAGAAAGTGAGAAATGGTTTCTCACTTTTGCCGCTGCATTCGGGTTTCACATCATCGTATTTGATCCGACAGCCGAACGTTGGTTTGAAAAAGCAGTAGACGGCGATGGCCTTCATACCCACACGTTCCAAGTGACAGCAGACAGCATTCCTCTTTTTCCGGAAGAAAAGCCGGAGCGGGTCGGAACCGTTGCCTACCGCGCTACGCAGGAAGTGGACCGGCTGCTTCATCATGACGATTCCGGTCTTTATAAGCCATTCCAATTCAAGTCCTACGTTACACGGTCGATCCGGTTGAAAACGACCATAGACGAAGCATTCATGCTGGCAAAAGAACGGGCCATGGTCCGGCCGTCTTTTGGCGTAGAAAAAGGAACCGTCATGATTCCGGTGGTTTTTGCCAAAGTGATGGGCATCGAAAAAGACCGGCGCCGTTTTTGGGACAATATCCACAACCTGACGGAACGGGAGGACACCAAGCTGATCCGCAGTTTTCCTTTTATCGAGGAACGGAAAGGCAATCAGCAATTTCATTACCGTGCAGCGTTGGGCAATGACGGAAAACTGGATCCGGAGAAGATGAAAGCTTCGAACTGGTGGAGATACAGCAAGTTACCGGAAGGTGTTCAAACGGCAATAGGTGCTGCAATCGCCCGTCATGTGGAGAAACCGATCTTGCTGCCACAGCCCGGAGAGTCGTTCGAGGATTTGCAGCTTTATGCTTTTTCCCAGTCCATGTCATTGCCTGATTCAGTGATACAGCTGATTCAATTGTTCGATTATCCTCAGTTTGTCCCGACGCTGCTGTTTTACAACGAAGAAAAAGACGGCGAACTCAGTCGGGCGGATGCCAACGCGATTGCGTTGGTCCACATGTTCGGGCTTGATGTCATCGTCATCAATCCGCAGGGACATCGTGATATTGAACGATGGATTGACACAGAGGCAATCGATGAACATTGGCTGGATGAACGAAGTTTCAATGAACCTTTCCAGGAGCCGTCAGTAGTCAAAAAATTATTCAGGAAATGGCTGTAACCAATAAAGGAGGGAAACAGGATGAATACAATGCCAGATCAGATTGAACAACAGGAATTGATCATGAAAGATGAAAATGAATTGCAGACAAAGCTCAAACAAGATCCGGAAGTGCTGCAATTGGCTTCGAAAATTGACCCGAAAAACCAAATTGAATTGTTGGAGTTCGGCCGCGAGCCGGCAAATGAGATTTCGGCTTTTACAGGAAAAGTACTGAATTCCGTGCAGGCCAACAGCATGGAGGAATCCAGTGAACTATTACGGCAGCTCGGAAAAATCATGGATAAATTCGACAAAAAGGATTTCGTTGAAAAGAAAGGCTTCTTCAACAAAATTTTTAATAAAGGCAACAAAATGATTGAGCAGCTGTTTAATAAGTATCAGACGATGGGAACGGAAATTGATAAAGTATACGTGGAAATCACAAAGTACGAATCGGAAATGAAAAAATCCACCACTACTTTAGAAGAGTTATACGACCAGAACTTCCAGTACTTTATGGAGCTGGAGAAGTACATTGCTGCCGGTGATGTAAAAGTGCAGGAATTGAAAGCGCAGGAACCGGCTGTAAGGAAAAAGGCCGAGTCAGGTGACCAAATGGCGTTGATGGAGCTGAACTCTTTGCAGAACGCCATCGAATTATTGGAACAGCGCGTCTACGATCTGGAAATGGCTAAACAAGTGTCGTACCAGGCGGCGCCTCAAATCCGTATGCTGCAGCGGGGGAACACAAAACTGATCGGAAAGATCAACTCTGCGTTCGTCACCACGATTCCTATTTTCAAAACCGGCTTGATCAATGCGATTGCGGCGAAGCGCCAAAACCTGGTTTCCGAGTCGATGAATGAGTTGGATCGCCGGACCAACGAAATGCTGATCAACAACGCCAATGATATTTCACGCCAGAGCGTGGATATTGCGCGCATGTCCGGTCAACCGAGCATCAAGATTGAAACCATCGAACAAACATGGGAGACTATTATGCAAGGGATGAACGACACGCGCGCAATTGAAGAAGAGAACCGCAAAATGCGCGAAGAAGGCCGTGTCCGAATTGAAGAGTTGCAAAAGAAATACGAAGATGCCCAAAGAAAAACCAATTGATCTGAGGAGGAATTGAGTATGTCAACAATCAACTTATCAAAAGGCCAAAAAATCGATTTAACAAAAACAAACCCGGGACTGACAAAAGTAACTGTCGGACTTGGCTGGGATACGAACAAATACAGCGGCGGTGGCGACTTTGACCTGGACGCTTCTGTTTTCCTTGTAGGAGAAAACGGCAAGTCCCGTGGTCCTGAAGATTTTATCTTCTATAATAACCTGGTCGGCGGAAATGGTTCCGTCACGCATACCGGAGATAACCTGACCGGTGAAGGAGAAGGCGATGACGAGCAAGTAATCGTCGATTTGCCGAATGTTCCGGCAGACATCCATAAAGTTGTCTTTACTGTAACAATCCATGAAGCTGACAGCCGTGGACAGAACTTCGGCCAGGTTTCAAATGCATTTATCCGCATCGTCAACGAAAGCACAAACGAAGAAGTTTTGCGCTATGACCTTGGGGAAGACTTCTCCATCGAAACGGCTCTTGTCGTCGGTGAGTTGTATCGCCACGGTGGTGAGTGGAAATTCAACGCAATCGGCAGCGGTTATCAAGGCGGCCTTGCTGCTCTCGTCAACGACTTCGGCTTGAGCTGATCCAACGATAAAATTGAAAACCCGCCCTTCAAAAAGTTAAGGGGCGGGTTTTGTTATGGAAAAATCATGAAAGTTTTTCATCTGCCAGTAAAATGGCATTCAATAAAACATTGGCGCTTTGTTCGATATCTTCTTTCAGGCTCAATTCTTCAGGGTTGTGGCTGATGCCTTTTATGCTTTTTACAAACAGCATGGCGGATTTGGTGACTCCGGCCAGGTGCAGGGCATCATGTCCTGCCATACTTGGAAGAACAGCATAAGGGACATCGATCGTTTTTGCCGACTGTTCCAGAAGCTCGACAAGTTCCTGGTCGAATACGGCTTCCTGAGTATCATAAATATTTTTTATGGACACAGACACTCCGTACTGTTCTTTGATTGCTTCGAATAATTGATGAATCCCGTCAACCAGCGCTTCGCGTTCCTGCTTGTCTGCTGACCGGACTTCCAGCACAAATTCCACACGCCCAGGGATGATGTTAGCGGCATTTGGAAATACATCAAATTTCCCCACAGTAGCGACAGCATCCGTATTCACTTGTTTGGCCAAGCGCTGGACAGTCGCAACCATTTCTCCTGCTGCTGCTAAAGCATCTTTTCGCTCGGTCATCATGGTGGTACCCGAATGGTTCTGTTCGCCATCAACGCTGACAATGTCACGTGATATTCCAACGATTCTGTTCACTACACCGACTGGCAGGTTCTGCTTCTCCAACTTTTTTCCCTGTTCAATATGCAGTTCAAAAAACGCGGCCAGGTTTTTGCTGTTGGCATCGGATACTTGAGAAATATCCCCTCCGGCTTTTTTTACAGCATCCACCAATTTCAATCCTTCGTTGTTTTGTGCTTCGCTCAACTCATTGGCCGTCAATTTCCCGGTGAAAGCACGGCTGCCCATCGTAGCAAAGTTGAATTCGTTTGCTTCTTCAGCTGTAAAAGAAACGATTTGAAGCGGATGCTTCAGAGTTCTTTGCTGATCGATCAAAGTCTGCACGATTTCTTTTGCCACCAGCACGCCAAGTGCTCCATCATACTTTCCGCCATTGGGGACGGTGTCCAGATGCGAACCGAGGACAATCGGCTTGTCACTGTGGCCATCACCTTTCAGCGTTCCCCACACATTGGCAATGGGATCAACGGATACCGACAATCCCAGGTCTTCCAGCTGCGTTGAGAACAATTCCCTCACCTGGTAATCCTCTTTACTGAAGCTGGGTCTCGTAATGCCTCCAGTCGGCTGTTTTCCATAGGACGCATAGCGCTCAACCTCATTCATTAAACGTTCGATATCGATTTTCAATTTTCATCAATCCCTTCGATTTGCTTATGAATCAATAGTAACATAATCTGTTTTTTTGAAAATTGTTTTAGTAACCGCTTACGCTATGTGATATTCTCGAATTAAGAGTCAAAAAGAAAGGGAGACAGCTGATGACAATATACGAGCGTGTAAAAGAGGTAAGAAGGGCGCTGCACGAACAGCCGGAACTGGGCGGAGAAGAGTGGGAAACATCCAAGCGGATTCAAGATGAGTTGACGAATGCGGGCATCCCGTTTAAAACCGGCTTTGCCAAAACCGGTGTTCTCGGAATTATTGAAGGCGGCAGCGAAGGTGGGACAGTAGCGTTGCGTGCGGATATAGATGCTTTACCGATTCTGGAAAAAACAGATGTGGAGTTCAAGTCGAAAGTGGACGGGAAGATGCATGCCTGTGGACATGATGCACACACTGCAATGCTGCTCGGAACAGCTTTCAAACTTCAAGAGAAGAAATCTGAATTCCCGGGGCGGGTTCTGCTGGTTTTCCAGCCTAACGAGGAAACTTCGCCGATTGGCGGGGCAAGACCGATGATGGAAGACGGGGTGTTTGATGAGTACAAGCCGGATGTCATTTTTGGCCAGCATGTTTGGCCAAGCCTTCCGGTAGGTCAGATTGGTGTCAGAGACAAAGAAATGATGGGGGCTTCGGATACGTTATCCTTTACCATTAAAGGCGTCGGCGGACATGCCAGCATGCCTCATCTGGGAAAGGATGCCGTGGTCGTGACGGCAGAATTCATTTCTGCGCTGCAGTCGATTGTCAGCCGGAACGTTAATCCGCTGGAGTCCGCTGTCATTACGATTGGAACCATTAACGGAGGGTACCGCTACAATGTCATCGCCGACCAAGTGGAGCTGAAAGGAACCGTGCGGACTTACAGCCAAGAGGCGAAAAAGACAGTCAAGCAGCGAATGGAAAACTTGGTCAAAGGATTTGAAACCGCTTATGAAGTGGAAATCGATTTCAAATATGTAGACGGTTATGATGCTACGATCAACACTCCTGAATGGGCAAAGCTGGTTCGGGAAACAGCTGCGGAAACATTGGGAGGAGAAAGTATTCCGGAAGTGGAACCTTCCATGGCCGGAGAGGATTTCTCCCGTTTCCTGAAAGAAATTCCTGGTGCTTTCTACTGGTTGGGCTGTGCTAGAGAAGGAGTCGACATCCAGAAAGCACTGCATGATCCGGAGTTCTATTTTAATGAAGATGCGATTAAGGTGGGAGTGGACACCATGACAAACGTGACCCTCAGCGCTCTTCAAAAATTGACAGCGGTTGATTCGTAAGGTATCTCCGTCTCTTATCTCCGGGGGAAGGGCGGAAAGAAGCAAAACGCAGTAAAAAGATTATCTTGATTAGAATAATAGGGTTTGCATATAATAATTATTAGTTGATTTTTATTTTGAATTTGAAAAGGAGGCACAAGATGAAAAAGCCAGAAGAAAACGGAAAGAAAAACGGGTTTTTTATTCGGTTTTTGAATACAGTTGAGAAATTGGGGAACAGGTTGCCTGATCCATTCATGATTTTCGTATACTTAGCGATTGCAGTCATTATCGCTTCATACATTTTCAGTTTGTTCAACGCTTCAGTCGTTCACCCGGGTACCGGAGAAACACTGGCTATCCAAAACCTTATGTCAGGAGAAGGCCTTCAATACATTCTCACTTCCATGCTGACGAACTTTACGGGCTTTGCGCCACTCGGCACTGTGCTGGCGATTATGCTCGGTATTGGATTGGCAGAAAAAGTCGGATTGCTTGAAACGGCTATACGAAAGACAATTATGAAGGCTCCGGCATCGATGGTGACATATGCTGTAGCGTTTGTTGGTATCATGGGGAATATTGCCTCTGATGCTGCTCAAATTCTGATCCCGCCATTGGCGGCAATGGTATTTTACAAACTGGGACGTCACCCGCTTGCGGGTCTTGCTGTCGGCTTTGCCAGCGCGGGCGCCGGCTTTACGGCCAACTTGCTGATTGTCGGGACGGACGCTTTACTTTCAGGGATCTCCACGGAAGCGGCGGCTATTTTAGACGATACATTGGTCGTTACTCCTGCCGATAACTGGTATTTCAACATTGTCTCTGTTTTTGTCATGACAGTTGTGGCAGCTTTGGTAACTGAAAAAATCATCGAGCCGAAACTTGGGAAGTATGAAGGCGGCGCGGTTGTTGACGTAAGTTCAGAAGAACACCCGAAAGCGAATAAAGGTTTACGTAATGCAGTGTTGGCAGCTCTTGCCTATATCGCCTTGCTATTGGTTGCAATTCTTTGGCCGGATTCTCCGCTTCGCAACGAAGACGGTGGCATCATTCCATCGCCATTCCTGTCAGGAATTGTGCCGGTTATTCTGGGGCTCTTCCTTTCTGTTGGTGTAGCGTACGGGGTGACGGTCGGAACGATTAAATCTTCCAAGGATGCTGTCGGCCACATGGGCGAATCCATCAAGGATATGTCCGGATTTATTGTTTTGATCTTTGCGGCTTCCCAGTTTATTGCCTATTTCACCTGGTCGAATATCGGGACATGGGTTGCTGTAAACGGCGCGGTATTATTGGAAGACATTAATTTCACTGGTATCTACTTAATTGTCGGGTACATCATCTTTACGTCTTTGCTGAATTTCCTGATTACATCAGGATCTGCCAAGTGGGCGTTGGAAGCCCCTGTTTTTATCCCATTGTTCATGCAATTGGGCTATCACCCGGCATTCACACAAATGGCTTACCGGATGGGGGATTCATCCACCAATATCATCACACCTCTGAACCCATACTTTATCGTTGTTTTGTCTTTCTTGAGACAGTACGATAAAAATGCGGGGATGGGAACGTTGATTTCATTGATGATTCCATATACGTTATCTTTCTTGACTGTCTGGATCATTTTGTTCCTGATTTTCTTCTTTGCAGGTTTCCAATACGGACCAGGAATTACACCTTTCCTATAATGACGAAATGAGGAGATCATGTGACGGAAAAAATAGTTAATGAAAATCTTCAAAACCAATTGATCAGTTGGCGCCGCGATTTGCATAAGCATGCGGAATCCGCATTTTTGGAAATGCGGACAGCCTCATTGGTGGCAAGTTACTTGGAATCGCTCGGCTATGGACTGCAGGTAGCGGGTGAAGTGATGAAAGCGGATGAACGAATGGGCGTGCCTTCTAAGGAAGTGTTGGATGCTCATTATAAATGGGCAGAGGAAAATGGCGCAGATGTCGACTGGCTTCCGAAATTTGAAGGAGGCATGACCGGCGTTGTTGCCACACTTAAGACAGGAAAGCCTGGACCGGTTGTCGCCTATCGGTTCGACATGGATGCTCTTGATATTCAGGAAGACATGTCGGACGGGCACATCCCGTTTGAAAAAGGCTTCACGTCATTAAATGATTTTAAAATGCACGCATGCGGCCATGATGGCCACACGTCCATCGGGCTTGGCCTGGCCAAAATGGTGATGGAACAAAAAGAAAAATTGGCTGGAACCATTAAATTGATTTTCCAACCGGCAGAAGAAGGGACGCGTGGAGCAAAATCCATGGTGGAAGCAGGGGTCGTAGATGACGTCGATGTTTTTATCGCCATGCATTTGGGAGTAGGCGTACCATCCCGAGAATTTGTAGCTGGAAACTCCGGATTTTTGGCCACCACCAAAATGGATGTTGTGTTCAAAGGCGTTGCTTCCCATGCTGGCGGAAAACCTGAAGAAGGCCGTAACGCATTGATGGCTGCTTCATCAGCTGTTCTTGGTTTATACGGAATTCCGCGTCATTCCGGCGGCGCATCGCGCGTCAATGTCGGTGTGTTGAACGCCGGAACTGGCCGCAACATCATTCCATCAAAAGCCTCCATGAAAATTGAAACACGTGGAGAAACATCTGAAGTGAACGATTATATTCGATCCCAGGCTCTTTTTGTTTTGAAAGGGGCAGCCAGCATGTACGGTGCGGAAGTGGAAGTCGACATTGTCGGTGAAGCGAAAAGCAGTATGCCAAGTGCTGAACTGGTCGATCAATTGGCGGAGACAGCTAAAACTTCCCCGCACTTTGACACGGTGACAGCATGGTTGCCCGATGCAGCAGGATCGGAAGATGCTACTTATTTTATGGAAAAAGTGAAAGCCAATGGCGGCTTAGCCACTTACTGTATAGTAGGCAGCGATCTTGCAGCAGGTCATCATAACGAACGCTTTGACTTTGATGAAGCTTCTCTGGAGGCAGCTGTTGATGTATTGTATCGCTCAGTTGAAAAGCTAAGCAATGCATAAGAAAAAGACGAGGAGATTCTCCTCGTCTTTTTCTTATGCTTTGCCATTCTATTCAGCTACGTAAGAATCAATGAAATTTCCGGGAAGATAATGATAATGACGAGTACTAGGACAAAAATAGCGAAAAATGGGACAACCCCTCTTATTACACTCTCGACTTTTTCTTCTGCTATCCCACTGACCACGAATAAGTTCAGTCCCACTGGCGGAGTAATCATTCCGAGCTCCATATTCACCACCATGATAATTGCAAAATGGATGACATCGATTTCCAACGCCGCGATAATCGGCAGGAAAATCGGTAATGTGATCAGGATAATGGCTGTCGGTTCCAGGAACATTCCGAGTACAAAGAACAGCAAACTCACGATAAGGAGGAACATCCATTTATTGAATCCACTGTCACTGACCCAGGCAGCAAAATCCTGAGGAACTTGTTCAGTTGTTAAGAACATTCCAAATACAAGCGCCGCAGCGATAATCAGGAAAATCATTGAAGTGGTGTTAATCGATTCTAATAGGATTTCTTTAAATTTATGCCAGGTCATTTCCCGGTAAATAAGGAACGAAATGAGCAATGCATAAAAAGCAGCTAAAAATGATGCTTCGGTCGGTGTTACAATTCCAGTATAAATACTGCCCAAGATCAGAACCGGCATGATGAGTCCCCAAAAAGCTTTGAGAGTCGGTCTCCATCGTTCATTTAAGGGAACTTTCGGCAAGCCGCCATAATTTTTCCGATAAGCTACAAATACTGCATAAACGATTAAGGCAGCTCCCAGGAGAATGCCGGGCAGAATTCCTGCAGAAAACAAGCGGCCTGTGGATTGTTCGGAAACTGACCCATAAAGAATGAGTGGAATCGATGGTGGAAGCAAGATTCCAAGTGTTCCTGCTGCAGCCACGAGACCCATGGAATATTTTTTCTCATAACCCGCTTTCACCATCATCGGAATCATGATGGCACCAATAGCTGCGGCAGTGGCCGGACTGGATCCGGAAATAGCAGCAAACACCATACAAGTGAGAACCGTAACAACCGATAATCCGCCTTTTGTATGGCCAACCCAAGCACGAATGCATTCGATCAAGTACTTGGAAATTCCGCCTTTGGCCATAATCAGGCCGGCAAATACAAATCCCGGAATTGCCATCAACGTGGTGCTGTTGACACCCGTAAACATTCTTTGAATAACGGTGTTGAGGGAAAAATCAACCATATAAAGGCCAACGATACTCGAAACTGCCAGACTAATCGCAATCGGGACTCTTAAAAAGGCGAGTACGAACAATAGTACAATGACAACTACAGCTGCTTCCATTCGGCATCACCTCCACTGACTACTTCCTCTTTCATTACAAAGAATCGGTATGCTTTTTCACAAAAGCGGATAAACAATAAAGTTCCCGCAATCGGCATGATCAAATAGTTAATCCAGATTGGAAAACCTACATCGATGGTTTTAATGCCTTGGGCATAAGCGGTCGTGACCATATCCATGCCAGTCCAAATAATGAAGATGCTGAAAGCGATGCCGATAAGCAGAATAATTACTTGCGATACTCTTTTCATAGTAGGTCCAAATCGATCATAGAGGACGTCAATGGCGATGTGTTTGTCTTCCCTCAGGGCTGTCGAAAAGCCGATAAAGATTGCCCACACCAAAAGCATCGTATAAATTTCAGTTGCCCAGCTTTGAGAAGATTCCATAATATACCTCATAAACACGGAGTAGAGGCTGATGGCAATGCCTGCAAGAAAAAAAACCGCCGAGAAAGCGCTTTCAATCCAATCTAAAATCTTCAAATTTTTTCCTCCTTCTAAGGTCTTTTGTATTTTGGATACGATATTATAGAACAAATCATAATATACTCTCCTCCCAATAACAAGTGGAAAAATCAAAAAATACTAACTATTTTGAAATTAGGATAACCAGGGGAAAATACTTGCTGTTGAAAGCAGAGGGAAATTTAATGAAAGGGGAAAAAAAGTCTTAAATGAAATAAATTAAAAAATTCAAAAATTTCTTTACACTGTTTGATTATTGTGATAATTTTGGGATGAGTTGTATCCAATAATCAAGAGGGTAAACTCTTCTTCGTTTTATACTTTTGAGAAGCCCGAATGGATGATGAAGAAGGAGGTGTCAAATGAAATGTAAACCCTTTCATTGGATGTGAACAGGGTGAAAAGTACTGTCTGCAATAATTAAAATTACAAGGGGGAAATTTTATGAAGAGATTTGTGCTTTCTCTGTTTCTGGTTACGACCCTGCTGTTTTTGGCAGCATGCGGAAGTGACGAAGGAAGTGGGGGTTCAACTGCCAGTGGGGATGGTAACGGAGGCGATGACATCCAGGAGCTGACCATTAAATTCTCACACGTTGTGGCAGAGAATACACCTAAGCATCAAGGGGCATTGGCGATGAAAGAATACATTGAATCGGAGTCCGATGGGAAAATCGAAGTGGAGATTTACCCGAACAGTTCATTATTCGGAGATCAGGATGAATACCAAAACCTGGCGGCAAACAATGTACAGTTCATCGCACCTGACTTGACGAAATTTGTGGGCAACAACCCGCAGTTCAACGTGCCTGCGCTTCCATTCATGTTTGATAATGATGAAGAAGCTATCGCTTTCTGGGATGGGGAGAAAGGCCAGGAGATTTTAGGAAGTCTTCAGGATGACGGTGTACTGGGGTTATCAATGTGGCCAAATGGTGGGAAACACATCACCAATAATGCACGTCCCATCGACTCACCGGATGATTTTGAAGGGTTGAAGTTCAGAACACAAGGCGGACAGGTGCTGGAGTCTATATACTCAGCTATGGGAGCAGGATCTGAATCCATTCCTTTTGGTGAGCTTTATACTGCACTTGACCAAGGGGTAGTAGAAGGCCAGGAGAATACATTCAGTAATATTGAATCGAAAAAGTTTGACGAAGTACAGGAACATATGACGATTATGAACCATACTCGCGTCGACTATGCCATCTTTACGAACACTGAATTCTGGGAAGGCATGAATGAAGCAACAAAAGAAATCGTTCAGGCCGGAGTAGATGAAGGCACAAAAGTGGCAAGAGAAGAAGCAATGTCATTGAATGAACAGGCTCTAGAAACAATCAGAGAACGCGGATTGGTAGATATCATCGAATTGACAGATGAGCAAATTCAAGTTTTCAGAGATGCATTGGAACCAATCTACGACGAATACGAAGATGAAATCGGCGCAGATGTTTATGAAGCAGCCCGTGAAGCTGCCGGTCAATAAATTCACATCGATTTCTTAAGAGAACTGAAAAGGTTGGCTGTCACCATAGCCAACCTTTTCAGTTTAACTATGATGGCAGTTGAAAGAGATGACGGGTTGTTGTCCGTTAATCGGTTACATACAAACAAAATGGAAACAAACTAAACCAAGAAGATAGGGGAATCATTATGAACAAAGAGAGATTTGACAAAGGATTAGAAATTCGTCGGAGCGTATTAGGTGCTGAGTACGTGGATAAATCTATTCAGAATGCAGATGACTTCAATATGCCGATGCAGGAATTAGTGACTGAGTATTGCTGGGGGGAGGTCTGGGGGCGTCCCGGTTTGCCAAAGAAAACAAGAAGCATGTTAAATCTGGCAATGATCACTGCATTGAATCGACCGCACGAACTGAAGCTGCATGTGAGAGGCGCTTTGAATAACGGCCTGACAAAAGAGGAAATTCAGGAAGTGTTTTTACAAACTGCGATTTACTGTGGTGTACCGGCAGCCATCGATAGTTTCAGGTCTGCAAAAGAAGTATTTGAGGAGATGGATCAAAAATAGTGCAGCGGGTAAAAACCTGCTACACAAAAATGATCCGGGACAGGTAAATGACAATTGTGACCGTAATTGCACTGAATATAGTGGAAGCGAGCACTGCCTGAGCCGCAAATGATGGTTCATTGTTATATTCCTGTGCGATGATGGCACTGTTGACGGAGCTGGGTACTGCAGAGGCGATAAACATAGCCTGTGCAGTGATGGTGTCAACGTTCAAGAACGGGATAATGATGAAGGCAATAAGAGGACTGATGATCAGACGCACGCCGACACTCAAATACACCGGGAACATATTTTTAGTGAAATTGAGTTGTATGACTTGGGCTCCTAAAGTAAGGAGCGCAATGGCAATCAGCGCATCTGCCACATAGGAACCGGATATATACAGGAATTGTGGCAAAGTGATATCAAAGGCATTTAACCCCAATCCAATAAACATGGCGTAGAGAACGGGCATTTTGAAGTAAGGGATGGATTGCTTCAATTTGTCTTTATTGATCCGCTGAAGGCTGAGGATGCCGTATGAATAGACGAGCAGGTTTTGAAATGTCAATACCAGGACTTGCACTGCCATGGCGATGGGATCCTGCCGGAAAGCCAAGTCGTTGACAGAGACGCCATAATTTCCGGAGTTAAAGAAAAGGGCACTATGAGAAAAAGCGATATTGAGGCCTTTGTGAAAACGGAAAATTTTGCTGATTAACTTGGATACAAAATACAAAAATAAGCTTAAAAAAATAAAAAACACTAATACTTTGAAAAACATATTCCAGGCAATTTCCGTTTCATATAGGCGCACCAATATCAGACCAGGCACCAAATAGTAAATGTTAATCTTTGCTAAGGTGTTCAAATCAAATTGAAACTTGATATGAAGAATCCCGCCTATGCCGATTAAAATCAAAATAGGCAAAAGAATATTTAAAAATATGTTAAAAATCTCCATTTATGTATTTCCTCCCTAACGCTATGTAAGTAAATAAAATATAACACGTATTTTTTCAAATTTTCAATCTTTTATTTCGAAACTAGAATTTTCTCTGTAATTGGGTATCTTTAATGAAAGAAATGATTTAGTTCCAGTTTTGACTGAAAGGAGGAGCAAAAATGAAAAAAATTCACTACCAGGATATTGTCGAAGAGGTAAAAACGATGTGCATGAAATCCAATTACAATTTGGGAGATGATGTCTACACCGCTTTCAAACAGGCTTTGAAAACCGAGAAATCAGAAACTGGAAAAGAAGTTCTGACCCAACTAATCGACAATGCGGATATTGCCAAAGCCGAACAAGTTCCGATGTGTCAGGATACCGGTACAGCTGTTTTCATCGTTGAGGTGGGACAGGATTGCCATATTGAAGGTGGGAAGCTGGGCGACGCGATTAACGAAGGAGTCGCAAAAGGCTATGGAGAAGGTTATCTGCGCAATTCGATGATTTACAATCCGCTGAACCGTCAAAATACCGGAAACAATACACCGGCCATTGTCCACATCGACCTTGTGGAAGGAGACACATTGACGTTTCATATGACCGCCAAGGGCGGAGGAGCCGAAAACATGAGCGATTTAAAGATGCTTAAGCCATCTGATGGAATCGAAGGTGCCAAAGAATATATTTTGTCCATCGTCAAAGAAGCCGGACCCAATGCCTGTCCACCACTTGTAGTTGGCATCGGAATCGGAGGCAATTTTGAGCGCTGTGCATATTTAGCCAAAAAATCTTTGTTCCGGCCATTGGGTGTGCGTCATGAAGATCCGGCGGTGGCAGATTTGGAAATGGAATTGATGGAAGAAATCAACCGTTTGGGCATCGGCCCGCAGGGAATGGGAGGGAGCACCACTGCACTGGACGTGAAAGTGGAAGTGGAATCCTGCCACATCGCTGCTTTGCCAGTGGCTGTAAATCTGAATTGCCATGCGAGCAGACATCAAACCATCTCTATGTAACAAGGAGGACAAACCGTGCAAAAGAAAATCCATTTACCATTGACCGAAGAGGACCTGTTGTCGCTAAAGGCAGGGGACAGGGTCTTACTGTCTGGCGTAGTCTACACAGCAAGAGATGCTGCCCATAAGCGGATGGTCGAACAGGAGAAGGAAGGAATACCGCTTCCCATCGATTTGAAGGGGCAGGTTCTTTATTATGTGGGTCCGACGCCGGCCAAGCCGGGAGAAGTGATCGGCTCTGCAGGACCAACGACCAGCGGCAGGATGGATGCCTATACTCCGCGCCTCCTTGAAAAAGGATTGAAAGGTATGATCGGCAAAGGGTACAGAAACGAAGAAGTGAAAACTGCGATGGTCAAGCATAAAGCCGTGTATTTTGGAGCTGTTGGCGGAGCGGCAGCGTTGATCGCCCGTTCGATCAAGAAAGCGGAAGTAATTGCCTATGAAGATTTAGGGACGGAAGCAATCCGGAAGCTGACAATTGAAGATTTCCCGGTGTTCGTCATCAACGACACCCATGGCGGAGATATCTATCAGGAGGGGGTTGCACAGTTCAAGTCTTGAAAAGGCGTTTCATCCAGTTTCGCGAATTTATTGTAAAGGGGTCAAGTCGAGATGAAAGTAGGGATTATCGGATTAGGCAATATGGGTGGCAGAATGGCCAAACGATTGTTGGAGCAAAAAGTGGAATTGGGCGTTTTCGATTTAAATAAAGACTTTGTCCGGCATTTTGTCGAATTGGGAGCTGAAGAAGCTGGCTCTCCAGCTGAGTTGGCGTCAAACTATCCGTACATTATTACGGTATTGCCTAATGTGCACATTGTCAAAGAAACGCTGACTGGCACTGAAGGTTTGATGGCAGGGTTTCAATCGGACAGCCTGCTGATTGAAATGACAACGTCTATTCCATCAGTGACCAAAGAGCTGAATGCCATGATGAAGGATAAAGGCTTCCGAATGATTGATGCTCCCGTCAGTGGAGGGGTGAAAAAAGCGGAAGACGGAACCCTGTCCATCATGGTTGGTGGAGAATTGACAGACTTTGAAGAAGTAGAGCCGCTGCTTTCCAAAATCGGCGCCAATGTTTTTCATGTTGGAGAAGTTGGAGCAGGGCATACCATAAAAGCATTGAATAATATGATTTCTGCCACTACGTTAGCTGCCACAGGAGAAGCGATGGCGCTCGGCGTAAAAATGGGGTTGGACCCCAATAAGATGCTGGATGTCATCAATGCAAGTACCGGAAAAAGTTTTTCGAGCGACTTTAAATTTCCGAACCAGGTGTTGACGAGAAAGTTCGAAGTGGGCTTTACACTGGATTTGATGGTCAAAGACTTGAATATAGCAATGTCTATGGCAGAAGAAGAAAAAGTGCCGATGTTCATTTCCAGCTCTTCTTTTCAATTATGGAAACATGCCTGGTCCCAAGGCGGCGGAGACCAGGACCACACCGCAATTGTAAAATACATCGAGGATATGTTCGGTGTTGAAATAAAAGGATGATCATCCGGTTGGTTTCGGACACCAACGTTTATTCAACCATATGCTTTTAAGAGCAGGATAAATGGAGTAAAGAGGTGCGCAATGGAAAAGTTTAGATTAACCGATCAAGACAGAGCTACTTTGCAATTTAAAGTTACGACCAAATTGCGGGACTTAATCCTGACTGGAGAATTCAAAATGGGAGACCGGCTCATGCAGGAAGAATGGGCCAATAAGTTGGGTGTCAGCAGAATGCCGCTCAGGGAAGCTCTGAGACAACTGGAAGTGGAAGGACTTGTACGCATTGAGCCCAGGAGAGGGGCTGTCGTCACACCCGTTTCCATCGAAGATATTGAAGAGATATACGAACTGAGGGCAATTCTGGAAGGAGAAGCGGTTGTGAAATCGCTGCCGAATTTAACCGATGAGGACATCGAAGAATTGGAAAACTTGTATGAAGAGATGGTAATGCTGAATGGTAACGCCGAAGACGTGGAAACCTTCATGAGATTAAATATGCAATTTCATCAGATCTTGAGAGATGGATGTCCATGGAAACGGATAAAAGGATTTATCGACACGTTATGGAAAGGTGTTCCCCCCTATACTCCGAGCCTGTTGGTAAATCACTTGGAACATTCCCACAATGAACATCGGCTGATGGTAGAATATGCTAAAAAACGGGAAGCTGATAAACTTCGCGAAGTCACTATCCGGCATATTAAAAGAACAAAAGAAAGTCTGATTGAAATGGTTCAAAAAAAATAATGCCTGCCAAAGATTTTGGCAAAGCAGCAAAGGAAGGAAGCAGGATATGAAAAACATTCAGCTAGCGGTCATTCCTGGAGACGGGATCGGAAAGGAAGTTGTGCCGGAAGCATTGCGTGTATTGGATACACTATCAGAAGTGCATGGTGGATTGAAATTTGATGCCATCCATTACCCATGGAGCTCTGATTACTATGCAGAACATGGAGAAATGATGCCCAAAGATGGCCTTGATCAGCTGCGTCAAAGTGATGCTATTTTTTTAGGGGCGATTGGGGATCCGTCGATTGTAGCCGATCATATTTCCTTAAACGGCTTGTTGCTGAAGATCCGGAGAGAGTTTGAGCAAGTGATCAACGTAAGGCCGGCCAAGCAAATAAAAGGAATAGTCTCTCCATTAGGCAATCCCAGAGACTTTGACATTATGATTGTAAGAGAAAACAGCGAAGGGGAATACAGCAGTTCGGGAGGGAGAGTCCATAACGGAGAAGACGAAATTGTTATCCAAAATGCGGTATTTACCAAAAAAGGAGTCTCCAGAGTCATGGAGTATGCTTTCCAATTGGCAGAACAGAGGAGTGGCCATGTGACAAGTGCCACCAAGTCAAATGGAATTGTCCATTCTATGCCTTTTTGGGATGAAGTTTTCTCCGAAGTTTCAGAAAAACATTCAAATATTCCGACGAACAGCGAACACATCGATGCCTTGTCCGCTTTTTTCGTGACAAAGCCGCATACTTTGGATGTAGTAGTGGCCAGCAATTTATTCGGAGACATTTTAAGTGATTTGGGTGCCGCAATTATGGGGAGCATCGGAATAGCACCAGCAGGAAATATCAATTTGAATGGCAAGTACCCTTCGATGTTTGAACCGGTACATGGCTCGGCTCCAGACATTTACGGCAAAGGCATCGCCAATCCGATTGGCCAGATTTGGACAGCCAAGATGATGCTGGATCATTTTGGAGAACCGGAAATGGGCAACGTCTTATTAGAAGCTATTGAAAGTTCTTTGGAAGCCGGGATTAAAACTGCTGATATTGGGGGGCACTCGAATACGAAAGAAGTAACGGATGCCATTATAGCCCGTATCAAAAAATAAACGATTCGAATTTTCTGATTTTTATTTTACACAAGAGAATTAGTTTAGTACGATGTAAATATATATTGTATCCAATATCCATTAAAGAAATGAGGGGTTTTCATGCTTACGCGACGGTCGTATCTATTTGTGCCTGGAAAAAATGCTGCTGTCACCAAGAAAGCGGTTTCTTCAGAGGCGGATTGTGTCATCCTGGACTTGGAAGATGCTGTTGCTGTATCGGAAAAATCATCCGCAAGAGATATGGTGAAGGAATCACTGCGCAATTTTACAAATGAAAAACAGTTAATTGTGCGGATCAATGCCATGAATACGCCTTATTGGGAAGAAGATTTGGCGGCTGCAATTCATGGGGGGGCCAGTGGCGTCATGCTGCCCAAAGCGGACAGCGGGAAAGATATTGCAGCGCTCTGTGAAAAAATTCGGGAGCTGTCAGAAGAAAAGGATCCCGATATTGAAGTGTTTCCAATGATTGAGTCGGCGCAAGGGGTTCAGTTCGCTTATGAAATTGCATCTGCCGATCGTTTGGTGACGGCACTTGCTTTCGGATCGATTGATTTTTCACTGGATATCGGTTGTGAACTTACAGCAGATGGTTTGGAATTGTTGTTTGCCCGTTCTCAAATTGTCATCGCTTCAAGCGCAGCCGGGATTGGAGCTCCGATTGATGCAGTTTATCCCGATCTTTTAAATCCTGAAGGACTGGAAAAAGAGGCCAGATCAGCAAAACAACTCGGTTTTAAAGGAAAGCTGATCATTCATCCGAAACAAATGCCGCTGGTGCATGAAGTGTTTTCCCCTTCCGAGAGAGAAATCGAACAAGCAAAAGAGATTGTGGCGGCCTTTGAAAAAGCTGAAAAAAATGGAGTAGCTTCTATTGAAGTACAAGGGCAGTTTGTGGATTATCCTGTTTACAAAAAAGCCAAAAATACGTTAACTGCTGTACTTGAGCTGTAACTGCATACTAAAAATGACGAGGTGAAAACGATGAAAATCACAAAAGTGGAAGTAAAAACAGTGCCAATCAGCAGCCCGATCAGAAATGCCTATATTGATTTCAGTAAAATGACGGCCTCTGCACTGGCTGTCACGACAGACGTTATAAAAGACGGAAAACCGGTGGTGGGTTACGGTTTCAATTCAAATGGCCGTTATGCCCCGACTTGCTTATTGAACGAGCGGTTTATCCCCCGACTACTGGAAGCGGATCCCAAAGATACGCTGACCGACGATGGTTCAAACCTGGATCCCCATAAAATACATAAAATCATCATGGCAAACGAAAAACCCGGCGGTCACGGGGAACGGGCAGTGGCAGTAGGTGTCATCGATATGGCCATTTGGGATGCGGTCGCGAAAATTGAAGAAAAGCCATTGTATCAATTACTGGCTGACCGTTACGGAGACGGGACTGTAGACGAAAAAGTCTACATTTATGCCGCTGGTGGCTATTACTTTCCCGACAAAGGGTTAAAAGAGCTGCAGGAGGAAATGAAAGGCTACCTGGATCTTGGCTATAAAGATGTGAAAATGAAAGTCGGCGGTGCTTCGATTGAAGAAGACGTCAAACGAATTGAAGCCGTTCTGGACATTTTGCCGAAAGGAAGCGGGTTGATGGTTGATGCCAATGGGCGCTTTGATTTGAATACGGCGATTGAGTTTGGCGAAAGAGTCAAGGAGTATGAGTTAATCTGGTATGAAGAAGCTGGGGATCCACTGGACTATCATTTACAGGCAGAGCTCTCCAAACGGTATCCTCATGCAACGGCGACAGGCGAAAACCTCTTTTCCCTGCAGGATGCCACGAATCTGATCCGCTACGGCGGCATGAATCCGGACAAAGACTTTCTGCAGTTTGATTGTGCGCTAAGTTACGGGCTGGTGGAGTATTTGCGGATTCTCGACATGCTGAAAGAGCATGGCTGGTCTTCGAGACGCTGCATTCCGCATGGCGGGCACCAGATGTCCCTGAATATTGCTTCGGGACTTGCGCTCCATGGAAACGAATCCTATCCAGGCGTGTTTGAACCGTTTGGAGGGTTTGCGGATAATTACGCGGTAGAAGATGGCTATGTAAAGCTGCCGGATGTTCCGGGTATTGGGTTTGAAGCAAAATCGAATCTTTATGAATTGCTGAAAACAATCGGAGATTAGGCGTTTCCAACAATAGGAGGTGGAGAATGTGGCTGAAAAGATGGAATTTGATGCAGAGATTGCCACGGAATATGACAAAGGTGTCAGGCGGACATTGCCAACCTACGACCCCATGCTTCGGTTAACGCAGACTTTTTTGCGCAGTAAGTTAAAAGAAGAGGCGTCGATTCTCATTGTTGGAGGCGGCGGTGGCAATGAATTGAAAGCATTTGGACCGACAAATCCCGGCTGGACTTTCACCGTTGTTGATCCTGCAAAAGCAATGCTGGAGCTGGCTGGAAGAAAGTCCGAACAATTGGAGCTTGAAGAACGGGTGGAGTTGATTCACGGGACAGTCGAAAACGTCCCTGATCCCCGGATTTACGATGGCGCCACCTGTATACTGGTTCTGCATTTCGTGGCGGATGTCAAAGAGAAACTGGCATTGCTGAAAAAAATCAGGTCCCATCTGAAGGCTGGATCCCCTTTTGTGCTCGTAACGAAATTCGGAGACGTAAATGATCCGGAATTTAAAACGCTGGTAGCACTTTGGAAAGATTACTGGCTCGATACTACAAGCATGACGGAAGAAAAAGTGGAAGAGCTGATGAAAGGCACGTTAGTAGAAGATTCCATTACTGAAGAAAAAGTTCGTGAACTGCTGAAAGAAGCAGGCTTCCATAAAATCGCTCATTTCTTCAAAACCAACCATTTCGGAGGCTGGGTTTGCCATGCAGAATGAGTAATTGAAGTGATTTTTGGGGCAGCTGAACGTGAACAGATGACAGGAAAGGTCGGACGACATGAAGAGTGTGATAAATGGAAACATAAAAATCCTTGCGCCTTTTGCACTTGCTGTAATCGGCTTTCTGGTCGTCTATAACTGGCTGCCTCCTGCTTTTTCATACGAAGCAAAAATTATGACCAGTATTATTGCATTCGGTATTATTCTATGGTCTCTTGAGCCAATTCCGATCGGATTGACAGCCCTGATTATTCTGTTGCTGATGCTGCTTTTTGATGTAGCTGAGACAGCGGTCATTTTCAGCGGTTTTGCATCACCCGCCACTTATCTGATTGTGGGAGGGATGATGCTGGCAACTGCTGTGGATCAGACCTCCCTTATCAAACGGATGACTTATAAAATATTGAAGCGATGGGGAGCCCATGTGAAAGGATTGCTGGGGAGCATTATCATTATTCAGCAAATCCAGGCTTTTTTCATTCCCTCGACTGCTGTCAGGTCCGCGTTAATCTTACCAGTTTCGGCCATGATCATTGAAACTACGAACGCAAAAGCGGGAAGCAATTTGCGGAAAATGATTATGCTGGGCGTGGCTTATGGTGGAGTAATCAGTGGGACAGCGGTTATGACAGCAGCAATAGGAAATATCCTGACAGTGGAGCTGTTGAACCGCTTTGCAGATTTGCGGATTACGTATTTTGAATGGTTTTTTTATACATTCCCATTGTGGCTTATTCTGATTCCGGCGATTTGGCTGATGCTGCTGAAAATTTTTCCTGTGCCGCCGGAACAACAGCATTTCCCGGAAATTGAAGAAGAAATGGTTCACAGGTTAAAGGAATTGGGTCCGGTCAATAAACAGGAGATGCGCTGTCTGTTGATTTTGCTGTTTGTTGTCGGCTTGTGGCTGATGGAACCGGTCCATGGTCTGCATCCGAGCATAACTGCTCTCATTGGTGTAGTGCTGATGACGTTGCCTTTTATCGGCGTCGCTCCCTGGGAAAGGGTTGTCAAAATCAATTACAACACGGTCTTACTGTTAAGTGTAACTCTCTCGATGGGTTATACTTTTGTTGATTCCGGTGCCGCCACTATTATCAGTGACTATATGAGTGTCAACTGGTTTGTATCTTTGATTCAAAATCCGTTGCTGGGAGTGGTTGTGGTCATTTTTGTTGCCCAACTATTCCATAAAATGATTTCGAATGTATCAACAGCAGTAGTGGTATTGGTTCCCATCATTATCAGCGTTGCTCAAAACGCAGGAATCAATCCATTGGCGATCAGCTTTGCTGCCGGATTGACCAGTTTATTTGGTTTTGTGCTCATTGTAGAATCCATGCCGAATATCCTGGCGCACAGTACAGGAATGATCAGCCAAAAAGATTTTCTGAAGCCCGGTTTATATGCCACCATCATCTCGGTTGCCGCAACTGTTCTGGTCGCTGCGACATGGTGGAGTTGGATTGGACTTGTTTGACAATAGAAATTTAAAGGAGGAATCGTTATGTTACCTTTGGAAGGAATTAAAGTCGTATCATTGGAACAAGCTGTAGCAGCACCTTTTGCCACCAGACAGTTGGCGGATTTGGGAGCGCGTGTCATCAAAGTTGAAAGACCGGGCGTAGGGGATTTTGCCCGAAACTATGACACGACTGTCAAAGGAATGGCCAGCCATTTTGTATGGCTCAACCGGTCAAAAGAATCTTTAGGTTTGGATTTGAAGCAAGAAGAAGCAAAAAAAGCCTTGCATAAATTATTGGCGGAAGCTGACGTTTTCCTTCATAACTTAGCGCCGGGTGCTGTTGACCGGCTTGGTTTCAGTGCAGAAGAACTGAGAAAGCAATATCCCGAATTGATTATTTGCAGCATTTCAGGTTACGGCACATTTGGCCCCTACACCAATAAAAAAGCTTACGATTTATTGATCCAGTGCGAAGCGGGATTGGTATCGATTACGGGCACAGAAGACACCCCTTCCAAAGCCGGGATTTCCATTGCGGATATTGCAGCCGGCATGTATGCATATACGGGTGTACTGACAGCCATTATTTCTCGTTATAAAACAGGCAAAGGAGCCATCATCGAAGTGTCCATGCTGGAGGCATTGGCAGAGTGGATGGGTTATCCGCTTTATTATTCTGCCTATGGAGAAAATGAGCCAAAACGGACAGGAGCCAGCCATGCAACGATTTATCCTTACGGACCGTTTGCCACAGGGGATGACAAAATGGTCTTCCTTGGGATTCAGAATGAACGGGAATGGGTGCAGTTTTGTGAGAAGGTTCTGGAAAACCCGGAATTGGCATCCGATGAGCGTTTCAACAGTAATTCCAAACGAGTGGAAAACAAAGGTGCGTTAAGAGACATTATTGAGAAGGAATTCCAGAAAAAAGACTCCGAACAAGTGATTGAAGGGCTGGAGGAGGCGCGTATTGCCAATGCCCACCTTAATACACTGGCTGATTTAATTGATCATCCTCAATTGGAAGCGCGTCAGCGTTGGAGCGAAGTCGATTCACCTGTAGGAAAATTGAAGGCGTTGATACCGCCAACCACGTTCGATGAAATCGAAACTGTCATGAAACCGATTCCGGATGTAGGCGAGCATAGCGAGGCCATTTTAAAAGAGCTGGGACTTGATGAATCGGCCATCCTTCAATTGACCAAATCGTAATGCCTGACGAGAAGGAGGAGAATAGCGATGGCGAAACTGAACGAATCTGAAAGAGAAGGTCTTAGACAGGACGTCCGGGAATTATGCCGGCAATTTCCGAATTCGTATTGGCGTGAACTGGATATAAAAAGAGAATACCCCATAGAATTCGTCGAAGCTTTGACAAAGAGCGGATACCTGTCTGTTCTGATTCCTGAAGAATATGGCGGAAAAGGATATGGCATGACGGAAGCAACCATCATTCTGGAGGAAATCAACCGGTCAGGCGGGCATGCAGCAGGCTGTCATGCACAAATGTATACAATGGGTGCTTTGTTGAAACATGGAAGCGAAGCGCAAAAACAGCAGTATTTGCCGGGAATTGCTGACGGCAGCATCCGGTTTCAGGCTTTTTCGGTCACAGAAGAAGATGCGGGGTCCAATACGACGGCCATTCAGACTTTTGCGGAAAAAACGGCTGACGGTTATGTAGTAAATGGCCATAAAAACTGGACGAGCCGCGTACTGCAGTCGGATTTGCTGATGCTGCTTGCCCGGACCACGCCATTGGAAGAAGTGGGTGAAAAAAGGACAGATGGCTTAAGTTTATTTCTGGTCGATCTAAGGGACGTTCGGGACAAGCAGCCGGAGACTTTTGTGGTAGAGCCGGTGCGCACAATGTTCAACTACGCCACCAATCAGGTTTGGTATAAAGACATGAAAATTCCCGAAGCCAGTTTAATCGGTGAGGAAGGGAAAGGGTTCCGTTACGTGCTGGATGGCATGAATGCTGAACGGACGCTACTGGCGGCAGAAGCGATTGGAGACGGGTACTTTTTTATCGACAAAGCTACAGGGTATGCCAACGAACGGGTTGTTTTCGACCGGAAAATCGGCACGAACCAAGGCGTTCAATTTCCAATTTCCCGTGCCTATGCTTCCCTGAAGGCGGCTGATCTGATGAGATACGAGGCCGCACGAAAGTTTGATGAAGGCGAAAGGTCCGGAGAAGAAGCCAACCTGGCAAAATTCCTTGCGAGCGAAGCCAGCTGGCAAGCGGCCAATGTATGTTTGGATACATTCGGGGGTTATGGATTCGTGGACGAGTACGATGTGGAAAGAAAGTTTCGCGAAACCCGTATGTACCAGGTAGCACCTGTAAGCAATAATATGATACTGGCTTACTTGGGACAGAACGTGTTGAAACTGCCTCGTTCATACTGAAATGAAAAAGCAAAAGCTGCCGATGTGGAATCGGCAGCTTTTTGGTGAATAAGATTTATTTTGTAGCCGACGGTTTGACGCCTTCCGGAATCGGACAGAAGTACGGCTCTTTGGCGCGCCGTTCTGCATGCTCGGCCTTAACGGCTTCCAAATCCTCTTCGTTTTCGAACAGATGGATGGCTGCAGCTGCCATGGATTCCGCTGCCAGCAGCATGCCGCTGTGTGCAAAGGACCCGATGCCCTGCGTCACCATCTGCCACGTATGGAGTGGTGTGCCGATGGCGGAAGTGGCTGTGGTCAATTGGGCAGTGGGAACGACCCAGCTGACGTCCGACACATCGGTGGACCCCGCCATCACTTTGTCGGATGGCACATAATCGGAGATGATATCGGCCAAAAACTTGCCTTCAAATTCGCTGCCGTCGCCCTGGTAGCCAAAGCTTTCCATACCTGCGATGAAATTCTTTTTCTCGCCCTCCGACAGCGTGTTCCAGATCTTTTCGGCAAATTGCTTTTCTTCTTCAGTTGGTTGAACCGGTCCGGCTTCCACCAGTTTTTCATGGAGAATTCTTTCCAGAGCCCGGTTTGGTTCATAATTGGAGCAGGCTTTGTCAAATACGATGGACATTTCCGTTTCGGTCATCAGCGCCGCACCTTCCGCGATTTTGCAGATCCGCTTGTAGATGTCGTCCACTTGTGACACTTTCGGTGCCCGGATCAAATACAGCACTTCGGCTTCCGATTGGACGACGTTCGGCGAAATCCCGCCACTGTTAGTGATGGCATAATGCATGCGGGCTTCCTGTACAACATGCTCGCGCAGGTAATTGACGCCGACATTCATCAGTTCAACCGCGTCCAATGCACTGCGTCCCAAATGAGGGGAATTGGCTGCATGGGAAGCGACGCCTTTAAAGCGGAAATAGACCTGGTAATTGGCGAGGCTCGATAAACTCATGATGGAGTTGGCATAGGACGGGTGCCACGTCAGGGCAACGTCCAATCCGTCAAATACACCTTCTCTCACCAGGAATGTTTTTCCTGAGCCGCCTTCTTCTGCAGGGCAGCCATAAAACTTGACGGTGCCGTTCACCTGATGGTCTTCCATGTAAGCTTTCACCGCGTAGGCAGCGGAAAGGGAGCCGGTACCCAGCAGGTTGTGGCCGCAGCCATGTCCGACGCCTCCAGCCTCGATCGGCTCTTGTGTCGTCGTGTTGGCTTTTTGGCTCAGCCCGGATAAGGCGTCGAATTCACCGAGAAAACCGATGACCGGTTTGCCTTTGCCGAAAGTGGCAACAAAAGCCGTTTCGATTCCCCCGACACCGCGTTCCACCTGAAAGCCCTCTTTTTCCAGCTCATCTGCCAGGAAAGCGGCGGATTCGAATTCCTGGTAGCGGGTTTCCGGATGTTCCCAAATATATTTGCTGACAGCTTCGAAACGTTCTCGATTGGATGACAAATAATCATTTATAGAAAAATTGGCAATCAAACTAACTCCTCCTCTTTGATGTTCTTCCTCTTCCAGTATAACAAAATTTTTTTCTCCCGCTGACTGTTTACTTTTGCATGAAGGCATTGAGCGGCAATGTAAATCTGTAAAAATAATTCCTGGAACCTTAGAGCCCCAACGCTTCAGGGTTCAACAAGGATGAAAGCGGTTGCACAAAAATCAAAATATTTTTTATATATTGACAACTTGGACTTCTCTGTATATGATGAACTCAATTCAACAAATAAGTTAACTATATTGATGGAGATACGATTGATGCAGGTGAATCTTAAGAGAGCTGATGGTTGGTGGAAATCAGCGGTTCCGGTATGAATCAGCACTCCTGAATAGATGGATTGAACTTGAGTAGGTCCATTCGTTTCGTGTCCGTTACGCACGTTAACCAATGAGGCTGCTTTATGGTAAAGCAGTGAATTAGGGTGGTACCGCGAACAGAGACTCTTCGCCCCTTGCATATTATGTAAGGAGTGAAGGGTCTTTTTTTATTTAGCTGCGGTGATCAAATCTCTGTGTCATACCTGGTCACTTGAGCTTTTTCAAATGTTTTAATCGAAAGGGGAATGAACAACATGCTGACAGATCAACAAATTTTGAGAATTCCAGGACCGACGCCGATTCCGCCGAGTGCGGAGCGGGCAATGAGCCAGCCGATGACCGGCCATAGAGGAAAAAACACTTCCGAACTGATTTCGAGAATCCGCCCTGGTTTGAAACGTGTTTTTGGTACACAACAGGAAGTGATGATTTTAACAGGCAGCGGTACAGCAGGACTTGAAATGGCTGTAGTAAATACAGTGGCGCCGGGAGAAGAAGTACTGGTGATTGTCACAGGTGCATTCGGAGACCGGTTTGCGAAAATCTGCAAAGCGTACGGAATTGAGACCCATATTTTTGAAGAAGAATGGGGAAAGGCAGCAGACCCGGTGGAAGTGCAGCGTTATTTACAGGAGCATCCTGAAATCACAGTCGTATTTTCAACTTTTTGTGAAACTTCGACAGGTGTATTAAATCCCATAAAGCAACTGGCATCTGCCGTCAAAGAAGTATCAGATGCGCTCATTATTGTCGATGGAGTTTCCTGTGTAGCCGGTACTGAGACGGAGATGGACGCATGGGGTGTCGACATTGTAGTGACGGGCTCTCAAAAAGCGTTTATGTTGCCGCCCGGACTTGCTTTTATAGCAGCAAGCAAACGTGCCTGGAAGAAAATCGAAGCCAATCCGCAACCGCGATTCTATCTGGATTTGAAAAAGCATCTCGACAATATAGTAAAAGACACCACACCTTTTACTCCTGCCATTTCGATTTTGTACGGTTTGGAGCGTGTGCTTGAACTGTTCGAAGAGGAAGGGTTGGAAAAAGTATACACGCGGCATCGTTTGATGATGAAAATGACACGGGCTGCTTTCAAGGCGTGGGAAATTCCATTATTGGCAAATGACGAAGATGCCTCACCGACAGTGACGGCAGTAAAGCCTGCTGATTTTGAGGCGGAAGAGTTCCGCAAAGTGATGAAAGAAGAGTTCGCTTTGGAACTTGCAGGTGGTCAGCAGCATCTGGCGAAAGAAATATTCCGGATCGGCCACATGGGCTATTGTTCGCCGGCTGATATGCTGCAGGCAATTGCAGCAATGGAAATCGGTTTGGTCAAGGTTGGCAAGAAAGTCGAAGTCGGCAAGGGAATTCAGGCAGCGCAGCAAGTTTACTTGAACGAAGGGAAGGTGTTAGCATGACATTTCATATATTGATCAGTGATCCGCTGAGCGAAGACGGAATTTACCCGCTTCGTCAGGCGGAAGGCATGAATATCGTCATGGAGACCAATTTGACGCCGGAACAATTAGAAAATCGGATTGACGGCTTCGACGCATTGCTCGTGCGAAGCCAGACGCAAGTGACACGCGGGCTTATTGAAAGAGCCTCCAATTTAAAAATCATCGGCCGCGCCGGTGTGGGAGTCGATAACATCGATTTGGAAGCTGCAACGGAAAAAGGTATCATCGTGGTCAATGCACCGGACGGCAACACCAATTCTGCTGCTGAGCATACTATCGCGATGATGATGTCTCTGGCGCGAAAAATCCCGCAGGCTTTCCATGCTCTACGCAATCAAAACTGGGATCGTAAATCCTATGTAGGTGTCGAGCTTAAAAATAAAACGCTGGGTGTGGTCGGACTTGGCCGTATTGGTGCAGAAGTTGCCGTACGCGCAAAAGGGCAAAGAATGAACGTGATTGCGTACGATCCTTTCCTGACTGCAGAAAAAGCCGAAAAAATGGGCATCGGTTATGGCACGATAGAAGAGGTGCTGAAAGCCGCCGATTTTATCACCGTGCACACCCCGTTACTGAAGGAAACGCATCATTTGATAGATAAACAGGCTTTCGAAATCATGAAGGATGGCGTTCAGATCATCAATTGTGCGAGAGGTGGAATCATTGATGAAAATGCTTTGTATGAAGCAGTTAAATCGAAAAAAGTAGCTGGAGCTGCCCTTGACGTATTTGAACAGGAACCGATGATCGATTTCCGCTTGCTGGAACTCCCTGAAATCGTTGCGACTCCCCACTTGGGAGCCAGCACAGTCGAAGCACAGGAAAGTGTGGCGGTCGACGTGAGCATGGATGTTGTCAGTTTCTTGACGACAGGGACAGTCCGCAATTCAGTCAATCTGCCTTCTGTTCCAAAAGAGATTATGGCAAAAATCGAACCTTACTTCGATTTGGCGGAACGATTGGGTGCATTTTTAACGGATCTGGCGGAAGGTACAGCTACAGAAGTAAATGTGAAATATTCCGGTGATCTGGCAAATGTGGAAGTGGGTCCACTTACACGCAATATGTTAAAAGGATTATTGAAGCGCCACCTTGGCAAACATGTCAACGACGTCAATGCCATGTATTTGGCCAACCAAAAAGATATTGTAGTCAATGAGCAAAAGTCTACTGAAGCGAAAGGGTTCACGAATTTAATTACCGTTGAAGTGAAGACCGCCAAGGAGACAAGAAAAGCTGCAGGCACTTTATTGAACGGACAAGGGGCCCGTATCGTGAAAGTTGACGATTATTTGGTGGATGTTGTGCCGGCAGGCCACTTGCTGTTTATCCGACACAATGACCGCCCAGGGGTCATCGGGCGCGTCGGAACGTTGCTGGGGCAGGAAGACGTCAATATCGCAACGATGCAAGTGGGTCGCTCAAATGTCGGGGGAGACGCCATCATGATGCTGACAATTGACAAACACGCTGACAGCAGCAGCTTGGAACAGTTGAAGGAATTGAGTGAAATCCAGAATGTAACACAAATTGATCTATAATTGAAAAAGCAAAAGAGGCCTGTGTCAACGGACCTCTTTTGCTTTTTTCAATTGATTGGCTATAGGAAGTAACTCAGTTAAATTGTGGATTTCGTAAGTCGCTTTAATCGATTCATGAGGAGCTTTTTGTTCGCGGTTGACCCACACGGAACGTATTCCGGCATTTTCAGCGCCGATGATATCGGTCAGTAAATTATCGCCAACCATCAAAACTTCTTCGGCCTCCAAGTCGAACTTTGCCAAAGCATGTTTGAAAATACCGGGATCTGGTTTCCCTTTGCCGAAATCACCGGAAATGACAATATGGTCAAAATAAGGGGAGATTTCCGGCGTGATGGTCAGCTTGGTATGCTGCAGTCCGGGTGAGCCATTGGTCAGCAATAACAATTGGTAGTTCTCTTTCAGTTCATCAAGTACCTGGAAACTTTCTTCATATACATGAGGGCTTTCTTTGCGGGCTATCGGAAAATAGTCAGCCAACTCCTGACCCAGTTCCGGATTGTCAATGCCAATTTGCCTCAATCCCATTGTCCATGCTTGGCGGCGGTATTCCGGAACAATTTTTTTCATGTTCTGAAAACCTTCGCCTTTGTCGTCAAATGTTCCCCATAAGCCTTCGAAAGGGTTGATCCCGATCATTTTTGTAAATTCAAACGTATCGTAGGAAGCGTATAATTTCTGTGCTTCTTTTCGTACAGCTGTTTCAAGTGTTGAACAGTCTGCCCCGCTTTTTAATGCAGCATAATCACAAGTCTTTTGAAAAGCTGTGAATACGCTTTTTTTATCCCACAGTAAGGTGTCATCCAAATCGAAAAAAATCGCTTTTACCACTGAAGCCACTCCTTTGAATTCTATGCTTTTTATAAGTGTACTCCACCTGTATGTAAAAACAAAGAGCTGTCACATATCAGTTAATCCTTTGGTGGAAGAGATGATAATATGAACGAAAGGAGTGAAGAAAATGACAATAACTGCAGCACAATCTGTCTTGATTGAAGAAGCCGGTTATTTTTTATATTGCTGCTACAACGAATTGGGAAAAAGCGAAGCCGAGCTGGCTGACCGAATTGAGGAAGTCACAGAAGAAATTCAACATACAGGACAGTACACACATACTTTTGAAGAGCTGGAACACGGGGCGCGTATGGCTTGGCGCAATAATAACCGCTGCATCGGCCGCTTGTTCTGGAATACCTTGACGGTGTTTGATGCCCGGCAACAGGACACGGCAGACGGCGCTTTTAAGAGTTTGCTCAATCATATTGATTTTGCCACTAATAAAGGCAAAGTGCGGCCGGCCATAACAGTATTCCCTCAAAAAACAGGTGGACGGAACAAGATACGGATCTGGAATCACCAGTTGGTGCGTTATGCAGGATATGAAAAAGACGGGGAAATTATTGGAGATTCCACTTCAATTGAGTTTACCAGGAAGTGTATGGAACTTGGATGGAAAGGAAAAGGGACCAATTTTGATGTACTGCCTTTGGTTATACAAGAGCATGGCAAAGAGCCCCGTTGGTACGAGATTCCGGAAGAATCGATTATGGAAGTTGAATTGGAGCATCCGGAGCTGAAAAATTTTAAAACGTTGAATGCCAAATGGTACGCTGTGCCAATCATTTCTGACATGGAATTGGAAATTGGAGGAATCCATTACACAATGGCGCCTTTTAACGGCTGGTATATGGGCACGGAAATCGGTGCGCGGAATCTGGCTGATGAAGACCGCTATAACCTATTGCCTGCCGTGGCCGAATTAATGGGACTGGATACAACTTCCAATCGTTCTCTCTGGAAAGACAAAGCACTGGTGGAACTTAATGTGGCAGTATTGGACTCTTACCATAAAGCCGGAGTGACCATTGTGGATCACCATACGGCTGCCAAGCAATTCAAAAATTTCGAGAAGAAAGAAGAAGCTGCGGGAAGAAATGTGACCGGTAATTGGGTCTGGTTGATTCCGCCGATGAGCCCGGCCACCACCCATATTTTCCATAAGCCTTATAAAAACGAAATCGTAAAACCCAATTACTTTTATCAAAAGCTTTCATACGATTTATAGGGGGATGAATACGATGAAAGAGTTCAAAATAACATATTTCTTTGATGAAGAGCATTACATCCGGCGGTTCGTCCATATGGATTCACAGGAGCAAGCGGAAAAGCTGGTGCAGAGTGAAAGAGATCAATATATTTCGTTCACAGACAGCAGAGGAATCTATCACGAATTGAATACACGCGATGTCCGTGTCATTCAACTTTCAGAATACTTCCGGAACGATAAAAGCGGACGCAAAGCTACCGATTACAGATGAGATTTTTTGTGAACTGTGCGGGATGAAATGTAGAGTGAATTTATTATATAATAGAGAGCAGTGAACTTCTATGACGTTCAGAATTCAAAGAAAGTAGGAACTGATATGGGTCGCAAATGGAATAACATTAAAGAAAAGAAAGCATCCAAGGATGCCAACACGAGTCGCATATATGCAAAATTCGGCCGTGAAATTTATGTGGCGGCAAAACAGGGAGAACCGGATCCGGAATCGAATCAAGCGTTGAAAGTAGTCCTTGAACGCGCGAAAACCTACAGTGTACCAAAAGCCATCATCGATCGTGCCATTGAAAAAGCCAAAGGCGGATCAGAGGAAAGCTATGATGAATTGCGGTATGAAGGCTTCGGCCCGAACGGTTCAATGGTTATCGTAGATACTTTGACCAATAACGTAAACCGTACGGCTTCAGATGTGCGGGCTGCGTTCGGCAAAAACGGAGGCAATATGGGTGTCAGTGGGTCGGTGTCTTACATGTTTGATCATACAGCTGTCATTGGCATCGAAGGTAAATCCGCTGACGAAGTCCTGGAGCTGTTGATGGAAGCGGACATTGATGTCCGGGATATCCTGGAAGAAGAGGATTCTGTCATTGTCTATGCAGAACCCGATCAATTCCATGTTGTCCAAGAGGCATTCAAAAACGCAGGCATTACAGATTTTACCGTAGCGGAATTGACAATGCTCGCGCAGAATGAATTGGAACTTCCTGAAGACGCCCAGGAGCAATTCGAAAAAATGGTCGATGCCATTGAGGACCTTGAAGATGTCCAGCAGGTTTATCATAATGTGGACATAAAATAACCCAATAGAACCAGTTTATTACTCCTTTGTAATAGACTGGTTTTTTTAGAGTGAATATTGAAAGAATATTTATAATAATTAAAAAACTACTTGTAAGTTAAAGAGGAGCATTTTATACTAGTGATTGTAAGGGTTTTCATTTAGAAATAAATTAGTAAGAAAATATCAGTGGACAGGAGGTTGCGGGATGCTGAAAGACCTATCGCCTAGAGCGCAGCAATTGAAAAAAGAGTTAATCGATTTTATGAATGAATACGTATACCCAAACGAAATGATATTCGAAAACCAATTGAATGAAGGAGAAAGCCGGTGGATTGTTCCGCCCATCATGGAGGAGTTAAAAGAAAAAGCCAAAGAGCAAGGGCTGTGGAATTTATTTTTACACGACACTGAATATGGACAAGGATTAACGAATTATGATTATGCTCATCTTTGTGAAATTATGGGACGCTCGCTAATTGCCCCTGAAATATTCAATTGTAATGCTCCGGATACGGGGAACATGGAAGTCTTCATAAAATACGGCACTGAAGAGCAAAAGAAACAATGGCTTGAACCACTTCTGAAGGGTGAGATTCGTTCCTGCTTTTCAATGACAGAACCGGATGTTGCTTCGTCTGATGCTACGAATATTCAAGGAAGCATTGTGCGTGATGGAAATGAATACGTAATCAATGCAACGAAATGGTGGACTACTGGGGCACTGTATCCTAACTGCAAAATAGCCATTTTAATGGGGAAAACAGATCCGAATGCAGCCAAGTATCAACAGCAATCGATGATTTTAGTACCGCTTGATACTCCAGGAGTTGAAATAAAGCGTCATTTGCCTGTTTTCGGGTATGACGAAGCACCTCATGGCCATGCCGAAATTCGATACAATAATGTAAGAGTCCCAGTAGAAAATATGTTATTGGGAGAAGGTCGAGGATTTGAGATTGCCCAGGGCCGTCTGGGACCCGGCAGAATCCATCATTGTATGAGGGCTATTGGGGCAGCAGAACGGGCTTTGGAACTTTTGTGTAAACGTGCTGAAACGAGAGAAGCATTTGGTTCCTTGTTGTCGGAAAAGGAAGTGATTCGTGAGATTATTGCTGAGAGCCGGATTGAAATTGAACAGGCGCGTCTTTTGACTTTGCATGCTGCTCATAAAATCGATCAGGAAGGTGCAAAAGCAGCCCGCAAAGAGATCGCCATGATAAAAATTGCAGCACCAAGAGTCTCCCTCAATGTAATTGACCGAGCAATTCAAGCTTTTGGAGGTGCAGGTGTAAGTGAAGATTTTCCGTTAGCGGCACACTGGGCAAATGCACGAACGCTTAGAATCGTTGATGGGCCGGACCAAGTCCATTTACGGGATGTTGGAAGGCTTGAGCTGCGCGAACAATTGAAAACGGAAGCCGAAGTCAAATGACTATAGTCTTGAAAAAGTTCGTTGGGATAGAGAGGAGATGAATAGTAAAAGTTTGGAACGCAATTCCACAATAATGTTTTGTGATGAAGTCTCAGTTGAAGAGGTGGTTAAAACCTGAATTGATAAAAAGAGTTATTTGTAAGGGGAGATAAAATGTTGGAAGATTTTAACCTTAAAGGAAAGGTGGCACTTGTCACCGGTGGAAGCAGAGGGTTAGGTTATGCAGCTGCAAAAGCACTTTTGCTCTCAAATGCGGAAGTTATCATTACCGGACGGAACAAAGAGACGCTGGAGAAGGCAGCAGATGAATTGATGAAAGTTAAAGGGAAGGTGACACCTTACATTTGCGACGTCACAAACTCTGAACAAATCTATCGCGTAAAAGAAAAAATCTTAGAGCAATTCGGTCGGGTTGATATTTTAGTGAATAATGCGGGCATTGTCATCGAAAAAATGTTCTCAGAAACCAGTGATGAAGAAATCGAGCAGATAATGGCTACCAATCTTATAGGTGTCATGAAAGTTTCCCGGATTATCGGAGAAATAATGGTGAATCAAAAAAAAGGTAAAATTATTAATATCGGCTCTTACGATGGACTGGTAGGCACGCCAAGGCTGGTGGCTTATGGAACCAGTAAAGGAGCAGTCATTCAGTTTACCCGGATGTTGGCCATTGAATGGGCGAGATATAAGGTGAATGTAAATGTCATTTGCCCAGGCTATTTCAGAACTTCAATGAACGAAGAAATTTTTGATAATGAAGAATTAACTGACAAGATTATAAAAAGAATTCCTTTAAGAAGAATCGGAGAAGCCAATGAGCTTGGACCTCTAATCGTCTATTTATCTTCTGAAGGATCGGCTTATATGACAGGACAAGCTTTGACAATTGATGGAGGAGAAACAGCTCATTAAATCAATTAAAAAGCATTAGTGTGAAAGAATCGGTAGTTGTATCTTCTTTTCGGTCGAGCCGCTTAATAGTATACTAAAATAAATTTTCGTATTATTTTAAATAATTAAAAAACTAGTTGTCGTTACTTTTAGAGTTTGATATACTAGGCACAAATTTCTAGGCGGATTGTAAGTCACCCCAGATTCTCCTCTATTGTTGTTTTCCTATCATCAATGCAGACGCATACGGAAGCAAATTATTACTTGGATAGTATTTCCACTTCACCTCATACTCTAATTCAACAGTTTTGAAATACATCCTGAGAACCAATAATTTAAGTTCATCCAGAAAAAGCTGATTACAGGATTAGAATTTTAGTTTTTAAATTCCAGTGTGACCCAATTTAAATATTTATGATTAAGGAGGACTCACCGTGATTAATTTGGAGACACTTTCTTCGGGCTCAATTATAAGTGGTAAAGAAAGAACAGAAAGTGGACGAAAAACCTTAAACGTTTATAACCCATTCACAAATAAGATTCTGGGTGAAATAACGTGTGCCAATTTGGAAGATATAAATGATGCTGTAGATAATGCCTATGAAGTTTTTCAGAAGCACATGAAAACGATGCCAGCTCATGAGAGATCTTCCATTTTAAGAAAAACAGCTGATTTATTGGAAGAAAAGGCAGAGGATTTTGCTGTATTGCTTTCACAAGAAGCAGGAAAACCGATTCGTGAAAGCAGGGGAGAAGTAGCACGGGCCGTTCAAGTACTGAGGTTTGCTTCTGAAGCAGCAAAGTCAACTTATGGAGAACAAATACCGATGGATAGTGCAATCGGTGGCGAAAACCAAATCGGTATAGCTAAGAGAGTTCCTATTGGTGTGGTGGCGGCGATTACGCCATTTAATTTTCCGTTAAACTTAGTATTGCACAAAGTTGCACCAGCCATTGCAGCTGGTAACACCGTAGTTTTGAAACCAGCCGAAAAAACACCCTTTTCTTCTATGCAACTGTATAAGCTATTTCAAGAAGCTGGATTGCCTGAAGGTGCATTGAATATTTTAATGGGACCTGGTCAAGACATCGTGGAACCGTTGGTAACAAACCCGAGAGTGAAGAAAGTCACTTTCACTGGCAGCGGAGCTGTGGGCTGGAAAATAAGTGAAATGGCGAAACGGAAGAAAGTGACATTAGAACTTGGATCGAACGCGCCCAATGTCATTTTTGAGGACGCAGATCTGGATATAGCAGTCAGTGCTATTGTAATGGGAGGATTTACTTTTGCAGGACAGGCGTGCGTATCAGCTCAGCGAATTTACGTTCATGAAACTATATACGATAAGTTTCTCGAGAAACTTCTTCCCAAAGTCAGCTCTTTAAAAACGGGCGATCCGTTGGATGAAGCGACGGATATGGGACCAATGATCACCGAAGAAGCAGCAAAAAAAGCAGAATCATGGATAAACGAGGCAATCGAACAGGGGGCAGACCTACTGACTGGCGGTACGCGGACAGGCACGTTGCTTGAACCGACTGTTTTAGGAAAGTTAACCCCAGAAATGAAAGTAGTGTGTGTAGAGGTTTTTGCACCGTTGATTAGCGTAATGCCTTTTTCAGAAGAAAGCGAAGTGATCAAAGAGGTCAATAATACTGAATTGGGTTTGCAGGCTGGAGTCTTCACCACTGATATTAACAGGGCGATGCGTTTAGCCGAGTCCATCGAATCAGGCGGAGTTTGGATAAACGAAGTATCACTTCGCAGATATGATCATATCCCTTACGGGGGCATCAAGGACAGCGGAATTGGAAAGGAAGGGGTAAAGTACGCAATGGAAGACATGATGGATACCAAGTTCATCGGCATAAAGCTTTATTAAATGCAAGAATACACGAAGGGGTGATTCTGTGAAAGTAAAGTCAGCTGTGTTGAGGGAATCGGGTGTAAAAGCACCTTATGCTGAAAGTTTGCCAATCAAGATTGAAACCATAGAATTGGATTCACCTGAGCGGGGAGAAGTACTGATTCAAATAAAAGCGGCGAGTTTGTGTCATTCAGATTTATCCGTCATCAATGGCAGTCGGCCCAGACCACTTCCCATGGCTCTTGGACATGAAGCTTCAGGAGTCGTAGTAGAAGTTGGCGAAGGAGTAATGGATTTGGAACCAGGCGATCATGTTGTCTGTGTATTTGTACCGAGTTGCGGACATTGTTTGCCTTGTAAGGAAGGGCGGCCGGCTTTATGCGAACCTGCTGCAGTATCCAACACTGCTGGTACGCTTTTCAATGGTGGCATCCGGTTACATAATGACAATGAAAAAGTGTATCACCACGTTGGGGTATCGGCATTTTCAGAATATGCGGTAGTGTCAAGAAATTCTTTGATAAAAGTGAAAAAAGGTATCCCATTTGAGAAACTTGCTCTTTTTGGTTGCGCAGTCATTACGGGTGTAGGTGCTGTTTCAAACACTGCAAATATCAAATTGGGGAATACGGTGGCAATTGTCGGACTTGGCGGGATTGGTCTCAGTGCGCTTCTTGGCGCAGTAACTGCTGGAGCGAGTCGAATTGTAGCGGTAGATATAAACGAAGCCAAGCTCACGCAAGCAAAAGAGCTGGGGGCAACGGATGTCTACAACTCAACAGACCCTGATGTAGTGGAGTCGATAAGAGAAGCGACGGGAGGGGGACTTGACTTTGCATTCGAAACAGCAGGGGTGGTGCCTGCCATGGAAGTAGCTTATGGAATTACAAAGAGAGGAGGAACTACTGTAACCACTGGTTTACCGCACCCGGAACATCATTTTTCATTTCCGTACGTCAGCTTGACCGCAGAAGAAAAGAGTTTGAAAGGGTCGTATATTGGAAGCTGCGTTCCTGAGCGGGATATTCCTCATTTTATTAATTTATTTGAACAGGAGAGGTTGCCTGTGGATAAACTGATGACTAACTTTATTTCGCTGGAAGAGATCAACGAGGGATTTGATACGTTAGCGAAAGGAGAGGCATCGAGGGTGGTCATCAAGTTTTAACAGCTATTCAAGTGGTAGAGGAGCGAAAGGAGAATGATTTGTGAAAAGGTTTGATGGAAAAGTAGCCGTAGTTACAGGTGGAAGCAGAGGCATTGGTTTCGCCATTACAGAGGCTCTTTTAGATGAAGGTGCCCATGTCGCTATCCTTGATATTAACGAAGAAAGCTTGAATCAGGCCGATGATTTTCTAAAAGAAAATGGATTTTCGGTTTCAACATACACAGCCGATGTTTCTTCGAGCGAAGAAGTCGATGAAACAGTGAAAGCCATTATCGAAAAACAAGGAAAAATCGATATTTTAGTAAATAATGCGGGTGTCACTCGGGATAACTTGCTGTTTAAAATGACGGACAGTGATTGGGATATGGTCATGGATGTCCACTTGAAAGGTTCATTTAATATGAGTAGGGCTGTGCAAAGTGTGATGGTGGAGAATAAGTACGGGCGCATCATCAATATTTCTTCAACTTCAGCACTTGGAAACAGAGGGCAGGCAAACTATTCCACTGCAAAAGCTGGACTCCAAGGGTTTACAAAAACATTAGCAATAGAACTTGGGAAATTTGGGATTACAGCAAATTCAATCGCTCCGGGTTTTATTGAAACGGATATGACAAAAGCCACCGCCGAGAGGCTGGGAGTTCCATTTGAAGAGTACAAAGAGGAACTGATAAAAGAAATCCCGGTACAGAAAAGCGGGAAGCCGGCAGATATTGCGAATGCTGTATTGTTTTTTGCAGACGAGAAATCCTCTTTTATCAGTGGCCAAGTCATTTATGCTGCTGGAGGGCCAACTATATAAAACTTATAAAAAAGTATAAAACGGTTACTGAATCTTCAGAAGGAGGAATTGGGTATGAAACAGATTACATCAACCATGACGGGAAATGTGTGGAAAATTTTGGTTAGTGTTGGAGATGAAATTGCAGATGAACAAGAAGTGGCGATTCTAGAATCTATGAAAATGGAAATTCCCATTGAAGCTGAAGGAGGTGGGAAAGTCAAAGAGATCAAGATTAGTGAAGGCGACTTTGTAAATGAAGGCGAAGTAATCATGACTATTGAATAATTTTCAATAGACGAATGAGAAAACTTTCTTTTGCGTAACAAGAACTCGGACGAAAAAAGAATAGGTATCAAAGTTAAACATATGACGTATTAAACCAGAACTTACTTAGGAAATATAGTTGAAGAGACATCAACAGCAAAAGGGAGGAAAAGAATCATGAAGAAAAAACATTTATTTACGGGTTTACTGGCTTTAGGAATATTGGGCGGTTGTGTTTCTGAAGAAGAGCCTTCCACTTCCGGTTCAGGCACAGAAGGCGGCGGAAATGAACAGGAATCCATTAACCTGCGGTTGAATGCTGGTCTGAGTGGAGAAGATGCTAATACTGCTGCGTTCACTACTCCATGGATGGAAACAGTAGAAGAGGAAACTAGTGGTCAAGTAACCTTTGATGCCTTTTTCAACCAGGAACTTGTGCCGTTGGGTGAAGAAATAAGAGCTTTGCAAGATGGCACCATTGATCTCGCTGCACCCGTCCTTCCTACGTATAACCCTGATCAGTTCCCACTGTCAGATGTTCCGATGCTTCCGTTAAAATCATCTGACTCGATTATTGCTGCAAAAGCATATGCAGACCTCATCAGAAGTGATGTTGAATTAGCGGATGGTAAAACTTTCGCTGATTTTGAATTTGGCGAGCACGGAATGAAAGCGCTTCCTGTTCAGCCCGTCTCTCAATATACAATCGGTGCAGTAGGAGGACATGAATTCAGTGATGCGGCAAGTTTGCAGAATCTGTCATTAAGAACTGGCGGACGCGCTCACGAAATTTTTGTTCAAGAACTGGGTTCAGGATCTGTTTCAATGCCATGGAGCGAAGAATTTGAAGCATTAAGCAGAGGTGCTTTGGATGGCAACGTGAGATCGGTAGTAGACTATAAGCCATACGGGTTTGATGAGCTAATCACAACCTCGATTACCGGGCTGGCTATCGGCCATTTCCCACTCGTATGGTTAATGCCTGAAGACAAATGGAACGAGCTCCCTGAAGATGTTCAAACAATTATGGAGGATGAAGCATATGCGTTGGCTGAGTCTACAGTAAAACAAGAACTTTTCGACCAAGCATTGATAGACGCAGAAGAAGCGGGAATTGAATTGGTAGCTGTAGCAGATTTGGAACAAGGCGCCCAAGACTTACTGGAAGAAGCTTCCACTAATACGTGGCAGGCATGGATTGACGCAAAAGAAAGTGAAGGACTGCCGGGATTGGAAACTGCTAAGCTGTGGAGAGACCTTGTCATTGAACATGGAGGGGAAGTGCACGACCCGATTTTAGAGCTAGAATAATATATCTATATAAAGAATTTCATCTTCTCCTCAGAGACACTCTCAATATATAAAAATGGGAGTTTCGTTTCTGGGGAGAAAATGATTAATACAGATTGTATAAAGAGTATTTATCAAAATAGAAGAAATCCATAATTACTCACTTATTGAGAGAAGAGGTAGGTAATATGTCCATAGAAACTCTCTTTATAATTATGTTCATTTTATTATTATTTTTATTATTTGCCGGCATGTACATCCACTCCATTTTGCTGACAGTCGGCATTTTGGGATTGATCTTATTAGAAGGTCCTGGATACATAACTGGGTTTTTGCAATCAGATCCTTTTATTCGGACGGCAAGTTACTCCTTAACCACTGTACCTTTGTTTGTATTAATGGCTCAGTTTATTGTGCGATCGGGAATTGTTGAGGATTTGTATAATATTGTTTACAACTTATCAAGGGGGAAAAGTAGTATCCTTGGAGTTTTGACAATATTGGCTGGCGGCCTGATGGGCGCAGTTTCGGGTTCATCTAATGCATCAGCCGGTGCCATGGGACAGGTGGCGGTTCCTCAGTTATTAAAACGAGGATACGGAGAAGGAATGGCAGGAGCGACAGTAGCAGCAGCGGGTTCACTATCGGCTGTTATACCGCCAAGCATCATCTTAATACTGTGGGGTGTCGCTACAGAAACACCTATCGGGCAACTCTTTATTGCTTCGATTATACCAGGGCTTATTATAATGGTGATCATCATAGCTGTAATGCTGGTGTTTTTAAGCAATAAGTCAAAAAGCGATAAAACTGAATCTTTGGAAGCCCCTTTCGAAAAAGAGCATGTTTCACTGTCACGTACAATTGTTGCTGCTATATTGACGGGTTTGATTGTATTTACCGTATTTTACGGTATCTTCGCTGGTCTCTTTACACCAACGGAAGCAGGGGCAGTCGGTGCGCTCGTCAGCTTTCTGGCCGCATTGATCCTGCGGAAAGTAAGCGTCAATTTTTTATCGAGGTCTTTCGCCGATACAGTCAAACTGACCGCTATGATTTTGATGATCATGATCAGTGCTCAAATATTTGGACGGTTCGTCTCGATTTCTTTATTGCCTCGTAAGGTAATCGAATTGTTGAGTACATTAATTGAGTATCCGGTGCTGATTCTCATTATTTTATGTATCCTCTACTTCGTGTTATTTATGCTTATTGAGGGGGCAGCAGTCATCATCATGACAGCTCCGATTGTCTTGCCACTCATATTGGAAATAGGAACTGATAAAATTTGGTTCGGTGTCGTCGTCGGTATTTTATGTACATTGGGGCTTCTTACGCCGCCTGTAGGGTTAAGTGTATATTCTGTAGCGGGTGTAACGGGAATTTCCAGTGAGAAAATTTTCAGGTATGCTCTTCCTTATGCTGTAGTCATTGGAGTTGTAATTATTGGCTTACTGATTATGTTCCCGGGCATTGCTACCTTCCTGCCGAGTCAGATGTGAACTATTATGAAAGGAGACGATGATTTTGTCACAAAGATACTTAAGTGCCTATAAAGTTTTTCAAAAAATTAAGTGGCTGGGAATGCTTTTAAGCGGAATCACAATTTTCTTTATGATGTTCTATACAAGTGCTGATGTCCTGATCCGTAATATCAACGGGACCTCCCCTCTTCATGCTTATGAAATTTCACAATATTATTTTATGCCGCTGGCCGTTTTCCCTGCTTTGGCCTATACCTTCGGAGAAGGGATGATGCCAAGAATTGAATTTGTGATCACCAAGGCCAAAAGCCTGGTTATTCAGCGAATTGCAGCAATTTCTTTGATTGTAATCGAAATAGTCTTAATGCTTCTGTTAGCCGTTTTCGGATGGCAATACTTGATGCATGCATTTGGAAGTGGAATGGCGTTCACTGCGGGAGGCACAAATTATCCTCTGAGTTTAGTAATTCTTTTTGTTCCATTAGGTTTTTTTCTGGTAGTAATTGAAATGATATTTTTGCTGGTGAAAAATATCAAAGGGAAACAACCTTCATTTGTAGTTATCGAAAAACACGAAGTAACCGATGTGTAAAGAATACTAACCGCAACAGGTGCATGGTGACTATGTAACCATATGTATGTGTTTCATAAAGTAATCTGCAGAGAGGATGAAGGAAATGGATGAAACAAAGTACACAGAACATTTAAATGACCTCTGGAATAAAAAAAGGCCAAAAGAATTGCCAAAAGAAACAGAGTATCCTTTCGGAGAGATATTAGTGACTGAATACCTCAGTAAACGAGCGGAACTAACGCCCGATAAAGCTTGCCTGATTTACTACGGAACAGAAATTTCATTTAAGGAACTGGATGATCTAAGCAATCGATTTGCCTCTTATTTAGCGGATAAAGGGTTTAAAAAAGGTGATCGGATAGCTGTGTTCATGTCCAATTGCCCCCAATTCCTAATTGCTTTTTATGGAATTTTAAAGTTGGGCTGCGTCCATGTCCCGGTAAATCCAATGTTTAAAGAAGAGGAGCTGCAGTATGAACTGACGGATACGCAGGCAGAACTGGTCGTTACGACCGATCAACTGAATTCCTTGGTGCAGAAGGTGAAAGAACAAACTGACGTGAAAGAAGTAATAACAACCAGCTTAATTGATCTTATCCCAAAAACTCCGGCATTTACTGTGCACCCTATGTATATGAAAGAAAAATTGGAATGCCCTGGAACAGTTGATTTATTGACAGTTCTGGAAAAACAAAGCCCGGAGTATCCTCATGTAGACATCCACCTCGATGACATGGCGGCGCTTAATTATACAGGGGGCACGACAGGAATGCCAAAAGGTTGTGTGCATACGCAAAGAGATATGCTTTATACTACGGCATCTGCCTGCACCTATATTTTCCGTTTAAAAGAACAAGACGTCGGCTTAGCTTATTGGCCTGCGTTTTGGATAGCGGGAGAAGTACTGTGTCTCTTAAACCCTGTTGTTTCTGGAGCAACCCATGTGCTGCTGGGACGTTGGGATACGGAAGCGACAATGCAGGCAATTGAAAAATACAAGGTGACTTTCATAAACGGCGGTGTGGATAATTTCGTCGAATTGCTGGAAGAACCTTCTATTAGTCAATATGATTTGACTTCTCTAAAAGTGACAACAGCTACATCACTTTCTAAAAAGTTGGATTTAGAAATTAGAAGAAAGTGGGAAGAGTTGACCGGCTGCATTATGATTGAAGCGACCTGGGGGATGACAGAAACCAATACGTACGATACTTATACATCTTATATGTATGAAGATGACAAAGACTTGAAAAGTCGTCCAGTATTTGTTGGTTTTCCAATTCCTGGAACTGACTTTAAAGTGACCGATTTTGAAACCGGAGAGCTGTTGCCGATTGGAAAAGAGGGAGAATTGATGATCAAGACTCCTGCTTTGTTCAAGTCTTATTGGAATAAACCTGAAGAAACAAAAAGAGCTTTGAATAATGGTTGGCTTCGTACTGGTGATATGGGAATGATTGACGAAGAAGGATATATTCATTTTTTAGGAAGAAACAAAGAAATGTTGAAAGTCAACGGGATGAGTGTATTTCCTCCAGAAGTTGAAGTTGTATTGGCGCGTCATCCAGCGGTAGAGGCAAATGGAATTGTTGGAATGCCTCATGCTAAAAAAGGGGAAGTCCCTATAGCTTTTGTCAAATTAAAAGAAAAGGCAGTTGGCACCGTTACCGAAGAAGAAATTCAGAAATGGTGCGCTGAACATATGGCCACTTACAAAGTCCCGATTGTAAAAGTGGTTGAGGATTTGCCTATGACAGCTACCGGTAAAATATTGAAAGTTGAGCTTGCTAAGAAATTGCAAGATGTTTCGATAAACTGATTAATCAACTGTTTTTAAAGAATTATATGATTTTAAGTCAGAATATTTCTACTTTTAAAATACTGAAGATTCGAATAGGAGAGATAAAATGTCGTGGCAAGCTGAAATAGATGAACTTAGAGAAAGAGAACAATTAGCCAAAAAAATGGGCGGGGAAGAGCGTGTAAACCGCCATAAACAACAGGGAAAATTGACAGTAAGGGAAAGAATCGATACATTGCTCGATCCTTATAGTTTCCATGAAACGGGAGCAATCGCAGGAAAAGCCGGATATGACGAACAGGGTGATTTAACGGAATTTACACCTGCAAATTTTGTGGTAGGAACAGGACGGGTCAACAAAAGGAAAGTAGTGATCGGCGCTGATGACTTTACGGTAAGGGGCGGCTCAATGGATGGAGCTGTAACGAGCAAACAAATCTACTCTGAACTTATGGCAAAAGAATTAAAATTGCCATTAATTCGGTTGGTGGATGGAACAGGGGGAGGGGGAAGCGTTAAGCTGCTCGAAGATCATGGCCACACCTACATTCCGATCAATCCTGCTTGGGATCATGTAATGGATAATCTTCAAAACGTGCCGGTAGCCGCCGCCTGTTTAGGTTCTGTAGCAGGACTTGGAGCAGCACGGGTGGCAGCCTCCCACTTTTCGGTAATGGTTGAAGATACTTCCCAATTGTTTGTGGCTGGGCCCTTGATCGTCAAGCATGGGATGGGACAGGATTTGACGAAAGAAGAGCTTGGGGGGACAGAAGTTCATCGTTCGAGTGGCGCAGTCGATAACATCGCCAGCTCGGAAGAAGAAGCTTTTCAGCAAATAAGAGAATTTTTGTCCTATTTACCGGATAACGTATTGAAATTACCGCCTGTTTTACCCGCTTCAGATGATCCTGACAGAAGGGAAGAAGAGTTGATCTCGGCCATACCGAAAGATCGGCGCAGGTTATATAAAATCAGAGCAATTCTTGAAAAGATTTTCGATAAAGATTCCATATTTGAAATGGGACGTTTCTACGGAGGCTCAATGATCACAGCGTTTGCCAGGTTAGATGGTCATCCGGTAGGAGTCATTGCACCTGACGTTTATAAGAATGCAGGAGCCATGACAGCAGACAGTTCAGAAAAAATTGAACGTTTTGTGGACTTATGTCAAACCTTCCATCTTCCCATTGTCAATTTGGTGGATAACCCAGGGTTGGAAGTGGGGTTGAACGCTGAAAAGAAAGGCACAATCCGAAAAGGGGTAAGTGCTATTACTGCAGTTTACCAGGCCACGGTTCCAATGGTTGAGATCATTATAAGACGTGTGTTCGGTGTAGGCGGCGCAGGTATGTCAAATGGACACGGTTTGAATTTACGTTATGCATGGCCTTCAGGCGTATGGGGTTCACTGCCTGTTGAAGGCGGATTGGAAGTGGCTTACAAGAGAGACTTAGAGGCCAGTGATAATCCAGAAGAGCTTCGTCAACAAATATTAGACCGATTAAACAAAGTAGTCTCTCCTCTACGAACAGCAGAAAAATTTGGCGTGGAAGAAATCATTGACCCACGTGATACCCGACCTTTGTTGTGCGAATGGATAAAGGATGTTTATGAACTTCTCCCCCATCAACTGGGCAGCACTAAAAATAGATATCGTCCATAGAAAAAATGCGTCGACACGTATCATCTTTTATAAACGTACTATCAAATACAGAAATTTATTTTTCAATGAAAGCAACATCCCAAGGTTTACTAAGGATACAGCTCAATTGGGATACGCCTATAGTTGAATTTTGACTATCGTAGCCTAGCTGAGCTGTTTTAATGAAGTGGAAAAGAGAATCCATTTTAGGAGGGATAATGTGGAAGGAAACTCGGAGTTGCTAAACGAGATGATACAAGATGAGCACGTAGTAGTGAAAAAATTGGAGGAATGGGCTGAGATAAAAGGGGAAAAAAACTTTTTCTATTATGGAGAAAACGATTTCAATGTTTCATACCGCGAGTTTAATGAGCTTACCAACAGCATTGGGCATAGCTTTCAGAATTTGGGGTTAGATAAAGGAGATCGCATATCGGTATTTATGAAAAATGCTTATATATGCTCACTGTCAATGTTTGGGATCTGGAAAGCGGGCGGTGTCTATGCCCCTATCAATTTCAACTATACCGGGAAGTCCCTGTCTTATCTGATCAACGATACCGACCCTGTAATCTTACTAGTAGAAAGAGGGTTGCTTCAGGAATTCCAAGCTATTAAGCAAGACCTGACGAATAAAAATCTGAAAGTAATTGTATATGATCCGAAAGAATCCGACCATGATTATGAAGCAGAGTTAATGAGTGGAGACATTGAAGAGCTGGGTACTATTCCATTCGAAAGCCTGTTTGAAGGTGATAAAAGCAATGTGAAGCTGGAGCTCGACTATTCGGATATGGCAAGCATCATCTATACATCCGGCACTACTGGGTTACCGAAAGGTGTCGTACAGTCCCACCGCTGGCTTTACGGCTATGCTTTCTACTACGGAAAAATGCTGACGCAAGAAGATGTGATTTATAACGACCTTCCGCTTTACCATGTAGGCGGAGCTTTCTTCAACATTACACGTGCCGTCTTTGTCGGCTGTGAAGTCGCTGTGTGGGATAAATTCAGCTCCAACCATTTTTGGGACAGAATCAAAATAAGTCAATCGACAAGTGCTGTTCTTGTAGGAGTCATGACGACCTGGCTGATGAATGCGAAGGAAACCGACAATGACCGTAACAATACGCTTAACAAAGTTCACATTCAACCTTTGCCATCATTTCATCATGAACTTGCCAAAAGGTTTGGTTTCGACTTTATTCTCGCTGGCTTTGGTCAAACAGAGGCGGGATTCGGTATTTGTGGCTTAATCAAGGAGTTGGATGAAGAAACAGGCACTCCTTCTTCTTATTACCGGGGACACTCCCGAAAAAAGATGACTGAGATTGCAGAGCAGTTGGGCCTGGAAGTAAGACATGGAACTGAAGCAATTGAAAAAGGATATTTAGGAAAACCGGGTATTTTTTTTGAAGCAACGATTTTGAACGAAAAAGATGAAGAATGTGCCGCGGGAGAAATTGGTGAGTTGGCAATCAGGCCCAAACTACCAAGCATCATTTTAAGTGAGTATTTCAGAAAAAAAGAAGAAACGCTGAAGGTATTTAAGAATCTCTGGTTCCATACTGGTGACTCTGCTTATAGGGATGCAGAGGGCGGTTACTATTTTGTAGACAGACAAGGAAGTATTTTAAAGGTCAAAGGAGAAAAATTTTCTTCGTACCAGGTTGAAGATTTGATCTATGAACATCCTTCCATACAAATGAGCGCAGTTTTTCCAATTCCTGCCGAATACGGTGATGAAATTGTAGTATATGCTGTGATCGAGAACGGACAAAGTTTGAATGAAGAAGAATTCCGTCAATGGATTGAACAAAAAATCCCTAAATATATGTGGCCTAAATATATTCGATTCGTCGAAGATATTCCAAAGACTCTAACGAACAAAATTCAAAAGTTCAAGTTGAAAGAGGAAATCTTAAAAGAGTTACAAGGTGCTGAGTGAGATCGTTAACAGTGTAGCAAAACAGAAAGTAAGCAGTGAAAGGAATGAATTAAATGGCGTATAACAAGCCTCTGCCGAATACAAAAGGAGTTTCCGAAATATACTGGAAAGGTTTGAAAGAGAAGAAATTTCTTATCCCTCATTGCAATGAGTGCAATGAAATGTTCTTTTATCCACGAGTCGTTTGCCCTCATTGTGGCGGAACAAACATCGAATTTCAGGACCATAACGGCAAAGGAGAAATTTATAGTTATTCAATTGTGGAAAAATCCTTTATTCAAGGGTTTGAAAAAGAAGTGCCCTATACGGTCGCCCTCGTGCAATTAGAAGGTGGAAAGGCAAGAATGATGACGAACATTATTGAATGTGAACCGGAAAAAGTGGAAATTGGAATGCCAGTAGAAATTCATTTTCAGGACGTAACTGACGAAATTGCCTTACCACATTTTAAGCCAATGAAGGGGGGAAGGTAAGATGTCGTTCTTTAAGGATGTGGCCATCGCGGGAGTAGCCGAATCAGAACTGGGAAATGTCCCGCATATGAATTCGGTGGACTTGATGGCTCAAGCTTCTGTACGTGCTTTACAGGAAGCAGGGTTGAAAAAAGAAGATGTGGATGGTCTTTTTTCAAGTTCTGCACATTATTCCATGCCTACTGTGACACTGGCAGAATATATGGGAATCACACCAAAATACATGGATGCCACGAGCATAGGTGGCGCTTCATTTGTCTCTCATGTAGCACATGCAGCTCAGGCGATTGTAAGTGGTATGTGTGAAGTGGCTCTAATAGCATATGGAAGTACACAACGAACCGATGGAGGAGGATTGGCCAACATAACGGAAAGCAATCCGTTTGAAGATCCTTTCGGATACAACGATCCAATTACTGCTTATAGTTTAGCTGCACAAAGGCACATGTTCGAATTTGGAACCACACGTGACCAATTATCGGAAGTTGCAGTGGCGACAAGAAAATGGGCTTCGATGAACGAAAAAGCTTTTAAAAGAGATTTGATCACTCATGACGATGTCAAAAACTCCACCCTTATTTCAACGCCATTGACAAAACTGGATTGTTGTCTGGTAAGTGACGGAGGGGCTGCTTTAGTCTTAACAACCAGAGAAAGAGCTGAAAAGTTAAATACGAAGCCGACCTATATTTGGGGGTATGGAGAGTCGACAACTCATCGAAGCATCTCGAATATGCCAAGCCTGGTTCATACTGCTGCAATTGAGTCTGGAAAGTCGGCATACCAAATGGCTGGCGTAGGACCGGAAGATATACAAGTAGCAGAACTTTATGATGCATTTTCGATTAATGTCATTCTCTTCTTGGAAGACTTAGGTTTTTGTAAAAAAGGAGAAGGGGGCCGCTTTATTTCGAACGGTAACATTGCCCCTGGTGGAAAGCTGCCGGTGAACACAAATGGAGGAGGGCTTTCTTATTGCCATCCAGGGATGTATGGCCTCTTCACTATTATTGAAGCAGTTCGTCAACTGCGGGGAGAAAGTGGAGAAAGACAAGTCGACAACTGCAACTTGGCTTTGGCTCACGGGAATGGTGGCGTGCTATCCAGCGAAGTAACCATGGTTTTAAGTAATGAAACGAAATCATAAACTATTGAGAAAAGGTATAGCTACGGTAAATTTTAGCTCGAAGATATGAATGCTGCCTTGCTTAAGTCTTACAGGCAGATGTGATTGAAAATTTAAACACAAGGTGTGTGGACAATGGATGATTTGATCAAAGATTTACATGACCGGAAAGACAAAGCCAAATATATGGGTGGCATTGATAAGATTAACCGTCAGCATAGCCTGGACCGTTTAACTGCCCGGGAAAGAATCGATCAATTATTGGATTACGACACGTTTTTGGAATTAGGAATGCTGAATCATTCAAACATGGAAGGTTATGCCGATAAGAGCTGGGGAGATGGAATCATCGCTGGTCTTGGCAAAATTAATGGTCGCTCAGTAGTCGTGGCTGCTATGGACAAAACTGTTTTTGCAGGCACGGAAGGAACAGTAAGTTGGAGAAAATCAGAAAAGATACATGAGTTTGCCTTAAGTAAAGGACTGCCCATTTTTCATTTAGGAGAAGGTGGAGGTTTGAGAATGCCTGATGGAATGGGTTCAGACGGCATCAGTTCCAAAATTATGCCTAAGTATCTTACGAATCATGGAAGACAGGTGCCTTTTTTTACAAGTATATTAGGGGACAGCTATGGGTGGTCGACGTGGATGGCTGTCTCATCCGACATTGTCGTGCAGGCAAAAGGTACTTGCATGGCTGTGGCAGGTCCAAGAATGTTGGAAATGGCTACTGGAGAAAAAATCAGCTCGGAAGAATTGGGGGGGTGGAAAATCCATGCCGAACATACCGGACAAGTTGATTTGTTTGCAGACAGGGATGAAGAAGCCATTGAAGCGATGAAAAAAGCATTTGAATTTTTTCCGTCCAACCCATCAGAAGACCCACCGGTGAGAGAGACTTCCGACAATCCGGATCGGCCACTCGACGAAGTAATGAAACTGGTTCCTACAGCTCGAAACCGGGCTTATGATATGCATAAACTGATCAGGTTAATCGTAGATGACAGAAAGTTCTTTGAAGTCAAAGAGCTTTATGGCAGAGCTTTAATTACTGGGTTCGCTCATCTGAATGGACGGGCGGTCGGGATTATAGCCAATCAACCATTCCGCAATGCAGGAGCAGCGGGTCCTAAGGAATGTGACAAGGCGACAGAGTTTATCTGTCTTTGTGATTCTTGGAATATTCCGTTGGTATTCTTGCATGATATCCCAGGGTTTCACGTAGCAAGCGCAGCAGAAAAGCTGAAAATGCCGACAAAAATCATGGTATGGAACCAAGCATTAGCCAAAGCTACTGTCCCTAAAATATCCATTGTCGTCAGAAAGAGCATTGGGGCTGCTTATGGAAATATGGGAGGACCGACAATGAGTGATTTCGTCTTTGCATGGCCAACTGCAGAGATTAACTTTACAGGTCCAGAAGCGGGGGTCAATGTGGTTTATGGCCGGAAATTGGAAGAAGCTGAAGACCCAGGCACAGAACGAGAGGAACTTCTTGAGCAGTGGGGATTTGACAGCGGGCCGTATAAAGCCGCAGGCAAACATTTAATCGACGATGTCATAGATCCAAAGGATACACGCAAGGTGTTATGCCGGACGTTAGATTTTCTCTGTGAGAGAAACGGCTCGCTCAGCCAACGGTTGCTTGCAAACTGGCCTACAGGATTTTAGCAAATTCTATTATAGTAAAAGGCTGAAAGTAAATGTTCATAAATAAAAGGAGGTATCCGTCTTGTTTACAAAAATACTCATAGCTAACCGAGGGGAAATAGCTGTACGCATTATCCGCACATGCCAGAAGTTTGGCATTAAAACAGTTGCTGTTTATTCAGAAGCGGATCAGGAAGCGCCACATGTAGAAATGGCCGATGAATCGTTTTTAGTTGGAGGTGCAAGGGTTACAGAAAGTTATTTGAACGTAGACAAAATTTTAGAAGTGGCGAAAAGCACGAATGTTGAAGCAATACATCCGGGTTATGGCTTATTGTCGGAGAACGAAGATTTTGCCCGACGGTGTATTGAAGCCGGCATCACATTTATCGGTCCTTCCCCTGACACCATTGCAAAAATGGGAAGTAAAATAGAGTCGAGAAAAATGATGGAAGCCGCGGGTGTGCCTGTAGTGCCCGGCATTACATATCCATTAAAGGATGAAGAAGATGCAGTCGCAGTGGCAAGTGAAATGGGATATCCGGTGATGCTGAAAGCTTCTGCTGGAGGTGGAGGCATTGGGATGGAAATTGTGTCGAACGATAAAGAGTTGAGAAAAGCTTTTGCAGGAAACCAGAAGAGAGCACAGGACTTTTTTGGAGACGGAGCGATGTTTGTAGAAAAGTACATTCGGAATCCGCGGCATATCGAAATTCAAATTTTAGCTGATGAACAAGGACAGACAGTTTATCTTTGGGAACGTGAATGTTCTATCCAGAGAAGGCATCAAAAAGTAGTGGAAGAAGCACCTTCTCCTTTTTTAGATGAAAATCACCGGAAAATTATGGGCGAAGCGGCTGTTAAAGCGGCGAAGTATATTGGCTATAAAAATGCAGGAACCATCGAGTTCTTAGTTGATGAAGAAAAAAACTTTTATTTCTTGGAAATGAATACCCGCCTGCAAGTTGAACATCCTATTACAGAAGAAATTACAGGTCTTGATCTTGTGGAAGAACAGCTGAAGATAGCCACTGGAGCTGCTTTAGCATTTCAGCAAGCGGATGTAAAAAGGAATGGCCACGCATTGGAAGTAAGAATATATGCGGAAGATCCAAATACATTCTTCCCTTCCCCAGGGAAGATCCACACACTGAAAATTCCTGAAGGGAAAGGTATCCGCCATGAATTGGCTGTGCGCGAAGGTTCCACGGTCACTCCTTATTACGATCCGATGATTGCAAAATTGATCGTTCATACTGACAATAGAGAACAATCCATTGAAGAAATGTTAAAAGTACTGGAAGAATACAAGGTGGAAGGAATCAAAACCAACATTCCCATGTTGAAAAACGTGTTGGAGCATGAAGCTTTCCATCGGGGAGACACCACCACGAACTTTGTAGAGAAGTATCTAAAGACGGGGAAACAACTTTCCAAATAATTTTGTCGGCTATAGTCAGTTTCTTACTGATTTTTTAAGGAGCTTTCCGTTATGTTGAACTTTCCAGTTGAGTCAAAGAAAGTGAGGTGAGTGGAAGTGTATAAAACAATCATTGAGCCACGGGTTTCCGAAACAGACGGAGTAGGCCATATTAATAATACGACATTGCCTATTTGGTTCGAAGCGGCAAGGAATCCTTTTTTTAAAGTCTTTATGCCGGACAATTCCTTCTCAAGCTGGAAGATTGTACTGGCAAATATGAGTGTGGATTTTCTGGGGCAAATCTATTTTGGAGAAAATGTCGAGATTCATACATGGGTTAAGAAGATAGGGAATTCCAGCATAGAGTTGTATGAAGAAGCTTTTCAAGGAGGAAGGCTCTGTGCAAGAGGAAGAGCTGTTTATGTAAATTTTGACATGGATAAACAAAAAGCCGTTCCGATTGGTGAAGAAATTAGAGACGCTTTGGGAAAACATGTATATAAAACAGAAACAGTGAATTGAAGAATGCTTCCATGATGAAGATGAAGCTCATAGCTAAAGCAATTTAATCATCGAGGGAGGGAATGGAGTGGAAGAGTTGGTAAAAATGGAAGTAAAAGAACAGGTTGGATACATCAAGATGAATCGTCCGCAGAAAAGAAATGCACTTTCAGAAGGTCTTGTCCGTCAATTGATTGACTCTTTAAAGGAATTGGAACAAGATCCAAATGTAAAAATAATTATTTTATCTGGAGAAGGGCCGGCTTTCAGCGCTGGAGGCGATATTGCTGAGATGGGTACGCATGAAAATGTGGCGCAATCCATGGCCTGGATGAAAAGGGCTTCTGCACTGACTAAAACTATTATTGATTTAGACAAATACGTTGTGGCTTCAGTTCATGGGTTTGCTGCAGGAGCAGGTTTTAGCTTGGCACTGGCAGCAGATTTTGTAATAGCGGACAAGTCAACGAAGTTTGTTTGTAGTTTTACGAATATTGGCTTAATACCGGATTTAGGATTAACAAAACTGTTGGCTGACCGTTTGCCTTTAGCTATCATCAAGGAATGGATAGCAACAGGAAAACCTATACCTGCAGAGGTTTTGTACGAAAAAGGGTTAATCAATCGACTAGCTGAACAGGATGTACTAAAAGCGGCAGAAAAATTTTCCGAAGAAATTATCAGTGGTCCTCCATTAAGCCATTTATTCGGCAAAAAATTGGTCCACTTGGCTGGAGAAATGAATTTTGATTCGGTATTGGTTCAGGAAAGCATTGCCCAAATATTATTGACACATACACAAGACCATGCAGAAGGGACGGCTGCATTTCTGGAAAAGAGAGTACCTGAATATAAAGGTAGTTAAAAGAGGGAGTGTGGAATTATGGAAACGATAAAATCAGAGGTGCTGAATGGGGTAAGGACAATCACTCTTTCGCGTCCCGATCGAATGAATGCTTTTAACGCCCTGATGCTGGATGAAATGTTGGCTGAATTGGATGCAGCAGATGCCGATGACGAGACACGTGCAGTAATTGTGACAGGTGAAGGGAAAGCATTTTGTGCTGGAGCAGACTTGGGTAAAGGAGGGGCAACTTTCGATTATACAGATGCACCTAAAGAAGAATTCAGAGATGAAGGAGGGATTTTGACGCTCCGACTGTACAACATGAAAAAGCCTGTTATTGCTGCGATAAATGGAGCTGCTATCGGCGTCGGGATTACAATGACTTTACCGATGGATTTCAGGATTGCTGCACCCAACTCTAAAATGGGCTTTGTTTTTGCAGCTAGAGGCATCGTGCCTGAATCGAACAGCAGCTGGTTTTTACCGAAAATTGTAGGGATAAGCAAGGCTTGTGACTGGATATTCACAGGTCGAATATTTAAAGCAGAGGAAGCGCTTCAAGAAGGGCTAGTATCTGAAATTGTCCCTCCAGAAGAATTGCTTAAACGTGCAAATGAAAAAGCCAGAGAAATTGCTGACAATACTTCAGCTGTTTCAGTCGCTTTATCGCGCCAGTTATTGTGGCATATGTTGGGCTCAGACAGCCCGGAAGAAGCTCATCGATTAGAATCGAAAATGCTTCAATGGACCGGCAGCAGAGCTGATGCGAAAGAAGGGGTCTCTTCTTTTCTTGAAAAGAGAAAGGCCAATTTTACTATGAAAGTCAGTGAGGGAATGCCTGATTTTCTATCATCAAGAAAACAGTAGTGAAGAAGTCAATAAGGAACGAACTGGTCTTCTGGTAACTGACTCATACTTCAGCAGTTTTAAGCAAGGAGGAAATGAATTGGGTGATTCGAAAAAAAGAAATGATGAAGACAAACCGATAATAGAATGGGCAAAAGTTGAAAATTATATGCATCGGAAGATAAAAAATCTTCCAGAAATGAAAATGGAAGTTCAAAAATTTTCAGAAGGTTTCTCGAACTTAACTTTTTTAATTCGATTTGGAGAATGGGAGGCTGTCTTAAGAAGAGCGCCTTCAGGTTATGTTCCGCCTAAAGCCCATGATATGCATAGGGAGTATATGATATTAAGAAAAGTGAACCCTGTTTTTCCAGTAGCACCAAAACCTTACTTGTATTGTGACGATTCCGACATCATGGACAAACCTTTTTATGTCATGGAAAAAAAGCAAGGTGTGGTCATAGACGGAGCGTTGCCGGAAAAATATCCAAATACTAAAGAAACGAAACAGCAGATTTCTTCAGAAGTTGTCAGGACGCTTGTTGAACTGCATTCCATCGACTATAAAAAAGCAAGTATGGACGAGATGGGTAGGCCGGAAGGGTTTTTAGAACGTCAAATCCATGGGTGGATAAAAAGGTACAACCTTTCAAAAACAGAGGACTTGAATTTTATCGATGAAGTGGAAAAATGGCTTATAAACAACCTGCCATCAACAAAAGAAACGACCATTGTCCATAATGACTTCAAGCTGAATAATATGGTGTTTGACACTGAAGACCCGCGACAGATAACCGGAATTCTGGATTGGGAGCTATCGACTGTCGGCGACCCCTTAACTGATCTAGCTTCAGCTCTCGTTTGCTGGGGAGAGGAAGGCGATCCTCCAATCGGAATAGCTATGATTACTAATCAACCTGGGTTCTATAGTCGCAGAGATTTTTTAAATGACTATGCCCAACAAAGTGGACGTGATGTTTCAAACATCCATTATTATCTGACTTTTGGGTTCTACAAACTGGCAGTTATCCAACAGCAGCTCTATTACCGGTGGAAGATTGGAGAAATAGACGATCCTAGATTGGAAACGTTGAAAGAAAGTATCTATAACTTAATGAAATTGGCTGACAATGCAAGATTTCAACAAGTATGAGCAACCGTAAGTAATCAGCGTCGAAAAAAGCGGGAGGAATTTGATGAGAAAATGGGAAGTAGTTGAATTAGGCGAGCCGGAAAAAGCTTTAAAGCTCATTGAAACCAGTATGCCGACTCTGAAACAAAATGAAGTGTTGGTGAAAGTCGAGTCTACTGCCATGAACTTTTTTGATATTCTTCAGTGTAAAGGAGAATATCAGGAAAAGCCTGATTTGCCATTTACTCCTGGAGCGGAGCTGTCCGGTGTGGTGACTGAGCCAGGAGACAGCGGAATGGAGAAAGGCCAAAGAGTCATTGCAACTCCGAACTTACCGGAGGGTGCTTTCAGTGAATACGTGGCTGTAAAAAAAGAGGATGTTTTTCCAATTCCAGAATCGATGACCTGGAATGAAGCTGCATCCATGTTCATTACGTATCATACCTCGTACTACGCACTGTTTCAATGCGCCTATTTAAAACGTGGCGATGTGCTACTGGTCCACGCCGGGTCAGGTGGAGTCGGATCAGCTGCCATCCAATTGGGAAAAGCTTTTGGTGCCAAAGTTATAGCGACTGCAGGTAGCGATGAAAAAGTGCAAATATGTAAAGATCTTGGTGCGATAGAAGCCATCAATTACCGTGAAGAAGATTTTGTGCAGAAAGTAAAAGATTTTACCGGAGGAAAAGGAGCAGATGTTATTTTCGATCCGGTAGGAGGAGATACATTTGACCGCTCACGGAAATGCATCGCGTTTGCAGGAAGAATTTTAATCATCGGTTTTGCTGGGGGACGAATTGCTGATGCTCCCACTAATCATCTACTGATCAAAAATTACTCAGCAGTTGGCGTACATTTTGGCTTATTCCGAAAGTTGATGCCGGATAAAGTGGTCGAGAACCACCAGGAGCTGATGAAGCTATATGAAAAAAGAGATATTTCACCTTTAGTATACAGTGAATATGAATTCAATCAGTTGCCAGAAGCTTTGAAACAATTAGCACAGAGAGAAACTTACGGTAAGTTAGTGCTGAGAGTTTAAAATAATGAGAAGACTATATGAAATAGCGTTAAATTTTGTAAGGAGGAATCCAATTGAAGGCGATTGTAGTGGACGAGCTGGGGCCCCCGGATGTGATGAAGATAAAAGAGAAGGAAATGCCCAAGCTTGCAGATCATCAGGTATTGATAAAAGTGCAGGCAATCAGCGTCAATTTTGCGGATATCAAATCACGGAAAGGCCGTTATCATGGTGCAGCCGCTGATGCTTCTTTTACGCCAGGGTTGGATTGTGCGGGAGAAATTGTGGAAATAGGTGACGGCGTCACACGTTTTGCTGCAGGGCAGCGAGTGATGGCTTTTCCCGCAGAAGGTTCATACGCTGAATATGTAAAAGCGGATGAAAACCTGACATTTGCGGTTCCTGACGAGTTGGACATTGAAACAGCTGCTGCATCATTGACAGTCGGGATCACTGCCTATAATGTCCTGAAAAAAGTGGCACGTATTGAGCAGGGTGAAACCGTCCTGATCCATGCGGCAGCTGGAGGCATCGGTTCCACCGCGATTCAGTTGGCCAAATTATTTGGAGCTTCACAAATAATCGGTACCACCAGTACTGCGGAAAAGGCGGAAACGGCAAAGGGGTTCGGGGCGGATCATGTCATCAATTATATGGAGGAAGATTTCACAGAACAGGTACAGAGGCTGACAGATGGGAAGGGAGCAGATGTCATCCTTGATACGGTCGCGGGAGAAGTCTTTGACAAAAGCGTTAAATGCCTGGCACCTTTTGGACGCATTATTTCTTTTGGACATGCAAATGACGACTCCGCTCCGGGTCATGTCAAGACGACAGAACTGCACTCCAGCTGCCGGTCTGTTCTGGGATACAGCACGGGAACATATCGAAAGCATCGACCGGAATTCTTGCATGAAGCCGCAGAAAAGATAACAGAATACATTATTTCCAAGGAATTGGACATTGTCATTTCCAAACGATTCAAGCTCTCTGAGGCTGCAGAAGCGCATGCCCATATCGAAAGCAGAAAAAGCATCGGGAAAATTCTCTTGATCCCTTAATAAATGAGTAAAAGTCGGCCAAGGATATTTCCTTGGCCGACTTTTATTATGAAGAATGTTGCTCACTCAATCAGTCTTCCTTAAAACAAGCTTTGACACCTCTTAAGCTGTTATTTTCTTTCGTTTGCTTGAAGAGGGAATATTCATTTCTTCGCGGTATTTTGTAATTGTTCTCCTGGATATGGTAATTCCTTCGTTTTGGTTAAAATGATCGGTAATTTTTTGATCAGACAGTGGTTTGGATTTGTTTTCATCGGCAATGAGGGTTTTCAGCAAGGCCTTAACTTTCGTTTGAGAAATGGTGTCACCGGTTGCGGTTTCCAGCTTAGAAGTGAAGAAAAGCCGTAAATCGAATGTTCCTTTCGGTGTCTGAATTGCTTTGTTGGCTGTGGCTCGGCTGATGGTGGATTCATGCATATCGATTTCTTCCGCAATTTCTTTCAACGTCAATGGCTGAAGATCTGCAAATCCTCCGGTAAAGAAGTCTCTTTGTTTTTCCAGAATCACTTTTACCACTTTTGTAATCGTTTGACGCCGTTGTTCGATGCTGTTAAGTAACCATTGATAATTATTATATTGAGAAGTGATGTATTTTGACGTTTCGTCTTTCTGGCTCAATAAATTCGAATAATCATTATTAAACCGTATATTGGGCAAATAATTGTCGTTCAAGCGAAAAGACAGTTCACCTTTTTTTCTCTCGACAATGATATCGGGATTTATATACTCTACTGAAAAATCGGCAATACAGGAGCATGGCTTGGGATTGAGCTGCAAGATCAGCTCGTGAATTTCTTTGACTTCACTCAGCGGGATTTCCATGAGCGATGCTATTTTAGCCCATTTCCGGTCTGCCAATAAGGGCAGGTGGTTTTGTATAAGGCGCTGAGCAACTTCGGTGCCTGGAAAATCGTTTTTCAGCTGCAGCAACAGGCATTCTTTCAAACTTCGCGCCCCGATTCCAGAAGGTCCAATTCGCTGGAGCAATTGAATCCCATAGCTGATTTCTGTGGCTTCCTCTTCTTCCGGGAAAGGAAGATAACCATTATCGTCAAGGTTATAGATGAGAAATTTTGCCAGTTGCTGGTCTTTAGCGTTCTTATGGACAAGCTGCGCCTGCTCCACTAATTTTTCCCTCATTGTCAGTTGGCTGTCGCTGATTGAATCGATTGCTGATGCAGCTGTATTGGCGGATTTTATTTTTCCTCTGTGCTCTTTAGGGGCCCATTCAACTTTCTTTTCTTCTAATTTGATCAAAGGATTCTCGAGTTCTTGTTCTTTTATAAATTGATATAAATCATAAGTGGAATATTGCAGCAGTTCAATGGCTTGTCTCAATTCGGTGGTCATCCGCAAACTCAATTCCTGGCGTTGTTGAAGTACAAGTTCCATTATTTCACCTCATTATTTCAAGTCTTTTCATGAGAACGCTTTCAGGTGTTTTTTCAATTGTAATACAAAATCAGCTTGTACTCTATAGCAAGTAAAGAATTTTTAAAATTTACAGTTATTTTTTGAGGAGTTGGCATGGAAGTTGCAATAAAATTTGTTATAGAAAATAGCTGGAGTGAAAGGAGGAACCACATGCAATGAGTCACAGTAAGTGAGTGCTGGAAGCAAGAAAATAGGCAACCAGATGATGGTTTCTATTCCTTGTAAATATCATCGCTATTGTCAGCCCTTTTTGAAAAAGGTATTGGAAGAGGGGATGGAATGGATAAAGATGGATGGCCTTTTTTGCATTATTGAAAAACTAATTGTACCATTATCGAAAAGGAGGATTCGATTTGGTTCAAACAGATGCAGTGCCGTTTGTTTATTTTGAAACGGCTTTAGATAATAAAATAATCCATATGAACAAAGCGATGATTGCTGAAATAGGAAGCAATGCCATGAATCTTCCCCCTCAGAACGCGTTCGATGCATGGCATGAAGAACGAGATGGGAAACTGGTTCAAGCCAGCTTCAATAACCGACCATATATTTTTTTGAGAGAAAAAATGGCTGATAACTGCATCTCTTATGTTGGTATCCAGTCATCTGAACTTAAAAACAAGCTGAGTGAACTTCAGAAATTGCAGCAATTGAACCGTCACCTTGATGCGGTCATCGAGAACTCTTATGATGGTATATACATTACAGACAAAAATGGCATTACATTAAGGACCAATTCAGCCATTGAAAGGATCACAGGCATACCGAAACAATATTATTTGAATAAAAATGTAAACGATTTGATGAAGAGAGGAATCCTGGAGGACTCAGTCACTCACAGAGTGCTGGAAAAAAAGAGAAGTGTCTCTGTCGTACAACCCAACCACTCTGGAAAGGAAACATTGCTCACCGGAAATCCGGTATTCAATGACCAAGGAGAAGTTGAAAGCGTTGTCACGAATATCCGGGATTTATCCGATTTAAATAGCCTGCAGAATGCTTTAAGCAAGGCAAATGAACTCAATAAAAGCTATCAGAGAGAAATTGAGAAACTGAAAAGGGCTGAGTCTTTCGTCGACGGCAGGACAGTTGTGGAAAGTGAGCAAATGCGAATTATCTACGACACGGCCAAACGCATCGTTAATGTATCGGCCACGGTTCTGATTCTGGGAGAAACAGGAGTCGGAAAAGATGTGCTGGCTAAGTATATTTATAACAAAAGTGAGCGGCAAAGAAGCGGGAAATTCATCAAAGTGAATTGTGGTGCCATCCCTGCCAATCTCCTCGAATCGGAACTGTTCGGATACGCTGGAGGCGCATTCAGCGGTGCCAGCAAAAACGGAAAACCCGGCATGTTTGAACTCGCCAATAAAGGCGTTTTATTTTTGGATGAAATCGGAGAAATGCCGTTGGAACTCCAAGTGAAGTTATTGAGGGTTATTCAAGAAAGGGAAATCCAGAGAGTTGGCGGTACAACGTCTAAAAAAATCGATGTGCGGCTGATTGCAGCCACCAATCGGAATCTAAAAGAAATGGTTCAAGAAGGACAATTCCGTGAAGACTTGTATTACCGTTTAAATGTCGTGCCGATTGTGATTCCCCCCTTAAGGGACCGCAAAGAAGAGATTCCGATGCTGATCAAAATGTTTTTGAAGGATATCAATGAAAAGTATGAAATGAAAAAAATGCTGGACCCTGAGCTGTCCACTTTTTTTTATCGGTATGAGTGGCCCGGAAACATAAGGGAATTGGCCAATTTGCTTGAGCAACTGGTGCTTCTCAACAGTGAAAATTTGCTGAAGATTGAACACCTGCCAGCGGAATACAAAAAGGAAATAATCTATCCAACGGCAGATATTCATGAAAATCTTAACTTAAAGAAGGCGGTTGAATTGGCGGAAGAAAATGTTTTGAGGCAAGCGTGTGAAAAGTATTCGACAACCTATGAAATAGCCAAAGCACTTGAGACGAGCCAGCCAACTGTCGTCAGAAAGTTGAAGAAATATAATTTATTAGCGAAAGGGGAAGTGAAAAATCTATGAAAATCGGTGTGATGGGCAGTGGAGCAGTCGGTTCTTTTTTTGGAAGTTTTTTAACAGAAGCAAACCACGAAGTTACATACATTGCGCGCGGTAAGCATTTAGCGGAAATGAGAAAAAACGGCTTGTCTATTGTAAGGGGAGAGAACAAAGTAATTATCCACGACACGTTCTCTGAAAAGATGGAAGATCTCGCCGACTGTGAACTGCTGTTGTTTTGTGTGAAATCGGGAGACACCAAAGAGACAGCCTGGAAGCTGAAGCAGCTCCTCCCGGAATCGACTTATATAATGAGTCTTCAGAACGGGGTGAGTAATGAAGAAACACTGGTTGAAGTATTTGGCGAAGCCCGCGTCCTGACAGCGGCTGTCTACGTGCAGGCCTCTGTTGAGTCTCCTGGAATAGTTAAGCAAAGCGGGCGTTACCGACTGGTAATCGGTTCTTTAAGTGACCGGGGCGAGGAAATCTCCGAAAAAGTATCAGCATTGTTAAACGATGCTCAAATTCCAGCAGGATGTTCCAGCAGGATAATGTTGAGAAAGTGGAAGAAATACTTATTCAGTATTATTTTCAATCCTTTATCTGCGGCGGCGGATAAAACGATCGGTCAAATACTGGACGATCCTTATTTGAAGGAAATTGCGTGGACAGTTGGAAGGGAAGCGGTGGAAATTGCCAAATTGATGGGGTACCCGCTGAACGAAGAAGACATTAAAACCGCTTTTGAAAATGCTGAATTTGCGAAAAACCATACGACTTCCATGTTGCAGGATATTCGAAACGGGAAAACAACGGAAGCTGACGAATTGGTCGGTTATCTTATCGACAAAGCAGAGGAATATGGTCGATCCGTTGATACAATAAGAACCGTTTATTTGTTATTAAAAAGTAGAGAAATTATTTTTTAGGCCTGTAGACTTTACAGGCTTATTATTTTTGTCACAAAACATTCACAAATGAATCGGCGATTCATTTGTGAATCGTTTGTCCAAAGGTTCCGCTAAAGAACTGATTCATTTATGAATCGATTCTTTTGGTTAGAAAGTTTAGAACACTCTAAAAACAATGAAAAAGACGATTTTAAAAATTGGCATGTAAATTGCAACTAACATTGGTAGGTCAGCCAGATTAACTTTAAAAGGGAGGAACACAAAATGCCATTTACATTATCTCCAGAGATAGAGCAAATGAAGCAGATGGTCAAAAATTATGTAGAGAAAGAAGTGGAACCATACGCACAACAAATTGAAGAAGAAGATAAAATTCCGCAGCATCTAATAGAAATGGCCAAAGAACTGGGCTTGTTCGGCATGAGCATCCCCGAAGAATACGGGGGAATTGGACTCAATGCAGTAGGGAAAGCAGTCGTTCTTGAGCAGCTGGGCCGAACGCATAACGGTTTTGTCAGTTTAATCAGTGCCCATACCGGAATAGGCAGTACCGGCCTGGTAAAGCTGGCATCAGAAGAGTTGAAACAAAAGTACCTGCCGGCAATGGCAGCAGGTGAAAAAATCGCCGCTTTTGCTCTTTCGGAACCAGGTGCTGGATCTGATGCAACCAATTTAACGACAAGAGGTGAAAAGCGGGGCGATAAATGGATTTTGAACGGTACAAAGCATTTTATCACCAATGCTCCTGTAGCAGATGTGTTTACTGTATTTGCATTGACTGACAAAGAAAAAGGAGCAAAAGGCGGCATTACGGCTTTCTTGATTGAAAAAGATTTTAAAGGTTTTTCAATCGGAAAAGTAGACAAGAAAATGGGCCTTCGTGGTTCGTATACTGCTCAGCTTATTTTTGAAGACTGCGAAGTGCCGGAAGAGAATGTCATCGGAGAAGTTGGAATGGGTTATATGTCTGCTTTAAAAATACTGGGAGAAGGACGAGTGGGGTTGGCGGCGAGAGCAGTAGGTTCATGCGATAAGCTGATTGAGTTGTCTGCTTCTTATGCAAAAGAAAGACAGCAATTCGGCAAGCCGATTGCAGATAACCAGGCGATTCAATGGATGCTGGCCGATATGGCGACAGAAACCGAAGCCGCACGTATGTTGACTTTAAAAGCGGCTTACATGATTGATGACGGGAAAAAAGTGATCAAAGAAGCTTCTATGGCTAAATTATACGCTTCTGATGTATTTAACAAAGTGGCGGATAAAGCTGTTCAAATACATGGCGGGATGGGTTATGTTGCTGATTATCCAATAGAAAGGTTTTACCGCGATGCCCGGATTACGAAAATTTATGAAGGAACAAATGAAATTCAGCGGTTGATCATCGCAAGAAAAGTTCTGGAAGCCTGATTCTGCAATTCTGTTTTCTCCGCTGAAAGGGAAGGAAGAGCAAGCTTTCCTGATTGCTTGCTCTTATGGTCTGAAGCGTAAAACAAGGCCCTATCTCTTATGTCAAGTTATGCAAACGGTTACATTCTGCGGGGTAAGCGGGCGGAATAGTGAAAATACAGAGCAAGATAAAAGCAAGGGGTGAATAAGGTGACCAAAGCAGCGGAACCGATCCAAAAAGTCAATACGAAAGTCGAAGAAAAGTTGTCCAATGCAGAAAAGTTGTGGAATACCCGCAAGGAGAAATGGAACAAGAAAAGAATACTGATGCTTGTTATTTCTCTACTGGCAATCGGAATGGGAGTCTTTCACATTTACACAGCCGGTTTTGGCGTTCTGCCTTCGTGGCAGCAACGGGCAGTCCATGTGCTGTGGGCACTTTTGTTGATATTCCTGATATTTCCTTTTCGGAAAGGGAAAAGCTTCGGATATATCGACATTCTATTTGTTGGAATCACAATTGTAACCGGCTGGTATATGCTGGCCGGGGCTGAAGGGATACAAGCGCGCCAGGGAAACGTCAATGATCTGGACATGGTCTACGGCACTCTTTTACTGGTGCTGGTTCTGGAGGCGACACGAAGAACCAATGGTTTGCTGATGGCTTTGATCGGTTTGTTCTTTATCGTCTACATCTTTTTTGGACGTTACTTCCCCGGTATTCTGGCGCATCCAGGGGCCCGTTATGGGAAAATGATCGATCAAATGTTCAACAGTACTTTGGGCGTATTCAGTGCCCCAATCTATGTCAGTTCAACAATTCTCATTCTATTCGTTATTTTCGGGGCGTTCCTCATGAAGTCAGGAGGGGGACAATTTTTCACGAACTTTGCTTTCGGTGCACTTGGCAACAAAACCGGTGGTCCAGCTTTATCCGCTGTCGGTTCGAGTGCATTGGTTTCGACCATCACAGGAAACGGGGCAGCAAACGCCGCCATTACCGGCTCGTTTACAATCCCGCTGATGAAGAAGATGGGGTATTCCAAGAAGTTTTCTGCTGCAGTCGAAGCTGTAGCTTCACAGGGTGGACAGATAATGCCGCCGATTATGGGTGCCTCAGTCTTCATCATGGCAGAAGCGCTGGGTGTTCCTTATATCAAATTGGCCCTTTATGCGCTTATTCCGGCAGTTATATACTTTCTCATTGCCGGTTTCATCATTTTTTTCCATTCAAAGAAACTTGAACTCGAAGGACTTCCCAAAGAAGCTCTGCCCAATCCGTGGAAAGTTTTGTTGAAACAGGGATATTTATTTTTACCAATTGTCATCATCATCGGTTTGATGGTGATTGGCTACAGTCCGATGAAAGCCGGTTTCTATGCGATTTTCATTACGGTCATACTCAGCTGGATCAGAAAAGCAACCCGCATGGGGATACTGCGTGTACTTGGTGCGATAGAAGACGGTGTAAGAGGGGCGCTTACAGTTGTTGCAGCATGTGCCACTGCGGGCATCATTACAGGAGCCGTTTCATTGACGGGACTGGGATTGAATTTCTCACGGTTTATGATCGATGTTGCGGGAGGACAGACATTCTTGCTGCTCGTCATGATTGCCGTTTCTTCTATTATTTTGGGAATGGGCATGCCTACAGTCTCCGCTTATGTCATCTTAGCTGTACTGGGAGTACCTGCATTGGTAGCTGCGGGCGTTAACTTGATCGCTGCCCACATGTTCGTCTTTTATTACGGTGTGCTATCCGGTTTGACACCGCCAGTGGCGATTACGGCATACACAACAGCTGGGATTGCCGGTTCCAATCCGAATGCCACTGCTCTTTATGCGATGAGAATTGGCGCAGGTGGATTTTTGCTGCCGTTCATATTCGTCTACAATCCAGAGTTGCTGCTGCAGGGAGGAAACGCTACAACTATCGCCTTGGCAGTTGTAAGTGCTTTGATCAGTTCTTATCTTTTCGCCGCAGCCGTGGAAAATTACTTGATCTACCGCTTAAATATTGTCCAGCGTGTTCTCATGTTTGGTGCGGCAGCAGTATTAATCGTTCCAGGTTTCATGACGGATTTAATCGGCCTCGCAGCATTCGTTGGTGTTTATATGTGGCAAAAGAAAGCAGCGCCTGAAAAAACAGGCTTGGTACAAGAGTCAAACGCTCAATGAGTTTAATACAACATGAGGAGGAGAACAATGATGAAGAAAATTTTATGGACAGCAATACTCGGTATGTTGATGATCGTAGCAGCAGGATGTGGCAATGACAGTGGAAACGCGGAAGGTTCGAGTGACAAATTGGAAGCCCCGGACAAGTTTTTGCAGATTGGCACAGGACCTATGGGGTCGGGATGGTACCCGATCACTACTGGGATGTCGGAAATTTATATGGATAACTTTAACGGCTTGAATGCTTCTCAAATTGAAGGAGGTTCAACTGCGAATTTAAAGTCTCTTGATGTAGGCGACATTCAACTGGGCATCAATTATACATCGGATTTTTCGGATGCTATTGCCGGAGAAGGTGGTTTTACAGAGCCTCTTGACACTGTTTCGGCCATCGCTTCACTTTACCCGGTGTACCAAACGATTGCTGTACTTGACAGCAATGAAGACATTCAAAAAATTGAAGATATTGTTGACAAGCACATTTTCCTTGGACCGAAAAATGGCGGGGGACCTGTTGCTTTCTGGAGAATGATGGACGAGTACGGCATTACAGAAGAAACGATTGAACAGGCAGGAGGGCAGATTTCGTATGGTAACTACAATGATGGAGCTTCCATGCTCGTAGATAACTCTGTCGATGTATTTCTTGGAGGTGGAGCCCCTACTGTTGTCGCTTTACAGGAAATCGAATTGACTAACCAATTACGGGTTCTTCCGATTGACCAAGACAAACTGGACAGCATCAAAGAAAAAGATTACGGCATTTCTGCAGCTCCTCTGCCGGCTGAAACGTATAAAGGGCAGGACGAAGAAGTGCCAACTTATACCGCTGTGTCAATGATGACAAGCCGGGCGGACTTAGACGAAGAGTATGTTTATAACTTAACCAAATTATTCTGGGAAAACATGGATGTATTTGAAGAACAGATTCCGGAACGTGCTGTTCATTTTACACTAGACACGGTTTTGGATGGAATTGATCCGGAAACGCTGCACCCCGGAGCGAAAAAATACTACGAAGAACAAGGTGTATTGGAATAATTGATGCGGAAAGGGGTGCGGAACTTGGAAAAGACAGTAAAGAAACCGTGGCTGCAATGGCTTGAGGGGAGAACGTCCTCTCTTTCCTTACCGGAATGTTCAGTTTATGAATTGTTGGAAAATGCAAATAAACAGTTTCCGGACCGTGCAGCTATCCTATTTGAAAACAAAGTGACCGATTATAGAAGCTTAAAAGAGCAAGTGGATAAATTGGGTGGGAAATGGCAAGAGATGGGGTTGGAAAAAGGCGATCGAATTGGTCTGATGTTAGCTAATCACCCTTTATATATTGTCAGTTACTATGCTGCGCAAGCACTGGGGCTAATAGTGGTTCAAGTGAATCCGATGTATACGTTCAGGGAACTGATGAAAATCGCAGTTGATTCGGAATTGGAATACATTATTTTTGACAAATCAGCCAAAGAAACCGTCGCGAAAGTACATGAAGTCCAGCCATTCAGCCAATGTTTTACAACCGAAGAAGAAGATTCAGAGTGGGCTTCTCTTCACTCGCTTATAGCGAGCGGGACACCATTAAAAAAGGCTGCAGAAATTGATCCTTATGAAGATATCTCGGTCATCCAATACACCGGCGGGACAAGCGGAGAAGTGAAAGGCGCGATGCTCACACATCATAACCTCACTTCAAATGTCATTCAAAGCTATGCAATGTATGGCGAAACGATGAAAAAAGGACAAGAAGTCATTTTAACTGCTACACCGCTTTATCATGTATATGCCATGACCAGTGCGATGAACCTTGGCATATACCTGGGAGCCACAATTTTGCTGTTTCCGAAATTTGAGATTCAAAAAGTTCTCGAAAGCATAGAGAAATACCGGCCGACATTTTTTCCGGGAGTGCCTAAAATGTATAATGCGTTTGTCAATTATCCCGAAATCACAAAATACGATTTAACTTGTTTAAATCATTGTTCATGCGGATCGGCACCCTTGCCTGTCGAAGTTCTCAAGCGTTTCGAAGAGTTGACCGGAGGAGCAATCGGGGAAGGTTTCGGGTTATCAGAAGCTTCCCCCTCTACTCACCGCAACCCTCCTTTTGCCCACAGGAAAGTGGGCAGCATCGGTTTGCCGTTGCCAGGAACAGATTGCATGATTGTGGACGATTGCAATGCAGAACTCGGGCCGCATTGTGTTGGTGAACTGCTCATTAAAGGACCTCAAATTATGAAAGGTTACTGGAAGAGCGACGAGGAAACGAAAAAATCGCTGCAAAACGGTTGGCTGTATACAGGAGACCTCGCAATGATGGATGAAGAAGGTTATTTCTATATTGTCGGCAGAAAAAAAGAAATGATCATTGTGGGTGGCTTTAATATTTATCCTCAGGAAGTGGAAAGTGTTTTATACGAACACCCTGACATTCAGGAAGCGGCTGTTGCCAGCATTCCAAAAGAGGAATTCGAGGAAACGGTTAAGGCGTTTATTGTCCCGAAAGACGGTACTGAGATTGATATTGAAGAAATTAAAGGATATTGCTATTCAAAACTGACGCCTTATAAAGTGCCGAAGGAATTTGAGATAATTGAGCAATTGCCAAGAAACACTGTCGGGAAACTGTTGAAAAGAGTGCTTGTCCAGAAAGAGATTGAAAAACATGAAAAGAAGGAAGAATCCGGATTGAGGGCTACTAAACAATATTAATAAAGCAATAGGTATTGGTTCAGTCACAAAACACAGCATCCAAACAAAGAGCAGAAGGCTGCGGAAACGATACGGAACGTTCAAAGATTTTAAGAGTTAACAGAAAAATTTGAAAAATTCTTTCCGGTTCATTAAGATATAAGGGTGGTCAAAGAATAGATTAGGGGGAGACTTATGAGTGAAAGAGTGGTCATAGTGGAAGGGGTGCGTACGCCAATTGGGCGATACGGCGGTGCATTGAAGGATGTCAGTTCCGGTTTTTTAGCATCGCATGTAATTGATAAATTGCTTGAAAAAACTTCATTGCAACCTGAAAAAGTTGATGAAGTCATTTTAGGGGAAGTGCGGCAGTCGACTGAGTCTTCAAATGTTGCACGTGTTGCGGCGATTCGGGCGGGCATTCCGGTGGAAAAACCAGCTTTTACGATTAACCGGCTATGTGCTTCAGGTATGCAGTGCATTGCTTCAGGTGTTCAGCAGATCAATTCAAATCAGGCAGAAATCGTAGTGGCCGGTGGTACGGAAAGCATGAGTAATTCAGCGATTTACTTGCGCGGCTCCCGTTTCGGTGGAGATAAGACGTACCTGGTCGATTCCAACCTGGAGGCTGGACAGCAGCCAAAAGAGATTTATGGAGATGATATGGGTATGGGGGCGACTGCGGAGAATGTCGCGGAAAAATATCAGATTTCCAGAGAAGACCAGGATGCTTTTGCCATTGAAAGCCAACAAAGAGCGAATGCGGCTATTCAAAGTGGCAGATTTAAAGATGAAATTGTTCCATATGAATTGAAAACAAGAAAAGGTTCTACATTATTTGAGCAGGACGAACACCCGCGTCCTGAAACCACATTGGATAAATTATCTCAGTTAAAACCGGCATTCAGAGCAGGTGGTTCTGTGACAGCCGGTAATGCCTGCGGCCGAAACGACGGCGCTTCGGCTGTCTTGTTGATGAAAGAATCCACAGCTGAGCAGCAGTCGTTGACACCTAAAGCTGCGGTTGTCGACTGGGCAGCTGTCGGAGTACCGCCTGAAATTATGGGCATCGGCCCTGTACCAGCCATCCGCAAAGTGCTTGAAAGAACCGGTTTGTCGATGGATGACATCGATTTGTTCGAACTTAACGAAGCATTTGCTTCTCAGGCACTTGCTGTACAACGGGAACTGGATATTCCTTCTGAAAAGTTGAATGTCAATGGTGGAGCGATTGCGCTCGGTCACCCTGTAGGGTCTTCGGGTTCCCGTATTGTGGTGACGCTGATGCATGAACTGCAAAAAAGAGGTGGGCGCTATGGTATCGCTTCCCTATGTGCCGGCGGGGGACAGGGAATGGCTGTGTTGATCGAAAATCTCCAGGTGGAGGCCCAGTGAAAAGTCAATTGGTTGTGATGGAACCCTATACTTTTTTCAATTATTTGGACATGGAAAAGTGGAAAAATGCCGATGGTTCTTACGATGTGATAATAAACGTACAAGATATCCATAAAGACGAATCAGGTGAAATTCCAGCGGGTGTTTACTATACCTTGCTGGATGTGGCTACTGGAGCTGCAGTTTCTGAAGCGGCGAAAGGGTTTGGTGTGACAATTGATTTGCATGTTCAAACGTTCCAGCAGACGGCTTGTGAAAAGTTGATTTGTACTGCTTATCCAATACAGACAGCAGAGAACAGCGGCAGTGGAAAAGGGAGTATAGTGGATGAAGAGGGAAATCTTCTGGCTACAGGCATGGCCACATTCAAGGTGGTTGGGGCATTAGAGTGAAGTTTTTGCTTTTTACTGGGTACAACAGGCAACGAGCTTTATTCAGGAGGGCAAGCTGTTATGACGATTGAAGAAATAAAAAAAGAATTTGAAGCGAGCCCTTATCTTCGGCATCTGGGAGTCGAAATTTTGAGGTTTGAAGAAGGTGATGTGGAAATCAAACTGCAAGTTGAGCCGCGTCTGTTAAATCGCAATGATGTGGTCCATGGGGGCGTATACGCGTCAGTCATGGATCTCATTCAAAAAATGCACTTGCAGTCCGTAACTAAAACAAAGTGCAAAGTAAACAGTTCAATTATACATTTCACTGCTCCCCTGAAAGAGGGAGCCATCTATGCGAAAGCTTCCATTTTGTCCCGAAGCTACAAAACTGCTTTTGTAGACGGTGTTTTGACTGACGGAAACGGAAAACTGGTGTCGAGAGGAACAGGCACCTATAAAATCATTCGGTGAGAGCCGAATGTTTTTAGAATTCGCAGTATATAAAAGCAAGAATCATCAATTTTATCTGGAAAATGAATAAAACAAAAATATAAGAATAATAATTAAAAAATTTTTTACTGATTTCTCTTAACATCCTTTTCCCTCTGTATCAGAGGTTAAAGGGTGTTTTTTTGTGGGCACAAGCTTCTTCTTAGAGATAAAAGATAAAAAATTCTATTGTATTAAAAAATTCAATCATTTATAATTCTCTTATGCAATATTCTGAAATGTCATTTCATTAATTGAAACAAGCAGAATTGCTTTAACGGATTGCAGATGACACATTGTCATAATTGGAAAGGGGTTGTTCGGATGAAAAAGTTGGCGCAAATTGAAGACGTCGTAAAACTGATCAAAGATGGAGATCAATTGCTTGTTGGCGGTTTTGGTTTGTCGGGCTCGCCTTTGTCATTGATTGATGAGATTGCAGCTTCGGGGAAAAAAGATTTGACCGTAGTCAGCAACAATCTCGGAGAAAAAGGAAAAGGACTTGGAAAACTTCTGGTAGCAGGAAACCTGAAAAAAGCAATCGGTTCTTACTTTACAACAAATGCCGATGCAGTGAATGCCTGGTCCAAAGGGGAGTTGGAAATTGAGCTGGTCCCGCAAGGCACTTTGGCGGAAGCTGTCCGTTGTGGCGGCGCTGGCATCGCTGGTTTCTATACAAAAACGGCACTGGGAACAAAGCTTGCTGAAGGAAAACATCATATGACATTTGATGACGGTGAATACATATTGGAAAAAGCGATCAAAGGGGACGTTGCTTTAGTGAAAGCTTTGAAAGCGGATACACTGGGAAATCTTGTTTATGACCAGTCTGGGCGCAACTTCAATCCGGCAATGGCCACCGCTGCCAATCTTGTAATTGCGGAAGTTGATGAAATTGTGGAAGCAGGGGAGATAAAACCTGAAGAAATCGTAACGCCCCATATGTTTGTCGATTATGTAGTGATTACAAAATATGTGAAGCAGGGAGGGAAATATGTTGAGCCAGCAGAAGCGAATTGACATAGCCAAAAGAATTGCTGCTGAATTTGAAGATGGTCAAATCATCAATCTGGGAGTCGGGATTCCGACACTGATCCCTGATTATATCGAAGGCAAAGATGTTTACTTGCATTCAGAGAACGGTTTGCTGGGCATGGGCCCCACTCCTGAAGAAGAATTCATCAATATGGATTTGATCAGTGCCAGCAAAAAACCGGTTACGTTGAATACAGGGGCTTCCATCTTCGACAGTTCTGATTCGTTTCTGATGATCAGAGGCGGTCACGTGGATGTAGCAGTGTTGGGGGCTCTGCAAGTTGATGAGACAGGGGAAGTTGCCAACTGGGCTGTGCCGGGGCAAAATATCCTTGGTGTGGGTGGTGCCATGGATTTGGTATCAGGAGCAAAGAAAATCATCATCGCCACTTTGCATACATCAAAAGATGACACTCCGAAGCTTCTCGAGGAGCTGACATATCCGAGCAGCGGGGCACGCAAAGTGGATATGGTCGTTACTGAACACGCAGCGTTCGAGTTCAAAGAGGGCAAAATGTTTTTAAGGGAAATACTGTCCGATATTTCGATGGAAGCATTGAAAGACATCACACCGGCGAATTATGAAGTCGCCATTGAGAAACTAATCAACACATAAGAGGAGGAACATAAAATGAAAAAATTGATGGGTTTACTTGCACTAGCATTGATCATGATATTGGCAGCATGTTCGTCTGATGAAGCTTCTTCATCAGCTAACGAATCGGAGGCACCGGCAGCAGACGCTGTGCCGCAGGATTTGGCTTTTGGTTCAGCAACAGTAGGTGGATTCTGGTATACATTGTCAGCAGGTATGGCGGATAAAATGGCGCCGCTTTACCCTGACTCCTCCGTAACGATTGTTGAAGGGGGATCAGTTTCCAACTTGCTTGGTTTGGACAAAGGAACTTTCGCCCTCGGCTTTGCCAACGGCCAGACAGTACCTGAAGCATTGGAAGGCAAGAACGCATTTAAAGAACCGGTTGAGAATGTCAGCACTGTTGCTACATTGTATCCAAACGTTTTCCACATGGTGGTTCGCGAAGATTCAGATATCCATTCACTTGAGGATTTGAAAGGAAAGACAGTCAGCCCCGGAATCGCCGGGTACAGTGGGGAACTTGCGTTTCAGGATATGCTGGAAGTAGCTGGTATGTCTTACGATGACCTGGGCGGAATCGAGTATATCGGAACTGCAGATGGCGCAGACTTATTGCGCGATGGCCACATTGATGCAATCGTCGGAATGGTTGCAGCTCCACTGTCGACTTTTGAAGAGTTGGATACGACTGTAGGAATTCGTTTATTGCCTTTAGAAGATGACATGGTTGCATCATTAAACGAAATGAATGAAGGGTACCTCCCTTACACCATCGAAGGCGGCACCTATTCAAACATTACGGAAGACATCAATACAGTAGCAGGCTACACGGTATTGCTTGTAAATAACGATCTAATGGGCGAAGACTCTGTCTATGAACTGACAAAGATGATTTTTGAAAACCAGGAACATTGGACAACCCTTTCAACAATTATGAATGACTTTTCGCCGGAATACTCAGTTGAAAACAATGTCGGAAACCTTCACCCAGGAGCCGAGAAATATTACAAAGAAGTTGGAGCCTTGGAATAAACCGATTACTTTTAAGAAGAAGGTGAGTACATGACTCAGGTAGCAGGCACAAAAGAAAAAAAAGAGAAAATAGCAGCCGACTATTCAGAAGAAGGGGTTTTGAACAACAAAGTCCGTTCTTTAAAAGGAATGACCGGTAAGATCATTACAGTTATTGCAGTTGTGATGTCTCTATTTCATCTCTATACCGCTATGTTTGGTGTTTTCGAATCAATCCTTCAGCGCTCAGCGCACGTAGCTTTTGCACTGGCATTGACTTTCGCTATCTACAAACCAACTAAAAAAGCAATAAAGAGTGACAATGTTCCATGGTATGACTGGATTTTCATCGCTTTGTCGCTAGCTGTTTATTCATACTTCGTGTTCAACGCACAAACCATTTCATCCCGTATGAGTTATATTGAAGATTTAAGTGGACTGGAAATCGGCATCGGGCTTGTCGCCGGGTTGCTTCTTATCGAAGCGACACGGCGTGTAGTCGGAAATGCACTGGTCATCATTATTGCCGTATGTCTTGCATATGGATTTTGGGGACATTTATTTCCAGGGGTGCTTTCCCATAGAGAGTTTACTACTATGTGGATCGTTGACCACCTCTTCTACACAGTAACGGGAGTGTTCAGTACACCACTGGGTGTTTCTGCGACATTCATCTTCTTGTTCATCTTGTTTGGAAAGTTTCTGGAAGTATCGGGAGCTGGACAATTCTTTATCGATTTATCAGTTGCTGGCATGGGGAAATACCGCGGAGGTCCTGCGAAAACAGCCATCGTTGCCAGTTCCATCCTGGGCACGATTTCCGGTAGCGCAGTAGCCAATACCGTAACGACTGGGGCATTTACCATTCCGCTGATGAAGAAGACGGGATATAAAAAAGACTTTGCCGGCGCTGTAGAGGCTGTATCATCGACGGGCGGACAAATTATGCCGCCGATCATGGGAGCCTCCGCGTTCATCATCGCTTCTTATTTAGGGATTCCTTACATGGAAGTTGCTTTGGCAGCGGCGATTCCGGCATTGTTGTTCTATCTATGTTTGTATTTTCAAGTTGATTTGAGAGCCAAGCGACTTGGCCTATCAGGCCTGAAAAAATCGGAACTACCGAACTTTTGGACGGTTTTAAAGAATGGTTTCCTGTTCTTTGTGCCGTTAATCGTAATCGTCTATATGCTTGTGTCGGGCTTTTCACCAATGAGAGCAGGTTTGTTTTCAATTGCAGCAACTATTTTAGTGGCTGCAGCGATGAAAGCGACAAGATTGTCTTTCGGAACCATCATCCGGGCGCTGGATTTAGGGGCTAAAGCAGCAATTGAAACAGCTATTGCCTGTGCGGCTGCCGGTATCATCATCGGCATCATCGGTTTGACAGGTATCGGCCTGAAATTCAGCAGCATCATTATTGAACTGTCAGGCGGAATCCTGATTGTTACATTGCTGTTCACAATGGTCACAAGTATTATTCTTGGAATGGGTCTGCCGACAGTTGCGGCATATATCGTTCAGGTTCCGTTGACCATCCCGGCACTTATTGAACTGGGTGTTGCACCACTTGCGGCTCATATGTTCATTTTCTATTTTGCCATTTTGTCAGCCATCACACCTCCTGTAGCTCTTGCATCGTTTGCAGCGGCAGGAATATCCGGCTCGGAACCGATGAAAACAGGTGTAATTTCGATGAAGTTAGGTTTGGCAGCGTTTATCGTGCCTTTCATGTTTGTGTACGGAGAGTCTCTTCTATTAATAGGAGATGCATCCACAATTATTCTGTCAGTCATTACTGCAGCAATTGGTATTTGGGGAATTGCCAGTGCAGTGGAAGGTTGGCTGCTGCGCCATTCTTTATGGTATGAACGCCTCGTGATGTTTGCCGGGTCATTATTAATGATCATCCCAGGAGTCTACAGCGATGTTATTGGCATCGCCGTACTGGTGTCCATTATCGTTTTGCAAAAGGTTACTTTGAAACAACCGGAAAAGGAACAAGAGCCTGCATTTGAAGAATAGGAATTGAGGGCAGGAGAAAATTGTTCAAAGGAGGGACGTCGTGGGAAAACCGAAAGTGTTGCAGTTGCTTCCGATGTACCATCCGGACGGAGAGGCAATTTTAAATAATTTAGCGGAAGTTACCAAATTTCAGAATTTCGATGAACAACAAGTGGTTGAGTTCTTGGCGGACAATTCCGTGGATGGCATTATTTTACGTGCTCCCGCTGCCATCACTCCTGCCATCCTTGACCAATGTTCCGGTGTCAGAGCCATCTCCGGCGCCGGCGTCGGTTTGGATAATATCGATGTCAAGTATGCTTCCGAAAAAGGGATTGCCATATTGAACGCTCCGAGCTTGAACAGCCAGGCGACAGCGGAACATGCGGTAAGCCTTATCATGGCAGCTATGAAAAACACTTCTGTATTCAATGAAGAAACGAAAAAAGGGAATTTCTCTTATCGCGACGGCAACTATACCAGTGAATTGCACGGCAAAAAAGTCGGCCTGGTCGGGTTTGGGAGTATTGCACAAAAAGTGGCGAAAATGTTGTATGCCGGTTTTGGAATGGAAGTGACCGCTTATGTAAGGTCAATTTCGGAGAAACACAGAGTTGCGGCAGCAGACATTTCTGTCGACTTGACCACTTCACTGGACAGGATTTTTAAAGAAAGTGATATTGTAAGCCTTCACATTCCGCTGAAAAAAGAAACAGAAAAGATAATTGACAAATCGCTGTTATCCTTAATGAAGAAAAACTCCTATCTGATCAACACAGCAAGAGGAGGCATCATCAATGAAAGCGATTTGGTAGAAGTGTTGGAGAACGGAAGCATCAAAGGGGCGGCAATGGATGTATTTGCAAAAGAACCGCCTCCGGCAGACCATCCTTTTTTCAAATTTGAGCAGGTCACAGTCACTCCGCATATTGGAGGAATCAGCGAAGAAGCAGCCAGGAAGACCTCCGTGACCATTGCACAGAATTTGGTGTCGGCATTAGAAGGGAAAGAAGTTCCAACCATTGTCAATCGGGAAAGCATCCGGTTAGAAGCAGGTAATTAGAAGAAGGGCGGTGAATGGGAATGATCCAGACGAAGATAACGGAAATGTTCGATATCCAGTACCCCATCATCCAAGGCGGACTTCAAGGGCTTGGCACTTCTGAACTGGTAGCAGCGGTTTCCAACGCTGGTGGCTTAGGACTGATTACCGCTGGTAGTTATGCCGACAAAGAAGAAATGCTGCGTGACATCGAAAAGACGCGAACGCTTACTTCGAAACCTTTTGGTATGAATGCTGCCATTGGGATACGAAGACCAATGGATGAGTTTATCGAAGGGGCAATTGAAGCAGAGGTTCCAGTCGTCTTTACTTCAGGCAACAATCCCGAGCAATACATGGAGCAGTTGAAAGCAAATGGTATTAAGGTGGTCCATGTAGCGCCTTCTGTCCGCTTCGCAAAAAAAGCCGAAGCGATTGGCTGCGACGCGGTCGTGGTAGTGGGATATGAATGTGGAGGGCACCCAGGAAAAGATGACATCACGACAATGACCCTGACTCAAAGAGCTGTTCAAGAACTTTCCATACCAGTGATTGCAGCAGGAGGCATTTCAACCGGCAAAGCAGTATTGTCCGCATTTTCGCTGGGCGCGCAAGGTGTCCAAATGGGCACCAGATTCTTAACTTCTCAGGAAATCGGTCTTCATCCTGCTGTAAAAGAAAAAATACTAAAAATGCAGGAAACGGATACCGTGTTAGTGAAGAAGTCCATTAACAAAGCGGCCCGTGTCATGAAAACGGAAAATGCGCTCGCTTTATTGGAACTGGAAGAGAACGGTGCGACTTTGGAAGAAATCATGCCTTATATCAGCGGGGAATCCTATAAACAATTGATCACAGGAGGAGACTTGGGATCAGGTGTGATTGCACTGGGTCAATCCATTGGGTTGGTCAATGAGGTGAAATCCGTCAACGAAATTTTCCAGGAAATCATTGGCGAGTACCAGGACCAGCTGAATTATCTGTATGCCGGCAGCTTGAAATTAAATAAAGCTTTTTAAGAGAGAAGGGGCAGGATGCCGAGGTTTGCTCTTATTCTGATTATGTGTTTGTTGTATATAGTCAATTCGTTTATTGGCAATGATGTCATCAACACTGTTTACAACTCATTGGCCATATTGGTTTTTTTCTCGTTATGGCTGCTGCTCGATAAGAAAGGGAAAATATTCACATCCACGCTGTTATTGATCGGGATGGCCATCCATTTTTTTATGAGTGGCGCGGGGCTGGGGTTGTTCCGGGGAATTACTCAAAACATGCCGTTGCTGGCTATTTTAATCCTGGCGCCACTCTTATCTGTTCCGTTGAAAAGAGAAGGGATCATCGGAAGTACAGTTTCCTATTTGGATGATTTGAAAAACAACCAACGAAATATTTTTTACGGGCTGTCTTCAGTGATGGTCGTAGTGTCTCCAATCTTGAATATGGGGGCGCTGCGAATAGTTCATGGCTTTGTAGAAAACATCAAGATCTCACCTAAGGTTCTGTCAAAATCATACTATATCGGATTCACGCCTTCTGTAATCTGGTCTCCATTTTTCGCTTCTGTCGGCATAGTGATCTATTACCTGGACATTACGTACCTGTCATATTTGCCGGTTGGCATTGCATTTGCTTTGGTTCAATTGGCATTTGGTATATTCCTGTTCCGGCCAAACGTATTGATTGAGAAGAAAACAGGGATTGCCCCAACAGATGAAGAGGGGGCAGAGCAGAAGAAGCATATCTTTATGCTCGTCAGTTATGTATTTCTGATTGTCGTTCTTTTGATCAGCTTAGAGCAATGGCTTCACAAATCGATGCTTCTGCTGGTCAGCATAGTATGCCTGGTCATTCCGATAGTTTGGTTTTTGCTGCGTGGGACGACAGGAATTTTAAAGAAAGAGATGTTTTTGTACAAAGACAAATTACTAACGCAGACAAAAACGGAAATCTGCCTGTTTTTGAGTGCTGGAGTATTCGGCAACGCAATTGCGCGTACCCCTGTTAAGACGATGGTTGAACAGGCGATCCAATGGGCTTCGCTGCACACAGTCGGCATCTTATTTCTTTTCATCGTGGGATGCGTCACTTTGCTCGCTTTACTTGGAGTGCATCAAATCATCACAGTGCCACTCGTCCTGACGGCAGTCATTTCAGCAGATATACAGCTTCACCCTTCTCTTATCGCTTTTATGTGCATCTTCTCATGGATGTTGTCGTCAGCCATCAGTCCGTTGAATGCGATGAACATCATCATCAGTGCATGCGTCAAGAAGAATGGGGTGACAGTAGCGTATCGGTGGAACGGTGCCTATTTTCTTTTTACGTCTTTCGCGGCACTTACATATGTTTATGTTTTGAATTTTATGCTGGTGTAATGGTCTCGGAAGTTCAGAGACCATTTCATTAGACCGATATATGAAATGACGTTTCATTAATAAAAACAAAGGAGTGGAAGCATGAAGAATTTTTCAGTAATCGGTTCCGGGGTAATGGGGAGAGGAATTGCTTATACGGCAGCCTTAGGTGGATATTCCGTTACTCTCAACGACATCAAAGAAACAGCCCTCGACAATGCCAAACAATATATTGAAAAAGAAATGAACAAAAGTGCAGAGCGGGGCTATATTTCTGCAGAAGCGGTGAATACAGCGCTGAGCAACATCACTTATACAACCGATTTTGATGCTGCAGCTCAAAATGCCGATGTAGTAGTCGAAGCCGTTCTTGAAAATATGGATCTTAAAATTGATGTTTTCAAACGTTTGGATGAGAAATGTCCGCCACATACATTATTGGCAACCAATACGTCAACGATGAGTCCGACAGAAATCGGCGCACAGCTTTCACGTCCCGACAAGTTTTTGGCGATGCACTTCTTCAACCCTGTCCATAAAATGAAGTTGATTGAAATTATTCGCGGGCTGGATACTTCAGATGAAACCATGGCGCTGGCACAGGAAGTCGGCGAAAAACTGGGGAAAGAAACAGTTGAAGTGAACGAGTTTCCTGGATTTGTTACAAGCCGGATGAACTGCATGATCGGTAACGAAGCAATGAACATGCTGATGGAAGGCGTCGCTTCTGCCGAAGATATTGATAAAGCACTGAAGCTCGGCTTGAACCATCCGATGGGACCATTGGAACTTGCTGACCTTGTGGGGCTGGATACAAGATTGCGAAATATGGAATACCTGTATCAGACCTTAGGTGAAAAATACCGTCCATGTCCATTGCTGATCAAGTACGTGAAGGCAGGTCGTCTTGGACGCAAGTCGGGTTCCGGGTTTTATAACTACGAAAACCAGTAAGGAGGGATGAACATGTTTCAGAATATAACGCTGGAATTCAAAGAAAAGTATGCCTTGGTTATGATAGATCGGCCTGAAGTGCGGAACGCATTAAACGCTGATACTTTAAAGGAAATTGAACAAGCGGTGGATCAATGTGAACAAAATCCATCGGTTAACGTCATCGTTTTTAAAGGGACTGGTGATAAATCATTTGCGGCAGGGGCCGACATCGGTCAGCTGAAGGAACGGAAAATGTTGGATGCATTGGTACCGGGTATGCAAGGCACTTATAAAAAAATTGAGAATTGCAGCAAAGCTACCATCGCTGCGATTAACGGTTTTGCATTAGGCGGCGGATGTGAATTGGCCTTGGCCTGTGACATTCGCGTAGCTGCTGAACACGCGAAAATCGGATTGCCCGAATTGAATTTGGGCATCGTTCCTGGAGCTGGGGGAACACAGCGGCTGGCGCGTGTAGTCGGTAAAGGAATTGCGCTGGATATGATTTTGACAGGGAAAATCATCAGTGGAATTGAAGCAGAACGCATCGGCTTAGTATCAGAAGTTGTGCCGGTCGAGAAATTGGACTTCGTGGTGGAGCAAAAAGCTGAAGCCATCCACTCCAAAGGCCCGGTTGCAGTGAAATTGGCGAAGATGGTTGTCCACAAAGGATTTGATGTGGATTTGGATACAGCTTTAATGATCGAAAAGCTCGCACAGACAATCGCTTTTGGCACAGAAGACAAAACCGAAGGAACCGCTGCATTTTTAGAAAAAAGAAAACCACAATTTACAAACCAATAAACTAAAAGGAGTGCTTGAACATGAATTTTTCATTCTCAGAAGATATTGAATCAATCCGCAAAGGGGTACGCAAGTTTATCCGTGAAGAAGTAGAACCGGTAGCAATGGAAATCGAAAAAAATGACGAAGTTCCTGAAAATATTATTGAAATGTCTAAAGAAATGGGTCTTTTCGGATTGAGTATCCCGGAAGAATACGGCGGACTGGGACTTGATATGGTCGGGAAATGTGCCGTGTACGAAGAAATCGGAAAAACGCATAACGGCTATACAACATTGATCGGCGCCCATACAGGTATCGGGTCTGTCGGAATTGTAGAACTTGGGACAGAAGAACAAAAGCAGAAATATTTGCCGAAGATGGCGACGGGGGAATGGATCGGTGCTTTTGCTTTAACAGAACCTTCTGCCGGGTCCAACGCAGCTGCATTAAAGACAACTGCTGTCAGAAAAGGCGATAAATACATCATCAATGGATCAAAGCATTATATCACCAATGCTGTGGAGGGACATGTATTTACTGTCATGGCTTCAACTGACCCATCAAAAGGTGCAAAAGGAATCACTTCATTCATTGTTGAAAAAGACTTTCCAGGTTTCAAAGTCGGTGCAGTAGAAGAAAAAATGGGCTTGCGCGGTTCACATTCTGCAGAATTGTTCTTTGATAACATGGAAGTTCCGGTTGAAAACGTTCTTGGGGAAGAAGGACAAGGCTACATCAATGCATTGAAAATTTTGGCCAATGGCCGTGCAGGCTTGGCAGCCAGAAATCTTGGTTCTTCAGAACGTTTGTTGGAGCATTGCATGGATTATGCCTTTGAAAGAGAGCAGTTCGGCAAACCGATCTTCGAAAACCAGGCAATTCAGCATATGCTGGCAGAAATCAGCACACAAATCGAAGTTCTTCGTGCGATGACTTACCGCGTAGCATGGATGACAGATGACAAGCAACGCGTCATCAAAGAAGCGGCAATTGCGAAAATGTATGGTTCGGATGTTTATAACCGTGTAGCGGACTTGGCAGTGCAGATTCACGCCGGTATCGGTTACATGAAAGATTACCCGATCGAACGTTATTACCGTGATGCCCGTATTACAAAAATTTACGAAGGAACTTCGGAAATTCAGAAAAACATTATCGCTGCGCAATTGAAAAAAGAATACAAAAAATAAGCGGAGGTGAACTTCATGAACAATCCAGTAATTGTAGAATCTGTACGGACAGCCATCGGGAAAATGGGTGGAACATTAAAAGATGAATTGGTTGATTTTCTGGGCGCCAAAGTGATCGATGAAGTCTTGACCAGAGGAAATCTCGATAAAAGCCTGGTGGACGAAGTAATCATGGGCCAAGCTAAACAAAGCTCGGATTCATCCAACCTCGCCCGACTGGCATTATTGCGTGCCAATCTGCCGGTCGAAGTGACAGGATACACCGTGCATCGCCAATGTGGATCAGGGCTTCAGGCGATCAATAACGCCGATCAGCAGATCCGACTTGGATTATCGGATATTGTGGTCGCAGGAGGAGCCGAGAGCATGAGCACAGCTCCGTACTATATGCGCAATGCGCGTTATGGTTACGGGGCGGGAAATGCGATGCTGGTGGACCCGAATACTGAAAGCCAGCCCCGGTCGCAGCCGATAGAGGTCTATGGCGATTTGACAATGGGCATGACTGCTGAAAACTTGGCTGACCAGCATAACATCAGCCGGACTGAGCAGGACGAATTTGCTTTCCAAAGTCAGGAACGGGCCGAAAAAGCGATTAAGGAAGGGTATTTCCAAAAAGAAATCGTTCCTTATGAAATTAAAAAAAGAAAAGAAACCATCCGATTTGATACAGATGAGCATCCTCGGAAAACGCCGGTTGATAAACTCTCGAAATTAAAGCCTGTCTTTAAAGAAGGCGGATCGGTTACAGCAGCCAACTCGAGCGGCAGAAACGATGCAGCTTCAGCTGTGTTGATGATGAGTGACCTCAAAGCTCAGGAATACGGGCTGAAACCAAAGGCGCGGATCATTGCACAAGCAGTGTCGGGTGTATCGCCGGAAATTATGGGAATCGGCCCTGTACCGTCCACTCATAAAGCGCTGAAAATGGCTGGATTAACATTGGATGACATCGGACTTATTGAATTGAACGAAGCCTTTGCTGCTCAATCTTTGGCGGTTCTTAAAGAACTCAACTTGTCCACGGACCGTGTCAATGTGAACGGGGGAGCTATTGCTCTTGGGCATCCAATCGGTGCAACAGGAAGTATTCTGATGACAAAACTTTTGCATGAAATGGAGCGGTCCGGTGAAAAATACGGCCTTGTGACATTGTGCATGGGTGGAGGACAAGGGATTACGACCATTGTAGAAAACCTGCAAGTTTAAAAAGAAACAGTAAAAAACGGGAGGCGTGCCTCCCGTTTTTTATTCAAGATTTTTATTCAAATCGAAAAGAGGGAATTTCATGGATGTTTATAAAATCGCCTTAATACCTGGAGATGGTGTGGGGCCGGAAGTAATTGATGAAGGTGTAAAAGTGCTTGAAAAAATTGCTGAAATGGATGGTGGTTTCCGTTTTGAGTTTACACGTTTTCCTTGGGGCTGCGAATTTTACAGCGAAACCGGCAAAATGATGGATGAAGATGGCATGGAGCAGCTGAGTGAGTTCGACGCCATTTACCTGGGGGCAGTCGGATTCCCGGGAGTTCCGGATCATATTTCCCTATGGGATTTACTGCTCAAAATCCGCAAAGGTTTTGATCAGTACATTAACCTTCGCCCCATCAAATTATTAAATGGAGCACCTTGCCCCCTGACCGAAAAACCGGACATCGATATGCTGGTCATCCGTGAAAACAGCGAAGGGGAATATGCGGGAGCAGGCGACTGGCTGTTTAAAGACAAACCGGAAGAAGTTGTGCTGCAGACGGGTGTCTTTTCCCGTAAAGGAACAGAACGGGTAATCCGTTATGCATATGAAGAAGCACGAGCAGCCGGAAAAACGCTTACAAGCATCAGTAAAGGCAACGCATTAAATTATTCGATGGTTTTTTGGGATCAGGTGTTTGAAGAAGTCGGCAAAGAATACCCGGATGTAAAAACAGCTTCTTACCTTGTGGATGCGGCAAGTATGTTTTTCGTGCTTGATCCGACACGGTTTGAAATTGTGGTTACTTCGAACTTATTCGGTGATATTCTAACCGATCTGGGAGCAGCACTGACTGGTGGGTTGGGGTTGGCGGCAGGAGCCAATATTAACCCTGAAAAATCATACCCTTCCATGTTTGAGCCAATTCATGGCTCTGCGCCGGATATCGCCGGAAAAGAATTGGCCAACCCTCTCGCAGCTTTATGGTCTGCAAGCCAAATGCTTGATTTCTTCGGTCAGGAAGACTGGGGAAAAAGACTTTTAAATACCATTGAAGACTTGATGGTGGAAAATAAAGTGCTGACACCCGATATGAAAGGGCAGGCGACTACAAAAGAAGTTGGCGACCAAGTTGTTGAAATGCTGACGGCTAAAGTTGTCTGAACCTGCTTTTTATCGGCTCTTTTACGTACTCATATAATTCAGGGAGGCTACTAATTTATGAACCAAAGCGTTATCAAAGCCTTGCAGTTACTGGATTATTTCAAAGAACATCCAGAGCTGACACTTGCCGAATTGGCCACACTGGACAAAATGCCAAAACCCACCACATACCGTCTGATTTCATCACTGGAAGCAAGCGGATTTTTGACAAAAACGAAGCATACCAGTCATGATGTGAAATACCGCTTGGGATTGAAGCTATTGGAGTTAGGAAGCTACGTGGCAGACCAACTGGATTTTCGAAAGATTGCCTTGCCCCACATGCAGCAGTTGAACCAACAATTAAACGAAGCAGTCCATTTAGCGGTTTTAGAAGGAGAAGAAGCCGTCTATGTGGAAAAAATAGAAAGCAAAAAACATATCCGCCTTTACAGCAGGGTAGGAGGGCGGACTCCTCTCTATTTAGGGTCGGGTCCTAAGTTGCTTCTTGCCTATTCAGGACCAAAGAAAATCGCTGAATTTCTGGAGCGGACAGAACTGAAAAAAGTCACTGACAATACAATAACGGATAAAGCTGTGTTGGCTGAAGAGTTGGAGAAAATAAGGCTTCAAGGTTACTCTCATAGCCGTGCAGAGATCTATCCTGATACGGCAGGGTTTTCGTTCCCGCTTATGGACCATAATGGCAATGTGATCGCTGCATTGGTTGTCAGTGTTCCTGCAATCAAATTCAATAAAGATACAAAAGCGGTCATTATCGAAAAAATGAGAGAAACTGCCGCTAATATTTCAAAAGATTTAGGGTATAAGGGGTAATCATTATGGTCATCCATATTTATCCTGTCAAACAGTTCGGAAACTCTGAAGGAGCTTCCGAGCTTTTTTTATTCGCATGTCTCGGAGAAAGCCGGAAATTCGGGAAAGTATTCATGTTTGTCTGTACAAAGGGTGGAGGATTCAATAGATTGTCACTATAATGAAAAATATTAAAGTGCCGGAAGGTCTTAATTGATCTGGAAAGGAGGCGAGGATATGATTGATTTTGAAGATTTTGGAGCTCGGATCGTCCAGGAGCTTTCTTCACTGATTGACAAAAATGTAATAGTGACGGATAAAAACGGATTTGTGGTGGCAAGTACCGATCCGGTAAGGCTGAACTCTTATCATGAAGGAGCAGCACTTTCAATGAAAAATCAGCAGGAAATACATATGACGAAGGAGATGTGCGAGAAACTGAGAGGCGTAAAGCCAGGAATTGTCATGCCCATCATTATCGCCGGTATTCCCATTGGCGTTTTGGGTGTAACAGGGACGCTTTCTGAAGTTGAGAAATACGCTAAGTTGGTGCGCAAAGTGGCAGAATTGTTCATTACGGATTTTATGTCCCGCCAGGAGAAAGAACGGGGCATTCGTGAAATTGAATTTTTCTTTTTTGATTTGATAACTGCGGAAGCAGACAGGGAAGTTATCGAAGACCGGGCTCGAATGATCAATATGGAAATTTCACAGTATGAGCGGGTGGCACTGATCCAAACTTTTCAACAATGGGAAATTGCGGATGTCGAAAACCTCCTGAAAATGCAAACCATTCATCCGGAGCTGAAAATATTCAGGTGGGGATTGGAAAAACTGGTGTTGCTGTTGCCGAACATTCCGAAACATCAATTGTGCGAAAGTTTAAAAGGTCTTTCAAGAAAGATGGAGAAAAAGGCCGGAAGGAAATTGCCGATCGGGATTGGCAACGTCACAAGTTTTGACAAATTGGGCGAATCTTTTAAACAAGCAGAGATGGCTGTTTCTGTATCCGCTTTGCAGGGAGAAATGATTTTCGAGGAAGATTTGAAATTGGAGCTGCTGTATCATTCCATCCCACTTGAAGTACGGAAGGAATTTTTAAATAGAACCATTGCTCCTTTGTTAAAAGAAAAGGAACTGCTCCACAACTTGGAAGTTTGGATTCAGAAAAAGAAATCCCTGAAAGAAGTGGCGGAGGAACTTCACATCCACAAAAATACGTTAAGTTATCGTTTGGGCAAAATCGAATCGCTTTTGAATGTGGATCTGACGGATAACAACGACATTGCGATTCTTTATACTGCCATCCGTTTGTTACGGAAATCATGACACTCTGACCTGCAGAGTGTCTTTTTGTTTTTTTGTACAAAAAAACAGAGGGAAGCATGTCGAATTTTGTCTATATATCCATAGAGTAAAAAGAGTTTGAATATTATCATTAGTTAAAACCTTCGGGAAAGGAGGCGGAAAAGTGGAACTGGAAGCTACAAAACCTTTTTTGTCAATTGTGGGGGAAGCTAATACAAAACATTCCCAGGCACAATTGCTTGCTTACTCGTATGATGCAACGGCGAACTTTCAGGCAAAACCCGATTTGGTTCTTTCTCCATCAAGCACCGAGGAAATAGCCGATATTGTTAAACTGTGCGAGAAAAGCCAAATACCCATCATATCAAGGGGGTCCGGTACAAACTTAGCGGCGGGAACAGTGCCGACGCAAGGCGGTGTTGTCATTCTGTTTAATAATATGAAAAAAATCCTCGAATTGGACGAAGAAAACCTGACTGTCACAGTCCAGCCGGGAGTCATCACCCAAGATTTATGTTTGTTTGTTGAAAAGCACGGATTGTTTTATCCACCTGATCCCAGTTCAATGAAAATCTCAACCATTGGAGGCAATGTCAGCGAAAACTCCGGAGGACTGAGAGGTTTGAAATACGGGGTCACTAAAGATTACGTGAAAGCTATGACAGTAGTGATGCCAAATGGTGAAATTATGAAGCTTGGCGGCAAGCTGGCAAAAGATGTGGCAGGCTATGACCTGTTGTCATTGATGGTAGGTGCGGAAGGGACGCTCGGCATTATTACAGAAATCACCTTAAAGCTGATTCCGCTTCCGGCCATTAAAAAAACTGGGATTGCTTATTTTAATTCATTGGAAGATGCAGCGAAAACCGTTTCGGCCATTATCGCCAATAAAATTATACCCGTTACATTAGAGTTTATGGATAAAGGCACCATTCATGCAGTAGAGGATTTCATGTCAATTGGACTCCCCAGAGACGCGGAAGCGATGCTGCTGATGGAACAGGACGGTACAGAAGAACAGGTGGCGCGGGATATTCAAACAATGATCGGGATTGCAGAGCAGCAAGGAGCCACATCGGCGATTCTGGCAACTTCGGAAAAGCAGGCTGAGGAGTTGAAAACAGGCAGACGTGTCGCTTTATCGGCATTGTCCCGCAAGCGGCCGACGACCATTTTGGAAGATGCCACAGTACCGCGTTCGCAAATCGCCACTATGGTGAAAGCAATCCAGGAAATCGCCGCTAAGTACAATGTCCAGATCAATACATTCGGACATGCCGGTGACGGCAATCTGCATCCCACTTGTTTGACCGATGCACGGGACAAAGAAGAAATGGAGCGTGTCGAGCATGCCCTGGATGAAATTTTCCATACGGCGATTGAACTTGGTGGCACCATTACCGGTGAGCATGGAGTAGGAGAAATGAAATCTCCTTATCTCGAATGGAAGCTTGGGACAGCAGGCATTGATTTGATGAAGCACATCAAGCAAGCCGTCGACCCATTGAATATCATGAACCCTGGAAAAGTCTTCGCGAAAGAAACGAAGAAAAGGCTGGTGGTTCACAGTGGTTAGTGCCATTCAGCAAAAAATGAAGGATTCTTTTGTTGAAAATGTCAACGAGGAGTATTTGACAGATTGCATGCGCTGCGGTTTTTGCTTATCCGCCTGTCCGACTTATTTGGCCACGAATAATGATGAAACCCATTCGCCGCGTGGGAGAATTGCTTTGATGAAAGCGATGCGGGATGGTGATGTGGTATGGGATGGTTCTGTGGAAGATTCCTTCGACATGTGTCTCGGCTGTCGGGCATGCGAACCGGCCTGCCCGGCGGGGGTTCAGTATGGTGCTTTGATCGAAGAAACACGCATTGCCATCCAGCAAGTTAAGCCGAAGAAGTTCGTCGAAAAAACCGCACGAAAAGCTGCGTTTGATGGAATATTCGCTGATCAAAAGAAAATGGCCGGAACCGTTAAGCTGATTCAGTTTTACCAAAAATCCGGTTTGCAAAAAGCAACGAGGAAAATCGGTTTTCTGGATCTCTTCCCGCCGTTTATGAAGGAAATGGAAGGTGTGCTGCCGGCCGTTGAGAAGAAAAAGAAAAGGGAAAAGAAAAGGGGTAACCCGTCAAAAACGGCGACCACAAAAGTCGCATTTTTTACAGGATGTCTGATGGATACATTATTCCAGGAAACAAACCGCAAAACCATCGAAATGCTCGAATGGCTGGGAGCTGAAGTGACCATTCCTAAAGAGCAGCAATGCTGCGGGGCTCTGCATGGCCATAGTGGGGAGCTCGACAAAGGAGTGCGGAATGCGAAGGCGAATATCGATGCATTCGACTCGGATGATTATGATTACATTGTCAACAATGCCGGCGGCTGTGGAGCGTTTCTGAGCGAATACGAGAAACATTTGCAGGCAGACAGCGAGTACGCGGAAAAAGCAGCCCGCTTTTCAAGGAAGATGACTGATATCTCTTCTTTATTCGTAAAACTTGGTTTAAACGCCCGTTTGAAGGAATTAGAGTCTGAAGAAGCAGGAATCGTCACATACCAGGATTCCTGTCATTTACGGAATGTAAACAAAGTGTTTTTAGAGCCAAGGTCTCTTTTGGAAGATGCACCGGGCTTTGAATATAAAGAATTGATCGATGCGGAAAGCTGTTGCGGATCGGCTGGGATATATAATTTGCTGCAGCCGGAAATGGCCAGGCGCATCCTTGACTCGAAGATGAAGGGAGTGAAAGAGCTGCAACCGGCAAAAGTTGTTACTTCGAATCCGGGATGTTTGATGCAAATGCAGGTAGGCATCCAGCGGGAAGGATTGGAGAAAGAAATGCAGGCAGTCCATATCGTCGATTTTTTACATGAAGCAATCCACAAAAAACAAAAACAGGGGTGAAAGAGAATGTTGAAAAAGAAGTTTGGTACAGCAGCATTGGGTTTATCGGCAGCATTGATCTTGGGAGCATGTGGTTCAGAAGAGGCAGAAAATGATGCAAGCGCAGAAGGCCAACAGTATGATTTAAAGATGTCCGTAACGGTCTCGGAGTCTTCCACTTGGTATGAAGCTGCTGAAAAGCTGAAAGAAGATTTGGCGGAAGAAAGTGATGGACGCATCAATCTTGAGCTATACGGCAACGAACAATTGTCCGGTGGGGATTCAGGGAAAGCGGTAGAAGGACTGGCGAAAGGGTCCATCGACTTGACATTCAACTCAACGATCATTTACTCCATTTTGGATGACCGTTTTGGTGTAGCGAGTGCACCGTTCCTGTTTAACAACACAGACGAAGTCGATCCGGTATTCAACGGAGAAGGCGGGGAAATGCTGAAAGAAATTTTAGCTGAAAAAGGCGTCCATGCACTGGGATATGGACAAAACGGCTTCCGTCAATTGACGAACAGCAAATTGGAAGTAAAAACACCGGAGGATTTGGCTGGATTGAAAATCCGCATCCCTGGAATCACAATGTACACAGACCTTTACCGGGAACTCGGTACTGACCCGCAAACGATGACGTTCTCAGAAGTCTTTACGGCGTTGCAGCAAGGGACAATTGACGGCCAGGAAAACCCGGTGGATGTTATCCATTCTTCAAAACTGAACGAAGTACAGGATTACATGACGCTGTGGAATTATTCATACGACCCATTGGTTTTGGGGATGAACAAGAAATTGTATGATTCCATGAGCGAGGAAGACCAGGAGTTGTTTGACCGTCTTGGTAAAGAAGCAGCAGATTACCAGGTGGAAATCGCCCGCGAAAAAGAAGCTCAGCAAATTGAAGAGCTGGAAGCTGCAGGTATGCAGATCTATACACCGACAGAAGAAGAAATTGCTCAATTCAAAGAAGCGGTACAGCCTATCTACGAGCAGTATACGGACGTTTGGGGTGCCGATCTATTAAGCGCTTTTCAGGGTGAATAAGGGGGTTACTTGATTGAAGTTTTTGAATTATCTTGAAGAGGTGATTTTGTTCATTTCCTTTTTGGTGATGACAATCATTGCGTTTTCGAATATCGTTTCACGAAATCTGATTAATATCTCCCTTTCATTTACAGAAGAAATCACCATCAACCTTTTTGTATTATTAACATTTGTTGGAACAGCTGCAGGTGTGCGACGTTACGCGCACCTCGGCTTTACTTTGCTGTTTGACCGAATGAACAGAGGGATAAAAAAGGCCTTGGTAGTGTTTTCAGCATTGATGGGCCTGCTCTTGTTCGGGGTCTTGTTGTGGTATGGCATACAGATGGTCCAGTTTCAAATGGACATGGGACAAAAAACGCCTTCATTGGGATGGCCTCAATGGGTATTGTCTTCCGCCTTGCCAGCCGGTGCTTTTTTGTGCGTGATCAGAACCATTCAAGTTTGTGTTGAAGAGTTGAAAAGTATGGGGTCAGGAAAACTGGAAGGAGATGAAACGCTGTGATCGGGTTATTATTATTTGGTTTGTTTTTCGCGCTGGTGTTCCTGCGCGTTCCAATAGCCATTTCATTAGGTGTTTCATCCATTGCTGTATTGGTGACTTCCGGTGGAATTTTTGGTTTGGAAATGGTGACAGATATCATGTACACCAGTATTGCAAAATTTACATTGCTGGCAATTCCTTTTTTTATTTTGGCGGGTGTCATTATGGAGCACGTGGGGATTTCCAAGCGATTGATTGATTTTGCCCAAACACTGGTGGGCCACAGGAAAAGTGGCATTGTTTTTGTCACAGTGATTGTCGCATTGTTTTTTGCGGCTATTTCGGGTTCAGGACCAGCAACAGTTGCAGCAATCGGAGGCATCTTGATCCCTGCAATGGTGAAAAATGGCTATAAGAAAGAAACAGCTGGTGCGCTGGTAGCCAGTTCTGGCGCGATTGGGATTGTCATTCCACCAAGTATTGCTTTTATCGTTTTTGCAGTAGTAGCTGGTGATCAGATTTCGATTACCATCAGCCGGTTGTTTATTGCAGGAGTAATTCCAGGGATATTGATGGGCTTGGCATTTGTCGTAACAGCAATGATGATCCGCTCCAGGCAAATGAAAAAAGGGGAATTCATTGTTCCCGAGGATGTGGAGATCCAGAAAGCATCAGGAAAAGAGCGTTGGCGTGCATTTTTAGGCGCATTGCCCGGATTGATGATTCCGGTAATTATCCTCGGAGGTATTTACGGCGGGTTTTTCACGCCGACAGAAGCGGCAGTTGTGGCCGTGGTGTACGGGCTTCTGGTTGGAATGATTATGAACAGAAAAAATACTTTTTCCAAAATATACACTATTTTTGTAGAAGCGGCGATCCAAACAGCGGTCGTAATGATTATTGTCAGTGCGGCGTCTGTATTTGCGTATATTATTACAACCGAACAGATTGCGAGGGATATATCGGAGGGCATCATGGGCTTTACAACAAACCCGATTATCATCCTCTTATTATTGAATGTATTGCTGTTGATCGCAGGGGCATTTATTGACGCGATTTCAGCCTTATATATTTTTGTGCCGATTCTGTTGCCAATCATAGTCTTTTTAGAAGTGGATCCGACTGTGTTCGGAGTTTTCGTAGTTGTCAACTTGGCCATCGGATTGTTTACGCCACCTGTCGGTTTGAATTTATACGTAGCGGCGGGGATTTCAAAATCGAATATTGTAGATATGTCAAGGGGAGTCGTGCCATTTGTGGTTGCGGCGGTTATCGTATTATTGATGATTACATATATTCCGGCAATATCGACGTTCTTACCGGACTTACTAAATGTGGAATAGGGGAGATGGGGAAATGAAAATGCAAAACGAAGTGGCCATTGTAACAGGAGCAGCAAGCGGGATTGGCCAGGCGGTGGCTGTACAGCTGGCAAGCGAAGGTGCGCGAGTAGTATTAGTGGATTTGAATTCCTGTGAAAAAACCATCGGCATGCTCGGTGATGCGGAGTATTTGGAATGTTTGGGGGATATTCGTGATCCGGAATTTGTTAAGGCGGTCATCAATCGCACCATTGAAAAGTACGGAGAGATTCATATCCTTGTGAATAATGCCGGAACTGCCAGCCGTCTGGATTTGGAAGATATGACGCTTGAAATGTGGGACCGCGATATGGACACCAACTTGAAAGCGGCCTTCCTGTTTACACAAGCGGTCATTTATCCTCATATGAAAGAAGCAGGATATGGCCGTATCATCAATATCAGTTCGGTTTCGGGGCTTAATGGAGGAGTCGTATCCGGCGGTGATGAGAAAAACGGCCGTTCAGGTCCTGCTTATGCAGCTTCGAAAGGCGGAATCATTGCTTTGACAAAATGGGTGGCAAAAGAAGTTGGAAAGTACGGCATTACATGCAATTCCGTAGCTCCTGGTGCTACAGCTACTGCTATTACGGCAGGGGTGCCATACGATACAAGCCAACAAGTTATCGACCGTATGGGCGAACCGAATGATATTGCCAACGCAGTGATGTATTTTGCTTCAAAAGACGCCAGCTATACGACTTCACAAGTACTGAAAGTTGATGGGGGCATCAGCATTGGATAACAAACGCATTCAAGCAGTTTATGATGGAACCGCTCATCGGATAGCAGGCCGCTTGATGAAAGATGTCGATTTGTTCGAAGGAATCAAAGAAGTGTGTGTGCATTATGGTATACAAGCAGCGAATTTCCAATGTTTCGGCTCACTGAAATATGCTACTTTTCTTCAACTGGAGCGAGGAGAAGGAGAAGGAGAGCTAAGGTATTCCGGAAAAAGGCGCTCCACTTCCTCTGTCGAACTTTTATCAGGAACCGGTTTTGTCGGACACAAAGAAAATGGGGAAGTGGATGTGCATTTTCATGGAATGATGATTGATTGTGACGGCCAGTTAAACGGCGGGCATTTTATAGAAGGGGAAAATCCGGTGGCCGTGACAGTTGAATATGTTATTTTTCCATTACATGATATGCAGCTTCAACGCGGTCCGGATCCGCATTGGGGCTTGCCGGTTTTCCAATTTACACAAAGGAGTGAAGGATAATGGAGACTTTGGGCCAATTAGCGCTGAAATCAGCACACGCATATCCGCAAAAGATGGCTGTCAAAGACGAACAGCGTTCATTCACATATAAAGAATTTATCGCTCGCGCCAAAGCATTAGCTGCGATGTTCCATGATCAGGGTTTCAAAAAAGGCGACCGCATCGGTATCCTGATGTCGAACCGTTTGGAACATATTGAACTTGATATCGCCGTGGCGTTTGCCGGACTTGTCAAAGTGCCGTTGAATTACCGCCTCCATCCAAAAGAGCACCAATACATGATAGAGGATGCAGGCTTACGTATTTTGATCGGTGACCAGGAATTGATCGATGCGGTAGGACCAAATGTTGATGTACTGTATATCGGTCAGCAATATGAAAGCGCTGTCGAGAAGTATGCCGGTCAATCGTTCGACGAAAAAGTGGCGGAAGATGATCTATTCGCTATTATGTACACGTCTGGAACCACAGGGAATCCGAAAGGCGTTATGTTGTCCCATCGCAATATTATTGCAGGAGCGCTTTCGCTGGCGCAAGTATGCGAAGTGGATTACGAAGACATTATCGGGCACGTAGCCCCTTTGACCCACGGGTCGAATTTTTTGAGCCATGTTTCCTGGTTGTATGGGCTGACTCAAGTGGTCTACAGCAAATTTGAGCCGGAGGAATTTCTGGACCACTTGGAAGAGGACAAAGTTTCCGTGATGTTCCTCGTTCCGACCATGGTCAACTTGATGATTCAGCACCCGAATTTTGATGCATCAAAGCTCGCGACAGTCAAAACGATCAATATGGCAGGTTCTCCGATTGCTGCAAGTAAATTGGAAGAAGCTCTTGATAAAGCCGGCAACATCTTTGTTGAGACCTATGGACAAGTGGAAGCTCCCATGTGCATCACGATGATGCCGCGTAACGACATCCGTGATCATTTGACATCGTGCGGACGAATCGGCGTGTTTGTCGATGTGAAAATCGTTGATGACGAAAATAGGGAAGTCGCCCACGGAGAAGTCGGGGAAATCATCGCAAAAGGCTCTTTGGTCATGCAGGGATACTGGAACAATGAAAAAGCTACAGCTGAAACGCTGCAGAACGGCTGGTTGCATACAGGTGATCTGGGCTGGCGTGATGAACAGGGATATGTCCATATTGTCGACCGTAAAAAAGATGTGATTATTTCAGGCGGTGTTAACATTTACCCGCGTGAAGTGGAAGAAGTGCTGAATCTTCATAAAGGTGTCAAGGAAACCTGCGTGGTAGGGGTTCCGGACGATAAATGGGGGGAAAGTGTCACGGCTTTTGTGGTGCCTAACGGCAAAGAAAAAGTGACAGTTGAACAATTGATTGAGCTTTGCAAAGACAATTTGGCGAGTTTTAAAAAACCGAAAGAAGTCTTCATAGTGGATGAGCTGCCAAAAAGTTCATATGGCAAAATTCTGAAACGCGAAATGAAGCAGCAGCACGTGGAGGTGAGCAAATGACAAACACATATGTTCATGGCATTGGGATGACGAAGTTTGGCAAATTGGAATCTTCATTAAAGGAACTGCTGTTGGAAGCTTGCGCAGAAGCCTTGAACGACGCAGGACGTCCAAAAGTCGACGCTGTATTTGTCGGCAACTTCATGGGTGGAAGCATTTCAAACCAGGAAATCCTGGGAGCCATTGTAGCCAACGACCTTGGACTGGGATATATACCTTCCACTAAAGTGGAGGGAGCCTGTGCATCGGGAGGAATCGCCTTCCGTCAAGGAATTATAGGGATATTGAGCGGGGAATACGATACTGTCCTGGTGGCAGGCGTGGAAAAAATGAAACATGCAACGACTTCCGATGTGACACAAGCCATCAATGCAGCCATGGATACCACAACGACTGAAAAAAATGCCGGCCTCACGTTCCCGGGATTCTTCGGTGTTCTGGCAAACCGCTATTTTTACGAAGCCGGGGCATCCAAGGAACATTTGGCGCGCGTGGCTTTAAAAAACCGTGAAAATGGAGTGAATAATCCGTTGGCACAGTTTCCAAAGCCCACCACGCTGGAAGAAATAATGGAAGCCCGGATGATCACGGACCCTCTCGGTTTGTTTGACTGCTCTCCAATGACGGACGGAGCAGCTGCAGTAGTAATTTCACGGAAAAAATCACCGGTTCATGTGCGGGCCAGCTCACAGGTTTCGGGTCCGACGAAAATGCAGGATGCAGAAAATCTGCTGTCCATTCCGGCAATTGGAAAGTCTGGACGCCTGGCATATGAGAAGGCAGGCGTGGGACCTGAAGATATTGATGTCATTGAAATCCATGATTGTTTTTCCATGACAGAGATTATTGCAACAGAAGAACTTGGGTTCTTCAACCGGCTGGAAGGCTGGAAAGCCGTCGAACAAGGACGGACGAAAGTGTCAGGCGACAAGCCGGTCAACACAAGCGGAGGGCTGCTGTCCCGCGGTCACCCGATTGGCGCAACAGGTATTGCGCAAATTTATCAGCTGGTTCGTCAATTGCGTGGCAATGCTGCAAACCAGGTAGCAAATAATCCACGCTTGGCGTTGGCCCAAAATCTGGGCGGTACCGGATCTTATTCCACCGTCCATATTTTAGAGAGGGTGTAAGAGATGAAAATCTATTCATGTTGTGGGAAAGATTCAATTGCCAAGAAATATTATTGTCCTTCATGTGGAGAGTCAGAATTCAAAGAACGGGAAGTAAACGGGGAGGGAAGCGTCTACAGCTTTACAAAAATTCATATCGCTCCCTCTGAGTTTGCCCATATTGCGCCTTACAATGTCGTACTGGTCGATCTGGACGAAGCGAATGCCAAGATCACTACACGTATTGAAGAAGATGTAGAAATTGGAGACAAAGTGACACTGGACCGTATCGAGGATGGGGCTTACATCTACAAGAAGACAGCGTAAAAATGGACGACACAGAAAGCCCGGGCTTGTGCCCGGGCTTTTTGACATGCTGAAAGCAAGTAATGAAAAATAGAATAGTTAAAAAATTCGTAATTGACAAAACAATTTAATTGCGAAATAATGTACTGTATAACGATATTAATTATCGAATACCGATAAACAAGGAGGCGGCATGGTTGAAGAATTTAGACTTGCCTGTTGTGAAATTTACGCCTGAACAAAACAAGTTCAGGATGGAAGTGAGAAACTATTTAAAAAGCGAAAGGGAATCCGGCGCATTTGAAACGACTGCTGACTCATGGATGACCAGTTATTCGCCTGAGTTCTCAAAGAAATTGGGTTCGCAGGGGCTGATCGGAATGACTTGGCCAAAGCAATACGGCGGACAAGAGCGATCAGCAATCGACCGCTATATCGTCACGGAAGAGCTTCTCGCTATCGGGGCTCCAGTGGCCGCGCATTGGTTTGCGGACCGGCAATCGGGACCGCTGTTTTTGAAATTTGGAACAGATGAACAAAAAGATTTCTTTTTACCCAAAATTGCAAAAGGGGAATGCTTTTTCTCCATCGGTTTATCCGAACCGAACTCCGGCTCCGATTTGGCATCTATTCAGACGCGTGCGGAAAAAGTTGAAGGTGGCTGGTTAGTCAATGGTATGAAAATCTGGACATCCGGTGCGCATCATTCCCATTACATGATTACGTTATGCCGGACGTCGCCAAAAGATGAGAAAAACCGGCATGCGGGAATGAGCCAATTGGTCATTGATTTATCTGCCGATGGTGTTACGGTTCAGCCGATTCAATTCCTGACAGGAGAACATCATTTCAATGAAGTGTTCATGGACAATGTCTTTGTACCGGACAACCGGTTGATAGGAGAAGTTGGAAACGGCTGGAAACAGGGGATGGCTGAATTGGCATATGAGCGGAGCGGCCCCGAGCGGATTTTAAGTACTTTCCCGTTATTACAGGAAGCAGTGGAGCATTTAAAAGAGCAGAATGATGTAAGCGCTTTAGCACAAGCCCTGCAATTAGTGGCACGGATGTGGTCATTGCGCAATATGTCCATCGGAGTGGCGCAAATGCTTGAAGAAGGCGAAGATGTCAGTTTGACAGCATCATTGGTCAAAGATCTCGGAACGAAGTTTGAACAGGCCGTAGCTGAAACCGTCAGACTGTTAATTGATACCACTCCGTCAGTTACATCGGAAAAACTGATTGACCGATTAATGGCAGAATCAGTACTTCATGGACCCGGCTTTACTTTACGGGGTGGAACAACAGAAATCCTTCGTGGAATCGTAGCAAAAGGAGTGTTGGCGCAATGAGCGAAATGCAGGAATTTATTGTGGATACGACCAATAAAATTTTAAAAAAGCATGTAGCAAAAGAGTTGATTGACGCTTCGGAACAAGGCGAATGGTCAGGAAATCTCTGGGATGTGCTGGTGGAGTCCGGGCTTGTATCGGTAGGAATCGATGAGGACTTTGGAGGGACCGGCGGCGACTCAACCGATGCTTTTGCCATTTTGCGCTTAGCCGGCAAGTATGCAGCTCCAGTACCGATTTTTGAAACCATCATTGCGGGTTGGCTGCTCGCCGAACAAAAGGTCGAAACAACTTACGAACCGACTTCTTTTATTTTGGATCTGGATAATGACTTAACCGGTGATGAATTTACACTAAAACAAGTTCCATGGGGAAGGCATGTCACTCAAGTGGTTTATATCGGGAAAATCAATAACCAATATAAACTGGCTGTGTTGCCGACAGAAAAAGCACAAGTAGAAAACAATCAGAATATTGCCGGCGAACCGTTGGACAATCTCAGGTTTAAAGGACTGAATTTGGAAGAGCTTACACAATTCGAGGTTGAACGGGACAGCATCTCTGAAAAAGTGCTCAACTATGCAGTCCTTGGAAAACTGGCGATGATGGCAGGAGCCATGGAGCAGGTTCTTGATCTATCGGTGTTCTATGCCAATGAAAGACAGCAGTTCGGGCGGTCAATTGGGAGATTCCAAGCAGTCCAGCATCATTTGGCTGCGTTGGCGAGTGAAACAGCTGTTGTTCTTGCAGCGCTCAATTATGCAATAGTGGCATTTGAAGAAGGCAGCATGAAAGAGGAATTGTCTTTGGCAAAGATGAAAATTTCAGAAGCGGCCGGAACGGTGGCAGGAATTTCCCATCAATTGCATGGCGCCATCGGGATGACCCATGAACATCAATTGCATCAAGTGACCAGAAGACTCTGGGCCTGGCGGGAAGACTTCGGTAACGAAGCACACTGGGCAAAGAAATTAGCAAAAGCATATATCGAGGATAACGAGTTATCGTTATGGGACTTTATCACAAACGAAAAGCGAGGGAATGTTCATGCCGGATCTACTATTTGAAGTGAAGAATAATATCGCCACGATTACATTGAACCGCCCGGATGCCATCAATGCATTCAGCGGAGAAATGATCGATTTATGGATTGAAGCTTTGGAAACAGTCCGTGATTCAGAAGATATTCGTGTGCTGGTTGTCCAAGGGAACGGACGAGGCTTCTGTTCTGGTGGCGACATCAAAGAAATGATTGCTGGCCGGGGGTTTTATCAATCCGATGAAGACCGGATTTCGACCGGTCTGAAGAGAAAAAACTCATTATGGAAAAAAGTGCAACGGGTTCCGCTTCTGTTGCAGGAAATTGATCAGCCTGTTATCGCAAAAGTACATGGCATCGCTTTCGGCGCTGGGTTGGACATGGCATTGATGTGTGATATCCGCATTGCAGCTGAGTCGACAAAGCTGTCCGAAAGCTATGTGAAAGTAGGACTTGTACCGGGTGATGGAGGAGCTTATTTCCTGCCGAGATTAGTGGGAACAGATCAAGCCTTACATATGCTGTGGACGGGAGAAGCATTTGATGCGAAAACAGCGAAAGAAATGGGGCTGGTGACGTTTGTTGTCGGCGACGATGAGCTTGATGACTATGTTCAGAAGTATGCCGAGCGTTTGGCAGCCGGACCTCAACAGGCCATGCGCCTGACAAAACGTGCGGTGTATCAAAGCAAAGAAATGCCGCTTCGCTCATCACTTGATTTCATCTCTTCAAAGATGGGCTTGGTGATGGAATCGAATGATTTTAAAGAAGGCGTACAGGCAGTTACGGAAAAACGCAGAGCGAAATTTGAATAATCCATTTTAATTGGAAGAGAGGAGGGAGAATGTGACAAAACCGTTGGAAGACATTCGGGTACTGGATCTGTCACGCGTTTACGCGGCTCCGGCCGGGGCGATGATGCTTGGGGACTTGGGGGCCGACGTGATACGGGTTGAAACGCCGGGTGGCTCGGATAGCATGCGTGATTGGGGACCGTTTGTAAATGGAGAAAGTGCCTATTACTTTAGTGCAAATCGCAATAAGCGGTCTGTCACATTAAATTTAAATGAAGCAAAAGGCAAGGAATTATTTTTGGAGCTATTAAAGAAAGCAGATGTGGTCATTGAAAACTTCAAAACCGGCACGATGGAAAAATGGGGATTGAGCTACGCTGAATTGAAAAAAGTGAATCCGAAAATTATTACCTGTTCGGTAACAGGATTCGGCCACACCGGTCCGCTCAGTAAAAACCCGGGATTTGACCCGGTTGTGCAGGCGATGAGCGGATTGATGGATGTAACTGGGGCGAGCGACGGAGAAGCGACGAAAGTGGGCATTCCGATTGCTGATATTTTGACATCGGTTTATGTAGCATTGAGTGTCACTGCTGCCATACGCCAGCGTGACGTGACCGGGATAGGGCAGGAGATTGATTTATCACTTTTGGATGTTCAAGTGAGCAGCATGGCAAATGTGGCGAGTGCGTATTTGAATGCGGGAATGGTATCAGAGCGCCTTGGTAACCGCCACAACAATGTTACGCCTTATCAGGTATTCCAATGTTCAGATGACCCTATTATGATTTGTGCTGGAAATGACGGGTTGTTCAGGAAATTGTCAGAACTTCTTGGGCATCCGGAATGGGGATCAGATCCCCGGTATAAAACAAATCGCGTCCGAAAAGAACACGAAGTTGAATTGGTCAGTCAAATTGCTGCAATTATCGTAACAAAGAGTTCTGAAGAGTGGCTGGATAAGTTAGCGCAGGCAGGTGTACCGGCAGGACGTGTCAATAACATCGCACAGGCATTGGAACAGGAACAAGTTCAAGCCCGTGAGTCAGTGGAGACGTTGCCGCATTCGATAGCGGGTGAAGTGAAAATAATGAAAAATCCGATGCGCTTCAGCCAATTGAACATCGAAAGTACGTTGCCGCCTCCGCTTTTAGGCGAACATACGGAATCCGTTTACGGTGAATTGCTCGGTCTTGACGCTTCAGAGCTCGAGAAGTTAAAGGCAGCGAATGTGATATAATAACGGAAAAGAATGAAGTGGAATGGTGAAACTCATGTCAGAAGATAATTTTCAAAAAAACTATTCGATGTCCACTGTGCATAAAGCGATTCAGTTGATGAGGGCATTTACACGTGATGAGAAGAAGTTGAGCCTGACGGAGCTTCATAAAAAAACCGGCATCGGCAAATCGAGTCTCCAACGGCTGCTTTCAACACTCGTGCATGAGCGGTTCTTAATGAAAGACGAAGAGACAAAACAGTATTCTCTGGGAATGGAGTTATTCTTCATGGGCAGTCTGGTCGAAAAGAATGATGCGTTTTTGTCAGCTGCAGTTCCGGTGATGAAAAATCTCAGTCAATTGACAAAAGAAAATGTCTCCATCAGTGTCATCGAACAAAATGAACGCCGCTGCATTTACAATATTCCAAGTCAGCATGAGTTGTCCGCATTGACTTACATCGGCAAAACTTCTCCTTTATATGCCGGCGCTTCAGCGAAAACATTATTGGCTTTTCAAAGTGATGAGTTTATCGGAAATTATTTGGAGCAGGTGGAATTTAAGCCGATTACCGATATTACCGTGAATTCACCGGAAGCTTTAATGAAAGATATCACAGAAATCCGTCAGCAGGGATATGCCATTTCACATGGCGAACGGATCAAAGGTGCCATGTCGGTCTGTGTACCGATACACAATCGATTTATGGAAGTAACTGCGGTTTTGACGGTGACGTTGCCAAGTGTCCGGGCTGATGAATTCGATATTCCGAATTTAACTCAGGATCTGCTGAACGCTGCAGCGGCCATTGAAGAAAACATCAATTCTTGACTAGCTCCATACTCATGAGATAATTCTGATTTAAAAAGAAAGCTTTTATGGAATGATCTTCACTCAATAAATGGTCTTTGTTTTTACTCAAGCCGTACAGCGAGGTATCGTTGTACGGCTTTTGTGATTTGAGAGTTAAATAGACTTACTAAAAATTAAATTATTTCCATATAGATTGGGTAGTTTACCACCGCTTACTTTGTAAAAAACTATCTTGTATTGTATTAATCTATATAAATTCGTAATAATATTTAAATTATTTTAATAATTGCATTGATTTCCTAAATTATATAGTATATGTTAAACAATGAATAGTTTGAAAATATTAAATTCATTCTATTATTAATTTTGCTGACGATATGAAGTTTTTAACGTGAAAGGAGAGACTAATGGAAAGTGTAAAAGTCGAAAAACCTCTCTTGTTGCAGGAAGCGCTAAATTTAAAAGAATACATAATACAGTGCAGAAGGCATCTACATATGAATCCGGAACTGTCTTTCGAAGAATACAAAACTTCGGAGTTTGTTTTAGAGAAGTTGGAGGATTTAGGCTATGAAATTACAGCCCCTATAGCGAAGACCGGCATAGTCGCTCTTTTGCGAGGCACAGAACCAGGGCCAACAGTGGCGCTAAGGGCAGACATGGATGCTTTGCCGATTCAAGATGAAAAAACTGTTCCATATGCTTCAACAGTACCTAAAGTTGCTCATTTATGCGGACATGATGCACATACTTCTATATTGCTTGGTGCTGCAACCATTTTAAGCAAACACCGCCCTCAAAAGGGAAATATCAAACTGCTATTTCAGCCAGCAGAAGAAGGGTTTGGTGGCGCTCGTTACATGGTTGAGGAAGGGGTATTGGAAAATCCCAAAGTGGATGCCATTGCTGGATTGCACGTCCATCCTACAGCGAAAACCGGAACGGTTACTGTTGCTGAAGATGTTGCGATGGCCTGTACTGACTCTTTTGATATTGAAGTGATCGGGAAAGGGGGACATGCTGCCCATCCGCATATGTCAGTGGATTCAATAACGGTAGCGGCTGAATTAGTATCTTCTTTACAACAAATTGTCAGCAGATCCATTGACCCGTTAAAGCCCTCTGTCTTAACAATCGGGAAAATCGAAGGAGGCTTTAAACGCAATATTATCGCTCCTTCAGTTCGACTCGAGGGAACTGTACGATTATTGGATCCGACGTTAAGGGAAGTAGTCGCTGGACGCATGGAACAGTATGTAAAAGGGATATGTGAAGCAATGGGAGCTACTTATAAACTGGATTATCGCTACGGCTATCCTTCTGTGAAAAATGACAATTCTTTAATTCCGCTGTTGAGTTCTGTATCTGACAAAATTTTAGGTGAAGAAAAACTGACTATTGTGGATCCGAGTATGGGCGGAGAAGATTTCGCTTATTACGCTGAAAAGGTCCCTGGAATTTTCTTCCGTCTAGGAATCTATAACGAAGAAAAGGACTGTGTTTATCCTAACCACCATCCCAAGTTCGATGTAGACGAAGATGCTTTACCATATGGTTCGGCTATTTTAGCTCAGTTTGCTCTTGAATATATAGAAGAGAAAACTAGAGAAACAGAAAATTTATAAATTCTAAGGTTATATAAGGGGGAAAAACAATGAAGAAAGTTTTTGGTTTAGCAAGTACTTTGTTAATATCAGCAGGAGTTTTAGCAGCCTGTGGAGGAGGAGAAGAAGAGCCTTCTGCAACAAACGACAACGGTGGCTCGGAAGATGATCGTACATTAACAGTTGCAATGGGTACTGATATGGTGACTTTCGATGTGCATAACCACGTTAATACTTCGACAGAAGCAATTCATGTAAATATGTTTAATTATTTATTTAAGCGGGATAATGAAACGGGAGAAATTCTTCCTGATTTAGCAGAAGGATATGAAAAAATTGATGACTTAACTTGGGAAGTGAAATTAAAAGAAGGTGTAACTTTCCATAACGGTGAAGCACTTGACTCGGAAGACGTTAAATTTACTCTTGAAAGAGTTGCGCATGATTCGACACTTCTTGATCATATCAACTATAACTCAATCAAAGAAGTCGAAGTGATTGATGACCTAACTTTCCGCATTATTACTAATGCTCCCGATCCGGCACTACTTAACCGAATTTCTAGAATCGCTTCAAGTATTCTGCCGTCAGAGTACATTGAAGAAAATGGAATGGATCACTTTTTAGAAAACCCAGTCGGAACTGGACCATTCGAATTTTCTGAATGGATTCGTGATGACAGAGTTGTGCTAGAGGTATATGAAGATTATTTTGAAGGACAAAATGAAGAATGGGATGAAGTGGTTTTCCGTGTAATCCCTGAAAATTCCACGAGAGTATCCGAGCTATTGACAGGCGGTGTGGATCTTGCGACAAACATTCCACCGAGCGAGTGGGAGCGGGTAGAAAGTAACGAAGGAACGCATTTGTCTCAAGAAACATCCAACCGTACAATGATGTTGTTTTTACGTTCCACTGAGGGATACCCAACTGCTGATCCTAAAGTTCGCAAAGCTTTGGATTTAGCGATTGACAATAAAGCTATTACGGACAATTTGTTAAATGGTGCTGGTACTCCAACAATCACTCGCGTAGCGCCAGGTAACTTCGGTTTTGCTGAAGAACTTTATGACACTTATAACTACGATGTGGAAGAAGCAAAAAAACTATTGGCGGAAGCTGGTTATCCAGACGGCTTTGAATTAACATTCCATTCCCCGAGAGGACGTTATTTACAAGATGCTGAAGTTGCTGAAATGGTTGCCGGTATGTGGTCTGCCATTGGAGTGACAGCAAATGTAGAATTTATGGAATGGAGCAGCTTTGTTGAAATGCGTAATGCAGGTGAAAATGAAGATGTTTTCTTATTAGCTCTAGGTAACTCGATGTTTGACGCTGCTAATGCTTTGGATTGGTATAACTATGAACGTTTCAAAGGACAAATTGATTACCATAATGAAGAAGTTGAGGCTTTATTAGAAGCAGCTGCTCAGAACATGGATCCCGAAGAAAGAGCACAACAGTATATTGAAGCTCAACACCTACTAGCTGAAGATACAGCCCACATTGTCTTACACCAAGAATCTATTAATGTTGGTGTGAGTGATGCGATCGATTATTCTCCAACAATGGATGAAATTATTTACGTCGATACGATTACTAAAAACTAGTGTTTGGTAGTGGGAAGGTAGAGCTTGGCTCTGCCTTCTTTTCTTATTTAAAAATTCAGTGAGGTGGCATACTGTGAACAATTATTTTGTAAGGAGAATTTTGCAGATTATACCTGTTTTATTAATTATCTCTTTCATTGTCTTTTCACTGGTTTTTGTAGCGGGTGATCCTGTGGCTTTGATGCTGCCGGATGATGCTTCCCAAGAAGACGTTGAATTACTGAGAGAGTCTTTAGGTTTAAATGAGCCATTTTTAGTTCAGTACGGTACATATGTTGCTAACTTTGTCCAAGGGGATTTTGGGGAGTCTTATCGCTATGGGCAAGATGCTATGTCGGTTGTGCTGGAGAGACTTCCTGCAACATTGGAATTAGCTATCGCTGCATTATTAATAGCGTTGGTCATTTCTATTCCTTTAGGGATTTGGTCTGCTACTAAACAGAACTCGGGCATTGATTTAATTGCCACAGGAGCAGCTGTATTGGGGAAAGCGATGCCTAACTTCTGGCTGGGGATTATGCTGATTCTGCTTTTTTCGGTTTCTTTGAGTATGTTTCCTGTTTCAGGAAGAGGAACTTTAGCGCATTTAGTTCTTCCTTCCATTACGCTCGGGACAGGGATAGCCGCTGAAATGACACGACTTATAAGGTCCAGCATGATTGAAACGTTGAACCAGGACTATGTAAGAACAGCTAAAAGTAAAGGATTAAAAAATAGAATTGTTGTATACAAGCATGCTTTTCGAAACTCGTTAATACCAGTAATTACAATTACTGCTCTTCAAACTTCAACATTGGTGGGCGGAACTTTGATTACTGAGACTGTTTTCTCGTGGCCAGGAATGGGACAACTTTTGATCCAAGCGGTCAATACACGTGACATGGCAATCGTTCAAGCTAGTGTATTCGTTATTGCTTTGTTAGTAATACTGATGAATCTCATAGCGGACTTACTATATCGTCTATTGGATCCGCGGATTAAATACAATTAAGGGGGTATAAAAATTGAGTCATGAATCCCAAGCTGTGATTAATGAAGTTTCTGAAGACAGCATTCGAAAAAAGCCCTCTTCTTTTAAAAGATGGAGTAAGTTATTGCTGAGAAGCAAAACCGGTACAGTGGGTTTGGTCATAGTATTATTTGTTTTTCTGGTGGCTGTATTGGCACCTGTTTTAGCACCACATGATCCAGCGGCTATTAATGCGGCCAATATGCTGAAGCCTCCTTTTTGGATGGAAGGAGGGAGTACGGCCCATTTACTCGGGACAGATAATTTAGGCAGAGATATATTAAGCAGAATTATTTACGGTTCGCAGATTTCCTTGTTAGTAGGGATAACGTCCGTAGTCGTAGCAGGAATTATTGGAGTCACCGTAGGATTAATTGCAGGGTATTATGGAGGGTTTATCGATAATGCTTTAATGAGGCTTGTCGATTCTTTCTTAGCTATACCGACTATTTTATTTGCTCTTGTTATCCTCAGTGTTTTTGGGCCAAGTGTGATTACCTTAATATTCGTGTTAGGGGCAACAAACTGGGTAAATTATGCCCGCTTGGTGCGTGGTGAAGTATTAACGATTAAAGAGCGTGATTTTGTTCGAGCTGCCCATTCAATTGGAGTAAAGAGCAACAAAATCATTACTCGTCACCTGCTGCCGAATGTCATTTCTTCTTTTATTGTTATTTCGACTTTAAGTGTGGCGACGACAATTATTCTTGAGGCATCGTTAAGCTTTTTAGGATTGGGCGTCCAACCTCCAACTGTATCATGGGGAAGTATCTTAAGTGATGGTAGAGATTACTTGGCTACCAGTTGGTGGCTGGCCACTTTTCCTGGTGTTGCTATTACTATTACGGTGCTTGGGATTATCTTTTTAGGCGATTGGTTGAGGGATGTCCTGGATCCGCGCTCTAAAGCAAAATAAAAAGGAGTGATTCCTGATGTCGGAAGAATTATTAAATATAAAGAACTTAAAAACATACTTTCATACAGAGAATGGAATTGTTCCTTCAGTCGACGATGTATCTATCACTATAAATAAAGGTGAAACATTGGCAATTGTAGGGGAATCCGGATCTGGAAAAAGCGTAACGTCTTTATCAATTATGCGTCTTATTGATTCCCCGGGGAAAATAGAAGAAGGGGAAATCTTATTTAATGGAAAGGATATCGTCCCTGTGCCTATGAAAGAAATGCGGGCGCTTCGGGGGAATGATATCGCGATGATTTTCCAAGAACCCCTTACTTCTTTGAATCCGGTTTTTACAATTGGCAATCAAATGTCAGAGTCTATCAAACTTCATCAGAAAAAAAATAAAAAAGAAGCAAAAAAACTAAGCATCGAAATGCTACAGAAAGTGGGAATCCCTCGAGCGGACAAGGTATTCGATTCATTTCCACACTCCCTAAGCGGGGGAATGAGACAACGAGTTATGATTGCCATGGCTCTTTCCTGCAATCCTCAATTGTTAATAGCGGATGAACCTACTACTGCTCTTGATGTGACAATTCAGGCGCAAATATTAAAGCTAATGAAGAACTTAGTGACAGAACTTAACACTTCAATACTTCTGATCACTCATGACTTAGGGGTAGTCGCAGAAATGGCTGATCGAGTGGTCGTTATGTACGCAGGGCAGGTCGTAGAAGAAACGGATGTGTTTACATTGTTTCAAGATCCGAAGCACCCATATACAAAAGGACTTATGGACAGTACCCCTAAGATTCATGAATTAAAAGATGAACTATCTTCGATTCCTGGAGCGGTACCAAGTCCACTTGATTATCCGAAAGGCTGTCGCTTCATTGATCGTTGCCCCTTTGCTATGAAAAAATGTGCCGAAGAGCATCCGAACCTGGAAGAAATTTTGCCGAAGCACTCTGTTAGGTGCTGGCTTCATGAAGAAAAGGTGGTGGATTTACATGACACAAAATCATTTGCTTGAAGTTAAAGGGTTAAAAAAGGCTTTCGATGTTTCTGAAGGGTTTTTCAAAAGGAAGAAACAATTCCTTTATGCTGTAGATGGACTGGATTTTTTTGTGGATAAGGGAGAAACGCTTGGGATTGTCGGTGAGTCAGGATGTGGAAAGTCTACCACAGGAAACTTGATCGGCCAATTGCTTGAACCGACGGAGGGAGAAATTATTTTCCAAGGTGAAGATTTGACGAAATTGAAAGGCGAAACTCTGAGAAAGAAGCGGGCAGAAATTCAAATGGTGTTCCAAGATCCTTTTTCTTCGTTGAATCCTCGTATGCGTGTGTTTGATTTAATTGCTGAACCTTTGAGAACTCATCAATCATTAAGTAAACAAGAACTTAATGACAGAGTACATGAACTAATGGACTTAGTAGGATTAAATCGCTCATATACTAATCGTTTTCCACATGAGTTTAGTGGAGGACAACGTCAAAGAATTGGGATTGCACGAGCGATTTCTTTAAACCCTAAATTGATTATTTGTGACGAACCAGTGTCTGCATTAGATGTCTCGATTCAATCGCAAATTCTCAATTTATTGGCCAAGTTGCAAAAAGAATTGAATTTGACATTCATATTTATCGGACATGGTCTCCCAGCTGTAAAGCATATTAGTAATCGGATTGCAGTTATGTATCTCGGAAAAATTGTAGAACTAACCACGAAAGAAAAGTTGTTCCAAAATCCGAAACATCCTTACACTGAAGGGCTTTTATCAGCTGTTCCGATTCCTGATCCGATGCAACGAAATGTGGAAGATAGAAAGTTATTGGAAGGTGACATCCCGAGTCCGGCCAATCCGCCTTCAGGGTGCAATTTTCATACGAGATGTCCTTACGCTCAAGATATATGTTCGAAGGTTGAACCGGCATTTGAAGAAAAAGAACCTGGTCAATACGCGGCCTGTCATTTCCCTCTCAACGACGGGAAAGGTATCATCAGCCCAAAAAAGGAGATGCTAATAGGCAATGGAATATTTCACTGAAAACCTGGAGTCGATGCTTGAACTACTGGAGACACTAGTAAATATTGATAGTGGCTCGAAATACAAAGAAGGTGTAGACAAAGTCGGAAAAATTCTAAGCGGGGAATACCGGGAGTTGGGTTTTTCTGTTGATGTGCGGGAAAACGCAGAGCACGGAAACAACTTGGTTATTAAACACAAGAACGCTCAGGAACCAAAAATTTTACTTATAGCTCATATGGACACAGTATTTCCTGCAGGAACAGCTGCCGCAAGGCCTTTTACTGTAAAAGAAGACTTGGCTTACGGACCTGGAGTGGCCGATATGAAAGCCAGTCAAGTCACTTTGCTATATGCTATGAAGTATTTATTGGAAACAGAAAACGAAGCGCTGAAGAATGTCGTCATCATATTGAACAGCGACGAAGAAATTGGTTCTCCGACTTCAAGAGGGTTGATTGAACAAATGTCGGAAACAGTGGATTATGCGCTCGTCATGGAGCCAGCCAGAAAAGATGGTTCCATTGTATCCTCACGGCGAGGAGGAGGCCGTTATACAGTCACAGTCCAGGGGAAAGCAGCCCACTCGGGTGTTGCGCCTGAGGAAGGAATCAGCGCGATTGAAGAATTGGCTCATAAAACAATCAAGCTGAACAGACTTTCGGATCACCAGAAAGGGATTTCTGTAAGTGTCGGTATCGTAGAAGGTGGAGATGCCGTCAATATGATTCCGGATCGTGCTGTTGGATATGTAGATGTAAGAGTGGAAAGTGAAGAGCAAAGTGTGGAAATCAGCAGGAAAATCGAAGAAATTTGTTCGGTGCCAGATCTTGAAGGGACAACGATCGAGTTAAAAGGCGGAATCAACCGCCCGCCAATGGAGCTGAATGAGAAAAACCAGCAGTTACTTTCACTGGTTCAAAGAGTCGGAAATACACTGGGGCTTAAAGTGAAGAATACCCATACAGGCGGAGGATCAGATGCGTCTTTCCCTTCTTATCTCGGAGTAGCAACCATCGACGGAATGGGCCCTATTGGAGGGAAACTCCATAATGAAGGAGAATACTTGGAAGTAAATTCTATGCCGGAAAGAGGTTCCTTGCTGGCTCAAACCATTTCCGCAATCCATGAAAAAGACAGTAAATAAAGAAAGAATGTATCATCCGCTGCGGCATACTGCTGCAGCGGATTTTTGTTCCACTTTAGCGGTTGTCGGACCCGTTGTATTCAATGGAATGGAAAAGTTTCTGCCGAATAAGTTTCCCTTTGTCTTTGCGGGCACAACTTTCAAAGCCAGATCTGACGTTCTTTGCTATACTATCGGTAACAGCAGAAAACGGAGGGATCACATGAACAACATCTGGGAAGTGAAGTACGGAACGCATAGGATTCGTGTGGAAAATACGCTGACGAGTGAAAAGCTTTACGTTGATGGTGTGTTGCAGGATGAATTAGCCGGTCTGCATCTGAGTACCCGTCTGTTTGGGAAAGTGAAGAACGAAAGCGGGGAAACTGAAGATATCAAGGTCTCTATCGGTTTTTACTGCCCGAATGTGAAATGCCGGATTTTTGTTGGTGAGCGGCTGCTGTATTCCACGGACGTGCAATGGGAAGGGTAACAGCCCGACAACAGTTGGTTGCTTTAAAGCTGACGAACTGTATCGGAGTCAGCAGGTGCAGATGCATCTGCTTTTTTAGTGGAATTGTTGCGAAACGGAAGATGAAAATTCATTTGAATAAAATGACAGAATAGTATATTTACTGTTGACATTTATAAACCTGAGTAATATGATAGGTTTTAACCGAATATTCTTATCCAGAGAAGCCGAGGGACTGGCCCGTTGACGCTTCAGCAACCTCTGACAATTGTCAGAAAGGTGCTAAATCCAGCAAGATTTTTTCTTGGGAGATAAGAGAGCCGAATTCGATGTTCATCAAGCCCTCTTTTCTCATTCTTTGAGAAAAGAGGGCTTTTTTATTTTCACAAAAGAAAGGGAGAGTTGCATGAGCGAAATAGTCATTTTATCCGGAAGTCCATCTGAAACGTCAAGATCGGAATTGGTATTAAAGTATTTAGGCACTTTATTGAAAAAAGAAGGGTTTTCTGTCACCCACCTGTCTGTGAGGGATGTGCGGCAGGAAGATTTGTTTCTGGGGAAATTCGACAGCCCGGCCATTGGTGAAATCAGTGCTTTGATCCACGGGGCCAAAGGAGTGATTGTCGGCTCCCCGGTTTACAAAGCTGCTTATTCAGGTGTACTTAAAGCTTTAATCGACCTGTTGCCGCAGGATGTTCTGCGGGACACGCCAGTGCTGCCGCTGATGACTGGAGGCAGTATCGCGCATCTATTGGCACTCGATTACGCTTTAAAGCCGTTGCTTGCCACGCTGAAAGGACAGAACTTGAAAGGGGTTTACCTGGTCGACAGCCAAATCGATAAAAACCAGCCGGAACAGCCGGTCATAGAGGAAGAAGTGCTGCAGAGGCTGACAAAACAGCTTGTATATTTCACTGACATCGTCAACAAACAAAGCGAAGCAGTGCGTTAACAGATTGACCAATCAAAGGAGGAATAGCAAATGACGAGCAAACGAATCTATTTGAACGCTTTTGATATGAACTGCGCAGGGCACCAATCACCGGGATTGTGGACACATCCTGAAGACCAATCACATACATATAAAGACAGTGAGTATTGGATAGAATTGGCCAAGCTTTTGGAAAAAGGGAATTTTGACGCAATTTTTCTGGCGGATGTATTAGGCACCTATGACGTTTATGAAGGTTCAAGAGATGCGGCTGTTCGTCAAGGAGCCCAATCACCGGTCAATGACCCATTGCTCGTCGTTCCGCTCATGTCGGCGGTGACCAGCCATCTTGGATTTGGCGTCACGGCATCGACAACTCATGAACATCCCTATACTTTTGCGCGCCGTATGTCGACGTTGGATCATTTGACCAAAGGGCGAGTCGGATGGAATATCGTCACTTCGTATTTGAAAAGTGCAGCTGTCAATATCGGCATGGAAGATCAGGTAAAGCATGATGAACGGTACGACATTGCGGCAGAATACTTGGAGGTGTGCTATAAGCTGTGGGAAGGCAGCTGGGAAGATGATGCAGTGGTGCTGGACAAAGTGAATGGCATTTATACAGATCCCGCCAAGGTCCATGACATCAATCATGAAGGTACCTATTATAAAGTGCCGGGCGCCCATTTGACGGAACCTTCCCCTCAACGGACACCGGTCATTTACCAGGCCGGTGCATCGACAAAAGGGGTAAAGTTTGCCGGTGCAAACGCGGAATGTGTCTTCATAGGCGCACCGACAATCAATGCTGCTAAACAATCGGTGAAAAAAATAAGAAACGCCGTTGAACAGTCGGGGCGTGCAAAAGAAGAAGTGAAAGTCCTGACCATGTTTACGCCAATTGTTGGCAGAACGGAAGAAGAAGCAATTGCGAAATACAATGACTATAAAAAACATATCAGCCATGAAGGGGCACTGGCGTTGTTTGGCGGCTGGACGGGAATCGATTTGTCCGGCTATGCAGCGGACCAGACATTGGAATACGTCGAGAACGATGCCATCCAGTCAGCATTGGAAAGCTTCACAAAAATTGATCCGGATAAAAAATGGACTGTGGAAGATATTAAAGAATTCGTTGGCATTGGCGGGATGAGTGCTTTTACAGTCGGCTCCGCCGAGCAGGTGGCGGATACGATGGAACACTGGATCAACGAGACAGGAGTTGATGGTTTCAATATTGCCTACGCGGTTACTCCCGGCACATTCAAGGATTTTGTCGAGCTCGTTGTGCCGATTTTACAGGAACGGGGGTTGGTGCGCACGGAATATGAAGGCAGTTCTTTGCGTGATAACTTGTTCGGCGAAGGCGACCGCTTGCCGCAGCATCATCCAGGAAAGCGTTACTCTTTGGAAAAAGCACTTGCGGAATAAACAGGGACCCCTGAAGAGCGAATAGCTTTTCAGGGGTTTTTAGGTGTTGATTGCCAATAAAAATTTTCCCCATCTCCTGGCATTTCTTCTTTCTATTCTGTATGTTGAAGATATTCGAGTATTTATATAGAGGAAAGTGGGGAGTGATGAAATGAACATCATTGATACACATTGTGATGCATTATTGAAATTGCAGATGGCCAAGAGGCGTACCGGCCAGGCACTGGATTTCAGCAACTCGGAGCAGTTGGACACACATTTCCAGCGCCTTCAGCAAGGCAACGTGAAAGCCCAGTTTTTCGCGATTTTTATCCATCCGGATGTTCCTTCGGATGAAAAATGGCAGCATGCATTAGAGCAGATGGATTTGTTTTATACCGAAATTATCGGCAAACAGCCGGCGATGAAGCATATCAAGAACTGGCAGGACTTCGATCACTTAAAAGAAGGGGAAATCGGGGCAGTTTTGACGTTGGAAGGAGCGGATGCGTTCGGCAATGATCTGATGAAGCTTCGCCATCTGTACCGTTTGGGTGTTTTGTCCATTGGACTGACCTGGAACAATGCCAACCTTTGTGCCGATGGCGCCGGCGAACCGCGCGGTGGCGGTTTGACGCTGCTGGGGCGGGAAGTGATCCGGCTGAACAATGAAAACAAAATTTTCACGGACGTCTCGCATTTATCTGTCAAGAGCTTCTGGGATACCATCGAACTCGCTGATTATCCCATTGCCAGCCACTCCAACGCCAGGTCGCTGTGCGATCATCCGCGTAATCTTGACGATGAACAAATCAAGGCCATGTTCGTCCAAAACGGTCTGATCGACGTTGTATTTTGTCCGCAATTCATCAACAAGGGCAGTGACAGAGCCACCATTCCAGATCTTCTTCGCCACGTGGATCATCTTTGTGCCTTGGGCGGTGCTGACCACATTGGAATCGGTTCCGATTTCGATGGCATCACTGACCATGTTGACGGGTTGGGAGACGCTTCTGAATTTCCCAATTTGATCAATGAATTGCAAAAGCATTATTCAGAAGAAGAAGTAGAGGGGTTCGCTTACCGGAATTTCCTGCAGCACCGGCCGGGAATGGCGTGATGGAAGCTTAGCTTTTTTGGTTCTGCAGACATAAAAATGCCTCACTGATTTGATCAGTGAGGTATTTTGCAATTATTCTTCGTATACTTGTGCAGGTGCATTTTTCGTATTTTTCCGTTTGTGGAGAATGGCATTAATTTCAGCACCGATGACAAGGATCAATCCTGTCAGGAAGAACCACAGCATCAATACGATGAGTCCGCCAAGGCTTCCATAAGTTGCATTATAACTTCCGAAGTTGGCTACATAAATGGAGAAGCCGAACGAGACAAGCTGCCATAAGACTGTGGCCACGATGGCACCAATCCACACTTCTTTAAAAGGAAAGTGCTTGTTCGGAGCGAATTTGTACAAACATGCCAGGACAAGGCTCATGACGATAATGGAAACCACCCAGCGGAGGACCTGGAACAGGATTTGCATCTGGCTTGGCAAGTTCAGGAAACTATTGATCATGTCGATGATGGCACCGCCGAAAATTGGTAGTACAAGTGCGATAATAACAGCCACCAGCATAAACAGTGTCAATAAGATTGCAGTAGCTTTCATCTTGATGAACGAACGGGTTTCTTCAACATCGTATGCCTGGTTGGTCGCTTCGATAAAGGCGTTCAAAGCATTCGATGCCGACCACAAAGTACCGAGGATACCAACAGTCAGCAGGCCGCCACGTGGTGTCGATACGACACTGACGATGGTCTCTTCAAAAGTGGATGCCACTTCTCCAGGAAGAATGGTGCCGATGAAATCGACTGCCCGTTGAGGGTCGATTTGTAAATAAGGCAGGATGGATAACAGCAAGATCAACAAAGGGACGATCGCCAATAAATAATAATAAGCTTGCGCAGCTGCAAGTGTTGTGGCATGGTCTTTTTTTATCTCACCTGCGAGCTCTTTGGCATAAGATACAGCTTTGCTCATGGATTGAACCTCCTCTTAGTAAATTAGGGTTATTCTTTGTATGCCCGCTTAAAAGGCACTTTAACCCTAAGAGGCAGAAAGAAAAGGCAACGGGTTTCCGCTGCCTTTTCTTTCTGCCTATTCCAATGTTCTGGCGCCGATTATTTCGTCAAATAGAAGTTGCTGGGCGCGGGGGCCTATACTTAAATGAAGAATTTTCGATTGGATGTCAAGCTTGGAAATAACACCGGTAAAGTTTTGGGCATTTTTACGCCATACACGGATTTCAATATGGCATTGCCGTTTATAAGCCAGCTGAATCTCTTCGTGTATGGCTTCCAGGTCAAAATCATCCAGCTCGGGCTTTGTATGGTAACGGTCTTCTTTCTGCCATTCCCGCAGCATTTCCACATGCTCGGGCAACATCATCGCCGTCCATTTCGTGCGGCCCCGGTCTTTGATCTGCCCTTTAACGGTCAGGTGTTTATTGAGTTTCATCGAATGCACCTCCCGAATAAAGTAGAACGTTTGTTCCTATTTTATAGAAGAGGATGGAAAAGGTCAATTGTCAGGAGGGAAACAAGGAGTAGATTCAGGGCAGCAAAAAGCATCATCCTATATGAGATGATGCTTTCCGATTTATTCCTGCAGCACTTGGCGTGTGATTTCTCTTACATCGATGACTGTTTCCTCACTGATCACATCGTCCAGCAGAACTTCTTTAAAGTAAGAAACGCTGGCTTCGAGCGGAATGTGGAGCAATTTCGTCAATGCGATGCGGTACATCTTCACGAATTCGGGGTCAGCATTGCCGCGCTTCAATTCAGCAAAAGATTCGTAAAACTGGTCGAGCTTGTCTGCCAGCTCCAGTAAGCGTCCTTCCGTCGTCTCGTCTTTTCCTTCTTTCATACGATCGAAAAAAGTAGCCTGGAATTCTTCAGGGATTTCGCGAAGGATGAACTTCTCCATCATTCCCTCTTCGACGCGGGCAATCATTTCTTTTAATTCTGGAGAGGAATGTTTGACAGGTGTTTTGATGTCGCCGATGAAGACTTCCGCAAAGTCATGGTTGATGGTTTTCTCATAAAGCGATTTCCAGTCGATCTCTTTGCCGGAACGTTCTTCAATGGTGGCAAAAAACATGGCGTATTGGCTGACTTTCCATGAATGCGCCGCTACGTTGTGTTCTTCGAATTTAAATCTGCCTGGAGCCCGGATGATCCGCTCCAGATCGTTGAGTGATGTAAAAAAAGTATGGATTCCCATGCATTTATCTCCTTTATCTGTTTTCTCTACCTTCAGCATACCCGATTTTCGCTATAATTAAAGAGATAAAGGGAAACTTCACCCAACGGGGGATTTCTTCATCCATCACTGAGAAAAAAGGAGGCAAAGCATGACAGGAAAAACACATATTACAGGAGGCATTGCAGCAAGTCTTGCTTTTGCGCAGATTACTGATTATGATCCGGCTATTTTATTGCTCACTGGGGTTGTAGGCTCTTTACTGCCGGATATCTGCCACGGAGGCAGCAAAATGGGCCGTACTTTTCCACTTCTGTCCAAAACAATCAATATGATTTTCGGCCATCGCACCTTTACACACAGTCTGCTGTTTCTATTTTTGGTAAACCTTCTTCTGCAGACTTTTATTACAAACGATTCTGTAATAGCAGGGCTGATGGTCGGGATGGCCAGCCATCTGCTGCTGGACATGGTAACTAAAAACGGCATTAAACTATTCTTTCCCTGGAAATTGACGGTTCGCTCTCCCATCACAGCAACCACTGGTGGGCACGCCGAATATGCAGTATTTGCAGTTTTGTCTTTACTGTCCGTCTATTTCGGCTATGACGTGTTTATGTCCTACCTCGCGGGTGCCAGGCACTGAAACAATTGTTTCCTCTTGTATGTAAGGTTGAAAACGGATACAATTAGAAAAAATAAATTATTCTACAATTATTTTCGGGAAGATGGAGGAAGAGAGATGATTTCTTCAACGTGGAACTGGATGTGGGAAAAACACTACCAGGCAAAAGATATGCTGCATTTTTTTGTAAAGCCGGGGCCTGAAGGGCCGCAAGGAAGAGACCGTGCAGAAGATGCAGGTACATATGATGAACGAAATAAAAAGAAAAGCTATAATACACCGCAATTGATCGGATTATTTTTAGGACCGATTTTATTTGCGCTGACATTGCTGTTTTTTAATCCGGATGGCTTGCCACCAGAAGCCAAAGCTATTTTGGCAAGCACGTTATGGATTGCAACTTGGTGGATCACGGAAGCGATTCCGATTCCGGCAACATCGCTTTTGCCGATCATCCTTTTCCCTATATCAGGTGGACTGGATGTAGGCGCGACCACTTCGGCTTACGGAAACGATACGATTTTCCTGTTCATGGGGGGATTCATGATTGCTTTGACGATGGAAAAATGGAATTTGCATAAACGAATTGCGTTAACGATCATTTCCATCATAGGCACAAATACGGACCGGATTGTTCTGGGCTTTATGATTGCCACCGGTTTCTTGTCGATGTGGATTTCCAACACTGCCACGGCGATGATGATGGTGCCGATTGGCTTGGCTATTATTTTTCAAGTGAAGGAAGCTTTGAAAGATGACGATACGATCGACACATCACAGGAAAATTTCGGTTTCGGGAAAGCTTTAATGCTCGGGATTGCGTATTCCGCTTCTCTTGGCGGTATTGCGACATTGATTGGTACACCTCCGAACACGTTGCTGGCCGGTGCTGTCAACGAAATTTATGGAATTGAAATTACATTTGCACAATGGATGCTGTTTGGTGTGCCATTGGCATGGGTGTTTATTTTTATTGCCTGGTTTTATTTGATCAAAGTGGCCTATCCGCTCAAGCTGAAGCAATTGCCGGGTGGAAAGGCAGTTATCAATGAAGAGAAAAAGAAAATAGGGGCTGCTTCCTACGAAGAAAAAGCTGTATTTACAGTCTTTGTACTCGTTGCGCTCGCTTGGATCAGCCGATCGTTCCTGTTGGATGCATTTGCGCCTGACCTGGAAATGACTGATGCTATGGTCGGTTTGATTGCGGCCCTGATTTTGTTTATCATCCCATCGAAAAACAAGCAAGGTGACCATTTGCTTGACTGGGCAACGGCAGTAAAATTGCCATGGGGGATTTTGCTGTTGTTCGGGGGCGGCCTGGCAATCGCGGCCGGCTTTACAAGTTCCGGCCTGTCAGAATGGATCGGCGGACAATTGACGGCGCTTCAGGGCGTCAATGTATTGCTTGTGGTTCTTGTCGTTGCAGCACTTGTGCTGTTCTTGACAGAAATCACGTCCAATACGGCCACAGCTTCGATGATGTTTCCAATCATGGCGTCTCTTGCCGCAGCGCTGGCCATCCATCCATACGCTTTAATGGTAACAGCTGCTGTTGCAGCGTCTTGTGCGTTTATGCTGCCTGTTGCCACACCACCGAATGCGGTCGTGTTCGGTTCCGGCTATTTACGCATCCCGGATATGGCGAAAGCAGGTCTGTTGCTCAATATATTCGGCATCTTCTTTGTCGCCTTGGCAGTGTTTTACTTCCTGCCGCTTGTGTGGGGCCTCGATTTGCTGTCGATTCCTGATCGGTTTGTGGAATAAAGAACAAAAGAAATACCGCCTCAACGGGTTGTTGAGGCGGTATTTTTTCTGTATTTCCGATAAATTGTTACAACAGCCAGGTAAAGCAGCGGAGCAGACCCAATCACCCAGATTAAGGTGCTCCATCCAGCAGTGGTCCAAAGCGGGCTGAGCAGTGAGCTGCCGGCAGCAGCACCGATATAATAAGAAACAAGATATAGGCTTGAAGCACTTCCTTTATGGTGTGTTGCTTGTTGTCCGACCGATGCAGCCGTCAAAGAATGAGCCATGAAAAATCCAAGGCATGTCAGGCACAGACCGATTACAATCACCCAGACAAAAGGGGTGAGGGTTAAGAAAATTCCGGCTGACAGCAACAGGACTCCGACAATCCGCACCTTCCTCAATCCAAACCGTTCGGCAGCACGTCCGGCCAGAGGCGACCCGATCACCCCGATTCCATAAGCGAAAAACAGATATGAAATTGCCTGGAGTGACATGGAGTAAGGAGGCATTTCCAGGTGGAACGGGATATAGGTCCAGACGCCGGTAAACGAAATTTGAAGAACCGCTCCCAGGCCAAAGATGACGAGTAAAGCCGGATTTTGAAAATGAAATAAGAACCCTCTGATATCTTTTGTGAAGCTTAAGTCACTGGGTTCAAAATTTCGTGATTTAGGCAAGAGGAGAAGAACTGCAGTGAACAAAACCAATCCGGCTGTCCCTAAAATTAAAAAAGCTGCCTCCCAGGAGAAATGGTCTGTTATATAGCCGGTCAGCACACGTCCGAGCATCCCGCCGAGAGCATTGCTGGAGATGTAGAGAGCTGTGGCATAGGCAATGTTTTTTCGATCGATTTCTTCACTTATGTAGGCAAGCGCCGCAGCCGGAACTCCTGCAAGTGCGACTCCCTGTATAAACCGGAGAAGCAGAAAAAGTGTAAACGAATCGGTCAGCAGAATAAGGAAGAAAGGAAGAGTCGAACCAATAAGCGAAAAGACGATGTAAGGATAGCGGCCATTGCGGTCAGAAAAAAACCCAAGAATGATGAGCCCTAAAATCAAACCAATGATTGTCAAAGACAAGGCCAAACTGGAAGTTGAAACCGATACCTGGAATTCGCTGACAAAGACGGGAAGCAGAGGCTGGACACTGTAAAGTGTGGCAAAGATGAAAAGAGACGCCAGGGAAAGGCTGACAATGATTTTCCAGAATTGCCGGTCGGTGGCCGTATATTTTGCTGTTTTCATCATACACACTCCCATCAATTCCTGTAGCGTTGCTGTTTCCATTTTAACATTCTTGCTGGATCCCCTCCGCTTTTCTATAAAAAAACCGCAATCGAAGGATTGCGGTGCGTGTTATATTTTATTGAAGAACGAAACGATCTGTTTTTTTGATGGTTCCTGCAGACGGTAGCGCAATTCTTTGTTTTGCGTATTGACGATGTGGTATGCCGGATTTTCCGCAACTGTGAATTTCCAATGCGGTTTGGCATTTTTCTTGGTGATTTTCAATTCGGGAGGCATCATTTTTTCCTTGAAACTTTCCAGTTTTGCCATGAGGAAAGTATCCATATAGCGGACAATCAGGAAGCCTTGCTGGCGTTCAGGGTCAAATTTCGATAAATTGAATTCACTGATATCAAACCCTTTTTCGTAACGTTGAACCGATGGAGACAAAACAAAACAATCCTCATTCGTAAAGACGGTGGAATTTCCCTGTTGCTTCAGCCCGAGTTCTTCTACTAGAAAATCCTTGTTCACTAGACTCATTTCGCGTGCAGTAGCCATGTAATTCCTCCTAATAGAAATCATTGTACTGTTATTATAACACTCTTTCGATAGGAAAGGGTTTAAAACGGGTTGCGGAGAAGGTTTAATGCAGATCTGTAACAAAAAAGTTGAAATAATATCAGAAAATAACTTCTTGAAAATGGTAACAGAAAAACAGGAAACCGGTTGAATGAAAGTCGCTCAAAAAACTCCAACCTGGCCATTTTTTCATCCGAGTAGAAAGGTGGGTACGTATGAATTTCAAGTGCCTTAAAGGTTTAGTTTTTAAAAAGGCAGGAAGAATAAATAAGGACAGAAGTTTTTGAAAGGGGGGTGCAGGCGGTGGAGGTTTATACGATTGGTCATTCGAGTCACTCAAAAGAATTTTTCGATGAGATGCTGAAACAAAATGGCATTGAGCTTCTGGCGGATGTACGGGCTTTCCCCGGCAGCCGGAAATGGCCGCAATTTTCGAAGGAAATCTTCCCGGAATGGCTCAAAGCCGAAGGGATTGCGTACGAACATTTCCCGAAACTCGGTGGCCGACGCCGCAAGTCGAAAGAGGTCGGGGAACAGGTGAATGCCGGCTGGCGCAACCGTTCGTTTCATAATTATGCAGATTATACGCTGACGGAGGAGTTCAGACAGGGAATAGAAGAACTTCTCCAAAAAGCATCGGCGCAACGGGTAGCCTACTGCTGTTCAGAGCGTCACCCGTCCCGCTGCCATCGCCTGCTCATCAGCAACTGGCTTACAGCAAACGGCCACACAGTAAGACACATCATTGATGGCAAAAACGGTGCGGTTGAACTCGTGGACCACGAAGTCGGCATGTGGGGAGCAGCCGCGCAAGTGAGCAAAGAAGGAGTAGTAACCTATCCTGCATAAAAGCCTTTATAATGGCTGGCGGATTCAGACGGACGGCTTCGTCAGGAAATCGGAAAACCGGCATCGGCTGTAAAAAGTCGATGCCGGTTTTATTATCCTTAGAAAAACAAATGCAGAACAATGGAAGCACCCGCTACAAGAACACCGGCAATCAGACAGAATACGAGTGTCGGCTTGAACACTTCGGAGTCTTTGCCTTTTATCCCGGCTGTACTCGTTCCCAAAATGACATTAGAGGGAGCGATGGAGTTCCCGATTGCCCCACCCGCAGACTGTGCGGCGATGACGTGTGACAGACTCAATCCCTCCATAGATTGTACGACGTTTTCATGCAAAGGCGAGAACAGGATATTCGAGGACGTATTCGAAGATGTCATGAAGGCCCCTGTAATTCCGATAATATTCGCCAATGCCACGTAAACAATCGGTGGTGAGACTTCGCCGATCCCAAGTGCCAGTACAGTTGTCTGTCCTGAGTGTTCAAGCACTTGTGTCATAGTGAGAAAAGCAAGAATCGCAAGCGATGCTCCAATTCCGTTATCCTTAACGCCTTTCCATATGTCAGTAAGCGCTCCTTTTTCATAGACGTCTTTGGACTTAAACCAAAAGTAGCCGAAAATGGAGGCTATCAATAGGTAAGTACCTGGATGCGTCAGAGGGGCGATTGGTGAATAGGCGTCTACACCTTCCACTGTGTAATCATAGCCCGTTTCCACGCCTGGAAATGGGAAGCCCCATTCGAGTCCACTGAGGAAATTCTGTATAAAAGGAATGCCCAGTGCCAGGACGGATAACCCAGTCAGCACATAGTAAGGCATGAATGCCTGATTCATGGTCAAATCCACATCATCATCTTCCTCATCGTCGACATCTTTTTCCTGCAAGGCGTCCGTTTCATCCTCCAGGCCGGAATCTTCACTGTATCGATTCCATTTGGCAAGAACAAAAAGCGCACCGATTGCAACGATGGTAGGGATGAAATTGCTGAGTGTTGGGTTAACTTGAGTGAGAACCAGCTGTCCACCGCCATGAATAAGCGAAATGATTAATACAGCCCAAATCCCTTGCCTGACTCCTTTCCACTTTGCGAAAAGCCAGCAGATCATGATTCCGGCAACAATGTTCGGAATCCATAAAAGGATGGCCATGTATAAAGCTGCCAGTGACTGGTTTTCAAAATCGACGATATTAATAGTGGCGAGCCAGCTTACAGCCAAAGATCCGAACATATTTGCCCAAGCATGGCCAATCAAGGGAATGACGACCGCGGTGACCGGCTTTACGCCAATGCCGATGAGCAAAGGGGCGACCACCGCAATCGGTGTTCCAAAACCGGCAATCCCCTGCAAAAACGAAGCGAAAACCCAGCCGAATGCAAGGACAAGAAACAAATAATTTTTACTGTATTCCTGGATGCCTTTCCGGATGGCTGTAAATGCGCCGGCTTTATCCGTGACTTGGTAAAGCAGAAGTGCCGGCCATACAACGAGCAGGATAAAAAATGCATCCCAGGCGCCTTTGCCGATGCCGACCAAGGCGTTATCGAATGGTGCTTGGTACAACAAAAAAGAACTCGCCAATGCGATTGCCAGCGCAATTCCACCCGAAACAGGTGCCGACCACTTCAGCAAAACAAGCATGACGAGAAGCGCTGCAAGCGGCAGCAGCGCAACCAGCCAATAAACGATTGTGATGGGTAGATTGTGATCCATTCCAGACTCTCCTTTGCGTTCAGTATTACCAGCTCAATCCGATGCCGTCGCCCCGTGGATCTGCGCCGGCACTCAGTACACCTCTCTCTCCGTCAATGATAATTCCCTGGGCATGTCCCATTGTTCCGGTCCAATTTTCCACTCTTTCCACCAATTGGCCCCGCTTTTTCAGTTCTTCCGTAATGCTGCGGGGAATCCGGCTTTCCAGTTTAAAGGTTTTACTGTCTTCTCCCCATGTTTTCCCGTGAAGCCAGCGGGGGGCTTCGATGGCTTGCTGAATGTTGTAGCCGAAGTCCACGACCCGCGTCACAAGGGCGGCTTGTGTCTGCGGCTGGCCTTCTCCACCCATTGAGCCATATACCATGTAAGGCTTGCCGTTTTTCAGCATCATGGCTGGAATGATGGTATGAAATGTTTTTTTGCCCGGCTCCAACCGATTCGGATGTTCCGGATCCAGAGAGAAAAAGGAACCCCGGTTTTGCAGAAGGAAACCACATTCTTCGGGGATAAATCCGGAACCGAATTCATGATAAACACTTTGGATGAGAGAACAGCTATTGCCCTCCCCGTCAACTGCACACATATAAGTGGTGTCGCGGTTTTCTTTGAATAAAGGAAGCTCTTTTGTCCGCTCCAAAGCAGGAGAAAGACTGTCGAATTTAATTTGACGGGCCAATTCCCTGGCGATGTCTTTTGCAATCAGCTCTTCGGGTTTTTTATCCATGTGGTTTTCATCCGTCACCCATTCATCTCGGTATAAGAAAGCGAGTTTGGTGGCTTCAGCCATCAAATGATAATAATCTGCTGTATTGTCGCCGATTTTCTTTACATCAAATTCTTCCAGGATGTTCAAAATGATCAACGAAGCCAGGCCTTGTGTATTCGGCCGCACTTGATAAACTTCATAATCCCGGTAAGAACTTCTGAGCGGCTCCTGCCATTCTGATTTATGGTTCTGTAAATCGTTTTTCGTGAGGAGCCCGCCATGTTTTCGGAGGCTGGAAATGATTTTATCTGCGATTTCTCCTTCATAAAAAACAGACGGGCCGTTTTCCGAGATGAGTTTTAGGGAATTTGCCAAATCGGCTTGCTTGAAAAGGTCTCCTTCACTGGGAAATTTGCCGTCTTTTATAAAATGCTTTTTGGATTCATTGTATTGTTCCAGAACGTCTCGTTTGTCATAAACGAACTCGCTGAATTTACTGGAAAGAGGAAAGCCGTGTTCTGCGTAATGAATGGCTTTGGTAAAAAGGGATTTCCATTCTGCTTTTCCGTAACGCTGGTGCATTTCCCACCAGGCATCGACTGTTCCAGGGACTGTATTGGCCGACAATGGCCCTCGTGAAGGGATTTCTTCATAATCTTTGGATTTGAAGTAGTCCAATGTCACTTCTTCTCCGGATTTTCCGCTGCCGTTGATGGCCTCCACTTTTTCTTTGTCTTTATCCCAAATCAGTGAAAACAAATCTCCTCCAAGTCCAGCCATATGCGGATAGACGACACAAAGAACAGTATTCATCGCAATGGCGGCATCTACTGCATGTCCACCATTCTTCACTATTTCCTGGCCAGCCTGCGTGGCTAAATAATGGGGGGAAGCCACGGCTCCACCTGTTCCAAAGGCAGGGGGGCGAAGAGTCGACAAGAATTCCGGATATGCACCAGATGGACGGTTTTCAGTCATGGGAAAATATCCTCCTTTAAAAGTTGCTGTTACACCTTTGTTACCACAGGGAGGTATGATTAAACGAAAAAGGATAATATTCTGTTATATTAGTAATAAATAATTTGGACAGAAGGGACGAAAACTAATGTGCGGAAGATATTCTTTGTATGCAGATCTTACAACCCTGCTGGAACGTTTTGATATTGACGAAGTAACATTTTCAGAAGACGAGTACTCAGCAAACTACAACATTGCGCCGTCCCAGCAAGTGGTGGCAGTGATCAATGACGGGACGAAGAACCGGCTGGGCATGCTGCAGTGGGGGCTGATCCCGCCTTGGGCAAAAGATGAAAAAATCGGGTACAAAATGATCAACGCGCGGGCAGAAACAGCAGCGGAAAAACCGAGTTTCCGCAATGCATTCAAGAAAAAACGCTGTTTGGTTGTAGCGGACTCCTTCTATGAATGGCAAAAAACAACTGACCGGAAAATTCCAATGCGGGTCCGGTTAAAATCGGGCGAACCATTCGCTTTTGCAGCATTATGGGAATCCTGGAAAGCACCCAATGGCACATTGCGTCACACATGCTCGATTTTGACCACCAAGCCCAACGAGTTAATGGCATCCATCCACGACCGCATGCCGGTTGTCCTGTCAAAAGCAGATGAGAAAATTTGGCTCGATCCGAAAATACAGGATCCGGATAAGCTTAAAGAACTGTTAAAACCGTTTGATGCTTCTCAAATGGAAGCATACGAAGTTTCCGAAAAAGTCAATTCCCCTAAAAACAACGGACCGGAATTGTTGGACAAGATTGGATAACCGGGCATCATGCTGGTTGATCAACAAACAAAAAGCAAACAGCATTCGCCATCCGACCAAAAAAAGCGCTGAAACCAAGCGCTTTTTTCAGTGGGCTGCAAAAGGCCAACAGGGAAAGGTTGTAAAAGACGAATGAAAAGTTCAGAGGCAGCGCAGAATTTTTCGCAAAAGTATTTTGATAAATGAGAATTATGCTAAAATAAAAAAGAGCTTTGGCTACAATCGAAGCGGAACGCATTTTTATTCCAATACAATCACATTCACCGTATAATCAGATCTGAGACAAAATAAGGAGTGCAGCACATGAGATTAGACGATACAGACAAAAGGATTTTGGAATTATTGACAGTAAACGGCAGAATCTCTTATGTCGATATAGGAAAAGAACTGAATCTATCGCGGGTAGCTGTTCGGGAACGGGTTCATCAATTGTCTGAAGAAGGCGTGATTGAGAAATTTACCGTAGTGATCAACAGCGAAAAAGTCGGCAAGAAAGTTTCCGGTTTCTTTGAAGTGGATTGTGAGCCTTCCTCGCTGGTGGAAGTGGCGGAAGCACTGGCGGACAACCCCAACGTAGCAAGCTGTTACCAAATGACAGGTCCATCCACGCTCCATATGCACGTATTGGTGAATGACTTCATCGATTTGGAAAAGTTCATCAATGAAGAGTTATATGCGCTTGAAGGCATCACCCGGGTGGAGAGCCACATTTTATTGCGCCGTTTCAAAAGCCGTAATGGAATGAAACTTTAAAGCATACAGCAGTCTTAATAAGCTGCTGTATGCTTTTTCTTTTGAGGTAAAACCTCCGTGAAAGAGCTTAGTTATACAAAACGTAACTTTTTCGGTACAATGATTGTCTTTTTGTTCAAAAAAATTCGTATAAACCTGTTTTTTTGAATATTCATGTAGAGTTTTCAGTTACAATACTTTATAATCGATATTATTGAATTATTGAAATTTGTTCATCATTCTACCCGCCCTTCAAAGGCGGACAGCAAACATACATAGGAGGAATTGGAATGGATTATTTACAGCACCCGTTTGACTCGAAACGGCATACGGTTTTTTCGAAAAAAGGAATGGTGGCCACTTCACAGCCATTAGCTGCACAGGCAGGAATTGAAGTCATGCAAAAAGGCGGAAACGCGATCGATGCAGCAATTGCCACAGCAGCTGCTCTGACAGTGGTGGAACCGACTTCGAACGGCATTGGCGGAGACGCTTTTGCGCTCGTTTGGGTTAAGGACAAATTGCACGGTTTGAACAGCTCGGGCCCTGCGCCCCAAAGTATCTCACCGGAAGCGGTGAAAGCTTTGGGCCATGACAAGATGCCGGTACATGGTGTCGTTCCGGTTACAGTGCCGGGCGCACCGGCAGCCTGGGCTGAGCTGTCGGAGAAGTTCGGCAAGCTGTCTTTGGCTGAAACCTTGAAGCCGGCAATCCGCTATGCGGAAGAAGGTTATCCGTTAACGCCAATCCTCGGGAAATTCTGGAAATCAGCATACAATAAGTTCAAAACCACATTTACTGGAGAGGAATACCAGGCATGGTTCGATACGTTTGCACCAAACGGCAAAGCTCCCGAAATTGGAGAAATGTGGTCGTCTCCAGGACATGCTTCCACATTGAAAAAAATTGGCGAAACAAATGCTCGTGCTTTTTACGAAGGAGAGCTTGCTGAAAAAATTGACGCCAACATGAAAAAACACAATGGCTTTTTGACCAAAGAAGACCTTGCTTCATTTAAACCGGAATGGGTAGAGCCGGTATCCGCCCATTATCGCGGCTATGATGTTTGGGAAATCCCGCCGAACGGCCAAGGAATGGTGGCGTTGATGGCATTGAACATCTTCAAAGAGCTGGGCGAGCCGAAGTGGCAATCAGCTGAAACTTACCATCAGCAAATTGAAGCGATGAAGCTGGCGTTTACGGATGGCAAGGAATTCATCACTGAGCCGGAAGAGATGCCGGTGAGTGCTGAGCATTTATTGTCTGAAGAGTACGCGAAAAAACGTGCGGAAACAGTCGGGGAAGAAGCGAGTGATCCAACGCCTTACGAACTTCCGAAAGGCGGTACGGTGTATTTGTCTGCAGCGGACGAGGAAGGCAATATGATTTCTTATATCCAAAGCAACTACATGGGCTTTGGTTCGGGAATTGTTGTCCCGGGCACAGGAATCGGGCTGCAAAACCGCGGTGCCGACTTCTCTCTTGATGAAAAACACCCGAACGTCTTAAGAGGCGGAAAGCGGACATACCATACGATTATTCCAGGATTTTTGACAAAAGACGGAAAAGCGGTCGGACCGTTTGGCGTTATGGGCGGCTATATGCAGCCGCAAGGCCATTTCCAGGTTGTCACCAATACGATTGACTACTTGCTGAATCCGCAGGCTGCGCTCGATGCGCCGAGATGGCAGTGGATTGAAGGGAAAACGGTGCTGGTGGAACCGCATTTCCCGAATTACCTGGCGCAGGCTTTGGCTCGAAAAGGACATGCCATTCAAGTGGCAACGGACGGCGGCGGCTTCGGCAGAGGGCAAATCATTTGGCGTGATCCGGAAACCGGCGTGTTGTCGGGCGGAACGGAATCACGTACAGACGGCGCGGTAGCTGCTTGGTAAATGAAAGCAAAGGCTCAAGAAATTCCTCCGGTATAAAAATCCACGCCGATATCTTTGCCGCCTTTTTCCGTGTCGGCATGCTGGGTTTCGGGGGCGGGCCTTCCGCTATACCGCTTTTCCAACAGGAAGTGGTAAAGAAATATAAATGGATGTCGGAAGATGATTTCGGTGATACTTTGGCTTTGGCCAATACAATGCCGGGCCCGCTCGCAACCAAGATGGCGGGGTATATCGGCTATCGTGTGAATGGACTTGCCGGCTGTGTATTGGCACTGGTTGCAACCGTCATTCCTACAGTACTCCTGATGATTATTTTCCTGGGGGTGCTGCAGCAGTACAAAGATCTCGATTGGGTGAGCGGTATGTCTGATGCAGTTGTGCCGGTTGTAGGTGTGATGCTGGCAATTCTGACATTGGATTTTCTGAAAAAGTCAGGTGACTCGCTTGGCTGGTTCCGGGCAGTCATCTATGTGGCCATATCGGTGGTCCTGATGGAAGTTCTCAATGTTCATCCGGCCATATTGATTCTGGCCATCCTGATTATTGTCCTTATACCTTTTAACAGATTAGGAGGGACAAAATGATTTACTGGCATTTGTTTCTGGCTTTTTTCATTCCCGGTATTTTGGGTTACGGCGGCGGACCGGCTTCGATTCCGTTGGTGGAAAAGGAAGTGGTCGACCGTTACGACTGGATGACGACGCAGGAATTCGGGGAAGTATTGGCGCTTGGCAATGCGCTGCCAGGGCCGATTGCCACTAAAATGGCCGGCTATATCGGTTACATGGAAGGTGGGATACTGGGCTCAATCGTCGCATTGTTCGCTTCGGTTGCCCCTTCTCTCATTTTGATGATCGCTTTAATGGTAACGCTTTTGAGATACAAAGATTCACCGAAAGTGAAGAATATCACCAAGTTGGTGCGGCCGGTCATTGCTGTCTTGCTGGGAGCCATGGCGCTGCAGTTTTTTCTGACATCGACTGAAGCGTCAGGCAGTGTACAAACGGTCATTTTGATTGTTCTCAGTTACTGGCTGCTGGAGATCAGGAAAATGCACCCGGCCTATGTCATTTTGCTGGCGCTCGCTTACGGAGCCATCTCAGGATTAATATGAAGTGAAAACCATTTGCAGATGATACTGCAGATGGTTTTTTTATGGTTTGCGAAAAGCGTTATGAGTAATTTGGAGGTATCTATGATCACTCACAGCATGAAAAGTTCAATTCGTTTACTTTTCCGCCACCAATCTGTATTGTTAGACAAAGAAGACAATTATTATCCGCGTTAGAAAGGGGAGGTGAGCTGTGTGCATATGAAACCCGGTGTCGAACAATCGGTTTATGCCATATTGTTATTGAATATGCTGCCGGATAAAACGGTATTACCGGGCGAAGCAGTCAGCCGGCAATTGGGGACCTCGCCGACATATTTTCAAAAGTTGCTCAGGAAGCTGGTGAGCGCTGGGTTAATCACATCGATCCCAGGAGTAAAAGGCGGTTTTAAACTAGCAAAAAAGCCTGAAGATATTTGTGTATTTGACGTTTACCTGGCAATTGAAGGCCAGCAATCAATTTATTCGCCGAGCGGTGTGCTGGTGGATTTGTTGGAACTTGAAGACCGGGAGCGCTGCTGCCTGTTGACGGATTTGATGGAGGAAGCGGAAACCGCCTGGAAAACCGTCATGCAACGCGAAACAATTGCCTCGCTTTCCGAAAAAATGAATGAAGAACGGTTTCAGGTGAAAACCGCTGTTTTGCAAAATTGGTTGAAAGAAAAAATGGTTTTATAAAGAGAGGACGACAACATGAGAGATTATTTAGTGAGAGCTTTAGCATACGATGGACAAGTACGTGCTTATGCAGCAAAAACCACAGAAACAGTTGGGGAAGCACAACGCCGCCATTACACGTGGCCAACTGCTTCTGCGGCACTTGGCCGTTCCATGACGGCAAGTGTCATGCTGGGTGCGATGATGAAAGGCGAAGAAAAGCTGACCATCAAAATCAATGGAGGCGGACCGATCGGCACAATTTTAGTGGATGCCAATGCCAAAGGGGAAGTCAGAGGGTATGTGTCGAATCCGCTAACGCATTTTGATTTGAATGAGCAAGGAAAACTGGATGTCAGAAGAGCGGTCGGCACAGACGGTACATTGTCCGTAGCGAAAGATATTGGATTGCTTCAGCCGTATGTCGGCCAGGTTCCGTTGGTTTCGGGTGAACTGGGTGAAGATTTCACCAACTACATTGTAAATTCCGAGCAGACGCCTTCATCTGTCGGCGTCGGAGTGATTGTCAATCCGGACAACTCCATACAGGCTTCGGGTGGTTTTATCATTCAACTGCTGCCCGGCACAGAGGAAAAGGTGATTGCCAGTATTGAAGAACGGCTGCAGGAGATTCCGACGATTTCCAATATGGTGCGTGAAGGAATGACACCAGAGGAGATTCTTGAAGCAGTTCTGGGTTCAGATAATGTAAAGGTGCTGGATACAATGCCTGTCCAATTCCAATGCCAATGCTCACGGGAACGGATTTCCAATGCCATTGTAAGTTTGGGGACCGAAGAAATTCTAGACATGATTGAAACAGATGGACAAGCAGAAGCTGAATGCCATTTCTGCAATGAAAACTATCACTTTACAAAAGAAAATCTGGAATCCATGCTTGAAGAAGCAAAGTAACATCCTGATTTCCTCCGCTTGAATTTTAAGCGGAGGTTTTTTGTGCGATTTTTCAAGCATCCTGACGGCGGGACAATGAAAAAACATAGCATGGAAAAAAGGTGAATTGAATGGGTTGGTGACCTGAAGAAAGTATGATATCATTACCTTGAATTCGAGATAGTTTATTGCTGAACCACCGAAAACAATAAGTGAGAAGAGAGCAGGAGGAATGAAGATAATGAAACATATTTTTGAAAAAGGAAGCAATCCGGATAAACCCACATTTTTGGTGCTCCACGGAACAGGAGGAACAGAAACGGATTTATTGCCGATTGCCAGGCACATTGATCGGGAAGCTTCGATTCTGAGTGTCCGTGGCAATGTTTCGGAAAATGGCATGCCAAGGTTTTTCAGACGGTTATCGGAAGGTGTTTTTGATATGGCAGATTTAAAGGAACGGACGGCAGAATTGTATGATTTCATAGATACTGCTGCAAAGGACTATGGGTTTGATCGAAATAATGTCATTGCCATCGGTTATTCAAACGGTGCTAACATTGCGGGGAACCTGTTATTCAGCTATCAAAACTCGTTAAAAGCAGCGATTCTTCATCATCCGATGGTGCCAAACCGGGAAGCCGATATTCCAAATCTGACAGATGTACCAATATTTATCACAGCAGGAACAAACGATCCGATTTGTCCAGCGGAAGAATCGGAAGAATTGAAAGAGTTGCTGGAAGGGGCAGGAGCCCATGTGCAATTACATTGGGAACATTACGGGCATCAATTGACAATGCCCGAAGTTGAAGCCGCAAAAGACTGGTACGATCATTTATAATGGCAACGCCTCCCACCAGAACGGGAGGCGTTTTTTCTGTTTGTGCTTTTCTTTGACATTTGGTGATTGTTTCGTGGATGATAAAAGAGCAAAAAGTTGAGGAGGGATGACATGCAAAGTAATCCGCGGATTCAGCAACAACTGGCAGCATGGGTGGAAGAAAACAAAGGTCATGTTATTCTGGGGACAACCGCACAATACATACCGGAACTCGGCAAAGCAGATCCCAGTAAGCTCGGTATTTGTATGCTTGATGAAGACGGTAATTATTATTGTGCCGGTGATACGGATGAAAAGTTCACCTTGCAAAGCATTTCGAAGGCACTGACGTTTATTGCGCTCAGCTGCCACTATGGGTTGGAGTTTGTATTGGAGCGGGTAGATGTGGAGCCGACAGGTGAAGCTTTCAATTCCATTATTCCGTTTGAAATCCACCGTCCGAACAAGCCGTTCAATCCGTTCATTAACGCCGGCGCCATCACTGTTTCTTCTTTACTGCCGGGGCGTACGAGCCAAAAAAAGTACGAGTACTTATTGTCCTTCCTGGAGAAGCTGGTCGGTCATCCGCTTGAAATGGACCACGATGTCTATGACTCGGAATGGAAATCTTCCCATCGAAACCGGGCTCTCGCTTATTATTTGAAAGAGGCGGGATTCTTGGAAATTGAAGTGGAAGAAGCGCTTGATATCTATATTCGCCAATGCTCGATTCAAGTCAGTACACAGGATTTGGCACTGATCGGTTTGATCATTGCGTATGATGGCTACAATCCGATTACAGAAGAGAAGTTTTTTTCAGAAGAAATCGCCCAAGTAGCGAAAGTGCTGATGGTCACGTGTGGCATGTATAACTCTTCAGGAAACTTTGCAGCACACGTTGGAATTCCGGCAAAAAGTGGAGTATCAGGCGGCATTATGGCTGCAGTTCCTCCAAAGTTGCATTCCCAGACATATGAATTCCGTGCTGGTGCAGGCATCGGTGTGTATGGCCCAGCCATTGATGTACAAGGGAACAGCGCTGCCGGCACGATGATGCTGCGGCAAATTTCAAAGGAATGGGACTTAAGCATTTTTTAAACGAAGAACAGCCGTGAATCACTTGTGATTCACGGCTGTTTTTTTGTATAAGCTTGATTTACTTTTTTGATATGGAATTGCAGGCTTTGTGTGTTGACGATGCATTCGAATTTCTGTCTATTTTTTATATCATTGAACTGCAGCGTAACAAGCTGTTGGCTGACGGATTTGATTTGGGGAGAGGAAATCACTCCGATTTCCTGATTTTCCATGACATGGGCGATCGCTTTACTGATGCTGCGGCTTTTTTCATCGTCATATAACTTAAGAGACAGGATGGTTTCCTGGTCTGTCGATGAATGGTCGATTGGCTGAGGGCTGTGAGTGAGTTCCACCAAATCGCCGGCTTTGAGGGTTTCCGGTTCTATTTCTTCTTCAGACACTGTAAAAAGGTGGGATTTTTCAGTCACTTCGTAATGAATGTCGTTGATCAGGACAGTGTGAGTGGAAGGAAACTGGACAACTTCGACTTCGTTGTAATCAGGTTGGTCGGCAGCATTGCTTTCAGACAACACTTCGTCTGCTCCGCAACCGCCAAGTGCAGCAACGATAATTGCCAATAACCCTATCAATAAATTACGCATGACCACACTCCTTTATTAGATCTTACCTAACATCATAGACGATTGTCGGTCTCGAAAGTGGGGGTTTATCAAATTGATAATGAAATGAAATACTTGTAATCGCCTTAATTTTTCTGAAAATTCTATTCTTAGAATCCGCTGGAAATGCATAAGTGACAAGACTTTGAAAGAAGGGTTCTCTAAACGGCGACACCGGCTGAATAACAGAGAAAGGGAATTTTGCCTTGTTTAGTAGGAAAAAGTGTTCAATCAAAAACGTCAATGTTTGAGAAAATTGAGGTCGGGTATTTTTCAAGTAGGCAAGATTTTTCGAGACTATCATCATAAAATTGGAGGAATCAGAAATGGCCAACAATAAATTTATGGGAACATTCGACAGCGAGACGGAAGTGCTACGAAAAATCGAAGAACTGAAAGCGCAAGGATCACGTGAAGAAGATATGTATGTCATGGCAAATGACAAAGATCAGATTTCAATGGTTCGGGGACGCACAGATGTAGATTACAAATCTTCCGAAGGAAATTGGATGGACAAATTCATGGGCTTCCTGTCAGGAAACGAACCCGTAAGAGAAGCGTTCTCCAGTATGGGAGTGGATGAACAAGAAGCAGATCGTTATTACCGTGAAGTCCAAAACGGAAAAATCCTTTTATTCGTTGATCGTGAATTCGGAGCTTCCTACGAAGGAAAAGCACCGTATGACAATAATGCCTATGGAGAACCGGATACGAGATCTACGACAGGAACCGGCCTTACGGGAGCTGCCGGAATGGGCGCAGCATCTTCTCCTGGATCTACAGGTACAGGCAGTACTGGATATCCGGATACGGGAGCTGTAGGAAGAGACGGTCTGACAGTCGATACGAACGAATCAAATGATACAGTCTATAACGAAGAGCGTGATTTATCAGGCATCAATGGCAGAGCGGATACTGATACCACTGACACAGCAGGTGTTGGCAGAGATGCCGGTACAGGGTTTGGCTTAGGATCCGATAAAAAAGTGGATGATGTCGGCAGAGATACTCGAAACGCCGATCGCTTTTCTGATACAGATTCGGTAGTAGGCGATGACCGAACGGAGGAAGAAAAACTTCGCCTGCATGAAGAGCGCTTGAATGTCGACAAAGAAAATGTCAAAACGGGCGAAGTGAACGTCGGCAAGCACGTAGTGGAAGAAGAACAGAGCGTCGAAGTTCCAGTGGAACGCGAAGAAGTGTATGTAGAACGCCGTCCTGTCAATGAAGAAACCACTGAAGGCGATTCTACTTTAACAGGAGACGCTTATCGGGAAGGTGAAAACATTCACATCCCGGTAACGGAGGAAAAAGTGAATGTATCGAAGAAAGACGTGGTCAGTGAAGAGATTGTGGTAGGTAAGGAAAAAGTGAAAGATACCGAAACAGTAAGAGATACGGTGCGCCGCGAAGAAGCGGATATCGACGATGATACGACACTTGGTCGTGACAAAGACCTGGACCGTGATAGAGGCTTGGGTCGTGACCGTGACCTGGACCGCGATGACAAAGACCGTTTGTAAGTGGATGTAAATTTTAGCGAGACGGAGGGACCCCCCCTCCGTCTTTTTATATGGAAAACAAACCGTATAGTGGTTCGATGTTTTTGACTGTCGAGGGCGGGTATTTCTATATATAAGGAAACTTTTTACTAAGTGTAACGGAAGCGGAGGAATAAAACATGGCCAACCACAAATTTATTGAAACATATGATTCGGAAACAGAAGTGCTGAGAGGAATAGAGGAGTTGAAGACAAAAGGATATACAGAAGACGACCTCTTTGTCGTGGCACGCGATCAAGGGGAAATCTCCATGGTGCGCGGGCGTACAAACGTAAAATCCAAAGTGGCCGGTGAAGGAAAGCTTGAAAACTTCCTGGGTTTTCTGACAGGCAACGGACCTGTAAAAAAAGCTTTTGCTGAGATGAAGTTGGAAGAACAGGAAATCGAACAATACCTGCAAGCTGTAAAAAGCGGGAAAATCGTTTTGATTGCTGACCGGGAGTATGGCACTTCACATGTCAGCAAGGGCTTCAACAGCACGGCAGCCTATGGTGACCCTAAGGATCAGACAGATTACGCAGCAGCCACTGGACCTGGGGTGGATCGTCGAAACGCGGGGACAGAAGATGCAGAATCAGAAGAGGAGGAAGCGACTCTTTCCACCGGTCCGAGTTCCCGGCAAGGGCTAATGCCGAATGATGAGTTAACAGACACAGCAAACACAGGAAGAAACAGAAGAGGGGTGCCGATGATGGACCGGACAGTGGACAATGTCCCAGCGAACGATCCCAATGTGCCGGACATGGGGGCACCCGAAAACCAAACAGACAATGTACGCGAAGTTGATGCGCACACGATCGATATCGGCAACAGCCAGGATGCCCTGTCGGATATGCCGACTTCGGATCCCACTAAGACGGATATCCCTTCAGCCGAAGAGAAAATGCCGGATGTGCCAACAGGCAGCCAAGGTGTCGACCGGTCATTGGATACTGATGCACCGGGTGATTTATCCCAGACTGCGAGAGACAGAACCCGCGAGCGGGAAAGTGACAATCGGGAAAACGGCGAAAATGAAACCAGTCCGTCAGACTCCCGTAAATAACGAAAAGTCTGTTGCCTCCTTGAAGAGGCGGGAAATTCCGTCTTTTTGCCGGAATTCCGCTGTTTGGCGTATGATAGAAGAAAAGCAGGAGGCGATAGGAATGGACGGAAAAAAGAGAAGTGATATCAAACCGGGGTTGGAAGTCAATGTCATTTTAAAGAAAGACCAACGGACAGGAAAGAAAACACGAGGCGTGGTCAAGGATTTGCTGACAAATTCCCCAACCCATCCCCATGGCATCAAGGTAAGGTTGGAAGACGGACAAGTAGGCCGTGTCTGCGAAATTGTGCGTTCCGAATAATGGCTGTTTAATGGATTGCAAGAAATCATCTTATTCAAGGAGAGATAACCATGCCCAATCAATTCGTTCAGACGTATCCAACAGGAGAGGAAGTTCTACGTAAAATAGAGGAATTGAAAAGAGAGGGCTACAGCGAAAATGACATGTATGTAATGTCACGTAAAAACGACGAATTGTCTCTCGTGAGAGGTCAGACAAATGTTGACTATCATGTGCCTGAAGACAAATGGATTGATCGTTTCGCCTCGTTTTTAACAGGAAATGAAGAAGTTCACCAAGCTTTTATGAGCATGGGAATCAACGAACACGAATCGGAAGAATTGTATCAGAACGTTCAGGATGGACAGTTATTGCTGTATGTGGACAGAAGGTATGCGGAACGATTTGAACATGACAAAGACGAGGAATCTTTCGAGCTGGGGGAGAAAGAAAAAACTACCGTGCAGAACAAAAAATTGAACACGGAAGATACGAGAGAGTTACAACAGGAAAATGAAGAAAAGACAGAGGAAATTGATTCCCGCCATTATAAAAGATGAAATGCACCGATGCCTTTGTCCGTTCGAAAAAAGTTTGTATAATCAGGGGGAAAGCCAACTGATTATACAGCTTTTTTTTGTGGTAAAATAATGATATTGAAATTTAAAGGAGCTTTGTGCATGAGCCGTTTTTTTGAACAGAAAAAGCAGGAACTGGGAGTCCAATTGAATAAGATTCAACGTAAAGCGGTAGAGCGCACGGAAGGTCCTCTGCTGCTTTTGGCTTGTCCAGGATCCGGTAAAACCACTACCATGATTATGCGGATCGGTTACTTGATCGAAGAAAAAGGTGTCTCTCCAAAGCGCATTAAAGCCATTACGTTCAGCAAAGCATCCGCCAGAGACATGGTGGAGCGTTACAAGCGATTTTTCCCTCTCCATGAACCAGTTGATTTCTCTACCATCCATAGTCTCGCATTCCAAATCACCAGACAGTATTTTGAAGGGTCACGTTATGTCATGATTGAAGGAAGCGAAACAAACGGTCTCCATAAAAAACGCTTGCTGCGTGAAATGTATCAAACAGAAAATGAGGAGCCGATTACAGAAGATCAGCTGGAGGAATTGATGTCGTTCGTCAGCTTTGTGAAAAATAAGATGATTCCGTGGGAAAAGTGGGGCAAATTGAAAGAGCCTTTTCCAGGTGCCATCGAAATTTTGAAAACGTATGAGGCATTTAAGGAAAACTATGACTATAGGTTAGTGGATTTTGATGATATGCTGACTTTAGCCAATGAGGCACTCGAAAAAGACACAGCATTGCTTGCGAAATATCAGCAGCGATGGGATTATGTCATGACCGATGAAAGTCAGGACACGTCACTGATCCAGCATGCCATTGTGGAAAAACTGGTGGCTCGGCACCAGAATCTTTGTGTGGTGGCGGATGATGACCAGTCCATTTATACATGGCGCGCGGCTGAACCGACGTATTTATTGAAGTTCAAAGACGTTTATCCCAATGCCTACGTGATGAAGATGGAGCGCAATTACCGTTCCACAAAAAGTATTGTAGACACAGCCAATACATTTATCAAAGCCAATAAAAAACGCCACGATAAGAATATGTTCACCAAACAGGAAAAAGGGAATCCAATTGTCATTAAAAAGCTGGCATCGGAAGAAGCACAGTTGAAATATGTGATGAAAGAGCTGAAATCATTAACCGAGTTCGGGGAAGTCGCCATTTTATACCGCAATAATTCTTCTTCCACTTTGCTGATGAGTGAACTGGAGCGGCTGGGCATCCCATTTTATATGAAAGACGCTGATAACCGGTTTTTTTCCCATTGGATTGTGGAAGATATGCTGAATTTTATGCGCTTCAGTTTAAAGCCGGAGCGCATCGACATCTATTCCAAAATCGCCTCCAAAACCAATGCGTATTGGTCCGCGTCCCAATTACGATTTCTAAGCCGTATGAAACCAACAAAAAAGAATGCTTTCGATGAAATCAATCGAAGCGTGACGTTAAAAGACTATCAGATAAAGATTCTGACAGAGCAGAAGAAATGGTTTCAAGCTCTGCAGACGATGAAGCCATTAACTGTTCTGCGAACGATTCGCGGTGAACTTGGTTATGACCAGATGCTGTCAAGCAGAGCGGAAAAATTCGGCATGCGCCTTAATTATTTGCAGCAAATCTTAGTAACGCTCGAACACATCGCAGAACCATTGACGTCCATGACGGAGTTTGCGAAGCGGTTGAAAGAGCTGGAGAAAGTGACGAAACAGGCAAAGGCGGAAAAGACCGATGAGATGCTGACGCTGTCAACTTTCCACAGCGCCAAAGGTTTGGAGTTTGAACGTGTCTACATGATCGATCTGGTGGAGGGGATTATTCCGGCAGAAGAAGACAGCGAAAATGCAGATGCTTTGGAAGAAGCCCGCCGATTGTTTTATGTCGGCATGACCCGCGCCAAAAAGCATCTTGAAATGATCAGTTATGACAACGAATCGCGTTTTGTGGACGAAGTAAGGGACATCACTATGCCCGCTGCTGTCGTCCGTGCTCCGCTCTCCGAGAAGCGGCGAGCAGCGAAAGCTCCTGCCAATATCAAAGTGCCTGACAATCCCAATGCGGTGAAAGAGGAAGACGTTTTGCTTGAGGGAGTGAAAGTCCGCCACCGTGTTTTTGGAGTGGGAGAAATAGTTGACCGGGATGCTGAACGTCTTTCCATCCAGTTTGCCAAAGAGCGGAAAGATTTGATGATTGATATTTGCCTGAGTTATAAATTATTGGAAGTAGTCGATGGATAAGTGACAGTTTCCCATTCAAACAACAAGCGGCCTTCCCAGAGGGAAAGCCGCTTGTTGTTTTTTGTTATTCCTTTTCCACCATACGCAGCAGCATGTGTGCCAGCATATGCTGTTCTTCTTTTGAACCTACTGTCCATAACTGCTGTAACAGATGTTCTTCACGGTTGCGGGGTTCTTCGTTTTTCGCCAAATATCCGGCTACTTTTTCAGTGAGTTGGGCAAGACGTTCTTCGCTCAAGCCCATCTTCTGGCCCATTTCCACTTTTTCGCTTAAATACTGCTTGAAATTATTGAAGTTCTCCAGGATTTCCTCATTGTTCTCCTTGTCCATTTGCTTCAATTTATTTTCGACTTTTTTGTCCATGTTCTCCATTTGAAATCCTCACTCCTTTTTTTGATTGCATTCCTTATTTACCACGTCTGCAAAGTATTTAAACGTCAGAATTTTGAATAAAGAATCGAAAGTCTCGTTTATTCCCTTCGGCTTAGGGTAAATACATGAACAAGGATGGAATTTAAGGAGGATGATGAATGCATGACGTTATACGATGAAATCCAGAAACTAAAAAGTTTCGAATGTGAAGATCGGTGTGTGTTGAGTGTTTATTTGAATACAAACCCTGCTGATTTGAATGCGCAGAGCGGTGCATGGAAAATCCATCTTAAGAATGGTTTAAAGCGATTGGATGAGTACTTGACCGCGTCTCACGACGAAACGGAAATAAAAAATTACAAGAAACTCAGAAAAAAAGTAGAACAGGAAATCCTCGATCATCAAAACGACCTCCAAAAGGGTGTCGTTATTTTTGCATCCACGCATGATGATCTTTGGTCCGTCCATTACGTGCAAGTGCCGGTGAAGACCAGTTTCCATTGGGAAACCAAGCCTGTGCTTGATGAGTTAAGATACATGTACAAAGCTTACCCGTACGCAGGGGTTGTATTGCCTAGCTTTAAAGGCGTCCGTGTTCTGGATACATCGATGGGAATTATAAATGATGAAATTTATTACGAGTTCGATTCTGGACTGGAAGTATGGACAGAACAAAAAGGTGTGCGCAGTTCAGGAAGAGTCCAAGGCAGAGCCGGTGCCGGAACTGCACGCTCGGGTGCCGCTGGGTCAGTTGGCGGCGGTGCCGCAGGAGGGAACAGTCCGGTAATTGGCGGAAGCGGCGGCGGAAGTCCTGTCGACGAATTGGATCACCGCTTAAAAGAGAACCTGGAACGTTTTTACAAAGACATGGGCGGTAAAATTGAAAAGCTGAAAAAAGAGCGTCATTGGGAAGAGATTCATATTGTCGGGGAAGCGGAACACGCCAAATCTTTCTCAAGAGCTTTGCAGAAAAAGCCGAACAGCTGCATTTACAAAAACTTGATCAACTCTCAACCGTCCAATATCCTCCACGAGGTTTTTGAAAAATAAAAAACGAAAGCTCCAGCGTAATTGCTGGAGCCTTTTTTAATGCGTATTTTTGTTAATGGGGCTGCGGACAAAATGCGCAAGTATCAAAGTGTGGAAGTTCTTTATACAAACAGCATGTTTTCCGTAAAGGCCGGGAAACCGCTTGTTCAAGAGAAGCTGTTCCCAGCATCGCAGCCAAATAAGATTTTTTTAACGGCGCCCAGTTTGCAGCATCCATCAGCCACTCCATGTCTTCAGCTGCGCGTCTCGGATTCCGTTTTTCCAGGTTGGCATAAAACCAGATAAGGGAGCCCAGTATATTTTCCCAAAGGATAATCGGTGAGATTTTCACATGGATACGAAACTCACTGATAAAAGCGGCGATTTGTTCGTGAAGAATAAAATGAAATGCGTCAAAACGCTCTTCTGGAGAAATCAATTGAAAGTCGGCTGAACGGACGTGCGTTTGCAGCAGGTTAAATCCGTAATTGTGGACCCGGTCGAATGACATCTGTTCAATGGAACCGGCAAAATAGCCGTTATGATGAGTAATCAAATTAAATTGGGCAGAAACGAACAAAGCGTATTGACGAAAAAAATAAGAGACGGCGACTCCGGCATGTTCAGCTCCGCTCCATTCCTGCAGTCCGCAGATGAAATCTTCAGTAGTTGCTGGAAGAGCATGCAGAGGCTGTCGATCTACAGAAACGGCATAAGAAGATAATTCATGTTTTAACTGTGGTGGAAACATCGGATCATTGCTCCTTTTGAGTAAAAGTCATGGCAGGCCTGTGTATGTATTTTACTATATCAGTGTCTCCTGTCTGTTTCGTGAAATTTATAAAATTTAATGTAACTTTCAGGAAAATTTGAAAATATTATTGACAATGAATTCAGACTGGCATACAATCATCAGCATAGCTTAAATTACATGAACCAGGAAATTACAATTACATACTCTTATCCAGAGTGGTGGAGGGACTTGGCCCTGTGAAACCCGGCAACCAGCAAGCGATGCTTGAAAAGGTGCTAATTCCAGCAGGTAGGCGACTACTTGGAAGATAAGAGAAGGAGCAAAGGCCTTCTCTTGAGAAGGTCTTTTTCTTTTGGGGAAAGGGGAAAAAGATTAACAGCAATCAGTTCCCCCAAAGCAACAAAGAATATAACTGAATAATTACTTCTTATCCAGAGAGGCGGAGGGACAAGGCCCTGTGAAGCCCGGCAACCAGCAAGCATATGCTTGAAAAGGTGCTAATTCCTGCAGGCGGTTGGTGCCTGAGAGATGAGAAGAGGCAGATGTCCCTCTTCTTGCTGAAGGGGGATTTTTATTTTGGGAAAAACGTAAAGCAATGCCTGTATTTAAGCTGAAAACCAAGTTTTCCAATTGAGGTACTAAAAATGAGGAGGAAACAACAATGAAAAAATTATTGGCAGTAGCATTATTAATCGGTTTAGCGGCTTTCACAGCTGGCTGCACGAACAGTGCAAGTGGGGAAAAAGATGAAAAATTAGAAAAATTAACACTGGATTATGCTTATTATTCCCCCACTAGTTTGGTGCTCAGAGAATTTGAATGGGCAGAAGAGGAATTTGAAAAAGAAGGAATCGAAGTGGAGTTCGTACTCAGCCAAGGCAGCAACAAAGCGCTGGAATTCCTGAACAGCAGCAGTGTGGACATCAGTTCATCGGCGGGAGCAGCAGCTTTATTGGCTAAAGGAAACGGGGCGCCAATTGAAAGTGTGTATATTTACTCAAAGCCCGAGTGGACAGCGCTTGTATCGGAACAAGGCTCAGACATCAAGTCGGTCAGCGATTTAAAAGGGAAGAAGGTAGCGGCTACGTTGGGCACGGATCCTTACATCTTCCTTCTGCGTGCGCTTAACGAAGAAGGTTTGAGTGAAAGCGATGTTGAGATTGTCAACCTTCAGCATTCAGACGGCGCATCAGCATTATCGAACGGACAAGTGGACGCATGGGCTGGGCTGGACCCGCATATGGCTTCCGTCGAACTATCGACAGACGCGGAGTTATTTTACCGGAATCCGGATTTCAACACGTACGGCGTATTGAATGTGCGCCCTGATTTTGCGGAAAAACATCCGGAACAAGTGAAAAAAGTGATTGAGCTTTATGAGAAAGCCCGGACTTGGATCAACGAAAATCCGGACGAAGCAGCTGAGCTGCTGGCTGAAGAAGCGGGCATCGATCTTGAAGTGGCACAAAAGCAGCTGGAACGGACGGATTATTCCAATGCGTTGCCTGGAAATGAGCATGTAGAAGCGTTACAGGCTGCGGGGGACATCCTCCAAGAAGGAGAATTGATCGATCAGAATGCAGATGTGGACAAACTGGTGGATGAATTGATCAATCCGGAGTATGCCGAACAAGTCATCGGAAAACAGGAATAACAACCAGAACGAAATGAAGTGAAAACAGAACGGAGGATGCTGCATGGCCAGTAAAAATACAGTATTACCCCAGAAATCCCAATGGAAAAGCAAGGACAAGATCCGGATTCCGAAAAAGCTGAAATTGACTTTAGTCGGAAGTATCGTTCCGCTTGTGCTGCTGGTCGCTTGGCAAGTGATGAGCGTTATCGGTGTTTTTGAGAGCCATTTACTTCCCGCTCCGACTCAAGTGCTGGAAAGGATCGGCAGTTTGGTGGCTGACGGAAGTCTATGGGGGCATATCGGCGTGACATTATACCGGATTTTTATCGGTTTTGGCATAGGAGTCGCTTGTGCGGTGATCGCCGGATCTGTTGTCGGTTACTTGAAAACGGCGGAATTGCTGGTTGATCCACTCATCCAGGGATTCCGGTCTATCCCGTCTCTGGCCTGGGTACCATTGTTTATCTTGTGGATGGGCATTGGCGAACCTTCCAAAATCACGCTGATTGCTGTCGGTGTATTCTTTCCGGTCTACTTGAACATCGTTTCAGGCATTCAAGGAGTGGACCGCAAATTGATAGAAGTCGGGAAAATCTATAATTTCACGCCGCTTCAAATGGTCAAAAGAATCATTTTGCCTGCTTCTCTTCCTTCTTTTTTTACAGGTGTCAGAAGCGGTCTTGGTCTTGGGTGGATGTTTGTTGTGGCGGCGGAACTTATGGGCGCAAGCAAAGGAATCGGCTACTTGCTTGTGGTCGGTCAAAATACGTATTCACCGGACTTGGTGCTGGCGAGTATCGTCATGATTGCGATTTTCGGCAAACTGACGGACTCAGTGCTGAAAGGCTTTGAAGTGAGAGCCCTTCATTGGCAGGACAATTTCGGCAAACAGAACTAAAGGAGTGAGATCATGCTGTCATTGAAAAATGTATCGAGAACGTTCAACGGGGGATTGGCAGGCTTTCAGAACATTAGCCTGCAATCGAAAAAAGGGGAAGTCATCGGCTTGCTCGGAACAAGTGGATGCGGCAAAAGCACATTGTTGCGGGTTATTTCCGGCCTTGACCCCGATTACTCGGGAGCGGTGGAAATTGACCAGGAAAAAATCAAAGCCGTCCATGAAAAAGTGGGGATTATCTTTCAGGAGCCGCGTCTCATGCCCTGGTTGAACGTCATCGATAATATCGGTTTCGGCGTAAAACAGAAAACCGATAAATTGAGCGAAGCGAAAGCGTACATAGATCTCGTGGGACTGGCTGGTTCTGAAAAACTTTACCCGAAAGACTTATCAGGCGGCATGGCTCAACGGGTGTCCATCGCACGGGCTTTGATCACCAATCCGGAAGTACTGTTGCTGGATGAGCCGTTCAGCGCATTGGATGCGTTCACCAAAATGCAATTGCAGGACCTGTTATTGAATATCTGGAACCAATACCGGTCTTCCATCTTTTTGGTCACCCATGATATCGATGAAGCCTTATATCTCTGTGACCGGATTTTCATCTTGAGAGGTCAGCCGGGCGAAGTGTACAAAGAGTTGACGGTAGATGTCCAGAAGCCGAGAACCCGCGGAGACGAAGAGTTGGCGAAAATGAAAGGACAGATCTTGGAGTTGCTGGATTTATCCAAATCAGAAAAGGGGAATCAGAATGAGCATAACAAAGTTGCTTCCAAATAAAGCTGACAAAACAGTCTATAATCTTTCCAATTACGAAGAAAGCCTTGCTGGATTTTCATGGAAAGAAGTTGAAAAACAATTCACGTGGCATACCACCGGAAAAGTGAACGTGGCGCATGAATGCATTGACCGCCACGTGGAAGATGGCTATGGAGAAAAAACAGCACTCCACTATTTGGACGGAGAACAGGAAATCAAGCTCAGTTTCGCGGAAGTGAAAAAACAGACGGACCATTTGGCGACCGTTTTGAAAAATAATGGCGTCCAAAAAGGGGATATCGTCTTTATCTTCCTGCCGAAAAACCCTGCCTGCTATATCGCGATGATTGCAGCGGTCAAAATAGGTGCGATTGCAGGGCCATTGTTCGAAGCGTTTATGGAGGAGGCGGTGAAGGACAGAATTTCCGACTGCCAGGGACGTTTTATCATCACGGATACGGAACTTGGGAAGCGCATACCGAAAAAGGACCTGCCTTCATTGGAGAAAATTTTCGTCACAGCAGAACCGGAACAATGTGACGCGGATGAGATTTCGTTGAATGAGCTGCTGCGGAACACAGCGCCTGAAGAAAACGCAACAGAATGGGTTGATTTGGAAGATGGCTTGAACATTCACTATACGAGTGGTTCGACGGGCAAACCCAAAGGCATCATTCATGCGCACCGGGCGATGATCCAACAATACCAAACCGGGAAATGGGTGCTGGATCTGAAAGAAGAAGATGTCTATTGGTGTACCGCGCATCCTGGCTGGGTGACTGGCACCGTGTACGCTATTTTTGCCCCTTGGCTCAACCGGGCTACCATCGTTTTGAACGGGGGCCGATTCGCCGCAGACTCCTGGTATTCAGCAGTAGAAAAAGCGGGCGTGACGGTCTGGTACAGTGCACCGACAGCTTTCCGCATGCTGAAAGCGGAAGGAGATGAAATCCTGAGACGCTACGATTTGAGTACCCTGCGGCATTTACTGAGCGTCGGAGAGCCTTTGAACCCCGAGGTGATCCATTGGGGCAATGAAAAACTCGGCTTGCGGATTCACGATACCTGGTGGATGACGGAGACCGGCGCCCAGCTGATTGTCAATTTGCCTTCTGAAGTGATTAAACCCGGCTCCATGGGACGTCCGTTCCCGGGAATCGAAGTGGCCGTTCTGGGCGAAGAAGGGGAGATACAGCCAGCCGGTGAGATCGGACATCTGGCCATCAAAGCTCCGTGGCCGGCCATCATGAAGGAAGTGTGGAAAAACAAAGAAAAGTACGCTTCTTATTTCCAGTTTGGCGAATGGTATTTATCGGGCGATCTGGCGTATCAGGACGAAGAAGGCTATGTTTTTTTCCAGGGGCGCAGCGATGATATGATCAATTCCTCCGGGGAACGCATCGGTCCGTTTGAAGTGGAAAGCAAACTGATTGGACACGAAGCAGTGGCGGAAGCAGGAGTCATCGGTAAACCGGATGCTGTACGCGGGGAAATCGTCAAAGCATTTATCGTACTGAAAAAAGGGTATGAAAACTCACCTGAACTGCTGGAAGATATCCGGAAATTTGTGCGTTATGAATTGGCAGCACATGCTGCTCCGCGTGAAATTGAAGTATTGGAAGAACTGCCGAAAACGAAAATCAGCGGAAAGATATTGCGGCGTGAGCTGAAAGTGCTGGAGCAGGAAAGGCTCCTTAAAGCGTAATTTGATATGAAATGATAGAAAGAAGAAAGGAGTGGGACGATGTCAGTCGTCAATGCAGCGATATTGGGATTTGGAACTGTCGGTGAAGGAGTGTACCGAACCATCCAATCCCATCAGGAAGAGCTGGAAGCGGCTCTTGGCAAACCGGTCAAAGTTGTGGCCGTACTCGTGAAAAATGAACATAAAAGCCGAGAAATTGAAACAGACGTACTGGTTACAACTGAAATCGAAGAAATCTTTAATTTGCCTGATTTGCATGTAATCTTTGAAGCAATTGTCGACAAAGAGCCAAGCTTCACTTATCTGAAGCAAGCGATTGCGAAAGGATGCCACGTCATCACGGCCAATAAAGAAATGTTTTGCTATCATGGCCAGGAACTGCTCGATTTGGCACAGAAACAGCGAGTCGGTGTCGGGTATGAAGCAAGTGTGGCAGGGGGAATACCGATTATCCAGACGCTTCAGCAATTATTGAACATTAACAATGTCACAGCCATCCAGGGCATATTGAACGGTACTTCGAACTTCATTTTGACAGAGATGCGGGAACAGAAGCAGTCGTTTGAAGCGGCGTTGGCACTCGCGCAACAAAAAGGATATGCAGAAGCAGATCCTGGGAACGATATTTACGGATGCGACGCTTTTTATAAGCTGATGATTTTAAGTGGTCTGGTATTTGGGGAACAACCTGATTTGAAATCGGTGAAAATCAATGGAATCACCGGGATCACGCTTGAACAAATTGAATTGGCGGACCAGTGGGGACTGCGTTTCAAGCATTTGGCTTCAATTGAAAAGAAACAGGAGCGCCTGCATGCTTCGGTCACGCCGGTACTGGTGTCACAGTCACACCCTTTGTATCACGTGGAAGGCGTTGACAACGCCGTAAACGTGACGGGGGATTTGGTCGGCGATATTACCTTGCAGGGTCCAGGGGCAGGCATGTATCCGACAGCCAGTGCCATGGTGGAAGACCTTGTCCACGTCCTGCAAAAACCAGCCGGAGAAAAAGCACGAAATAAAGCAGCTTCGAAAATCATAAAAGAAAACGGAGAACAGGACGCTTCGTACTGGTTAGTCAGCAATATAAAACAAGAACAGTTATCGAATGCAGGCATCGATTTTGAACAACTCGAAGAAAGTTTCTTTGCAGCAAAAGCGAGTCCTGCTCAAATTGAACAATTGAAGGAACAAGAAGACGGAACAACGGTTTACTACCCGATTGTCGGAACGTTTGAACTGAAAAACGAGCATAAAGAGACCCATTTGATCGGGGCACATGGATAAGCTGGATAAAACAGAAGGTTGATGACAAGAAGAAAAACGCTCCGCGGCTGCGGAGCGTTTATTTTTTCTGCGGGCAATACGGGCATTTATCCGTGCCGGGCAGTTCCTTGTACAGGCAGCAGGTAATGCGCTGATATTCCGCTTTCGCCTCATCAAAATCACGGCCCCCCAAAAACTGCCGAAAAAAAGATTTGCGCATTTCTGGCTGCCAGATGGCTGCATCGAGCAATGCCTCCACGTCCTGTTCAGCTTGTTTGCTGTTTTGCATGCCGTACATCCAAATAACGTATCCCCAAATATTCTCCCATAAAATAAGTTTGGAAACGTGACCGGCTTTACGGAAAGCTTCCACAACCGGCAGACCGTAATTTTTCAGCACCGCTTCCAAATCGCCGTCCAGCCGCTCGCGGATCAGCCGTGCATCCACATCGAAAGAGATGCCGCCCGGTGTGTCGACCAAGTGGATGTTCTGCAGCGAACCATCCCACATTTTCCCCTGAGCCAGCAAATAAAGCTGCGCGGTAATGAAAAAACCGAAGCGCCTCATGAAGATAGACGAGGCTACGGCTTCACTTGGTGCTTCGGTTGTTTGGATGATATGGTTCAAAAGATCGGTGTTCCGAACTTCCATGCTTTCTGCTACCGTCATGAAACCGTCAGGATCCTCATGGGCGTTGACTTGAAACAATTCAAGTTCTTTCATCGTCAGGACCCACTCAAGGCTTCCCGGATTTCCGGTACAATGCAGCGGCCTCTGCCAAATGGAACACAATGGGGAGTGCCGAATAACGGATCTTTTGAGACCTGGCATTCCATACCGAAGACTGAACGTACCAAGTCACAATTGATGACCGTTTCCGGAGTGCCCTGACCAAAGACTTCGCCATCCTTGATGGCAATGATATTGTGGGCATAACGGGAAGCGAGGTTCAAGTCATGCAGCACCATAACGATTGTGCGGCCGTGAACTTCGTTTAATTCGAACAATAAATCCAATATTTCAATTTGGTGTGTCATATCCAGATAAGTCGTCGGTTCATCGAGCAGGATGATTTCAGTATCCTGTGCCAAAGTCATGGCAATCCAAGCCCGCTGGCGTTGGCCACCGGACAATTCATCAACCGGTTTATCCCGGAATTCGTCCACACGTGTGGCTTTCATCGCGGCTTCCACTTTTTCTGTGTCTTCCTCGGTCCAGCGTTTGAGCCATGACTGGTGAGGATAGCGACCCTGCTTCACCAGGTCGTGGACGGTCAAGCCTTCCGGAGACACAGGTGATTGAGGCAAGATCCCCATTTTCTTGGCAACTTCTCGTGAAGACATGCGGTCTATTTCTTTTCCTTCAAGCAAGATTGACCCGTCCTGTGGTTTAAGTAAACGCGCAATCGAACGGAGCAGTGTTGACTTGCCGCAGCCGTTGCTTCCGACAAATACGGAAATCTCGCCGCGCGGAATTGTAAGATTTAAATTTTCGAAAAGTAGTTTTTCGTTGTATCCAACTGATAAATTATCGGTTTTGACAGCCGTCGTCATTGGGCTATTCCTCCACATCTTTCGTCATAATGATGACTGATAGGATTTCTCATTACCGCTACTATATCATAAATTTATGAGGGTTGAGAACGATTTTCATCTAATTTCTTAATAAACCTTTACATTTGTGACAGTAAGCCATAAAATGAACGTATTGAGAATCGTTATCAAATGAATCTGGAGGTTCCTTATCATGAAAATGCATTTATTAGCAGTACTGACAGTCCTGTTGCTGGTGCTGACAGCCTGCTCCACAGCTGAAGAAGAACCAGCGACTGAAACAACGGAAGAAAACTCTGTAACAATAGAAGGAACGAACGGTGAAGTGACATTGGATGCACCGGCAGAAAAAGTTGTGGCACTCGAGTGGACCTATGCGGAAGACTTGCTGGCGGTGGGCGTTCAGCCTGCGGGGATGGCCGATATTGTAGAGTACGGCAATTACGTAAATATTGAACCGCAGCTGGATGATTCGGTTGTCGATGTGGGCGGCCGGCAGGAACCGAACCTGGAGGCAATCGCCGGTCTTGAACCGGATTTGATCATCGGTGTCGATTTCCGCCATACGGCGATGTTGGAAGAATTGGAAAGAATCGCACCAACTGTCATCTTTAACCCTTACCCGGAGGATGAAAGCATCGATCTGTACCAGGAAATGGAGACAACGTTCCTGGAAATCGCGAAAGCGGTGGACAAGACACCAGAAGCAGAGCAAGTGCTGGCTGATCTTGAAGAAGAATACGAAAAAAGCGCAGCCGAAATCGAAGCAGCCGATTTAAAGACACGGGATTCCATCCTGACACTTGCCTATACAGGACCCCAAGCTCCTGAAATTCGCGTCTTTACACCGAATTCCATGGCGTCGATCATCATGGAACGCATTGGGCTGAACAATGTGCATCAGCCGGATCAATTCGAAATTTTCGGATCCAGCACATTCAATGTGGAGGGCCTGACGAAATACGAAAATGCCAATTACTTATACACAGTGCCGGATGAAGATAACATCTACGAAAACCAACTGAGCGGCAATGCTGTCTGGGAAAACCTGACCTTTGTTGAGGAAGGGCGCACATATGATTTAGGTCCGGATACATGGCTGTACGGTGGTCCGTTGTCGGCAGAAACGCTGATGAACCAGATTACCGACGTGATGGTGGGCAACGAATGATCGGGAAAATGAAAACCAAGTCCTTTGTCTCTTTGACAGGGGGCTTTTTCCTGCTTTTTCTGCTGTCTGCCATTCACTTGACACAAGGCCAGGCAGACTACACGATAGCGGAACTGCTCAGTGGAGTGTGGGCGGAAGGACGGATTCAGGACATTGTGACGTCCATGCGGTTGCCGCGGCTCGTAATCGGCATATTGGCCGGCGGAGCGCTGGCTGTCTCTGGAGCTGTATTGCAAACGTTGACCAATAATCCACTGGCATCTCCGGGGACACTGGGGATTAATGCAGGGGCTTTTTTCTTTGTCGTGCTGTCGATGATTTTCTTTCCGGGATTTTTGGGAACCTACCCTTTCATAACGGCTTTGCTCGGAGCGGTTTTGTCTTCTGTGCTGGTCGTCGGTCTTGCAGGAAAAACGATGGATCCTGTCCGCGTCGCTTTGACAGGGATGATTATTTCCCTTTTGTTCGCGTCGTTGACCGGTGCATTGCAGCTGTTGTTTGAAAATCAAACAAACGGCCTTTTCCTATGGGGTTCCGGTACATTGGTTCAATTGAACTGGGAAGGCGTTCAATTTGCCGCTCCGGTAATTGCGCTGATGTTTGCGGGAGCATTGCTTCTTGCAAAAGCTATGGACATATTATCACTTGGTGAAGATATCGCCTCATCTCTTGGACAGAATGTACGTTTCGTCAAACTGGCATCCTGGGGAGCGGCCATCGTTTTGGCAGCGGCTACAGTAAGCGTGGTAGGTCCAATCGGTTTTATCGGATTGATGGCTCCCCACATCGTCCGCATGATGGGCATACGCGGCCATCTTCAAATTTTTATCCATTCGTTTCTGTGGGGCGGTGTGATGCTGGTGGGAGCCGATGTGCTTGGCCGGACGATTCAGCCTGGTCAGGAAGTTCCAGTCGGCGCAATGACGGCGCTTATTGGTGGGCCATGGCTTTTGTATCTGGCATGGAAAACAGCGAAGTCATTGAAACGCGGGGACCGCCAAATGGGAGGCACAACCAAACCGATCCGTTTGGCCGTGATAGTGCCGGTTCTGGCGGTCATGATTGCAGCCATTATTCTGCTGGCGCTCAGCTATAACGGCATGGCCTGGAATTTTAACTGGCTTGAACCGGTGGTATGGGACTTCCGGGTACCGCGCGTTTTGACAGCGTTTATCGTTGGGATCATGCTGGCGATCACTGGAGTGATTTTACAGGGCGTCCTGCGAAATCCGTTGGCAGACGCCAGTGTGCTGGGTGTCACTTCAATGGGAGGAGCGGGGGCAATGCTGCTGCTCGTCATGTTCCCGGCTATTCCGGCGGCTTTTTTGCCGCTCGGTGCAACATTCGGTGCAGCACTTGCCCTGGGAATCATTTTGCTGACGGCATGGAAAAATAACTTTCAGCCGATGCTGGTGGCATTGATGGGAATCGCCATCTCTGCTTTTGGTTCAGCCGCTACACAGGTATTTGTCGTCAAAGCCCAACTGGCTGTATCCAGTGCACTCGTCTGGCTGTCGGGAAGCACGTACGCCAAAGGATGGGACGACGTCCAGTTTGCTTTACTGTTGCTGTTGTTGTTCATTTTTCCGGCGGTGTATATTACACGCAGCCTTGATACACTCACGTTTGGTGATGATGTGGCAGCCGGACTTGGCTTGAATATCCGTTCAACGCGCGTATGGGCGTTGATCATCGGGGTAGCCATTTCAACGGCCGCAGTGTCGATTGTCGGTACAATCGGCTTTATCGGCTTGGTGGCACCGCATATCGCACGCCGCCTCGTCGGCTTCCGCCATTTGCCATTGATGCTGTCTTCCGGTTTGATCGGCGGATTGCTGCTCGTCACCGCCGACTTTATCGGGCGGATACTGATTGCACCCAAAGACATCCCAAGCGGACTTGTCGTCGCGTTGATCGGGACGCCGTATTTGCTGTATTTATTGCGGAAAATGAAATAAAGACGAAAAAAGGACCTGCCGGTAATTCCGGCGGGTCCTTTTTGCTGCTTCTATTAAACTGTTTGCAATGCGACGGCCGGTCCGAAAAATTCAAAGTGAATTTGTTCTTCTGTCAAGCCGAGTGCGCGCAGTTCAGTAATCATGGCTTCCATGAATGGAACAGGACCGCATACATATACCTCTCCGGTAACGTCGACCATTTCTTCCAGAACTTCACGTGTGATAAAGCCTTGTGGCTGTTCAGAATAAAGCGTTTTGTAATTGGCATTGTCCATGGTTGCCACATATTTCTGAATGTCTTTGTCAAAAGCGTGCAGGCTCTCGTTGCGTGCAGCATGCAGGAAAGCTGTTGGACGCTCAGGAGTTACTGTCGCGACCGTTTCAAACATACTCATCATCGGTGTGATGCCGACACCGCCACTGATAAATGCGACAGGAGTCGTGTGGTTGGCATCGAGAACAAATTCGCCTGCTGGAGCGCTGACTTCGATGGTATCGCCTACGTTGACTTGGTTATGCAGGAATACTGAAACTTGTCCAGCCGGGTCATTGTCGTCTTCGCGTTTCACTGAAATGCGGAACTCATCTGGACGTGAAGCTTGAGATAAGCTGTATTGACGGTTTGATAAATACTTATCTCCCGGGATGGAGACACGGACAGAAATATATTGGCCAGGCTGGTAAGTTGGCACATCTGAGCCATCAGAAGGTTTCAAATAGAATGAAGTGATGTTTTCACTTTCTTTCACTTTGCGTGCCACTGTGAAATCTTTGAAGAAAGACCAGCCGTTTTGCTGGTTTTCAGCTTTTTCATACATGTCTTTCTCGACACCGATAAAGGCATCGGCGATTACGCCGTAAGCTTCAGCCCAAGCGTTGATGATGTCGTCAGTTGCAGCATCACCCAGCACTTCTTTGATCGCTTTCAACAGATATTCTCCGACAATCGGGTAATGCTCAGGTTTTACACCAAGACTTACGTGTTTATTGGCAATCTGCACAACGGCAGGAAGGATGGCTTCCAGATTGTCGATATGGACCGCCGCTGCATAAACGGTATTGGCGAGTGCTGCCTGCTGGCGACCTTGTTTTTGGTTTGCATGATTAAAGATATTTAAAAGTTCAGGATGCGCTTCAAACATATTTTTGTAAAACACGGTAGTGATGGCCGTTCCGTGCTCTTCCAATACAGGTACTGTGGATTTAATGATTGTTCTTGTTTGTTCTGATAACATAGTCAATCTCTCCTTTTGTTTTCTATAGTTTGACTATAAACCTGTTTTGAAATTAAAGATATATTTTAAATACATCTTTAAAATTTTAGACACATTTTGATGTCACAAAATTGCCACAACAAAAAAGACCCGGAGGCTCCGGGTCTTTTAAAGTGACGTTAGTTCGTATTCAAATCCATGGCTGGGCCGAAGAACTCATAATGAATCCGTTCCTCTGGCATTCCGATATTCCTGAGTTCCCGGATCATGATTTCCATGAAGACGGTAGGTCCGCACACGTAGGCGTCTCCGGATGTATCTACGTATTGTTCCAGCATTTCACGGGTGATGAAGCCATTTTCTTCATCAGAATAAACTGTTTTATACTTGGCGTTTTCCATTTTTTCGGAGTATGCCTTGATGTCGTCGTCAAACGCGTGCTGCAAACGGTTGCGTGCACCGTGCAGGAAGACAGTTGGACGTTCCGGCGTTGAAGTTGCTACCGTTTCAAACATACTCATCATCGGCGTAATGCCGACACCGCCGCTGATAAACGCGATAGGTGTTGTTTTTTCGACGTCCAATACAAAAATTCCAGCAGGGGGACTGACTTCGATGGTATCTCCTTCATTTACATGTTTGTGCAGATAGTTGGACACCACGCCATTCGGATCATTATCGCTTTCCCGTTTGACGGAAATGCGGAATTCATCAGGTTTAGATGCTTGGGACAAACTGTATTGGCGAATGACCAGGTATTCATTATCAGGCATCGACAGCCGTACAGATATATATTGTCCGGCTGTATAAGGGGGCACGTTCGAGCCGTCAGCAGGACGCAGGTAGAATGAAGTGATGACGTCGCTTTCTTTCACTTTTCGGGCCACCACGAAATCCTTAAAGTAATTCCATCCATTTTCCTGGCTTGCCGCCTGTTCATACATATCTTTTTCGACGCTGATAAAGGCATCGGCAATCACCCCGTAAGCTTCACCCCATGCTTCGATGATTTCGTCTGTTGCGGCGTCTCCAAGAACTTCTTTCATCGCTTTCAGCAAGTATTCACCGACAATCGGATAATGTTCCGGTTTTATTCCCAAGCTGACGTGTTTATGGGCAATTTGCACAACAGCCGGCAGAATTTCTTCCAGATTATCGATATGAACAGCTGCAGCATATACCGCTTTAGCCAATGCTGTTTGCTGTCTGCCCTGAGCCTGGTTGGCGTGGTTGAAAATATTCAGCAGTTCAGGATGCGCTTCGAACATTCTTCTGTAAAAGACAGTCGTGATATCCACACCATGTTCTTCAAGTACAGGAACTGTCGATTTGACGATTGTCTTGGTATCTTCTGATAACATATCCTTTCACTCCTCACCAATCTAGTATTCAGGTTCAATTGCTTTCAGGGAAATCCCTGACTCGCTATAATAGAACTGCAGGGAAGGTGAAAATAATGAGATTAACCATGTATACTGATTTCTCGTTGCGTGTATTGATTTACCTGGGTTCAAAAGAACAAGGAAAACTCACGACCATTCAGGAGATTTCAGACGCTTACAATATATCAAAAAACCACTTGATGAAAGTCACGTTTGAACTTGGAAAAGCGGGATTTATCGATACCGTGCGCGGACGGGGAGGCGGCATGCGACTCGCCGACATTCCGGAAAATATCAACATCGGAACGGTCGTCCGGAAAATGGAAGACGACTTTCATTTGGTTGAATGCTTTGACAGAGAACACAACCGTTGCCCCATCGCTCCGGTGTGTGGGCTTCGAGGAGTGCTCGGCAAGGCATTACACGCTTATTTATCCGTTCTCGATGAATATACGCTGGAAGATCTCCTGTTCAACAGAGAAGGCCTGCGGGAAATTCTGCAGACATAAAAATGGCTCGAATCCTCGAGCCGTTTTTTTTTTATAAATCTAATGACACCGGAGATTCGCCTTTTTTATTCATCAGACGGGCCCGTGTCGGTTTGATGGTCAGTATCAGCAAATCAGGGTCATCCGGCCCTTTAAACCAACCTTTTAAATGGTCATTCCACAAGTTTTCCAAAATGCTGCGATCGTCATGCTCAGCTATTTTCCCTTCAATTTCCAGAAAAGCATCCCCGAAACCTTCCCCTTCGTAACCCAGCAGAATGTGGGCATTCGGGTTTTGTTGCAATTCATCTACTTTTTGTGTCTGTTTGCTTGTTGCAGTGTACAAAGTGAAGTCTTCATTAAAGAAAGTCATGTAACGGGAATGGGGTTTATTGTCTTTTATCGTCGACAACACGCCCACATGGCTCTCATCCAATATTTTCATCGCCGTTTTTCTAGCTTCTTCCTGGTTCACTTTCATCACTCCTTTTAGTTCCTATATTCCTTTTTGGAAATGGATTAAACATGAAAGGCCTGCTCAAAGGGCAGGCCTTTAACTTGTTGAGAAGATGTTCAGCAACCCGATATTCCGCAAACCAGCTGCGCTTTCCTGCGGGCTTGCGCTGAACTAACTCGGGCTCGGCGCCCGAGTGGATTTCAGCACTTCGCTATCCCGCTGGAGTCTCCGCTGTTTTGCTCCATATCGTAGCTATATTTCATAAATGAGAAATTTCTTGTCAGTTCAATATTCCCTGTACCAGTTAACACAGTTAGTATGAATAAACTGAATGGAGTGGAAGCCGCCGACTCCTGCGGGCCCAGCACGAGCCGAAGACCCTGGACTGAGCAAAGCGAAGGAAGCGGCTGAGGCCGTGCCCGCGGAAAGCGTACGGCTGGAACGGAATGAAAGAAGACTACTGAGTTTCTCAACAGCCGAAAGGCCTGCTCAAAGAGCAGGCCTTTCGAATGCTTCTGAAGTTGCAGAACCTTTGTTGAAAGCGCTTGGCAAAACCATTCCCAGCAGAATGATCGCGATGCCGACTAACTGCAGCAGCGATAACACCTCATTTAAAATCAGAACCGACGCCATGATGGCAACAGGGAGTTCCATTGCACTTAAAATAGAGGCAAGTCCGGAGCCGACATGAGGTACAGCGATGGCAAATAAATAAATGGGGATAACAATTCCGAAAAGCCCCAAAAGCAGTCCATAGAGCCACAACCCGTCCGCAAACAAACGGCCATTCCAGATAATTTCCGGAGACTGAAAGAAAGCGATGATGACAGCTGAAGTCAACGATACAAAAAACAATCTGCTGGTCGTGTCCATCCCTTTGACCTGAATGCCGTTAACGAACATGAAAGCAGAGAAAAAGAAAGCTGCGGCGATTCCCCACGCCCATCCCTGCCAGGCAATTCCGCTTAAGTCAGTACCGATCACACCAGCTGCGAGAAGTGTTCCGGCAAATAACAGCAGCAGCGAAACCGTTTCTGTCCGCTTCAGCCATCTGCGGTGGACGATACAGTCAATGAACATGCCGATCCATGTGAATTGAAATAATAACACGACGGCAACCGAAGCAGGCAGGTACTCCAGTGATTGGCCGTAGACGATGCCGGTGGCTGCGGTAAAAGTTCCAGATAGAGCTAATACTTTCCATCCGCGCAGTCGCGGTATTCTCCGTTTTGTTGTGAAAAGTAAAAGAGCAGCCAGTGCAAAGCCGACAAAGTATTGGCTGGTTACAGCTTCTGCTGCAGTAAACCCATTGCTTATCGCCACTTTTATAATGGTGGAAAGTATGCCAAAACAACTGGCAGCTGCCACTACCATTAAAGGGTACACTAAATTTTTCATCTTTCTCTCTCCTATTCCAATGAAAATCATATCACAAAAACTCCCCGCACAAGGAAATGTGGGGGAGTTTAAAAATCTTCAATTGGAAAGAAGTTGTCGTTAAGAGCCAGGGTATTTTTCTTCGCTGGACGAATTATCTTTTGTTGAGCGTCTATGTTTTTCATCTTCCATGTCCTGTTTCAACTCTTCCGAAGGAACAGCATCAACGGTCAGTTCCTCTTCGTACATTTCGTTGATGGTTTTCTTGTCTGTCTTGTATTGTTCCGGGTTATCCATTGGAGGGCCATCTCTCGGCTCACGGTCTTCTTCAGTGAAATGATCTTTTTTGTCAGACATCCAAAACACCTCTTTCTCTTTGTTCTTAGTTTTATATTCCTTTCTTTGCGAAGTTTAAAACATGAAGCAGTTTTAACATTCCTGTAAGATAAAAGTGAGGGAGCAACTTTATGAGGCAGAAGGAACGGAATGAGAGCACGGTGAAGCTGGCATATCGTTTCAAGTGGCATCATATGATAAAATGGAATGGCACAATTAGGAGGGACTGCCAATGGATAAAAGACCTTCATTGACCGTGGGAGGCTTACATTTCGAATGGGATCTGGAGAAAGGAAAGTTCTCTTTTGAAGGACAGGATGCTGTTCTTTTTTGGACAGCTTCTGCCATGAAAATGTTTTTTGATTCAATAGAAGAGATTGCTGGAAAAGAAGCCGCTGAAGTGGTGCTCGAATCGACGGGTTTCCGACAGGGACTGGTGGTAGGGGAATACTTTACCGGGATGGAACAAGTCGATGTGGAAAAGGCGGCAATTCTGATTACGAATACATACGCCTCTGCAGGCTGGGGAATAGCGGAAATCCATGGATTGAACGAGGAAGAAGGAACTCTTGAAGTGCATTTACGGGACAGCTGGGAGCACAAAATCAATGTAGCCCAAAACAAGAAGCGGGGTGGGCGTTTTCTTCCAGCCCATTACGCCGGGATTTTCACGAACCTCTTTGGCCGTCAAATCTGGTATGAAGTTGATCATCATCAAATTGAAGGGCATGAGGAAAGTGTTATCCGTTATTTTCCTTCCGATGAAAGCATCGAAGAAAACATTCACCGTTTAGCCCGGGCAAAAGAGGCTGAAAAAATCAGCCAACTGGAACAATTGGTGGATGAAAAAACGGCTGAGCTTAGTGAGTTGATCTCAGAAATCTCATCTCCGCTTATTCCTGTACTGGAAGGGATAGTCGTCGTCCCGTTACTGGGGACATACGATGAAAATCGAGCGGAAGAATTGACGTTGAAAACCCTGCAGAATTTGCCAACATATAAAGCGAAATATTTGGTGTTGGATCTGACAGGACTCAATAATAATTTCACACGGCATACAGCCAGTTTAATCGGTAAATTAGGGGCAGCTGCTTCACTGATTGGCACAGATACCATATTGGTCGGCATTTCGCCTCAGATGAGTATGGTGATAACTGAAACCGGCCTCAATCTGTCAAAATTCAATTGCTTCCAAACCCTGCAGCATGGCATCCATTATGCACTTGCCCAAAATGGACGCAGCATTATCTGAACAAAAAAAGCGCCTCGAGGGGCGCTTATTTTTGTGGGACAGTTTTAGCAATCTCTACAATAACTTGAGTCGCTTTTTCCATATTCTCTGCGGAAATGAATTCGTATTTCCCGTGGTAATTCTCACCACCGGTAAAGATATTCGGCGTGGGCATTCCTTTGTATGATAATTGAGAGCCGTCTGTTCCGCCGCGGACAGGCACAATATTCGGTTTGATGCCAAGCGTGTTCATGGCTTTATCAGCTGCATCGATAATTTCCATGACGGGTTCGATTTTTTCTCGCATATTGTAATACTGATCTTCGATTTCGAGTGTAACGGTTTCTGTTCCAAATCGTTGCTGCAACTCAGAAGCGACATTTTTCATGTGGTCTTTTTTTGCTTCAAATTCTTCTTTGTCAAAATAACGGATGATATAGGACAGGGTGGCCTGTTCCACATTGCCGTTGAAATTGTTCAGATGGATGAAGCCCTCGTAACCGTCAGTGAGTTCCGGAACTTCCTGTTGCGGCATTTCCTGCTGGAAACGGATCGCCACAGTTTGGGCATTGACCATTTTGTCTTTAGCCGATCCCGGATGCACACTTTTCCCTTGAACGGTCAATGTCGCAGCAGCGGCATTAAAGTTTTCATACTGCAATTCCCCAATCGGTCCGCCATCCATCGTATAGGCATAATCTGCGCCGAATCTTGCTACATCGAATTTATGCGGCCCGCGTCCGATTTCTTCATCCGGTGTAAAAGCCACACGGATTTTGCCGTGTTCAATCTCAGGATGCTGGTTCAGGTATTCCATCGCCGTCATAATTTCGGCGATACCGGCTTTGTTGTCGGCGCCCAGTAGCGTCGTGCCGTCTGTCGTGATCAATGTATGGCCGACATAGTTTTTCAAATCAGGAAAATCTGTGGTCGACATGATGACGCGGTCGTTCAATTGAATGTCCTTGCCATCGTATTCGTCGATGCGCTGGGGATTGACGTTCGTGCCGGTAAAATCAGTTGCGGTATCGACATGTGCCAAAAAGCCGATAACCGGTAATGATTTATCAGTAGTGGCTGGCAATGTGCCAAATAGATAGCCATACTCATCAACTTCGACTTCTTCCAGGCCGATGGCATTCATTTCTCGTTCCAATTCGCGCAACAAATCCCACTGCTTGGCTGTAGAAGGCGTTTCTGTGCTGGTAAAGTCGGATTGCGTGTCGATTTTTGCATAACGCACAAGGCGTTCGATTAATGTTTCAATCATTTGATGAATTCACTCCTAACTATGTACTGATTTCATTTTAGCATGAAGAGGGATTTTGGGAATACAGTAAGCGCAGGAAAAAGCGGCTGATTCCTCATGGAGAACCAGCCGCTTTTTTCCTTAGCACAGAAGATACTTTGTTCTCCGTCCCGTTTCTGATGCGTGAAAGATTTTCTGAATGTTTCCAGATGGCCATGGCAAACAAAGAAAAAGCCGTTAACACCGGCCAGAATCCTTCCGCAGGCCACCAGGCAATGACAAGGAATAAGGTGTAAAGAGCGAGAACCCCAGCGACCAGAAAGTCTGTGGCAAGTGCGATTCCAATGAGCAAAAGCCCTCCGGCCAAGCCGAGCTTCCAGTCGAGTGCCAGCATAACCCCTATAACCGATGCAGTTCCTTTGCCGCCGTTGAAATTCATGTAAAATGGAAAGTTATGTCCGAACACGACGCCTGCGCCTACGGCAAATAAGAGAGTCCAAAACATGTCGCTGGATAAAGTTGGATCCAGTAACAGCCGCAGCCCAGCCACAGCAACAAATCCTTTGGAAATATCCAGAAAGGCCACCAAGGCGCCATATTTCCACCCGAGCACGATGGCTGCGTTGGAAGCTCCAGAGTTTTTAACGCCTTCTTTTTTAATATTTACGCCCGAGAACCACTGGGCCACCACAGAACCATGGAGACAGCCGATTCCATAACCTGCCGTGAAAGCAATTACCAGCCAGAAAAACATCTTTATCCCTCCGCTTCTCTATATTTTATTAAACGTTTAAACGGCACGGAGGTTTCAAAATTTTATAAAAATGGGTTGACAAAGTATTGGAATGTTCTTTATACTACAGAACAAGATGGAAAACTAAATCTGAATACTCTTATCACGAGTGGCGGAGGGAATAGGCCCTACGATGCCCGGCAACCAACAAGCAATTTGCTTGGAAAGGTGCTAAATCCTACAGATCTGAACAAAGGTCTGGCAGATGAGAGGAGGTAAACCCGTAAATAACGGCCCTCTTCTTAGCGAAGAGGGTCTTTTTGTGTCCTCCTCGGCCTGTAATCCATCATTCATAAAATAATAGGAGGAATACACAATGACGAACTTCAAACCAGAAACACTTTTACTGCACGGGGGACAAGAGCCGGATCCAGTGACAGGCTCCAGAGGAGTTGCTATCCATAAAACAACTTCTTACGTTTTTAAAGACACACAGCATGCTCAGGACCTGTTTGGATTAAAAGATACGGGCAATATCTATTCACGCATCATGAACCCGACGGTAGATGTATTTGAACAGCGGGTAGCATTGCTTGAAGGCGGGACTGCTGCAGTTGCATTAGCTTCCGGTATGGCTGCCATCGCTTTTTCAATTATGAATATAGCAGAAGCCGGTGATGAAATTATAGCTGACAGCAATTTGTACGGTGGAACGTATAATTTATTCGCCAATACATTGCCAAGATACGGAATCACAACAAAATTCGTTGATGCAACAAACCCTGAAAACTTCAAAGCGGCCATCACAGACAAGACAAAAGCTATTTTTGGCGAAATTATCGGCAATCCAAGTCTCAACGTATTCGATGTAGAAAGAGTCGCAGAAATCGCACATGAAAATGGACTTCCATTGCTGATCGATAATACATTTGCTTCACCATACGGCAGCAATCCGATTGAGTTTGGGGCGGATGTCGTCGTTCACTCGGCTACAAAGTGGATCGGCGGACACGGTACGACAATCGGTGGCGTCGCAGTTGATGCCGGAAAATTCAATTGGGACAACCCGCGCTTTCCAAACTACACACAGCCGGACGAAACCTATCATGGAATCCGTTATGGAATCGATGCACCGGATGCAGCATTTGCCACAAAATTGCGTGTACAGCTGCTTCGTGACTTTGGTCCGACATTAAGCGCAGACAGTGCGCATGCCTTATTGCAGGGGCTGGAAACACTGCACCTCAGAATCCCGAAACACAACAGCAACGCGCAGGTTATCGCTGAGTTTTTACAGCAGCATCCACAAGTTGAATGGGTCAACTTTATTGGATTCGAAGATCATCCATCTCATCAGCTGGCACATAAATACTTGAAGAACGGCGGCTATGGCTCTATTGTCAACTTCGGTATTAAAGGCGGCCGCGAAGCGGGCCGGAAAGTGATCGATGGCGTGTCTCTATGGTCGCATGTGGCGAATGTTGGAGATGCAAAGTCCTTGATCATCCACCCTGCCTCAACAACGCATCAGCAACTGAAGAAAGAAGAGCTTGAATTGTCAGGAGTGAAAGAAGAGTTAATCCGCTTGTCCGTCGGATTGGAAAATCCTGAAGATTTAATTGCAGATCTTGAACAAGCAATCAAAGCGGCAGTACTAGAAAACGTTTAGGAGGAAATTGTTATGGCAGTCGTATCCATCGGGGCATTAACCCTGGAATCCAACAAAATCTTGCGCGATGTAGAACTTGCCTATGAAAAAAACGGCAAAAAAGACGGCCCTGTAATTCTCGTCTGCCATGCCTTGACAGGAGATCAGTTCGCAGTCGGGACAGACGAAAATCCGGGTTGGTGGCACGGATTGATCGGACCGGGGAAAGCCGTGGATACGAATGTTTTTCAAGTGATCACCTTCAACGTACTGGGAGGCTGCAATGGATCTACAGGTCCGTTATCGATCGATCCGGAGACTGGGGACCCATACAGGGCGTCGTTTCCTGAACTGACGATACGCGATATGGTCCGAGCTGAACGTGCAGCATTGAAACAGATGGGCATCGATCATTTATCGGCGGTCATCGGCGGCTCTCTTGGCGGCATGAAAGCACTCGAATGGGGTCATTTGTACCCGGATTTTGTTGAAAAAATCATGCCTCTGGCTGTGACACCGGCTTACGGTGATTATGGAGTGGCATTCAATCATATTGGCATACAAGCTATTTTGAGTGATGCTGAGTACAATGATGGGAACTATCCGGAGGGTGCGAACTTAAAGGGTTTGCAGGTGGCACGCATGGCAGGCATGGTGACATACCGCAGCGGCAATTTGTTTAATCAGCGCTTTGCCCGCTGCCATGACGGCACGCAATTTGACATACAATCCTATTTGAGCTATCAGGGAGAAAAATTGGCAAGCCGTTTTGATCCCAATAGTTATTTGACGCTCTTGAAAGCGATGAACACACATGATGTAACAGAAAAAACCCTTGATGTGAACATTTTCTCGCTGTCATTCACTCAGGATTTGCTGTATCCAAGCGAGTGGATGATCCCGTGGCTGCAAAAAATGCCAAATGCTTCGTGGGAGATTATCGAGACCGATTTTGGCCATGATGGTTTCCTCGTGGAGTTTGAAAAATGGGGACCTCATATTCAGAACCAATTGGAAGAATTGGCGGTTCCCCAACTGAGCCGGTGAGAACAATCAGGAAGTGATCTAAGTTGAACGAAAGACTATTAAGTTCATCTTATAAAATTAAACAACAAAAAGAAAACCCCTTGACCGGTGCATCCGGTCAAGGGGTTTTTTGTCTGTTCCTTAATCTTCATCCTGAATATCCACGTCATCAGGAATCGGTGTGGCTTTCCACTCTTCCAATTCTTGTTTTGCCAGTTCGAGCTGTTGAAAATGACTTTCAAATTGAGAGGAATTGATCAAATACTGTTCGCCGTCATGTACTGCGCGAATACGGCCTTCCAGCACATACCGGTTGACTTGTTCTTCGGGCATCGACAAGAAAGCTGCAGTTTCCGGGACTGTCATATACATATGATCTCCCTCCTCTTTTTCTTCATTATAATAGAGAAAGGGTTATATCTCAAAACATTGGGTCCGTGGTATCGTAATGACATATGCAACGGAAGAGAGGAGGACAGGAAATGGGATTTTCACCTTATATATGGGTACTTTTGGCGGCAGTTTTATGGGGAACGACAGGGACGGCGCAAACTTTCATCACCGGAACGGCACATCCTTTGACGATTGGGGCTTTTCGTCTGGGTATCGGTGGATTTTCTCTTCTTGCCTTTGTGTTATGGACAAAAAAATTGTCGGTTTCAACGATTCCTTGGGCGGCAGCCGTTTTTTCGGCACTGAGCATGGCGCTGTTCCAACCATTCTTCTTTTCTGCGGTGCAATTGACAGGTGTCGCCATCGGAACAGTAGTGGCGATTGGCAGCGCCCCTGTCATAACCGGTTTGATCGAGTGGTCCCTCTTCAGGAAAAAACCGGGCCGTATATGGACCATAGCAACTGCATGCGCGATTCTCGGCTGTGTATTGTTGTTTGCCAATAAAGATGCACCAACTGTAAATTCGCTGGGCATTGCACTGGCTTTGGGAGCCGGCGTGTCATTTGCGGGCTACACCATTCTCAGCAAACAGGTTTTGGAGAGAATGGAAGCTGTTCCGGCAGTAGCGGTTCTTTTTTCCCTGAGTGCTGTCGTGTTATTGCCTTGTCTGCTGTTTTTCGATTTGACTTTCATCACAGCAAGTCAGAATCTGGCAGTGCTGCTGTATTTGGGGATAGCAGCCACTACTGTGGCCTATATTCTGTTTTCCAGTGGCTTAAAACAAATCCCATCTTCTTCTGCAGTGACATTGTCGTTGGCTGAGCCATTAACGGCATCGCTGCTTGGTGTGCTGGTGGTAGGGGAAGTATTGAACGGTGTTTCCTGGGCCGGAGTGGCATTGTTGCTCGGAGGGATTATTGTGCTGACAATAGGAAAAGCAGAGCCTGAATCCAAAAATCTCCGGTCGGGTACAGAAAGTCACTGACTTCTTAAGAAATTCTTCATAGTTTTCCTGAGTCCGGCTTAAGATTTATTCCATACAATAAAGTACATAGAAGAGTGAGGTGGAGAGAATGACGCCATTTACAGTGCTTGTGACAGATGACGATCAGGACATTCGTGACGGCATTGAAATTTACCTGAAAAATGAAGGATACCGGGTGTTGAAAGCATCAAATGGTGAGGAAGCGCTCGAATTGCTTGCTGTCCATGAAGTACACGTCATGATTCTCGATGTTATGATGCCGAAAATGGACGGGATCTCTGCGACATTTAAAATTCGGGAAGCACGCAATATCCCCATTATCATGTTAAGTGCAAAAGCGGAAGATTCCGACAAGATCCATGGCCTTTCGGTAGGAGCCGATGATTATGTCACAAAGCCATTCCATCCGATGGAGCTGATTGCACGCGTCAAATCCCAATTGAGACGTTACGTGAAGCTTGGCACATACCAGGAAAAAGCCCAACAGATCGAAGTGGACGGACTTTCGCTTGATCGGGAAGCGAAGGAAGTGACGCTTCACGGAGAAACAGTCAAATTGACCCCCATCGAATTCAAAATTACAGAATTGCTGATGGTACATGCGGGACGTGTCTTTTCAATCAATGATATTTACGAGCGGGTATGGAATGAGCCTGCCTATAATGCAGAAAATATTGTCGCGGTCCACATTCGGAAAATAAGAGAAAAAATTGAAGCGGACCCGAAAAATCCGCGCTATGTGAAGGTGGTTTGGGGAATTGGATATAAAATCGAAAAATGATGTTTGGTCGGTGATTGCCCTCGTCATTGCATTGTTCAGTTTGCTGTACTGTTTTTCATTTGTACTGGAATGGGTGATGAATTCACCGGCGGCCGATTTGCTGTCGTCATTGCGGTCATTAACAAAGGGAGAAGTGTAGGATGAAAAAATGGCTATGGCTGGCGATCACTTCCATCGTACTGATCGGTTGCTTCAGTATCATGGAACTCGGATCAAATTATATAGGGAAAGACTATACGGACACGGAAGATTTTCAAAACGACTACGAAAATTTTGAAAACCAATTGATTGTTTATGTACTTGATCCGCCATCTGTGGAACCTTTACTCTCAATCAACTCAAGAGACATTGAAGAATACCGGGAACGTTATGGTTCGCTTTCCGATCAAATCAGAAGTGTTCAAGGTCAATACGACCCTGGAATTGCGGAAGCGAATGCGAGCGCCAACGAAAGCCTGGCGGAAGCTCTAACAGAAGAGCGCGATGCAAAAATTGCAGCTATTCGAAGCAACTTTGCAGATGACGAAGTGGTCAGGGAGAAAATCCAGGCAGAACGCGAAGCGGCTGTAGAACAAACGCTTAATGAAATGAACACAGAAAAACCGGCTTTCCTGGAGCTTACTCACCATTATATGTACGAACTAACAAATATCAGGACGGGTGAGACTTTCACAAAAGGTGAGTTGAAGGACGAACCTTATTTTGAAAAATCGTACACGGCGGCGGTCCCGCTGCGTTCTTCCAGCGACAGCTATTATTACGACGGAATGCTGGATCAAACAGGGGTTCAAATTCCCGTCTCGGATGCAGAGTTTGAAGGAGTTGTCCAAGTCAACCGTTCCCTGATGGCAGCTTCGCCGCTCGGAGAACGGCTTGAACATTTTAAATGGGTGAAGACTGCTTTGTATGTCTTAGGAATTGTGGCGGTGATTGGAACAATCTTATTGCTGACTAAATTGAAGTTCCAATGGACCTGGTTTTCCAGTATGTCCCTTTATAAAAGATGGAGCTATTTACCAATAGAAATCAAATTCGTACTCGCTTTTTTATCGTTGGTTTTGAGCCTGTCTGCTGCAACCCACTTTTTTTCTGCCTTGGCCTATTCATGGCCGCCAATTTCCATGCAATATGGAACCAATCTGGTGTGGGAGTTTTTGATGACTGCTTTCCTGCTTGCTGCCACTGTTTTGCAGATCATCTGGTTATTGACTTATTACCAAGGAGTCAATAAGTTTTCCGATGAATTTCCCAGAAGCTTTCTTTTCAGGAGTTTGAGGACAAGCCGGGAAGCATTCCTGAAAAAGTCCATCGGAGTTCAAACGCTGCTGTTGCTCGGGGTTATCTTTTTTTGGGGATTCGGTACGATGCTGGTCCTGTACGTGCCTGCAGTCATTATTGTTTGGATTCCGGCAACTCTCCTTATCGGTATACCGGTGCTGTTGCTTCTGTTGAACCGGTTTGGCTATCTGAATGTATTAATGAAAGACACAGAAAAAATGGCGCAGGGACGGTTGGGCCAGGACATTCCCGTCCGCGGAAAATCGCCTCTGGCTGATCATGCGCGGCAGTTGAACCGTTTGAAGGAAGGCGTGCGCCATTCCGTATCGGAGCAAGCAAAAAGCGAGCGATTGAAAACGGAATTGATCACCAATGTCAGCCATGATCTTCGGACGCCGTTGACTTCAATTATTACGTACACGGATTTGCTTAAATCACCAGAACTGTCACTGGAGAACCGTCTCGCTTACACAGATATCCTGGATCGCAAATCCCAGCGTTTGAAAACACTTATTGAAGATCTGTTCGAAGTCTCGAAAATGGCAAGTGGCAATATGCAACTTTCGCGGACACGTCTCGATTTGACACAATTGATGGCGCAGGCATTGGCAGAGCACCAGGAGGAAATCGATGCGGCCGACTTGGAGTTCCGGGTGGACACTCCTGAAAAACCGCTGATGATTTCAGCGGACGGACAGAAGTGGTGGCGTGTTCTGGACAACCTGATTTTAAATGCGATCAAATATTCACTGCCAGGGACACGGGTCTACGTTAATTTGACCGAGAAGGATGACGAGGCGGAATTCATTATGAAGAACGTTACACGTTATGAGCTGGGCGGAAATACAGAGGAACTGTTTGAGCGTTTCAAACGGGGGGACGTTTCGAGACAAACGGAAGGCTCAGGGCTTGGATTGGCAATTGCCCAATCGATTGTTGACTTGCATGGCGGAACGATGACCATAAAAGTGGACGGCGATTTGTTTAAAGTGAGGGTCGCAATTGAAAGTCTGTAAAGAAGATGCAAAGCTGCCTTCAGGAATATACATTTCCTGGAGGCAGCTTTTTTGGGCAGACAGCCTGTTTTTTTTCGGTGATTTTTTCATAGGAGGCTCAAGGCAGGAAATTGTTAATGAAAATTATTATATAAAAATAACTTGCTGTTCTCGCATGTTCAGCAAAAAGAGATAGAGAAGAACTGTAAAAACGAAAAAACAGGGGGCGAGACACGACGTTTGAAAAAGAATGAAACGAAAACCAGCCGAAAAAGAAGTAAAAATAGAAAGCTTTTGACAAAATTAAGCTATTGAAATAACTTTTAGAATTTTTTAAAAACTTATTGACTTGTTTTGTTGGAAGCGGTTACAATCAGTTTATTATCATCAAAAAATCTGGTGGAAGAAGGGGCGTGGAATCTGACTGAACAGTCGCTCAGATTTAAAAGAAAAAGAAACTGGAATTATGCAATCTGAAACGGGGGGGAATAGTTTATGAAAGCGTATAAAAAAGAAGTGCAATTTACCATCTGGATGACACTCGCATTTATCCTCGTCGGAAATGTAGGGTTGATTTTTTCAATTTTTCCTACGGACGCTATGATATTCGGATTTCCAGCGATGTATATCGTGCCGATCTTAATGGGATGGTTCGGTGTCTTCATACTGACGCTCGTCGCAGGAAAAATCGGAAACCGGATCGATGATGAAATCGATCGTGAAAACGAATCGCTCAGCGAGTCTGACGAAGTGAAGGGAGTGTAAAAGATGGAAGGACAAAGCTGGCAACTGGATAACCCGATCCTTGGATTGGTGGTTATCGCTCTCACATTTTTGCTGTTTTACGTAGTAGGTTATATTTCGAACCGGAAGAGTTCTTCTGCCAAAGATTTATATGTAGGCGGAGCAAACGTAGGGGCTATCACAAATGGGCTTGCCATGGCAGCAACCTATATGAGTCTCGCCACTTTTCTGGGCATCACGGCACTCATCCTGCAATTGCAGGTTCCATTTATCATGTTATGGATCCAATTGATCCTGGCGATTCCATTGATCACCATTATTTACGGTACAAGTTTACGCCGGATGGGGGCTTTCTCTCCTACCCACTTTATACGTGACCGCTATGGGGTGACGGCTTCCATCATCGCCGCATTGTTTATGATTTTGGTTTCAATTATGTACGCATTGGGCCAGATGATCGGTATCGCTGTTACTTTTGAAACGCTATTGGGCATTCCTTACGTTACAGGACTTTTTATCTTTGGGTTTATTATCGTCGGTTATATCACCATCGGCGGAATGGCGGGCGCGACAAACAATGCTGCTATCCAAATGGTCATTATCGCCTTGATGTTTATTCTTCCTCTGGGGGCTATTATGAAAGCGATTGGCGCTGAAGGGTGGTATTTCCCGCCATTGCTGTATGCCGATATGGTACCTGCGATGCTGGAATCTTTGCCGACTTTCTTTGATTACCAGTTTTCGCCGAAATGGTATTTCTCCATTATTCCGGCATTGACAATCGGGGCATTGGGTCTTCCTCACCTGGCCATGCGCGTTTATACAGCTTCTTCTTTAAAAAGTGCGCGTTCTGCGATGGTGTGGTTTGCTTTCATTTTGGGTCTTGTGTTTTCGGCAACGTATGCCATGGGGTTTGTTGGTGTATTTGCTACTGCTACACAAGGGATCACCATCTCTGAAGCAGATGCGGACAAGCTGACAATCATTTTGAATTTGGTTTACAACCCTGAATGGGTGACTGCTCTTGTAATCGCAGGCGCCATTTCTGCTGGACTGTCCACTTTAAGTGGTAACCTTCTGGCTATTGGCGCGTTGATCTCTCAGGATATCATTGCGACCTTAAAACCTAATATTTCCCAAAGAGTTAGTTTGAGAATTGGCTTTGTCGCTATTTTCCTTGGCGGGATTGCAAGTATCCTGCTGGCCATCGAACCTCCGGCATTTTTGGTGGTAAGTATTTTATGGGCTTTCGGTTTGGCTGGAGTCACTAACGCGCCACTGATCATTGTCGGTGTCTGGTGGAAAGAAGCAAACAAATTCGGGGCGATTGCCGCATCGGTTGTCGGTGGTATCATTTACATCGTCGTCTCGCCTTTTGTCTTCCCAAGCATCGTATTAACCGGTCACAGTGTTACCGACGGAATGGGGTTGTCGGGTGCAATGCTGGCTGTTCCAATCAGTTTCATCTTGCTGATTGTCGTCTCTTACATCACCAACCGGATACCTGGATTGGCCAGTAAGTTGACCAAACAAAGCGATATCGAATTGATTGAACGGATTCATGGTTGGACCGATATAAAATCTTACCGTTACAACAGCACAATTGGTGCTGGCATAACAGTTTTGATATCAGCTGGTGTTGCAATTTGGGCATTGATGCCTTGGGGGATGTAAACAATGAAACAAGGAGTGATGAAAATGGTCGGGAAAATGATAACTTTAAATGAACCATCTTTTCGGTCATTTTTGGAATCTCCCAAAACAAAAGTGGGGAGCAATCTTGTATTGCTCATTGCTGGAGCAGGCTATGGCGCAATTTCCATTGCGTCAAATGCCTCATACATACTAAGTTTTGAGTCGATGCTGCTCAAAGCTGTAATTGTTCCGTTGATTTTTATCCTGTTCGGTTTGCTGATGGCATTCATCACAAAAATCGGATTGGCGTTATTGTTATGGGCCGGAGCGAAAGGTATGGGTGGGAAAGGATTGCTGAGGGACATCAACTCGGCTGTGCCGGCAGCACTTCTGCCGGGGCTGCTGGCAGCTCCTTATTTAACAGGTGCAGGTGATGGAAATATCCTTGTCCTATTATTGCTGCTGGGCGGTGTAATCTGGATGTATATGGTCAGTGCGAAAATCATCCAGGCCACACAAAATTTCACGGCCACAAAAGCTTATCTTGCCGCCTTCCTGGCATTTCTGTTTTTGGCCAGTGTCTATTATCTGATCATGCCGGCTGGTTGACAGTACAGAAAATTTGAGTTAGCAGGGGCTTCATCCCACTGCCCGTCAAAGCGGAAGATAGAAAAATGAATGGAGGAATAAACAGATGGATTTTAAACATTTGATAGCACCAGAACAGTACAACATCACATCCGAACTTGAAGAATATCAGAAAGACAACAACCGTTTGGCCATCCGCTGGTTTGACGGAGAAGGAAATCGCGAGGAGCTGTCCTATAAGGAACTGCTTGAAAAAACCAATCAGTATGCGCAAGCCATGCTGAAACTGGGACTTCAAAAAGGAGACAGAATGCTGATTATCCTGCCGCGTATTCCGAAAGCTTACATCACGTACCTGGCATGTTTGCGGGCTGGACTTGTCGCTATCCCTTGCTCGGAAATGCTGCGGAAAAAAGATTTGCTTTACCGGATGCATCATTCAGGAGCCAAAGGCATTGTGGCCTATTACAAAACAACGGCAGAAACGAACGCGATTGACGAAGAAGTGGAAGCGCTGAAAAACAAATTGATCGTTGGTGGGAAAGAAGAAGGATGGCAGTCTTTTGAAGAACTGGCTTCACAGGAAACCACTGAATTTGAGGCTGTTCCGACTCATCGTGATGATATGGCGTTTTTGTCTTATACATCAGGGACCACAGGCAATCCAAAAGGGGTTGTCCATGTCCATGGCTGGGGTTACGCTCATGTGCGGACAGCAGCTACAAAATGGCTTGGCGTAAAGAGCGGAGATGTCGTCTGGGCAACCGCAGCTCCAGGTTGGCAAAAATGGCTGTGGAGCCCTTTCCTGTCCACCATTACACTGGGAGCTACGGCTTTGGTATATAATGGTCCGTTTGATGCTGTGAAATACCTGGATATTCTACAGGAAGAGCAAGTCAATGTCTTGTGCTGCACACCTACTGAATACCGGATCATGGCAAAAGTGGAAAATTTGAAAGACTACAAACTGCCGGCTTTGAGAAGCGCCGTTTCAGCCGGAGAACCTTTGAACAGACAAGTCATCGAAGCTTTCCAGGATGCTTTCCAGATCAATGTCCGGGACGGTTACGGCCAAACGGAAAACACACTGCTGGTCGGGACGCTTCAGGATATGGAGCTGAAACCGGGATCCATGGGCAGGCCGACTCCGGGCAATCCTGTGGAAATCATCAACGAAAACGGAGAACCGACAGCAGTCGGAGAAGTGGGGGATATCGCCGTCCACAGAAGTTGTCCGGCGTTGTTCAAAGAGTACTATATGGATCAGGACCGGACCAATGCGGCTTTCCGTGGGGACTGGTATTTGACAGGAGACCAGGCTTCGAGAGATAAAGACGATTATTTTTGGTTCGAAGGAAGAAGCGATGATATCATCATCAGTTCTGGCTATACGATTGGGCCGTTTGAAGTGGAAGATGCTTTGATGAAGCATCCGGCCATTCAGGAATGCGCAGTCGTCGGAGCGCCGGATGAAATCCGCGGCACCGTAGTGAAAGCTTACGTGGTTCTCCGTGAATCAGCAGATGCCTCCAACAAAGAAGAGTTGGTGAAAGAGCTGCAGGATCATACCAAAACAATTACTGCTCCTTATAAATACCCGCGTATCATTGAGTTCCTGGAAGAATTGCCTAAAACGACTTCCGGAAAAATCCGTCGCGTGGAATTGCGGAAACTCAACGCATAAAAAATATAAAAAGCACCAGGTGCCATCAACGGACAGGGCGGAAACGTCATCCCGTTGACGGCAATCTGGTGCTTTTTTATCGATTTCTGCTGAAAGTCCATAAGCGGTTCTGTCTGTGCAAAAAAATTTAAAACGCTTTTAGACAGCTCTGAAACGCATATAAAATGTGAAGAACGCAAAAGGCGCAACAAGTTTATTTGGGTGGTGATACCAGCCGGTGCTGGAATGCATAAATGACTGCCTGCGTCCGGTCGTGCACTTCCAGTTTCGCCAGCAGGTTGCTGACATGAGTTTTGACTGTCTTCAATGCTATGAACAGCTCGTCTGCGATTTCCTGATTGGTGTAGCCATTGGCAAGCAGCAGCAGGATTTCCATTTCGCGCTCGGTCAGCTCTTCATGGAGAGCATGTTCATGGCGCATCTGCTTCATCATTTTGCTCATGACTTCCGGTTCCAGAACGGGCGTGCCGTTCATTGTATCGCGGATGGAGTCGGCGATGCGGGAAGCTTTCGACGTCTTGAGTATGTAACTGACTGCTCCCGCCTTTAAAGCCGGATAGACTTTGTCATCATCCAAAAAGCTGGTGACGATCATAATTTTTGCTGCGGGCCATTGCTTAATGATGGCATCGGTCGCTTCAGCTCCATTCATGACAGGCATAACCATATCCATTAAAATGACATCCGGACGGAGTTCCAGCGCCATTGACACCGCTTCTTCGCCGTTTGAAGCCTCGCCGACTACTTCCATGTCTTGTTGAGCCTGTAAATAAGCGGAAACGCCGATACGAACCATTTCATGGTCATCAACTAACAGGATTCGGATCATGGGCAATCTTCCTTTCGATGGGTACTTTCACTTCGACGATTGTCCCTTCGGAAGGGACGGAAACTATTTTGCTGGTGGCCCCGATTTCGATGGCCCGTTCTTCAATGTGCTTCAAGCCGTAAGAAGTGGACTTGGATTGTTCACTTGCAAAACCGACGCCGTTGTCCTGTATGCGTAAAATGGCAAAATCATCCCGTTCAACAAATAATATATGGACTTCGGTCGCTTTTGAATGGCGTAAAGTATTGGATAAAGTTTCTTGTGCGATACGGAATAAATGATCTTCCGCCCCTTTTGGCAAAGGGACTTCTTCCAGTCGGTGCTCAATGGTAAAGTATACTTTCTCTTTCAATTCAGATAACAATTCGAACAAGCCCTGGCGCAGGCTTTTGTCGTGAAGCGCGGCAGGGCGCAGATGAAGGAGAAGTGCCCGCATTTCAAGCTGGGCCTGCTGAACCATTTTTTCGGTCTGCAACAATCCCTGCGGTGCTTCTTCGCCTTCCGTCATAGAAGATAACAGCATGGAAGCCGCAAATAACTGCTGAGATACAGAATCATGCAACTCCCTCGCCAGCCGCTGCCGCTCCATCACTATGCGTTCCTGTATGATCTGGTCCTGTGTTTCCGCCCGTTCATTGGATATGCGGGTCAGGCTTTTCCGCTGGGATTCAAGTAATTTCTGCAATTTTAAAATGGAATTGGACAAGGTGTCAGGCAATGTTTTCATTTGTGCAGCCTCGATGGCACTTTGGTCTTCATTTCTCAGAAGCGCCTGGAAAACAGCTTCAATGTCCTGCAATTTGGAACGTGACAGCGACTCACTCCACCAGGAAATGCCGCCGGAAAGTACCAGCATCAACACGAGAAGCCAAAGGCCAAACGGCAATCCGGCGACAAAATCATTCCAAAGGACGGACCAGGTTTGAACAGCTGGAAAACCTAACAGGGCAAATAAAATACTGAAAATAATGGCGGCAAACAATGCCATGAAAAACAAACTCCGGGGCAGGATTTGTCTCATCGGCGAATCACCTCGACGTCACCCATCCACGTGGTAATCGACACGATCATTTCCCTCTTGGCGTCCTCCGCCTCCAGGTACCCATCTTCTGCATGGACAGTGCCATACCAGATGCGCTGTTTATCGCCGTTGAAAAAACGGGCATCCCCAAAAACAGTCGAATAATAAATCCGGACGGGAACTTCGTAAGGGACGATCAGCCGGACCTTTCCAAAGCCCTGACGGATGGAAATCAACGAAGTTCTTTTCGGTAAAACTGTCTGTGTGGCATCGATGAGCAGGTCACCGATAAAGCCCTGGACATGGATATCTTTCCATTCATAGGATTCGATTGGTGTACTTTGGGCAGACAGGAACTTGTTTTGGATGAGCCCTTTGTCGACAGTTCCCTGAATCGGCACTTCCTGCTGCCAGTCCTCGCCTTTCCATAGGCGCAGCAATAAATAAATGGCAATGGCAAAAATCAGCAGGCGCAGGCTCCACATTGACAGGATGGAAATGCCGATCAATACGAAGCCGGTCCAAAAATATGTTTTTCTCGTCTTTGTATTGTTTTTCATTCCGTAGTAAAGGAGTCCGATACCCAGAAGGACCAAAAACACACTGCCGTTTTGGAGGAAAGCAGCTTCTACGAATATGAGAAATAAAGCGCTTAAGACGAAAAACGCCTGTTGATTGGTAGTGAATTTTTTCATCGCAGTTTTTGCCCCCTTCTTTGTAGCGGAAAAGTGAGAAGAAGAAATCTTCCTCTCACCTTAGTTTAAACAATTTCCTGTTGTTTTGCGCTGTTTTTTTCCAAAGTTTCAAGCCGGCGTTCCATGGCAGACCGTTCATGCTGCTGTTCCACTTTTGCCCCCAGTGTCTCAATGTAGGAGGCCATATCATCATAAGAGCCGATCCGTTTGGCCACAAGCTCGGGACTGAGCACTTTGTCCATTTGGTAATGTGCCCGTGTGGCGTTTTCCTTGCCCATTAACTGAAGCTGTTTGACTTTCATATCTTTTACTTTGTGCTTCATTTCCTCGTAACGCTGTTCCAAGGCGTTCAGTTCCGCGAGATTTTCTGTAATCGACAGTTTCAGTTCGCTGACGCGTGATGAATAGGCGGCGGTTTCTGCTTCGGCGAAATCAGCCAAATCGCTTTCTTCTGCTGCTTTGGCAAGCTGCAATTGCGATTCGCGCTTTGCCAGCATGGCCGAAGCTTCTTCCAGTTCTTGTTCCAGTTTGCCGGTCAATTGAGATTGACGATCCAGCCATTTTCCTGTGGCCTCGGTCTGTTTTTCGGCTTCAGCAATATACCGGTTCAGCAAAGCAATCGGATTTTGTTCTTCTTTTTTTGCTACAAGTGAATCCAGGTCGGTTGCTACTGCAAATTTAAATCGTTCCCATACGGTTGTCATGTGTCTTCCTCCTTATTTTGTCAGTTTGTCCCACTGTCTTTCAAAATTCGTAAAAGGATCATTGATTTTTGAAACAGTGACAGGTTCCTCGTTCCATTTGCGGTAAATGGCCCATAACGCTACAAGAGCTGCAACTCCGATAATGGCCGGCACATTTGAAATGGCCGAAATGGCGCCGATGATTCCGACGAACGCCCACCATACTCTTGCGGCAGTTGAGACGCTCTTGAGGTAATAATGCAAGCCCATGTAAACGATCAGCCCAGAGACAGCAAGCCCGATGATCGGTCCAAGATTGGACAGTGCGACGATTCCAGCGACGATACCAAGGGTTATCATCCAAAATTTGTTCACGTGATTTCCTCCTCTCAATTTCTATATTCATCATATCAAGGCCGTAAATTTCCGCACACGGTCCCTGACTGCATCTTTCTCTAAGACTTGAGGCGTAGTTGGTTATAGGCCCGTCAAAATGGGAATAGTATACTGTTTCTCTCAACAGAAGAGAAAGTATCCAAAGGGAATGGACGTCTGCCGAAACAGTGATTTGGAATTTCTTCGCCATTGGGGGTCAGTGAAATAGCCCTTAGGCCGGCAGGATAAAGGAGCGTTTACATGGAGGATTGGATTACTTCAATTATGGGCGATTACGGTTACTTTGGAATCTTCTTTCTTATTATGGTTGAAAATGTGTTTCCGCCAATTCCGTCTGAAGTGATTTTGACGGCAGGAGGATTTATGACGACGACTGCCGATATGACAATCATGGGCGTGGTGGCGGCTTCAACCGCCGGGTCTGTTGCCGGTGCAGTCATTTTGTACGGCATCGGTTTATGGATGGATGTAGAGCGATTGGAGAAAATCATCGAAAAACACGGCCATTGGTTGAAAATCAAGAAAGAAGATGTGCACCGTGCCGATGCCTGGTTTGACCGTTTTGGTGTCTGGACCGTTTTTTTCTGCCGGCTGGTACCGGTGTTGAGGAGCCTGATTTCAATTCCTGCCGGTATGTCAAATATGAAATTTTGGTTATTCCTTCTTTTTACGACGACCGGTACTCTCTTATGGAATGCAATACTTGTGTGGATGGGAGCGGCTGTTGGAGAAAACAGGGAAGGAATCTTAAGCAAGCTGCAGACATACTCGAATATCGTTTATGTTATTCTGGCGCTGGCATTGGTTGCTGTGATCTGGTATTACGTGAAAAAAATGCGGAAGCGGGACGGACATTGAGCAGGCAGGTGAGTGTGGAACTTACCGCGGTTTGCTGTTGTTTTTCTTAATTGTTATAATTGTTAAACGATACCTAGAGAAGGAGAGACGCTATGAAGCCCATCATTTACATTACAAGAAAGCTTCCTCAAGAAGCTTATGCAGATCTGCAATCATCCTATGAGGTCCGTGTATGGCCAAAAACGGAAATTCCGGTGCCCCGGGATATATTGCTTGAGGAAGTAAAGGAAGCGGATGCGCTATGGACCATGCTTTCTGACAAGATAGACCAGGAAGTGATCGATGCGGCACCAAATCTAAAGATCGTATCCAATTTGGCGGTCGGCTACAATAATATCGATTTGGATGCTGCACGCAAGCGCGGCATTGTCGTCACCAATACACCGGACGTGCTGACCGAAACCACCGCGGATCTGGCTTTCGCTTTGCTTCTCGCTACTGCACGGAGGCTAATGGAAGCGGAAAAAACCGTTCGTTCAGGGAAATGGAAAGCATGGACACCGATGGGAATGACCGGCCAGGACGTGTACGGAGCGACACTTGGCATTATCGGCATGGGGCGCATCGGAGAAGGCGTGTGCAGAAGAGCGCAAGGTTTCAACATGGATGTGATGTATCACAACCGGACAAGACGGAGCCTGGAAGATGCACGGTACGCTGAGCTCGATGAACTTCTCAAACAGTCGGATTTCGTGGTCGTGCTGACCCCGTTGACGGACGAGACGAGAGGAATGATCGGGGAGCGGGAGTTATCGCTGATGAAAGACACGGCTTGTCTGATCAATGTGGCAAGAGGCGGCATTGTGGATGAAGACGCTTTATACGAAGCGTTGCAATCCAATAAAATCTGGGCAGCCGGCTTGGATGTATTTGAAGAAGAGCCGCTTCCAACGAACCATAAACTCCTTTCATTGCCGAATCTGACGGTCCTGCCGCACATTGGCAGTGCCGGAATCCAAACCCGTCTGGCGATGATGAAATTGAATGCCGAAGCGATCGGTGCCTGTCTGAGCGGAAAATCCGTGAAAAACCGGGTTTGCTGAGGCAGAGATTTGGATGTGAACAGCTGCTTTAGGCAGCTGTTTTTAATTTCAAAAGAGGGGATACGAGGTGATTGCAAATAAAATCTCAGGGCCGCAAATAAATCCCGAGCAACGCAAATACACCCCGGCGCGAGCATCAAAATCTCTGCTCAAAGCTGAGAGGCGATCTGATGGAGCGGAGCCAGTTGTATAATGGAGGAGTTTATTGTAAAATGATTTAGGTTTTTACTGTCTGTTTTGACGTAGAAAACAAATCGAAGAATAGGGGGTATGATTCATGCAAAATCATACACACAACGTTTTACTGTACTATAAATATGTACCGATTGAAGACCCTGAAACGTTTGCGGCGGACCATTTGGCAGCCTGCAAAGAATTGGGACTGAAAGGGCGTATTCTGGTTTCCCACGAAGGAATCAATGGAACTTGCTCTGGTACGATCGAACAAACCGAAGCTTATATGGAAATGATGAGAAATGACGAACGTTTTTCGGATATCGTTTTTAAAATCGATGCGGCGGAAGGCCATGCTTTCAAGAAAATGCATGTCCGCCCGAAAAAAGAAATCGTTCACCTCGGCCTTGAAGATGACATCAATCCGAACGAATTGACAGGTACGTATTTGGAACCTGCTGAATTTTATAAGCAAATGCAGGATCAGGACACGATTGTTCTGGATGCACGCAATGATTATGAATATGACCTTGGACATTTCCGCGGAGCAATAAGACCGGATGTCGAGAATTTCCGTGACCTGCCGAAGTGGGTCCAGGAAAATAGAGAGCAATTTGAAGGCAAGAAAATTTTGACTTACTGCACAGGGGGCATCCGTTGTGAAAAATTCTCCGGATGGCTGAAAAAAGAAGGTTTTGAAGACGTGGCTCAGCTGCACGGCGGAATTGTCACTTACGGAAAAGACCCGGAAGTGAAAGGAGAACTGTGGGATGGCCAGTTATATGTTTTTGATGAGCGTATCGCTGTCCCGGTAAACCAGGTTGAACACCGCGTTGTCGGAAAAGACCATTTCACCGGAGAACCTTGCGAACGTTACGTTAACTGCGCAAACCCTGAATGCAACGCGAAAATTTTATGCTCGGAAGAAAATGAGCACAAATACATGCGTTCCTGTTCAGACGAGTGCCGGGAGCACCCGCGCAACCGTTATGCTTTCGAGCATGGCTTGACCGGCCAGGAAGTACAGGCCCGCCTCGATGCTTTAAAAGAAACTGCAGATGTATAAACACAAAAAAACTGCCCTTTATCGGGCAGTTTTTTTAGATTCTATTTCTGCAGTTCCTCTTCACATTCGAAACAGATCAATTCACCCTCAACGTACACTCCGTCCAAAAAACCGTCCCGGCAATAAATGTCTTTTCCGCAATTGCTGCACGGTCCGATGAGTTCACGCATGCTGGAGTTCCTCGGCAAATATGTACATCGCTTCTTTTAAATACTTGGACAAGCCTTCTCCGTGCTGGTCAATGTTCGAAGCAAATCGGCTGTCGGAAGCATACAATTCACCCAATCCACGGAACATTTGTGGCGTGCATTCATAGAAGCGGTCCAACAGACGGTAATAAGCTTGCATTTCGGTCTGAACTTCAGAAGAATCAGGAGGCAAATGCATCAACCCCGATACTGTACTATAGATGCGGTTTCCTTCACGGTTGATTTCTTCCAGATCTTCTTCTTCCTTCTCAGGTTTTGGCTCTTCTGCAGGGATTGTGGCCACAGGAGTTGAAGCTTCGGCTTCTTCCTGCTGTTCTGCTGTTGAACCTGCAACTGCTTCAACCGTTTTTACATCCACAGCCGGTTCAGCGGCCGGTTCCATCGTGGCGGAAGCTGATTCAGCAGCTGCAGCTGTTGCTTCATCCACTTGGATCGTTTCTTCAACCGGTTCCGGTTCTGTGTACTTTTTAATGTTGTCATCGACCTTTTTGATAGAAAAAGCAGCAAACCGTTCTTCGTTCGTCAAGGTTCTTGTCCCCTGCACTTCATGTCTTGTGAGCTCGGCGTTTTCCACAAGTTTCTCCAGGCGCTCTTTCTTCTGATTCAGCAAGTCGATATGTTGAGTCAGCGCAAAGTCCGGATCAAACCCTCCAGCTACAATTTCCTGGATTTTTTTTAATGAAAACCCGATTTCTTTAAAAAATAAGATATGCTGCAGCAGCTTCAAATCTTCATCATTATAATAACGATACCGGTTGGTTCCGATATTGGAAGGCTTCATCAAGCCGATGCTATCGTAATGATGGAGAGTTCGAACGCTTACGCCCGCAATTTTCGCTACTTCCTGTACTTTGTACAATTTCATCACCTCTATCTATAGATTAAACTAATACGTTCCGTCAGCGTCAATACTTTTTATGAATATTCCATCGAAATGAGTCGATTTACATCTTTTCGACAAGATGTCCTGCTGAGAAGGTTCAGGTTGGAGAGGCAAGACCATTGTTTTGGATGAAAAGACGAAATATTCATTTAATTCGTATAGGATTTTTTCCTTGCCTGTGAAATAATAGGGGTGTAGACGTTTCCAATACATTGCTCAAGGAGGAATGACAATGAAATTAACGAATTTTATCGGAGGGAAATGGCAGGAAGCAACAGATGCAACATACACACCGGTGATCAATCCGGCTACAGGAGAAGAATTGGCTCAAGTCCAAATGTCGACCGGCCAGGATGTGGATCGGGCTGTTCAATCTGCAAAAGAAGCGCAAAAAATTTGGTCGAGAGTGCCCGCTCCCAAGAGAGCGGATTATCTATATGAAATCGGACGGATCATGAAAGAGAAAAAAGAACATTTGGCGCAAGTGCTGACAAAAGAAATGGGAAAAGTGATCGAAGAAGGACGTGGAGAAGTACAGGAAGGGATTGACATGGCATTTTACATGGCCGGGGAAGGACGGCGGCTGTTCGGTGAAACAACACCTTCAGAACTCGCCGATAAATTTGCGATGAGCATCCGGGCGCCGATCGGGGTAGTTGGGCTCATCACACCCTGGAATTTTCCGGTGGCAATTGCTACGTGGAAATCTTTTCCGGCTATCGTGGCTGGCAATACATTTCTTTGGAAACCCGCAACCGAGACACCAATGATGGCATATGAAATGGCAAAAATCTTTGAGCAAGTAGGGTTGCCGGACGGGGTGGCGAACATCGTTTTCGGATCAGGGGCAGAAGTCGGAACAGCGATGATTGAACACAAAGACATTAAGGTTATTTCGTTTACCGGGTCAACAGAGACCGGCCGGAAAGTGGCGGAAGCCGGCGGCCGCAACCTGAAGAAAGTTTCACTGGAGATGGGAGGCAAGAACGCGGTGATCGTTATGGATGACGCGGACCTGGAATTGGCGGTCGATGGGATTCTATGGAGTGCATTTGGAACAGCCGGTCAGCGTTGTACAGCCTGCAGCCGTGTCATTGTCCACAAAGATGTGAAAGAAAAACTTCAAAACCGGCTGCTCGAGAAAATAGAAACTTTAACAATAGGAGACGGTATGGACGAAACCGTGAAAGTCGGTCCAGTGATCAATAAAAAGGCGTTGGAGAAAATCCATTCCTATATCGGGATAGGCCAGAAAGAAGGGGCAACTTTGCTCGCAGGAGGAGAAATACTGACAGAGTCACCTTACGATAAAGGTAACTATTACGCACCGACAGTGTTCTCGGATGTGACTCCTGACATGCGCATCGCCCAGGAAGAGATTTTCGGCCCCGTCGTATCAATCATTGAAGTCAACGATTTTGAAGAAGCGATTGCTGTCAACAATGGCGTCATTTACGGATTATCCAGTTCGATTTTCACCAGCGACGTCAACAAAGTGTTCAAGGCGCAACGGGACTTGGATACAGGAATTGTATATGTGAACGCTGGAACTTCAGGCGCCGAAATTCACCTGCCTTTCGGAGGTACAAAAGGCACCGGGAACGGACATCGTGATTCGGGAGTGGCCGCACTGGACGTCTTTACTGAATGGAAAAGCGTCTATGTGGATTACAGCGGGAAACTGCAGCGGGCTCAAATCGACAACGAAATTTAAAGTGAGAAGGGGGATGGAGTTATGAGAGTGGCGGTTTTGGGAGCGGGACTGATGGGCAAGCAAGCGGCAAAAGATTTGGTACAGCAACAGGCGGTTGAAAAAGTTTTCCTGGCAGATTTGGATATCGGACAGGCTCAATTGTTCAAGAAACAGTTAGCCAATGAAAAACTTGAAGTTTTGCAGCTTGATGCAAATGACGATGAGCAGCTCGAGTCGGTTATCCGGAAAGCGGATATTGTCGTCAACGCTTTGTTTTATACATTCAACGAAAAAGTGGCACGTCTGGCAGTGGAATGCGGCGTCCACGCTGTTGATCTTGGTGGCCATATCGGCGGTGCTACAGAAAAAGTGCTGGACCTCCACGAAAAGGCGATGGAAAGAGGAGTGACGTTAATACCGGATGTGGGGGTAGCTCCTGGCATGATTAATATACTGACCGGTTTTGGTGCAAGCAAGTTAGACCAAGTTACTGATATCAAACTTTTTGTCGGTGGCATTCCTTTGCATCCCGAACCGCCGCTTGAATACAATCATGTATTTTCCCTGGACGGCATCTTTGACCATTATTCTGATCCTTCCCGTGTTATTCGGGAAGGCAAGGTAGTGGAAGTCGACTCTTTATCGGAAATCGAATACATCGATTTTCCAGGTTTCGGCGAACTGGAAGCTTTTCATACATCGGGCGGCACTTCGACATTGATTGATACTTTCAGTGATGTGGATTCGCTCGAATACAAAACGGTTCGCTATAAAGGGCACGCTGAGAAATTTCAACTGCTCGTCGACCTCGGATGCCTGAACCGCGATAAAACAGTCACTGTCGGCGGAACGGAAGTCAAGACACGTGATGTTTTGCGGGAGGTTCTGAAGCCGGTGACTGAATTGGGCGAAAAACAGGATGCAGTAGTTTTGAGGGTTATTGTCACGGGGACAAAATCCGGTGAAGAACTGGGATACGAATACAATATGGTGACGGTCAAAGACCAGCAAGCCGATGTCACTGCCATGGCACGCGCCACTGCCTATACAATCTCAGTAGTGGCGCAGATGATAGGAAGTGGATTGATCGACAGAAGGGGATCTTATCCGCCGGAACTGATAGTGCCCGGACAGGAGTACATTGATGAGATGGACAAAAAAGGCGTAAAAATCAGCGAAACAGTGCACCGGTCGGCTTATCAAAGCTAACTGAAGAGCCCTGCGGTCAGATGACCGCAGGGCTCTTCAGTTAAAACTGGATTATGAAAGATGATTGATGTTTCAGATGGATGAGCCGTTAAAAGTCGGGGTCCCGGCGTGACGGCACCAGCATTTTCAACCTTTGTGGCTGAACGGCAATTTCAACAGGTGTCTTTTCGTGAATTTCTCCGTCCGTATCCACATCCATCTCTTCTTCTGTGTGAATGGAAATCCGCTTTCCTTGAAAGTGAGCTACATGTTCCAATTCTTCGGGTACTGTATCAGGTTGTGACAAAGAGAACCACTCGAGTACAGCGGCTATGGACGTGGTTTGAATGACGAACACATCAAGCAATCCATCAGTGGGGTCAATAGAAGCAAGAGGAAATGTATGTGTGCCAATCGAATTTCCGTTCATGACAAGAAGCAGGACTGCTTCGTCCGTAAATTGTGTGCCATCGACATCAATTGAAAAAGAAAACGAGGCTGCCTGCCTCATGGATTGAAGAGCACTCATAAAGTAACTCAATCTTCCATATCTTCCTTTTACCTGTGGATCAATGTTTGTGGAAGCATCTGTAATCAGGCCGATGCCGGCAAAATTCAGGAAAAACTTTCCGTTGATTTGTGCAGTATCCACTTCTTCGACCATTCCAGCAGTCAATTCCTCGGCCGCTTCATCGAGAAGGAGTGGGATTTGGAGAGTTCTGGCAAAATCATTGCATGTACCACTGGGCAATATGCCAAGAACTGGAGGGTCTTCAATTTTGGATAAAGCCTGCACAGCCAAATGCACCGTTCCATCTCCTCCGGCGACAAACAGGGCATCTGCTGGTTCTGCAGCGAGGCAAGCTTCTGTAAACTCCTCTTCCGACCCCGTTTGGATCAATTCAAGATTTTTTGATTCTCTGGCTAAGACTGGGACAGCCAATGGAAACAAATCTTCACTCGTGGACGCTCCAGCCTTCCCGTTATACAATAAAACAGAACGGTCAAATCGAGGCATGGAATCCCCTCCCTATAATTGGACTTTCTATTAGTTTTCCACTGCCATTGCCTTATAAACCAGCACGTCAAAGCAAAATGATGTTCACTGACCAGAAATAGAAAAGAGGAATGCCGAATGACGCAAAAAATATATGAAGAAAAGCCCTATATGCAAAAAGCGGCTGTTGAGGTGGTAACCACCGGAAAAGATGGCCAGGGCGAGTATCTTGTGCTGGATGGTACTATTTTTTATCCGGAAGGTGGCGGACAGCCGGCAGATCATGGATTCATCGGACCAGCCAGAATAGTAGATGTCCAAAAAGTGGACGAAGAAATTCGGCATTACACAGATCAGCCGTTGCCGAAAGCGGTATATGAAGCCCGGTTGGATTGGGACCGCAGATGGGACCATATGCAGCAGCATGCCGGCCAGCACGTGCTGAGTGCTGTCTTTGACGATAATCATCAGATGAAAACGACCAGCTTTCATCTCGGGAAAGAAAGGGTGTCCATTGATCTGGATGCAGGTTCGGTAACGGAAAAGCAATTGTTGGAGGTTGAAAAACAGGCCAATGCAGTGATTTCCCAGCACCTTCCGATCTCTGTTGAGTGGGTGACACAACAGCAGGCGGCGAACAAGAAGCTGAGAAAGCCGCCGGCCGTGGACGGGGCGATCCGTCTCGTGACAATCGATGGCATTGACATCAATGCATGCGGCGGAACGCACCCGCAGAATACATCAGATATCAATTTGATCAAATTAATAGGAACAGAAAAAGCGAAAGGCGGCACACGTGTTTATTTTGTATGTGGAAACCGTGCGTTGCTGTATTTTCAAAAGCTTATCGAAATCACGGATCAACTGGTGAAGCAGTTGAATTCTCCACTCGAAGAACTGGTTGCTGCTGCCTCGGCCTTATCCAGCGACAAAGCAGAGAAAGACAAAACAATCAAAGAGCTTCAATCGATGCTGTTGAAGACTGAAGCTGAAAACTTCCAGCCGGAACAAGAAGGCGGCCTTCTGGTCCGGTCATTTCAGGGCCGTCCGGTCAAAGAAATTCAGCAATTGGCTCGCTGGACAGCTGCCGCACATCCGGCTGCGGTTATATTGTTTGTACTGAATGCAGGACAGGAAAAGCGCTTTGTCTGTGCAAAAGGGGAACAGGCTCCAGGAGATATGCGGAAAGTGTTGCAGGAGCTTCTGGTATTGATCGATGGCAAAGGCGGTGGCAATATACATTTTGCACAAGGCGGAGGAAAAACGGATCAGCCTGATGCAGATTTTTTTCACCTGTTCAGAAGACTGGCAAAAGATTTTCAGGAGTCGGTGTAACTTTTTCAAGAGGTTGCCTGTCTAATTGGAAAAGAACGGTTTGAGAGGAGGTGGACGGTATGATGAAGAGAAAAGCCTGGCTCTTAATCGGGGCATTGATTGCAGCGGTCGGCATTCTGTTTGTCGTGATGTATGACAGAGTTTCGGTCAACGCGTCTTCTGTCGCATTAGCGGAACAAGGGTGGCGAGCGAGTTTTTCTTCGGCCATCGATCCTGCGGCCATCGAAAGAGGAGATTTGTATCTTACCGATGTCGAGGGCGAAAAAGTGGATGTGGACATGACACTTCATGAAAACGGGAAAACGGTCGTCATTCCACAGATTTCTTCCGGAGAATATACGCTGCACATCAAAAATTCAGCGGTAAGAGGAAGTTTTCTGAAATCACTGGCAGTCAATGAAATTTCGTTCAGTGTTCAGGAAGAAATCGACAGGCTGGCGGGAGAAGAAGAATTGAAAGCATATTTCGCCCGCTTATTGGAGCTTCAGAAAAACAATCGGGAATACGGTATCTTCAGTTCAGAAGGTTCTGTGACAACAGAAGAATCAGCTGACAGTGCGACAGGAGAAGGAGGGGGCAGCGGAGACCATTCCACCACCAATAACCAGGTGGCTGGCGTGGACGAAGCTGATCTTGTTAAAACTGATGGCTCCCACATCTATTCAATCAGCGAGTCACGTGTTGTCGTAACGGATGCGGAAAATCCTGATTCATTGTCTGTGGCTGCTGAGCTGACGTTTCAGGAAGAAATGTATCCGCAACAATTGTTTTTGACAGACAATACGCTGGTTGTATTGGGCAGCAAGTTCGTTGCTGGACCAGCTGACAGCCACCTGCAAAGCCATTCCATGGGCCTGGGTACAACGTCCGTTCATCTGTACGATGTCAGCGATCCTTCATCCCCTGAGCTCGTTCGGGAGTTCGGAACAGAAGGAAATTTAAACGGCGCAAGATTGGCCAATAATACCTTGTATTTTGTCACCAATGTTTACCCGGATCTCTGGATGATGGAAGAGCAGGAAGATATGGAGCTCAGACCGCATACCTTCGATTCAGCAGCAGGCGGGCAATTCACTCCAATGCCTTATGAAGACATTGCTATTTTGCCTGGAACGATGGAAGGCAGTTACAGTGTCATTTCAGCCATCAACCTGTCGGAGCCGCAGCAAAATGAAATCGTGACGAAAGGATTTCTTGGTGGCAGTGAGCAATTGTACATGACGGCAGAAAACCTGTATTTGACAGCCTCTTCTTACATGCCTGCAGAAGAGCAAGGCGACGCGGAGACCGCCATGTGGATTCCTCAGCAAGCGAACACCGAAATCTTCAAGTTTGCGCTGGAAGGGACGACTGTCCGGTTCCTGGCATCGAATGAAGTCACAGGAGCGTTGCTGAACCAATTTTCAATGGATGAATACAATGGTTATTTCAGAGTGGTAACCACTGAAGGGTTTGTGTGGGACGAAACGGCTCCTTCCAAAAACCATCTTTTCATACTCGACGGCGGCATGGAACTGGTCGGGTCAGTTGAAGATTTGGCTCCCGGGGAACGGATCTACTCAGCCCGCTTTATTGAAGATAAGGCCTATATGGTGACGTTCAAAGAAGTCGATCCACTGTTTGTTATTGACATTTCATCTCCTTCCGCGCCGGAAGTTTTGGGCGAACTGAAGATTCCTGGGTTCTCGAATTATCTGCACCCGCTGGAGGATGACCATCTTATTGGTTTTGGATACGACACAAAACTGGAACCGGTAAAAGACGGAGAACCGCGTGTTGTGACAGGCGGGATGAAAATTTCATTATTCGATGTTTCCGATTACGCCAATCCGGTGGAAAAAGACACCGAAATAATCGGAGGATTGGGAACCAGTTCTCCTTTGCAGTATGACCATAAAGCGCTGTTTACACATCCGGAAAACCATCTATTCGGATTTCCGATATCGGTTTATGAAGAGTCGGATGGCAGCTACGTCGAATTTGAAGCGGAAGGGGTCATGATTTACACAATTACTCCTGAAGGGATTTCAGAAGCTGCTGATTTGCTGACGGCTACAGATGCGCCATATGAAAATTGGCAAACCAGTGTGCAGCGGATCATCTATATCGGTGACACCTTTTATACAATCGCAAACAGTGAAGTGAAGAGCTACGAACTGGAAACTTTCGAGTTAATCGATACGTTGAGATTCCAGTGAATTACAGAAAGTCCATCCATCACACCGGAAACTGGTGATGGATGGACTTTTTCACGTTTCTGAACAGGAAAAAAGGGGAAGATGAAAAGTATTCTGAATATGGAGGGAGAATCATAATGAGAGCAGTAACGTTCCAGGGAAACAAGGACATGCAGGTAAAGAAGGTAAAAGACCCGGAAATCCAGAAAAAAGACGATATTATCGTTAAAATCACTTCTACGGCTATTTGCGGTACGGACCTTCACATTTATAAAGGTGCGTTGCCCACCAGAAAAGGGCAGGTTATCGGGCACGAACCGATGGGGATTGTGGAAGAGGTCGGTCCGGAAGTGACGAAAGTGAAAAAAGGGGACCGGATTGTCCTGCCGTTCAATATCAGCTGCGGCCACTGTTTTTATTGTACCCATGAAATGGAAAGCCAATGCGATAATTCCAATGGCAATCCCCACTTTGATACGGGGGCTTACTTTGGTTTGACTGAGCGGTATGGTGACTATTCGGGAGGACAAGCCGAATACTTGCGTGTACCATATGCCAACTTCGTGCCGTTCGTCATTCCTGAGTCGTCCGAGCTGGAAGACGAATCTCTCTTATTCTTATCCGACGTGGTTCCTACTGCGTATTGGAGTGTGGAGCATGCAGGAGTAAAAGAAGGGGATACAGTGGTGGTTCTTGGATGCGGACCAGTCGGGCTCATGGCGCAGAAGTTTGCATGGATGAAAGGCGCCAAACGGGTCATCGCGGTTGATGAAATTCCTTATCGCATGGAACGGGCGAAAAAGATGAATAATGTTGAACTGATCGACTTTTCGAAGCATAGTGAGACAGGTGCTTATATTCATGAAATCACAGCAGGCGGCGCCAGAGTCGTCATTGACTGTGTCGGGATGGACGGAAAGAAATCAACGGCGGAAGCGGTTCAGCAGAAGCTGAAATTGCAGGGTGGAACACTCAGTGCGATTGACATTGCCAAAGACGCGGTAAGCAAATTCGGCACCATCCAACTGACGGGTGTTTACGGATTGACGTATAATATGTTCCCGTTGGGTAACTTGTTTGAACGGAACGTGACCTTGAAAATGGGGCAGGCTCCCGTCATCCACTTGATGCCAAAATTATATGAAATGGTGGAAGCCGGAGAGTTTGATCCAAGGGAGATTATTTCCCATATTGTGCCATTGGAACAAGCGGGTGAGGCCTATGATATGTTCAGCAATTTCGAAGATGAATGCACAAAAGTTATTTTAAAACCGTAGGAAACGAATCGAAGCATCATTATGGATGACCGTAAACGCTCCGAACCATTGGAGCGTTTATATTTTTGCGTTGATACGGTATGATTGAGCTGTGTCTCTACAGGATGAACAAAAGGAAGCGCGGTATATAATGCTTCGCCCCTGTATGGAGGCGAAGCAGGAACACAGGAATTTTGGAGCTGTAATGGAGAAGGTTGACAGGCGAAGGAAAATGGTTCAATTTGTATAGGAGTAGAAAAGGGGGAACGCATGTGACACAGATTTCAGAGACTAAGCGGGAACTTGCTCTCGATTGTTTTTTACTGGCTGGTAAAGTGATGATGGAGAGCGGAGCGGAAACGTACCGTGTAGAAGATACTATGATTCGCATGGCGGTATCCCAAAATATGAGCGATTCTCATTGTTTCATCACCCCCGGCGGCATCATGTTTTCTCCCAGCAATGACCTTCCCACACGATTTGTCCGTATAAGGAGCCGCCGTACGGATTTGGAAAGAGTGGCACTCGTCAATTCGGTTTCACGGAAATTGGTTGCAGGAGAACTTACACTGCAGCAGGCCTACGAAGAAATGCTGGTGATTGACCGCACGAATTACTTGTTTGCGATGTGGCTGCAAGTATTGGCGGCTGGTGTCGCCAGTGCTTGTTTTCTCATTTTGATGGGAGGAACATGGGCTGATTTGCCGTTTGCGTTTGTTATTGGTGGGCTGGGGTTTCTTATTGTGGAAACAGTGTTGATCAAGACGAGGGTCAAGTTTTTCGCTGAGTTTATCGGCGCGTTGGCAATTGGCACGTTGGCTTTGCTGGTTGTCAACAGTGGTTTTGGGACAAATCCGGATACGATTATCATCGGCTCGGTCATGCCGCTTGTACCGGGCTTGTTGATCACAAATGCGGTACGGGATTTGATGGCAGGACATTTCGTTTCCGGTCTATCGATGGGGGCAGAGGCTTTCCTGACTGCATTTGCCATTGGCGCAGGCATTGCACTTGTCCTGTCATTTTAAAGGAGGGATTGGATGAATTGGCCGTTGGAAGCGTTTCTCAGTTTTATGGCTGCCGGTGCCTTTGGCATCGTCTTTAATACACCGCGACGGACGTTGATCAGTTGCGGGTTGGTCGGGATGAGTGGCTGGCTCGTGTATCGCTCTTATTTTCTTCTTTTTGATGATTCTGTCCAAGCCACATTTGCCGGGGCATTTTCGGTGGCAATCGTCGCACATGTTCTGGCGAAGAGGTTCAAGATGCCGATGATTGTGTTCAGTATCGCCGGGATTATTCCTCTCGTACCGGGAAGCCGGGCTTATAATGCCATGCGAAATATTGTCGAAGAAGACTTTTTAGAAGCGATTTCTTTTGCAGCGGAAGCTCTGATGATTTCCGGTGCAATTGCGATGGGGCTGGTTTTTGCCGAAGTTCTCATGCAGATTTACTTCAAATACCAGGCGAAGCGCATCCAAAGAAAAATCGGCATGACACAAAATTGAACTTCTTTGTGGCATGCCGATTTATTGTTTTTTCGTTATTGTCCAGACTCCAATGCCTAGCCCCTCAAGTCGCTTCGGTCTTGCCGATAATGGCAAAGAGCGCCATTACCTTCAAGCCCTCCAGCGCTTGTCGGAGGCCCGCAGGAAGCGGATCAGGTAAGCGTTGCGACAGGATGTCGCGCTCTTAGCTTATCTTTTTCTTTTAGGCACTTCCGCTTTTCTTATTTCATCCATTGTTCCAGTTCTTCTGCTTTCATCGGATGACTGATCAAGTAACCCTGAATGCTGTCGCATTCCATGGCACGCAGCAGTTCCAGCTGTTCGTCTGTTTCAACACCTTCAGCGGTGACCTGGAAATCAAGCGATTTGCCGAATTGAATCATGCCGTTGATCAATTTTTGGATTTTTTCCTGTTGTGTAATCGACTGGACAATATCTTTGTCGATTTTCAATGAAGAAATCGGCAACATGAGCATATAGCGGAAAGAAGCGTAACCGATTCCGAAATCATCCAACGCAAATTTGACGCCGAGTTGGTTCAATTGTTTCATTTGACGGATGATGGAGTTTTCGGTCTCAGCTTCCAATGCAAATTTTTCAGTGATTTCGATTGTCAGCGAATGGGGATCGCACTCATTGAGTTCCAGCTGTTTCAGAAGTGCTTTCGACATGTCTTTGTCCCGGAATTCCCGAATGGACGAATTGATGCTGACCTGCATGTCGATATTCCGCGTTTGCCAGTCTTTCAGCTGTGCGCAGACGGTTTCGATGACAAATCGGCCAATTTCATGAATCATGCCGTTTTCTTCTGCAATGGGGATCAGTTCTTCCGGTGGGACAATCCCCACTTCTGCATCTTCCCAGCGGACCAGCGCTTCGGCGCGTTCGATTTGGCCGGTTTGCAGATTCACTTGCGGTTGATAAAGTACTCGCAGGTGTTTGCGGTCCAGGGCGTGGACGAGACGCTTTTCGATCAAAGCTTTGCGGCTGAGCTTTTCGTGATCATTTGCAGTAAGGGCCGAAATGGCGCTGCCACCCCGGTCTTTCACTTTTTTGATGGTGGCATGAGAAGCTTTCATCAAATGGCTGAACGATTGCTGATCTTCCGGGTATCTGGTAATGGCACCGCTGACGGTCAGCGAAATGGCCGTTCCATCGATATAGATCGGGTGCTGCTGCAAATAATGCAGAAACCCTTCGATAAACCAATTGCTGAGCGGTGTGATTAACCCAAATTCATGCAGTCCGGCACGTGTGATGAGCGAGTCGGAAAAGTACATCCGCAACCTTTTCGTAAATTCGATCAGCAGTTCGTTTTCTGTATCGGTATCCGACACGTCACGAAGAGTATAAAAACGGTCAATATCCAAAAAGACAAAAGTGAAATGCTTGTCTTCTTCAATGTGTTCATTGATGACCTGTTCGAGGCGATGGCGGTTTTCAAGGCCTGTCACCGGATCGATAAAAGCGATTTCTTCCAGATGGTACTGCGCCTTTTTTGTGGCGGTGATGTCTTTTTCCAAAAAGATATAATACGTCTCTTCACCGGCCAATTGCATCGGAATGGCAGTCAGGTCAACCCAGTACTCTTCGCCGTCTTTTTTCACTTTTTTAGCATGGCCGTTCCAGACTTTGCCGTTTTTCAAACTTGTCAGGATGGATTCAACAAAACGGTGATCTTCTTCATCGTCACCGAACATCTGCCACACCGATTTTCCGAGTATCCGTTTTGGCGTCCATTTGCTGAGCTTTAAAAATAATGGATTGGCGTAGGTGATTAGAAATTCTTCATCAAAATAGAGAAGCATGAAGGAATCATCCAATGCGTTCCGTAAACTGTTCAGTTCTCTGCTTGCTGAGCCTTCTTCGCCGGTTTCATCGATTTCATAAATCGTCATAACAAACCGGTCATGATCAGAAGTGAAGGCCTTCGCCACCACCGTTGTAAAAGTCCGTGTGCCATCGCTTAATCCGATTTCCACATCTTCAAATCTGATCGGCTCTCTGTTATGTATTACTTTGTCCCAGGTATGTTTATGTAAAGCCGCCTTTTCAGGGTTCATGAATGGAAAGGTCTTACCTTTCATCGAATCCGTATCAATTTGAAAGACACGCTCTGAATGACGGTTGCACCAAACGACAAGGCCTTCTTTATCCATAATAATGATAGGAAAAGGTATATGATTAAACGCGAGGTTGTCGGCTAATAATTTTTGCATTTCACTCATTCGATGACGCTCCTTGTCAGTAGTCTAATTTCATTATAAAGAAGAAAAGGGCTATCGTCACCCTTTTCAAAATATTCGAGCCAAGATATTAGAAAAAACTTTATGGCTACCCTTAATATACCAGCCATGAGAGAATTATGAGGAATAAAAATCCAAAAAAATGAAAGAGAGGATTGAAAATGAAAAAAATTATTTTGCTGTTAGTGGTGATTTGTTTATGGGCTCCTTTATCTGTATTAGGGCATTCCTCTTTGTCATCTTCTACCCCTGCTGAAGGGGAGCGGGTCGAGCAGCCTTTGGAAGAAATTCGACTGGAGTTCGGTGGAGGCATTGAACAAGGAAGTACCATGAGTATAAAAAACGAGGAAGAAAGTCTCGAGTTTGAAGATATTGCCGTTTCCGAACAGGAGATGGTCGGAACACTTTCTGAAGCTCTGCCCAATGGCACTTATACTGTAACATGGGAAATAATCAGTGCAGATGGCCATCCGCTGAGCGGGGAAATTCTGTTCGAAGTGGAGCAGGAAAGTGTTGAAGAGCCGGTGGCAGAAGAGCGTGTCGAAGATCAGGCTACAGAAGAAGAGGAAGAGGCAGTAAGTGATCCTCAACCAGGCGAGGAACAGGAAGCGGCAATTCCTGAAGCCGCTGATGCAAGCGAAGAAAGCGGTACTAACTGGCTTGTGACGTTGTTGATCGGGGCTGCGGTTATTTTGCTGTTGATCAGTTTATATGGGTTATTCGTTAAGAAACGATGATGTGGATCAGTGCTTTTGCCGACTGCCTGCTGTATGCCGCTTTTGCCTATGTGGCCGGCTTTGTTGTTCTGCAATTTGTTCCTGATTCAAAAAAACCGGTGGTCCATACTTCCAGGCTCTTTCTATTGCTGTGTGTGACTGGAATCGCATTGTTTTCAGCAGCTCCCATCGTTGAGCTGGCCGCTTTTCTGAATGATGGGGAAGGATGGCTGACAACCTTTCTGACCGTGCTGTTGGATTATCGAACAGGCCAGGGCTGGGTAATCACTGTGTTGCTCTGCATTCTTTTGTGGCTGACTTTTTACTTTGAGGGACCCAGACTGACACAAGCTTCTTTTGCTTTGCTGCTGGCAGTGACGGTCGGGTTTTACAGCCATGTTTCCACGGTGAGCCTGTGGGCCGGATCTATCAGCCATTTTGTTCATTTCACAGCCATGAGTTTGTGGGCGGGAATATTGCTGCACATTGCCTGGGCTTCGAAGGACAACGGGAACTGGAGCCGTTTTTTGGGCTGGTTCACACCGTTTGCCATCAGCTGCATGGCAGTATTGCTGGCAAGTGGAATTGTTCTTATGCTGTTCTTTGTTGAAGCCGCTGATTACGTAGATTCCTGGGTATTGCCATACGGCCAGATGTTGTTGTTAAAGCATTTGAGTATCTTTCCTTTGCTGGTGGCGGCACTGATCAATGGAATTTTGAGCAGAGACCGGCCTTTTGATATGCGCTGGCTGCGGGTGGAGGCGGTTTTGCTGTTTTTCGTATTTTTGTTCACTGCCATCATGAGCAAGGAAGCACCTCCTCATGACGTGAGTGCTACATTGCGTGCAGTCGGCACAGCACCCATTGTGGAATTGTTGAAAGGTGAACAGTATATGCCGCTAAATGCTTCACTGACATTCTCCGTCAATGGAATCCTGCTGCTGGGATTGAGCATCCTGTTTATCGGCATGATGCTGTTGAGTTTTTACCGGCAAGCGACGCCTTGGCTGTCCCTGGTTTTCGGCACAGCTTTCATTGTCACAGCTTATGTCGGCTTGCTGCTTGTGGTGTCTTTTTAGCAAAATCGAAAACCGGATCTTCCAGTGGCGGTTTTTCTTTGGGAAAGGAGCGGTTGCATGGATCGCATAAAAGGGATTGCCATGATTTTGGCGGGCGCCATGTTTTGGGGCGCCACAGGACCGTTGATGGAGTGGACGATGAATGTCTACGGGATTTCCGTAGCGTTCCTTTTGACGATTCGTCTCACTATCGCCGGTGCCTTTCTGCTGCTGTTCCTGAAGTTAAAGAAAGTACGCATCACAGCAGTATTCAGACAAAAATTTTGGATTCGGCCGCTGTTGCTGTTTTCCGTTTTCGGCATGCTCGGTGTGCAATACAGTTTCGTTTCCGCCATAGAAGCCAGCAATGCAGTCGTCGCTACTTTGCTGCAGTTTCTGGCTCCGGTCTACATCATTCTCTTTATTTCGCTGCGACAAAAGAAAGCACCGCCTCTTTATCAGGTGGTTGGTATGCTCGGTACATTGGCAGGGCTGTTTCTGCTGTTGACAAACGGCAGGCTGGATGAGCTGATTGTCAGTGGCATGGCCTTGTTCTGGGGAGTGATGGTAGGGTTTGCTTTTTCCTTTTATACTCTTTATCCCGCCCGGTTGATGCAGGAATGGGGGGTACTGGTGATTGTCGGCTGGTCGATGTTGTTCGGGGGCATTTTTCTGGGATTCATCAATCCGGTTTTCCTGTCTGATGAATGGCCGATTCTCATGAACTGGGAAGTCGCACTGGCGGTTCTGGCGATCATCGTAATCGGAACACTGGCGTTTGTCTTATTCTTGAGCAGCATGCGCTTTATCACGGCGGTGGAAACCAGCATTTTATCAGCGATAGAACCGCTGACCGCCATGGTGATTGCCGTGTTTTGGTTCAATCAAATCCTGGCGCCCGTTCAACTGGCCGGTGCTTTCATCATGCTGCTGTTTGTCACCTGGCTGTCGCTTGCGGGCAGCAAGAAGAAAAAAACTGAAATGGGTTAAAGCGAAGGCAGGGTTTATCACAAACGCTGCCTTTTTGGGTTTCAAGGAATAAAACTACCTGTCTGCTGACAATTATGGCATAATAATGAGCATTAAATTCGAGTTTCGAAATGTTCAGGGGGCTATTCGGTTGAAGACTGTTTTTTCTTACGCAAAACCTTATAAATGGTGGATTGCCATTGCCTTGTCATTGATGCTTTTTGAACTGGCTGTTGAATTGCTGCAGCCTTTGGTGATTGCCAGAATTATCGACGATGGCATTCTAGCGCAGGATCAGGACCGGATTGTCCAATATGGCTTCGTGCTGATCGCTTTGTCGTTGATCGCTTTTTTCTCAGGAGTTGCCAACTCATACTTTGCCGCTCATGTGGCCCACAGCTTTTCGTTCAATTTACGGGGCGCCGTCTACAGCAAGGTCCAATCGTTTTCGCTTGCCATGTTCAATAAGTTTCCGGCTTCAGCGTTGATTACACGGCTGACGAGCGACGTCACGCTGGTGCAGAATATCCTGTTTATGGGGCTTCGGATTATGCTGCGGGCTCCGCTTCTCGTCATTGGCAGCATGGCCATGGCTTTTGTGGTGAACGCCAAACTGGCAATCTACCTGATCATTGTGTTTCCTGTCTTATTGCTGTTTCTGTATTTTATGGTCAGAAAAGGAGTCGCGTATTTCAGTTTTGTGCAGCAGCGGCTGGATCGTGTCAATCGCCTGGTACAGGAGAATCTTCAGGCGGTCCGCTTGATCAAAGCCTATCTGCGGGGGAAATATGAAGCCAATCGTTTTTCGGAAGTGGCGGGTTCATTGAAAACGGACACCGTCAAAGCTTTTCGGGTCATGGAAATCATTCTGCCGATTTTGTTGTTCGGGATGAACGTCTCCCTGCTTGCCGTCCTGTGGTTTGGCGCTTCTGAAATCCAGAACGGTAATGCGCAAATCGGGGAGCTTGTGGCAATCGTCAATTATGCCATGCGGATGACAGGGGCATTTTCCATGTTCTCATTTATCATAATGGCTTTTGCACGCGCCAAAGCTTCATCCGAACGAATCGAAGAAGTGCTCCTGGCGGATGACGTTCAGAAAGTAGAAGGGCAAGGGGCAACTGAAATGATCCGCCGTGGCGAAGTGGTCTTCGAGCATGTGTCGTTCACTTATCCGGGCACGACCCGGCAAGTGCTGAAGGATATTTCGTTCCGCCTGGAACCCAACGAAAAACTGGCGATCATGGGAGCGACAGGGTCCGGCAAGTCGACATTGCTGCAGCTTCTTCCACGGTTCTACGATCCGACGGAAGGAGCGGTTTCGATTCACGGCCGCGACATACAGGAATGGTCGTTGAGAGAGTTGCGGAAGACGATTGGTGTCGTTCCTCAGCAGTCGTTATTGTTTACCGGCACCATCTCGGATAATTTATCATGGGGAAAAGAAGGCGCATTGGAAGAGGAGCTGTCAGCATCGGCTGTCAAAGCTCAAATCCATGATACCGTTGTTCGCTTTCCGAAAGCTTATGGGACGCGTGTCGGTCAGAAAGGCGTCAACTTGTCGGGAGGTCAGAAACAGCGCTTGTCCATCGCAAGGGCACTGGTCCGGAAGCCGTCAATCCTCATTCTGGATGACAGTACCAGCGCGCTTGATGTCAAGACAGAAGCCGCTTTATGGAGAGAGCTGGAACGCGAACAGGCAACCATGCTGGTCGTTACTCAAAAAATCCGCACAGCGTTGAAGGCTGATCGCATCCTGTTGTTGGAGGACGGCGAAATTTCAGCATACGGAACACATGAAGAGCTTTATGCATGTTCCGAATTATACAGGCAAATTGCCCATTCCCAACAGGAACAGGAGGTTGACGAATATGTTTGAGATGATTCGAAAACCTTTTGGTTATGAACCGGTCATCAAGAAAGAGGATTTACGGAAAGGAACTGCTTCCAAGACGGACAGGGCAGAAAATTGGCAGTCCACACTGCGGAGAATCTGGAAATTGGTCGATGAGCACCGGCCTTTATTGATAGTGGTGCTGTCACTGGTACTGATCAGTTCAGCTCTTGCCCTGCTTGGTCCGTATTTGATCGGTTACATCATCGATGAATTTATCGTCCCCGGGTCGTTTTCGGGCATGGGTGTCGTGGTGCTTTGGCTCATTGCTGTATATGCCGGACACTCTTTGTCTTTGTACCTCCAGAATTACTGGATGGTGGGGATTGCCCAACAAGTCATTTACCGGATGAGGACAGGGTTGTTTGAGCATTTGCAGCGTTTGCCGGTGACTTTTTTCGATAAACGCCAGCACGGCGAATTAATGAGCCGGATGACCAACGATATTGAAAACGTTTCGGTTACGTTGAACAGCTCATTTATCCAGGTCTTCTCCAGTATTTTGACGTTAACGGGAACAGTCATCGTCATGCTGACGCTCAGCCCTTTGCTGACAGCTTTGACACTGGTCATTATTCCGCTGATGTTCATCGCCATGAAGTGGATCACCAAACGGACCAGCAAGCTGTTTAAAGAGCAGCAGCAGGCAGTCGGTGACCTTAATGGCTTTATCGAAGAAACGATTTCAGGGCAGAAAATCGTTAAGGCTTTTTCACAGGAATCCCGTGTCATGGAAGACTTTACCGTCAAAAGCGAACGGCTCCGCCGGACCGGTTTCTGGGCGCTGACCTACTCGGGGTTTATCCCGAAAGTGATGAACTTCCTGAATAACGGAAGTTTTGCGATTGTAGCCGGAGTCGGAGGTATTCTGGCATTGAATGGTGCAGTGACGATCGGTGTCATTGTTATTTTCACGGAGTACGCGCGCCAGTTCACACGGCCCTTGAATGATCTAGCCAACCAATTCAATACGGTTCTTTCAGCGATTGCCGGAGCTGAGCGCGTCTTTACCATTATGGGCGAGACGGAAGAACAGGATGATGAAGTGAAAAACGTGGACAAACAGCTGAAAGGTCAAGTCGTGTTTGATGAAGTTTCCTTCAAATACGAAGGTGCGGAAGAGGAATGGACGATCAGGGATATCAGTTTCACGGTCGGAGTCGGCAAGACGGCGGCACTTGTCGGGGCGACCGGAGCGGGGAAAACGACCATCATGCAATTGCTTGCCCGGTTCTATGACGCCAACGAAGGCGAAATCCGATTGGATGGAACGCCGATTTCACAGATGCCGCGGGAAACCCTTCGGAAACAAATTGCCTTTGTGCTGCAGGATCCGTTTTTATTTGAAACGACCGTCAAAGAGAATATCCGGTATGGAAAACTTGATGCCAGTGACGAGGAAGTAATGAAAGCGGCAAAAAAAGCGAACGCCCATGACTTTATTGAAAAACTTCCAAGTGGCTATGAGACCGTGCTGGAAGGAGATGGTTCGATGATCAGCCAAGGGGAAAAACAATTATTGTCCATTGCCCGGGCATTGATCGCAGATCCTGTCATCCTGCTGCTTGATGAAGCGACCAGCAGCATCGACACGGTAACGGAACTGAAAATCCAGGAAGCGCTGGAGCGGCTGATGGCGGGACGCACCAGTTTTGTCATTGCTCACCGGCTCAATACCATCAGAAAAGCGGATCTCGTATTTGTCATGGAACAGGGAGAGCTGGTCGAAGCTGGAACGCAGCGGCAATTGCTGGAAAAAGGCGGCATATATGCTGAGCTGCTGGCGGATGCCAAAGTGTAGAGAGAATGTAAAAGCTGCTTAATTTTTCCCTTAACCCTGTTGAAATTCACACTGTATTGTTATGATACGATAAAGAGAAACGCCACTCAGTGAGTATGGATTCACTGGCTGTAAGGGCGAAGGAACAGAAGTTGAAAAAGAAAGGCGGTGCGCTATGGAAGTATCGTTGTCAATCGAATCATTTCCGCTTGCTGACAGCACTGTGGGGGATCTGCAAAAACTTCTCGCTCAGCTTCCGCAAGTGTATGAAACAATTTTTCATAAGCCGTCCTGGCAAATGACGGAAGCGAGAGGGTTTACTGTCCTGGCTTATACGGACGAAGGGAAATTAATCGGAGCAGCGGCAGCTCTCGATTTGGTCGGGATGCACCAGTATGAATGGACCGTATGTGTCGATCCGGAAGTCCGCAGGCAGTCAATTGGTTCGGCTCTTGTGGATGGCATACAATACGGGCTTCAGCAACGGCAGGCAGAAGGGGAACTGGCTGCCGGACTGAAGGACGAGGGGACCGCTGCTTTTCTGGAGAGTCTGGGGTATGTGAGTGACTTCGAAGAAATTATGCTTGGAGCAAAGCGGCTGGAACATTCTGATTTGCCGGCTGATTTGAAGGTTGCACCGTACAACGGGCAGAAAGAAGAACTGGAAGCGTTGTTAACAGGTGCTTTTGATGAAGAAGTGATTCCGGTCATTGCTTACAATATTGAAGAAGCGGGAAGAGATGTCTGGACGATGGAAAAACAGGGAACCATGCTTGCTGCTGCAGCCATTGTCGAAGAAGACTCGGCTATCTGGGTCACTGCTTTTGCGGTTCATCCAAAGGAACAGGGCAAGGGGTACGGACAGGCTTTTTTGAAATGGTGCCGGCATTACGCTTTTTCGAAAGGGAAACAGCAAGTGCTGCTCGATGTTGACACTTCGAATAATGCGTTGCGTGTCTATGAAAAAGCGGGTTTTCAGCCGCTCCAGGTCGTGGAATATTGGAGACGTTCAGAAAGCTGAGGCATTCGGAGCAGGCAAAAGCCACCCGTCCATCAGTGGGTGGCGCCTGCAGTGGTTATTGGTTTTGCGTTGCCTCGTACTCTTTTTCATTGCCGTCAGGGTATCTGATTTCAATTTCGATGGAAGTATAATTATCTTCGATGCCAAAGGCTTCGATGGCCTGTGAAATGACTTCGTCATCAGGGGTGTCCGCATCCACATCAATCTGGCCGAAAGCTGGCTCGATTTCGTTCATGGCATCATCTCCGGCGAGATCATCTCCCGTCACTTTGTTCTCGTATTCTGCCGAGATTTCATCACGGTCTTCTTCGTAACTAACGTCCAATGCGTCATCCTGGTCGGGATAATCGACGTTCAAATCGAATTCGGTAAATCCGAATATTTCTCCGCCTATGTCATCTTCACCGATTCCGCCGCCAGGGGAAGCGTCATCTGTAGAAACAGGCTGATCTGTTTGAGACTGGTCTCCAACCGGTTCAGTAACTTCCTCTTCGTCTCCGCAAGCTGCAAGAACTAATGCGGAGGATAAAAGCAGACTGGTCAATAAAGAAGATTTTTTATATGCCATAGAATTCATCCTTTCAAGTATCTTTGTAAAGTATGTATTCCCGAATTCCTTCGTTTTACACCACCTGGAAATATTGGATTTACCTGAGTCGAGCTCAGCTTAAGAAGAGACAGAATGGAGTTGTATTTGATGGACAAATACAAAAACGGGCAAAATCCAGCTGCTGCATCCGAAAAAAACATTCAGACCGATTTCAAGGAAAGTATGACCTATGGAGAGTATCTTCATTTGGATCAATTGCTGACAGCACAGAAAGGAGTCAGCGGCCATCACGATGAGTCACTTTTCATTATTATTCACCAAGTGTCGGAGTTGTGGATGAAGTTGATACTGCATGAGCTGCGGTCGGCGATTCGCCATATAGACGCAGATGACCTGCAGCCGGCGTTCAAACAGATGGCTCGTGTTTCAAAAATCCAATCGCAGATCATCCAGGCGTGGGATGTGCTGTCCACGATGACACCTGCAGAATACATGGAGTTTCGGGATGATCTGGGGAATGCCAGTGGATTTCAATCGTATCAGTACCGCATGATCGAGTTCGCGCTCGGTTACAAAACCAAACACGTGTTGGCGATTTATGAAAAAGACGAATCGCTTCATGAAGAGCTGTTGGAGGCGTTTAAACAACCGGGCTTGTACGATGCTGCTATACAAAAACTGGCTCGAAGCGGATTTGCCATCGATCCGGCTGTGCTGAACCGTGACGTAACGGCAGTATACGAAACCAATACAAGTGTACGCAAGGCTTGGGAAGCTGTTTACCGTGATGTCGACCAGTATTGGGAGCTTTATCAATTAGCCGAAAAATTGGTGGATATTGAAGACTGGCTTCAACAATGGCGTTTTCGGCACATGAAAACAGTGGAACGGGTCATCGGCTTTAAGCAAGGGACGGGAGGCTCATCCGGCGTCCATTATTTGAAAAAAGTATTGGATCAATATTTCTTCCCGGAACTATGGGAAATCCGAACAACGATATAGGAGGATTCCATGAAGATATTTGCACACAGAGGCAGTTCAGGCACACATCCCGAAAACACACTCGCAGCTTTTCAGGCGGCAGCCGATTTGCCGATCACTGGAGTGGAAGTGGATGTGCATTTAACAAAAGACGGTGAAATGGTGGTCATTCACGACGAAGAAATTAACCGCACCACCAACGGCCGTGGATATGTAAAGGATATGACATTGGCCCAATTAAAAAAATACGATTGCGGTTCCTGGTTTTCGGAAGAGTGGAGTGGAGAAAGAATCCCTACGCTGGAAGAAGTGTTTGACATATTTGCAGAAACAGATCATATACTGAACATTGAATTGAAATCGGACATTTTTCCTTACGATTCATTAATGTCACAAGTGCTGGAGCTGGCGGAAAAGAAAGGGCTCACCGACCGGATTCTGCTGTCGTCTTTCAACCATGAGGATATCCAGAAGGCATGCCGCGAAACATCCGTTCCAGCGGCTATTTTGACTTTCGGTGTTTACGTCGATGTTTATGATTATGCACGGATCATCGGCACCAAGAGACTTCATGTCACCTTGCCGTCAGCTTTCCGGAAAATGACGACAGATGCCCTGCGGAAAGGGGCGATTGTCTACGCTTACACCGTTAATGACCTGCAATATGCAAAAGAGCTGAAACAGATTGGCATCCATGGCATTTTCACCGACTACCCTGAATTTATGATGAAAGAACTTGAGTAAAGCAAAGACGGCGGGAAAGTGCTCATAGCTCATATAAGGTGCAAATAAAAACAGGCGGAGAAATTTTTCTCCGCCTGTTTTTAAATTTGTAATGGCTTCTGTTGTTTTACTCTATCGATTATGAATAAAAATCACACCTCTATCAGTGAGCCAGGCTTGGAGCAGAGGCGGCGACTCCAGCGGAAGCAGTGACGGAGCGAAGGTCTTTGTCTTTGCCACGAGTAATCGCAGGAGCAAGGAAAGCGGCTGAAGCCATGGGCCGCGCCAATTGCATGACCCACATTCTTTAGTCCCGAAAGCGTCCGCCTCGAGCGGAAAACAGCCTCTTTACCATTTCGCATCATGTTCTTCAATAGAACCAAGCATTTGCATGACCTTGATTTTTTTGCCATCCGGATAACGGACGTATCCATTATAATAGCCGAACAATTGATGGACTTCCGATTTGACGACTCGGACATCCGTTTTTGAGACCCGTTCAAAAAAAGGGGTGAAAGTCAGCTTGACATCATCTGAGAACTTGGTATGGACCAGCCAGGGTTCTTTGTAATTTAACCGGTTGTATCGAAATAAGACATCTTCATGGATTTTGGTCATTTTTCCATTAACGAAAAATGCGTTTTCCGTCATGCCTGTGCCGTCTGTCCAGTGACCGCCGAAATTCAAGCCGATGATGCGCCCATGCGAACGTTGGGAAGCCATGGCCCAATTCCAGAAGGAGTTCCGCGGCCATACACCTCTGCCGTAATCCAGCACAGCAAAACTTTCATCCGGTTCAAATTCAAACCGCTGGCTGCCGATTTTCACAGTTCCTGAAGTGGGGAGCGTGTGGTGTTTTCCCGTGAATTGAAAGGTTTGCCGGTTCCACGGAACGACAACATTCAACGAATCGTAGCGTTCAGGGTGCTGAATTTGCAGATTGGCATAAAGTGGTTCACCGTCGAAATCTTCGACGGTAACTGTCAGGTGGGTTTCCAACTGGCTGTGAACCGATTGAATCGTCATGCCATCGTGCCGAAAGTGGCTGGGGTCAAGCACCTGCGGAGATAATTTCAGTTGTCTGGTGAATGGGACAACCACCGTCTTTTCATGAAAGCGCTGCGTTTCATAATTTAAAAAGTAGACGAAACAAACAGTCGCATAATCCAAGTGGCTGATTGTCGCAGAAAACATGATTTCTTCACCAAAAACGCACCAATAATTCCATTTTTTCTTGCGCATGAAATTGCCATGCAAATTGCTCTCAACCAATGGCCGCCGTGAATAACCGATGGCACTTGGGTTTAATTGGCCTTTTGTATCACAAAGTTTTACTCGTTCTGTCAATTCACGTTCTACATGCTGCATCCGCCCATGTCACCCCCGTTCTTCTCTAATTGTAGCAGAAGAGTAACTGAATATCCGTTCGCAAGTACCAGGCCGGACAGCTGGCAGGGGTCTATGGAATTACAGAAAAACCGATCAATACAGCCTGATTTGCTGTCGGTATTATAAGCTTTTTCTCCACATCAGCGCCAGTGTACCTTCTCCGGCATGGACTGCAAGCGATGCACTCAGGTTGCCGATCAGAACTTTTGCATGAGGAATTACGTTCACTATTTCCTGCTTTAAAAGTTCCGCTTCTTCGTATACGTTTCCGTGCATTACCTGAAACTTCGCCACCCCGTATTGTTCATGATCCTGCAAAGCGTGATTGATCAAGTACTGAACCGCTTTTTTATGAGAACGGACTTTGTCGATCGGTGCCAGTTCACCTTCAGCGGTGATTTGGACAATCGGCTTTACCTGCAGCAGGCTGCCGAGATAATATTGAGCGCCACTCATTCTTCCGCCTTTGTACAGTTGCGTCAGATTCCCGATTAAAATGTAATTGCGGAAGTCGCTTGTCTGGGTTTCCAGAGTTTCTGCGATTTCTTCAGGGTTCATTCCTTCTTTCTCAAGTTCCATCCCTTTTTCCACCAGACCCGTCAATCCGTAGGACAAAGCGAGTGAATCGACGGCATATACTTTAAAGCCACTCATTTCAGCTCCCGATACTGAAGACGCCAGTGTTCCACTCATTTTCGCGGAAGCATGAACGGCGATGGCGCAGTCATACTGTTCTTTCAGTTTGTCATACAGTTCAGCGAACGTCCCCGCCGACGGCTGAGAAGTTTTCGGGAATTCCGGTGCCGATTTAATGCGCTGGTAAAGCTGTTCGTTCGTCAAATCGACTCCATCCACAAATTCCTCCCGGCCAAAATGAATATTCAACGGGACGATATATACATCAGGATGAGCTTTCAATTCTTCTGTCACAAATCCTGTTGAATCCATTACCCAGGCAATTGGTTTTTTCATCAGCAAACACCCTATCTGTAAAGTATTTTGAATAATAAAACTATAACACGAATAACATTGATCTGGTACTTAAAGCCGTTTCCCGGTACTGCATTCACATTTTAGAAAAGCGAACTTTATAAGATTCTTTGATATCCTGCTGATGCTTGAAAATGATGAGCGCAAGTGCCGCCAGCAGCGGCCATGTATAACCCAGACTGTGGGAGAAAACTGCGGCAGCCACAAAGGCGAAGTAGCTGACCAGCATTGTCAGCGTGGCGCTTTTGATGAACGGAAAGGCCAGTGCGAAAGCGATGAACATGATGAGAAAAAGGCCGGGGGTCAAAAATAAGCTGACACCGATGAACGAAGCAATCCCTTTTCCGCCTCGGCCTTTCAGCCAGAGGGGAAACAAATGGCCAGTGATGACGAACAGGCCTCCAACTGCAATCGTCCATAACTCAAAATTGAAGTAAAATCCGATCCAAAGAACCAGCACCGATTTTCCGGCGTCCCCTAAGAACGTCAGTACAAAAGCGGCTCGACCGATGACAGCCCCTGCGTTGCGTGCACCCAGGTTTCCACTGCGCTGCTGGCGTAAATCGATGCCATACCATTTGCCGACCCACCAGGCCGTCAGTACATTGCCGATAAAATAAGCTGCTATCCAATAAATGATCATGGCGTGCCTCCCGGTTTTCTTCTCTGTTAGCTTCATTAAAACAGTTTGGCCATCGGAAAGAAGGAGGGGAAGGGAAGCTTGCGGCGTTTATTGCCAGAAAGAGCGCGGAAGGACGGGGAGCCAAGAGGAAATTGGCAATAGAAAAAGCCCTTCCCAAAGGAAAGGCTTGCCAAGCTATCATTTTTTCAAATTTGCCGCTTCGAAAAGGTAATCGCTGATGACGCGCAGGCCTTTATCGAAGTTTTCGAGATGGAAGTGTTCATTTGGCGCATGGAAATTTTCCGATGCCAGGCCAAAGCCCATCAAGACTACCGGCAATCCGAGAATTTCATCAAAAGCAGCGACGATGGGGACAGATCCACCCATGCGCGTAAAAGCTGTTGGAACTTGATACACTTTTTCGTACGAGCGGCCAGCGGCTTGTATAGCCGGATGGTCATATGGTGTAAGGAAAGGTTTTCCTTTATCGAAATCGGTGATGTTCACTGTGACACCTGCAGGTTTATGGGCTTCCACATGCGCCCGCAGTTTTGCGATGATGTCATCAGGATCCTGGTTTGGTACAAGCCGGCAAGTGATTTTGGAACTGGCTTCGGAAGGAAGAACGGTTTTGATGCCTTCTCCGGAGAACCCGCCGGTAATGCCGTTAACTTCGAGAGTCGGACGGATCCACGTGCGCTCGACAAATGAATAGCCTTTCTCGCCAAAGTCTTCTTCTATGCCGAGGTCTCTTTTTTCCTGTTCCAGATCAAATTCAAGAGCGGCGAACTCTTCCCGTTCTTCATCAGAGACCGGCAGCACATCATCGTAAAACCCATCGACTTGTATGACGCCTTCTTTATCCCGGAAAGAGGCCAGGATTTCAGCAATGGCATGAAGCGGGTTCTGGACAGCTCCGCCGTAAAGGCCGGAATGCAGATCACCTTTTGGCCCTTTGACATCAATCTGTATGCCGGCAAGCCCGCGCAGGCCGTAGCAGACGGCCGGGCGCCCAGGGCCCTGCATGCCGGTATCTGAAATAACGATAACATCGGCTTTCAGTTGGTCCTGGTTTTGCTCTACATATAATGGCAGGTTCGGGCTGCCGATTTCTTCTTCACCTTCAATGATGAATTTGATGTTGACCGGTAATTCCCCGTTCAGCTGAAGAAGGGCTTCCACCGCTTTGATGTGCATGAAAGTCTGGCCTTTGTCGTCACTGGCGCCGCGGGCATACAGCTTGTTGTCTCGTACATGCGGGTCGAAAGGAGGCGTTTCCCATAAATGAAGCGGGTCGACAGGTTGTACATCATAATGTCCATAAACCAGAACCGTCGGCTTGCCTTCAGCGTGCAGCCAATCGGCATATACAACAGGATGACCAGGTGTTTCATCGATGCGCGCGTTTTCCAATCCTGCTTTTTCCAGTGATTTCTTCAGCCACTCCGCACCTTTTTGGATGTCTTTCTGATGTTCAGTCAGAGAACTGATGGAAGGGATCCGTAAAAATGCTTTTAACTCTTCCAGATGCTCCTGCCTGTTGGTTTTAAAATAATCGTCTAATTTCTGCATGTCCATTAAAGCCCCTCTTTTCAAAATTGTAATTATGGAAAAATTATAACACACCGGTTCTGGTTTTCGACATTTCGAATTCTGCTATGGTATAGTAAATAATATGGAAAGAGTTCGTAAAATTTGTGTTTCAAAACACTGGAGGAAACAAATTTGTTCATAGCATTGGGATTTTTCTTACTTATGTCGCTTTTCTTATCAGGAAGTGAGACGGCATTAACAGCTGTAAATAGGATGAAGGTCCATCTTCGCGCAAATCAGGGCGATGTGAAATCGCAAAAATTGGAGAAGCTGATTGCGAAGCCGGACCGCATGATCACCACCATTTTAATCGGTAATAATATAGCGAACATTATGTTGCCGACACTCGTGACAACCATCGCCATCACGGAAGGGTGGGAAGTCGGGGTAGCGACGGCTATTTTGACACTTGTGCTCATCTTATTCGGCGAAGTATTGCCGAAAACGATCGCTGCCACTTTCTCAGACAGAGTTGCCTACCTTGTGGCTCCTGTCATATCGTTTCTGGTGGTTCTGTTAAAGCCGCTTACTTGGTTAATATCGCAGTTTACCAATATATTCATTCGCATCATCTCGAAAGGTTCTGTAAAAGAAGCGACCATGACGAAGGAAGAGCTTCGTTCAATGGTGGATATCGCCTCTACTGAAGGGACATTCGAAGAAGACGAATCAGAGCGGATCAAAGGCGTTCTCGATTTCCCGCATAAAGATGTTTCGGATGTCATGTCGACGCACCGTACCGACACCGTCGGAATTGCCATCGATTCCACTTACGAAGAAGTGCGTGATTTGATTTTGGATTCTTCCTATACGCGTTATCCCGTATATGAAGAAAGTATGGACAATGTCGTCGGTTTGTTTTATTCGAAAAAGTTGATCGAATGGTCGATGAATCCCAACCTGACGCTGGAAGAATTGATGGATGACAATCCATTGTTTGTTGTTCAGTCTGTCAGCGTGGAGAAAGTCTTCAAAATGATGATGTCCAAGAAAAAGCATATGGCTGTCATTTTGGATGAATACGGCGGCACGTTGGGAATCGTTACACACGAAGACATTATCGAAGAGATGATTGGACAGGACATTGAAGACGAAACGGACGAAGAAGACGACGAACTCGTTTTTGAAATGACCGACAACACATTGTCCTGCCATGGCCGCCTGGAAATTGAAGATGTCAATGATATGTTTGAAGTGAATGTGCCGAACGACCACGATACCATCGCCGGTTTCGTCATGCAGCAACTGGGTCATGTGCCCGATGAAGGCGAGCAATTCACCTACGAAAACCTTCACGTGGAAGTAAACGAAATGGACCGTAACCGCATTGTGCGGCTGACCATTACGAAAACTGAAGAAGAAGAGGTGCCGGTGTAAAGTTTCTATCTGCGGATAGAAGCTTTTTTCTTTGTCCTGATTTACGGCCGCCAGCGCTTTTCTGTCTTGTCCAGACTCCGGCGGCCAGGCTCTCGGATTATAAGCCACTCCGGCTGTGCGGCTGAAAACACGCCGCTTCGCCAGACCGTCTTATGCCTGTCGAGCCTACACGGCCGCCAGCGCTTTTCTTATTGTCCAGACTCCGGCGGCCAAGCTCTCGAGGTCATAAGCCAAGCCACCTGTGCGGCACAAACACGCCGCTTCGGTGACTCGTCTTATGCCTGTCGAGCCTACACGGCCGCCTGCGCTTTTCTATTGTCCAGACTCCGGTGCCCAGCCCCTCGAGGTCGCTTCGGACTTGCCAATGATGGCAAAAGACGCCATCACCGGCAAGCCCTCCAGCGCTTGTCAGGGCTGAACGGCCGCCTGCGCTTTTCTTTATTACACAAATGTAAGTCAAATGAAAGTGAATCCGATAGAGTGAAAGGTCGACTTCCGGCAGAATAAGGGTAACAAGAAAACGGACGGAGGATTTACCATGGAAAGTATTTATGCAGAATACAATCGTTATATTTATCATTTGTGTTTGAAGTTGACGCGCAATAAAGCCGAAGCGGAAGATTTGATGCAGGAAGTGTGGCTGAAAGTGATCCGTTATGAATCTTCCATACAGGGAGTGGACCATTTGAAGGCGTGGCTGACAACGATTTGTATGAATACCTTCCGTGACCGCTACCGCAAAAACGTACGGCGCAGCAAGCATGTGGTCCAACAGCCGGAAGGGTTGGACGTATCTCTTCTGGATCTGCTTCCGTCAGATGAAGCAGGAGTTGATGCGATACTGGAACAACAGGATGTTTCCGTTATGCTGCGGAACAAGATCTCTGAACTGGATGCGATTTACCGCACGACCATTATGTATTTCTACGTTCATCAGCTGTCCCTCATCGAAATTGCTGAAACGATGAAAGTGTCGATCGGCACTGTGAAATCACGGTTATTCCGTGGCAAGCAGCGGTTGAAAGACATGCTGATGGAAGATGCAGAGACAAGAGAATATGTCGTAACTGCTTAATTGGATAAATTGTTTGAACGCTGTGACTGGCAGTCACTTATATAGAAGTTAAACAAATCCATAAAAAAAGGCCGTTTGCAGATGCAAACGGTCTTTTTTAACTTTCTTTTAAACTTCCGCCGGTTTTCCGGCACTGATCCATTCTTCAACATTCCATACTTTCGTAGCCAGGCCTTCATAGAATTCCGGTTCGTGGCTGACAAGTATGATGGTGCCTTTATAGGCTTGCATGGCACGTTTTAATTCCGCTTTAGCGTCAATATCCAGGTGATTGGTCGGCTCGTCAAAAATGAGCCAATTGCTTTCTTCCATCATCAATTTGCACAGACGGACTTTTGCTTGTTCGCCACCGCTCAATTGGTTCATCGGACGCGAAATATGTTCGTTTTTCAAGCCGGTGCGGGCCAAAGCGCCGCGTACTTGCCCTTGGTCCATGCTCGGGTAAGCGGACCAGATTTCCTCAATCGGTGTAATATTGTCCGCTTTCACTTCCTGTTCAAAATAGCTCGGTGACAGATATTCGCCGCGGATCACTTCGCCGTCCAGCGGTTTTACTTTGCCAAGCATCGTTTTCAGCAACGTCGATTTCCCGACACCGTTCATCCCGACCAATGCAATTTTCTCTCCGCGTTCGACCATGAACGATAAAGGGGGCAACAGCGGATTGTCATAGCCGATTGTCAATGCTTCGGCTTCGACGACATAACGGCTTGGGCTGCGGGATTCTTTAAACGAAAACGTCGGTTTTGCTGCAATTTCCGGCTTGTCGATGCGCTCCATCCGGTCCAATTGTTTCTGTCGTGATTTGGCGCGTCCGGTAGTGGAAGCACGTGCTTTGTTTTTGGCAATGAACGTTTCGGTCTTTTTGATCATGTCCGCTTGCTTTTCGTACGCTTCCAAATGCTGCTTTTTGGCCAGCTCGGCAAGTTCGATGAATTTCTCGTAAGACGCTGTATAACGCGTCAAGCGGGAGAATTCCAAATGAAAAATGACGCCTGTGACACTGCTCATAAATTCTGTATCATGCGAGATCAGCAAGAATGCATGTGGATAGTTCTTCAAATAATTGACGAGCCATGTAATATGCTCTTCATCCAAATAGTTGGTCGGCTCATCCAATAACAATACTTTTGGCTTTTCGAGAAGCAATTTGGCAAGAAGCAATTTTGTCCGCTGTCCACCGGAAAGAGCGGCAACGTCGCGCTCCAATCCGATGGCATCGAGTCCCAAACCGCGTGCAATCTCTTCAATTTTAATGTCCAGTGTGTAAAAGTCCCCGGCGTCCAGGGCGTCCTGTATCTCAGCCATTTCCTCCAGCAACTCCTCGAGGCGTTCCGGGCTTGCTTCGCCCATCTGCATGGCAATTTCGTTCATTCTCTCTTCTTTTTTATAAAGAGGCAAAAAGGCATCCTGCATGGTTTCACGAATGGTCCGTCCCGGCTCAAGCTGTGTATGCTGATCCAGATAGCCATAATGGGTCTTTGGCTGCCATTCCACGCGGCCGTTGTCGTGAATGATTTTGCCTGTCAGTATGTTCATCAGCGTCGATTTTCCGACGCCGTTCGCGCCGACAAGACCAACGTGTTCGCCTTCGACCAATCGGAATGACACATCGTTAAAAAGTGTACGGTCTCCGAATGTGTGACTCAAGTTCTCTACTGTCAATAAACTCATGTAAGTAATTCCTCCAGTTAGTTCGTTCTATCTCCAAAAAAAAATCGCGGTTACAGTTCCGCGAGTTTTTGGTTTAATTCCATTAGGCGTTGTTCCATTTTTTCCAGACGTTCTTCAGCTTGCTCCACCATACGGGCGTGTCCGGTTGTTTCGAGCTTTTCAATATCCCCTTGCTGGCGGGTATAGTCCATCTTCAGCTCGGCAATTTCAAACTCCAATTCCTGCTTGTTCAATCAAATCACCTTCGTTTTTCACTCATTGTATCACAAAAAGGAAAAATTTAAATCTCCGACGCATTGCAAAGTTCTTTCCATTGAGGCGGTAAACCCTATATAATATTCAAAATAGAAAAGGTCATAGTACAGGCCTCAAAATTCATTGCCCTTAAAAGGAGGCCGAGAGTTATCGACAACTTATTATTTATCTTAATGCTGATTATCTTCCTTGGAGTATTTTCACAATGGGTCGCTTGGAAATTTCAGCTTCCGGCCATCGTGCTCATGTCGATTGCCGGGCTTCTCGTCGGGCCGGTCTTCGGCATCACCACCCCTCAGGAAAATTTCGGGGATTTGTTCAATCCGCTAATTTCATTGGCTGTGGCCATTATTTTATTTGAAGGCAGCTTGAACCTCAATTTTAAGGAAGTTAGAGGATTCGGAAAACCGGTTTACCGGATCGTCACTTTTGGCGCTTTAATCGCTTGGATTGGCGGTTCTTTGGCGGCGCATTATGTCGCCGGCTTGTCCTGGGCCGTGGCATTTGTCATCGGTGGCCTTTTTATCGTCACAGGTCCGACGGTCATCATGCCGCTCCTGCGCCAGGCAAAATTAAAAGCGCGTCCCGCGGCCATACTGAAATGGGAAGGCGTCATCGTCGATCCGTTCGGTGCTTTGCTGGCGCTATTCGCGTTTCAATTTGTGCTGTTCGCCAATGGGGATGAAACGGCTGCAGCATTCGGTTTGTTCTTTTTGGCTTCGTTGTTCGCAGCTTTATTAGGCGGCGCCGTCGGATGGGTCATGGGAAGGATGTTCGAAAAAGGGCAGATTCCGGAATTTCTGAAATCCCCTGTCGTGTTGGCATTCGTCTTGTTGACTTTCACGATTTCTGACATGATTATGCACGAGACGGGATTGCTCGCCGTGACAGCAATGGGGATGATTATGGCGAATATGCATATTTCCTCCATTAACGACATGCGCCATTTCAAAGAGAATATTTCGGTTTTGCTGATTTCGAGTGTTTTTGTTATGTTGACCGCATCACTCAGCCGCGAAGTCTTAATGGAGATTTTCAATTGGGAAATCATTGCATTTGTGCTGGCAATGCTCTTTGTTGTGCGTCCTTTGTCCATTTGGATTTCCACAATCGGAACCGACTTGTCAAGCCGTGAAAAACTGCTGGTCGGATGGATTGCACCCCGGGGGATTGTGGCTCTCACCGTTTCCGGTTATTTCGCCAGCCGATTGATGGATGCCGGTTATGAAGATGCGACTATTTTGACGGCGTTGACGTTCGCACTCGTCTTTTCGACAGTTGTGGCTCATGGTTTCACCATCGGCTGGGTTGGCAGAAAATTGGATTTGGCTTCTTCAGCCTCCCCGGGCATCCTGATTATTGGAGCCGGCAGTTTTACGACCAAACTCGCTGCAACTCTTCATGAGATGGAGCAAAAAGTCCTGTTGATCGACTCTTCCTGGGGAGATCTTCAGCAAGCCCGGTTGTCCGGCGTACCGAACCATGTGGGAGAAATCCTGTCTGAGCATACAGAATATGAAGTGGACTTGAACCCGTACGAATCGATGCTCGTTGCGACGGAAACAGATTCCTACAATTCCCTCGTCGTCAATAATTTTGTGCCGGAATTCGGACGGCCGAATCTCTATCAAACGGCGATACACGAAGGAGATCCGGCTGATTTCCATTCGTCTCTCAGCGGCCGCACCTTGTTCGGGGAAGCGTGGAATATTCATGAACTCGACCATAAAACGGAGCTCGGCTATACGATCCGCAGCACACAACTGACTGAACAATATACGTACAAAGAGTACCTGGAAAAAAGCAGGGATGGCACTATCCCATTGCTGATCCAGCGGGCTCAGGGACAAAAGAAAATCGAATTCTTTACAAGCGGGGATAAACTGGAGCCGAAACCGGGAGATACTGTCGTCAGCTTAACCCCGACCCCTGAACTCCGGGACCGCCACCAGGAAAAGCTGAAAGCGGCCCAAGGAAAAAAAGACGCTCAGTCTAAAGAATGAAATCTTGGCGCCATAAGGTTTTTTAATACGTATAAGCCTCTGTTCTTTGCTATCATGAAGTGAAATCAATTTCTGCCGGAACGTGCCGGTAACCGCAAAACAGCAGACAGCCAACTGTCTGGCACTTATGCGATTGAGGAGGCTTATTCATGAAAATTTTATTAGTGGACGGGACCATCATCGGAAGAAAAACCGGTGCCGTTCTGGAACAGGTGAAAACATATATTGAAGAATTCAGACCGGAGATGGAGCTGGAAATTCTTCATTTGTCAGATTACGAACACCAATTTGTCGATGGCCGCCCATCGAGTGAATATAATGAGGACATGCAGGAAATGGTGCGCCGCTTCAACAATGCGGACGGCTATATCATCGCCTCGCCAATTTTTCAGGGCTCAATTCCCGGCGTATTGAAAAACGCATTCGATATGCTGCATCCCCGGACGATGCGCTATAAGCCGGTGTCCATTGTAGCTAATGGGGGAACCTATCAGCACCACCTGGTCATCGAAAATCAGCTGAAACCGATTCTCGATTATTTCCGTTGCCTGGTGACGCCGAATTATGTATACACCCACACAAGTCATTTCGATGACAGCAATTCCATTACGAATGAAGATGTGCATGATCGTTTGCGCGAATTGGCGCGGGTTTTTGTCGAATACGCAGACATGAGCCAGCATTTGTCGAAAGAAACGATAGATGAACATTGATTTAGAAAAACCTCCCTCGGGAGGTTTTTTATTTGGGGTGGAAGTTGGAGAATTTATTTCCAATAAAAGGATTTACCTTCCTTTGTTGATGAAATACAGTCTCTTGTCGAGCAAATACTGTCCAAATCGGTTTAAATACTGTCTTTCCGCTCTGAAATACGTTCCGTCCGCCCGATTTCTGCAGGAATTTCATAAACGCGGTCTTTAAAGCTGCCGCGAAAAGGCATAGCCAGGTTCCTCAGTAATTTCGAAGCGGTTGAAGGTGCAGACAGTCCGGTGAAATCCCGGAATTGCCGATTGGTGATAGTGGGGCTGACCAATACGCGGTATTGTGCGAGTGCTTCCAAGTGAGCATGCGGATGGGAGTATGAACAATTTTCACACCGCCATCTTCTTTGGACGTAAATCATTTTCACTCCTGTGCATTCCGGACAAAGCACGCCTGTTTGAAAAGTGCTAGGCAATAAAGGCCAACGTAAGGATTTATTGGAATGAAGACTGACCAGACTATTGGCAATTTCGAAGGTCATTTCCTTCGTCAGTAAATCCTTCTTATGGACTGCCAGCAATTGATCCAGCAGAAAAGGCAATCCAGATGACTGAATGGTAAGCCGCTTGTCCGCTTTTTTCTGCACAATAGAGGAAGGGTAAGTAAAGACGATGGCCCCAATGACAGGCAGCGGGCAATTGTGCTCTGCTAAAAATCCCTGCAGCCATTTTTCATGACGCCGCAGTTGATCATCGGGATTTCTCATACCCTCGATACTTCCGTCTTTGTTGGTACGGGAAAACTGGCGCAACTGGGAATCGAAATTCAGCAGGCCGACAATGCTCTTGATCTCGAGAAGCAGCACAAAGCGGCTGGTCACAAGAACAGTGTCGATTTGGTGTGAGGATTGGGGTTTTTGGATGAATAAATCATGGATAAAGTAATGGGGGCAGTCGATGGTGAAGTCATGCCACAGCGAATCGACGCGCTGTTCGCCGTGATAACCGGCGGTAATGCGCCGAAGTTTTTCTGTCCATTGCGGGAAGCTGGAGTGATGGGCGGGGATGCGTTGCAGCAAACTGGTAAGCTGGAAGATTTCCGGGGGTTCCGAGCGTTCTTTTAAAATCAATTGGCCAACTCCTTAAGAGGGATTTTTAAAAAATATACCGTAAGGACGGAATTAATTCAAGAAAATTCTGATAAATTTTGAGGCGGCTGGATAAAAAAGGATTTACCTTCCTTTGTGGGTGAAATACAGTCTCTCAGCGGCGAAATACTGTCTCTCGACATGACAATACGCGCTCATACAAACAAAATACAGTCCAACGCCCGATCAAAGCCAGTAAAAGGCGAAGATGTTATAATAAATCCTGTAGAAATGAGGGTGAAAAAATGAAATCAGTAGTATTAGCAGAAAAACCATCCGTCGCCCGTGATATTGCACGCGTGCTCGGATGTTCTCAAAAAGGAAACGGTTATTTGGAAGGCAAGCAATATATCGTCACATGGGCACTCGGCCATCTGGTGACACAAGCTCAGCCGGAACAATACGACAATGACTTGAAAGAATGGAAAATGGACAATCTGCCGATCATTCCGAATCCGTTCAAACTCGTTCCCATCAAACAATCGATGAAACAATATAATGCGGTAAAATCGCAACTGCAGCGAAAAGATGTAAAAGAAGTGATCATTGCGACTGACGCAGGACGTGAAGGGGAACTGGTGGCGCGCTGGATTTTGGAGAAAACCAATACACGCAAGCCGATCAAGCGTCTATGGATTTCTTCCGTCACCGACAAAGCGATCAAAGACGGTTTCAACAATTTGAAAGACGGCAAGGCCTATGAAAATCTTTACCAGGCGGCAGTGGCCCGTTCGGAAGCGGACTGGGTGGTGGGCATCAATGCGACGCGTGCGCTCACTGTGAAGTACAATGCACAGTTATCGACAGGCCGCGTGCAGACACCGACGCTCGCCATGATTGCTGAACGCGAAAAGCAGATCCGCAATTTCCAGCCGAAGCCGTATTACGGTCTGCAGGCTATCACGGAAAAAGCGTCATTTACATGGACGGACGGCAATTCGACACAGTCATTTGATAAAGACAAAATCGACCGTTTATTTCAGAAGCTGGAAAACACGCATGAAGGAACAGTCACTGATGTGAAAGTCACGCCGAAAAAACAGCCGGCACCGCCTTTATTCGACTTGACCGAACTGCAGAAAGAAGCGTACAAACGCTACAGCTGGTCAGCGAAAGAGACATTGAATACGCTGCAGAATCTGTACGAGCGCTACAAAATCGTGACGTACCCGCGGACGGACTCCAAGCATTTGACATCCGACATGAAAAATACGTTAAAAGACCGGATCAAAGCGGCAGGAGTGGGCGAGTACCGTGCGTTGGCCAATACCATTTTGAAACAGCCGGTGACACCGCAAAAAGGAGTGGTTGATGACGCGAAGGTTTCCGATCACCACGCCATCATCCCGACGGAAGAAGCGCCGCAGCTTCATAATTTATCCGATAAGGAACGGAAGCTCTACGACATGATTGTCAAACGGTTCCTCGCGGTATTTTATCCGGCACACGAATACGACCAAACAACGGTCAAACTGACAGCCGGCGGTGAAACGTTCCAGACAAAAGGCAACACGATCCGCAGCGAAGGCTGGAAACGCATTTACAAGGATGAAAGCGACGAGCACGAATCCACATTGCCGCCGTTCGAGAAAGGCCAGAAGCTGACGGTCAAAGGAATCGCTTTGACCGATGGCAAAACAAAACCGCCTGCTTTTTTCAATGAAGGAACATTGCTCGGTGCGATGGAAAACCCTGCCCAGTTCATGTCGGGCGAATCGAAAGAACTGATTCAGACACTCGGTGAGACCGGTGGGCTTGGGACGGTTGCAACACGCGGCGATATTATCGACAAATTGTTCAATACGTTCCTGATTGAAAAAAAAGGAAAAGATTTGACGATCACATCAAAAGGCCGCCAATTGCTCGAATTGGTGCCGGAAGACTTGAAATCGCCGAAATTGACGGCCGACTGGGAACAGCAATTAACGAAAATTGCGAAAGGCCAATTGAAAAAAGAGAAGTTCATGAAAGAAATGATCGCTTTCGCCGAGAAATCGGTCAGCGACATCAAGAAAAGCGACAAGAAATTCAAACACGATAACGTAACAGGGAAAATGTGCCCGGATTGCGGCAAGCCGCTTCTCGAAGTCAACGGCAAACGCGGCAAAATGAATGTCTGCCAGGACCGCGAATGCGGCTATAAAAAACAAGTGGCCATGCTGACCAACGCACGCTGCCCGAACTGCCACAAGAAAATGGAAATGCGCGGGGAAGGCGAAGGAAAAATTTTCGTCTGCAAATGCGGACATCGTGAAAAACTTTCCGCGTTTGAAAAACGGCGCAACTCGAACAAATCCAAAGCCGACAAAAAAGACGTCAATAAATATCTGAAACAGCAGGACGAACCGAAAAACACCGCCATGGCCGATGCACTGAAAAAATTAATGAACCAAAACGATTAGAAATATTCGGAATTTGATGCTATGCTGTTGTGTAGAACCGCTGTTGACCAGCCAGTTCCTTACTGGGTTAATTCACAAAAAGACTACGGTCTTCGGGCAGCCGGAAACTTGAAACGCAAGGAGCAGCGCCATGGCAAAGAAAATTTCAAAAACCAATGCAGCGCGTATATTGGACAAGGAAAAAATTGATTATGAAATCCTCCAGTACCAGCCGGAAGAAGGCGCCAATGACGGCGTCAGCGTGGCAGCGAAAATCGGTTTTCCGGTGGAAGTCGTCCATAAGACGCTGGTAGCTGCAGGAACTTCCAGGCAAATATACGTATTTGTCATTCCGGTAGCCGAAGAGCTGGATTTAAAAAAAGGGGCGCAGGCAGCCGGTGAAAAGAAGATCGAGATGGTGGCGGTGAAGGATATTCTGCCGCTGACGGGTTACGTCAAGGGAGGCTGTTCTCCGGTGGGAATGAAAAAGCCCTTTCCCACATTTATATCGAAAAAAGCGGAGCAGCAGCCGGAAATTATCGTGTCAGCGGGCAGAATTGGCATGCAGCTCAAGATGTCACCGGCAGATCTTGTGAAAGTGACAGCTGGCGAATTGGCCGAACTGACCGTTTCCGGGCATTAACAACTCCATCCATTCAAACGAATGGATGGCTTTTTCTTGCAGGCTGGTTCTGAATTCCGGCAGGTTTATCACAGACAGAAAGAAGGATACGAATGAGACGATCTTTATATTACCGCTGGCTGTTTTTTATTGTGGGCATGATGGTGTTGGCACTTGGCTTTACGATGGTCATCAAGGCGGACCGGCTGGGAATCAGCCCGTGGGATGTCCTGCATGTGGGACTTTATCAGAACTTCGGCTTATCGATTGGTACATGGGCCATTTTGGCAGGGCTTACGCTGGTGGTCGTGACTTGGGTTTTCACCAAAAGAATTCCGCAAGTCGGAACATTTTTAAATATGCTGTTGATCGGTGTCTTCATTGATATTTTCAACTTTCTTATCCCGGACATCGAAAACCTGGCCGCTCAAATCATTATGTTTGCAGCGGGTCTCATCATTTCCGGATGCGGAGTGGGCATGTATGTTGCGCCGAAAATCGGGGCAGGACCGCGTGACGGCCTGATGCTTGTCATCGTTGAAAAAACTGGAGTCAGTGTCAATATTGCCAAAACAGGAACGGAAGTGTTTGCAGCTGTTGCCGGCGGATTGCTTGGCGGACCAATCGGAGTCGGGACTGTCATTGTGGCATTGCTGACAGGGAAAATCGTCCAGACCACTTTGCCGATTTTCGAAAAAATGCTGAATACCATCATCGAAAAAAAGAGCGAAGCGCCGCCTATCCTCAAAATTTAACCATAACCGTTGTCAGTTGAAGCCCCTTATTATTTATGGTATAAATAAAACCAAGTAAAACTATTGGTTTTATTTCTATTACGACATTAAAGGGGATATAACATGGGACGCGAGTTTGTAGAAATATTCGATGAATGGGTTCACACGTATGACGAATCAGTCAGTGGCAAAGATAAAGAATATGAAGATGTCTTCGTTAACTATAACGAAATTCTGCAGGCAGTTGCAGATGGGGCAATCGGTCCCGTGGTGGAATTCGGCGTCGGAACCGGCAACCTGACACAAAAGTTGATCGATCGCGGTCTGGAAGTGACAGGCATTGAACCGAATCGGGCAATGAGGGAAGTTACAGAGAAAAAAATGTCCAATACAGTTATTATAGATGGGGATTTCCTGGAATTCGAAACAGAAATGGAACCCAAAACATTTGTCAGCTCCTATGCCTTTCATCATTTGACGGATGGTGAAAAAGCGGAAGCTTTCAAACTTTATGGCAATCTGCTGCCTGCAGATGGTAAAGTGGTCTTTGCGGATACCATTTTTGAAACAGAACAGGCACAGCAGGACAAAATTGCGTATGAAGAGGCCAGAGGGCATCACAACCTCGTGGAAGATTTGAAGCGGGAGCATTACACGACCATTCCTGCAATGAAAGCATTGATTGAAGAAGCAGGATTCCAAGTGGAATTCACACAGCTCAACAGCTTTGTGTGGCTGATTGATGCGACGAAGAAAGCAGAAGTAGCCCCGACAGTTTAAAAAAAGTTATATCAAACACCTTATTTAACAGAACCAAAAATAAAAGGAGAGATTGACTATGAAAAAAATGAACGTAGAAAGCTTTAACCTGGACCATACAAAAGTAGTGGCTCCTTATGTCCGTTTGGCGGGCGAGAAAACAGGTGCAAAAGGCGACACGATCCGCAAATACGACATCCGTTTCAAACAGCCGAACAAAGAGCATATGGAAATGCCAGGTCTTCATTCACTGGAGCACATGATGGCGGAACACAGCCGCAATCATTCGGACGATATCGTGGACATCGGGCCGATGGGCTGCCAGACCGGATTTTATATGTCACTGATCAACCATGACGATTATGAAGACGTATTGAACATTTTGGAAAACACGTTGAAAGATGTCATCGAAGCTGACGAAGTTCCGGCCTGCAACGAAGTGCAATGCGGTTGGGCAGCCAGCCACAGCCTGGAAGGCGCTCATGAATTGGCGCGTGAAATGCTGGCGAAAAGAGACGAATGGCAGCAAGTATTTGCTGAACAAAACGCCTAAGGAGAACCGCGATGAAGTTTGCTACTGAGATTCAGCAATTGATCGGCAATACGCCGTTATTGGAATTGACCCATGTGGAGATTCCGAACGGCTGCCGCATTTTTGCCAAACTGGAGTACTTCAATCCGGGAGGCAGTGTAAAAGACAGGCTGGGAGTTTCTTTGATCGAAGACGCGGAAAAACGCGGAGTCCTGAAGCCGGGCGGCACCATGATCGAGCCGACTGCCGGCAATACGGGCATCGGATTGGCCCTCGCTGCCATCGGCAAAGGGTATCAGGTGAAATTTGTCGTGCCTGAAAAGTTCAGCCAGGAAAAGCAGGCACTTATGCGCGCGCTCGGTGCAGAAGTCGTCAATACGCCGACTGAACTGGGAATGAAAGGCGCCATTGAAAAAGCGAAGGAACTGACAGCGCAGGAAAAGGCTTTTTCCCCATCGCAATTTTCCAATCCAGCGAATCCCGACACCTATGTCCGCACGCTGGGTCCTGAAATTTGGGAAGCGCTGGATGGCAACATCGATGTGTTCATCGCGGGAGCCGGATCTGGTGGAACATTCATGGGCACTTCACGCTTTTTGAAAACGCAAAATGAACAAATCAAAACGGTCATTGTGGAACCGGAAGGCTCGATTTTAAACGGCGGCCAGTCGGGTCCTCATTTGACGGAAGGAATTGGCATGGAGTTTTTGCCGGACTACATGGACCAATCCTTTTTTGATGCCATCCATACGATAAGCGATAAAGACGCATTTGCTGCATTGAAAGAATTGGCGAAACAGGAAGGTTTATTGGTCGGAAGCTCTTCCGGTGCAGCATATGTGGCTGCATTGAAAGAAGCGGAAACGGCGCCTTCCGGAAGCCATATTGTCACCGTATTTGCCGACTCGAGCGAACGCTATATGAGTCAGGATATCTACGGCAGAACCTTTGAGGAGGATTATTGATGAAACCGAAAACGAGATTGATCCATGGCGGCATTTTTGGAGACGAAGCGACAGGAGCCGTGTCCACGCCGATTTACCAAGTCAGCACATATAAGCAGGAAGCAGTAGGGAAATTCAAAGGCTATGAATATTCACGGACCGGCAACCCGACGCGCCACGCGCTCGAGGAATTGATTGCCGATGTGGAATATGGCCATGCCGGCTTTGCATTCGGTTCCGGAATGGCGGCCATTTCATCGGTCATGATGCTGTTCTCAGCAGGCGACCACGTTATCATGACGGACGACGTATACGGCGGTACATACCGTGTGGTCAATAAAGTCCTCAACCGTCTCGGGCTCGAATTCACATTTGTGGATACGGGCGACCTGGACCAAGTGCAGGCGGCTGTCCAAGACAATACAAAAGCGATTTTCATCGAAACACCAACCAATCCATTGCTGAAAGTGACGGATATTGAAAAAGTGGCAGAGTTCGCGAAATCGAAAAACCTGCTGACAATTGTCGACAACACTTTCATGACGCCTTATCTGCAGAGCCCGATCAAATTGGGCGCGGATATCGTATTGCATTCAGCGACCAAATACATCGGCGGCCACAGTGACGTCGTAGCTGGACTTGTGGTAGTCAATTCAGCGGAATTGGCGACGGATCTCCATTTCGTCCAAAACTCAGTCGGTGCTGTGCTTGGACCGCAGGATTCCTGGTTGTTGATCCGCGGGTTGAAAACACTCGGCATCCGCATGGAAGAAACGATCAGCAACGCTCAAAAAATTGCGGAATTCCTTGATGCCAATGAAAATGTCGGAACCGTTATTTATCCTGGCCTCAGCAATCATACCGGCCACGAATTGATGAAAAAACAAGCTACCGGCTTTGGTGGCATGATTTCATTTGACGTCGGCAGCAAAGAAAAAGCAGGGGAATTGCTGGCTAAATTGAAATACTTTACACTCGCCGAAAGCTTGGGCGCGGTGGAAAGCCTGATTTCTGTTCCAGCGCAAATGACCCATGCTTCCATCCCGGTCGAACGCCGCGGGGAACTTGGCATCGTCGAAGGGCTCGTACGGATTTCAGTCGGCATTGAAGATGTGGAGGATTTAATCGAAGATTTGACACAAGCCTTGGCATAACCAAGCAGAAAGCGGACCCTGGTCCGCTTTTTCTTTTGGAAAAAATGGCGGTGTGATAAGATGGAGACAGAATTTCGTTTTGAAAGGAAGATGACAGTGTCAAAAAAATTGGACGCGTTTTTAGATGAAAACTTAAGCGAATTGAAAGAGCAGGGTTTATATAACGAAATCGATCCGGTGGAAGGCCCGAATGGCCCGATCATCAAAGTAGCCGGCAAAGAATTGATCAATCTATCTTCAAACAATTATTTGGGATTGGCGACGAATGAAGACCTGAAGCAAGTGGCGAAAGATGCCATTGACCATTACGGTGTCGGCGCCGGTGCGGTCCGTACGATAAACGGGACGTTGGATCTGCATGTGAAACTGGAAGAAAAGCTGGCGGAATTCAAAGGCACGGAAGCGGCCATTTCCTACCAGTCCGGTTTCAACTGCAACATGGCGGCCATTTCAGGGGTCATGGACAAAAACGATGCGATATTATCCGATCAACTGAATCATGCTTCCATCATTGACGGCTGCCGCTTGTCACGCGCCAAAATCATCGCCTACAAGCATTCGGACATGGAAGACCTCCGTGCTAAAGCAAAGGAAGCGACAGAGTCAGGGTTGTACAATAAAGTCATGGTCATCACAGATGGCGTATTCTCCATGGACGGCGATATTGCAAAGCTTCCGGAAATCGTGGAAATCGCCAAGGAATTTGATTTGATTACGTATGTTGATGATGCCCACGGATCTGGCGTCACCGGAAAAGGGAAAGGGACTGTGAAGCATTTCGGTTTGGAAAAAGAGATCGATATGCAGATGGGGACTTTATCGAAAGCAGTCGGTGTTGTCGGAGGTTACGTGGCCGGCAAGCAAAACCTGATCGACTGGCTGAAAGTCCGCTCCCGTCCGTTTTTGTTCTCGACAGCGGTCACACCAGGCGATGTAGCAGCGATTACGGCGGCGCTTCAAATGATCATCGATTCCACAGAGCTTCATGACAAGCTGTGGGACAACGGCGATTACTTGAAGAACGGCTTAAAGGAACTGGGCTTTGACATCGGCGAATCGGAAACGCCGATCACGCCTTGCATCATCGGTGAAGAAAAGCTGACACAGCAATTTTCAAAGCGTCTGTTCGAAGAAGGCGTCTACGCCAAATCCATCGTCTTCCCGACAGTGCCAAAAGGGACAGGACGCGTCCGCAATATGCCGACGGCGGCCCACTCGAAAGAGCAGCTGGACGAAGCAATTGCGATTTACGAAAAAGTCGGAAAAGAACTCGGTGTTATCAACTGAATTGTGAAACACGCACAGCCTGCGAAGGGTGTGCGTGTTTTTTATTTTCCAGAAAACGGATTTACTGTCTCTAAGGCAGGAAATACATTCTCTTCCACCACAAATACTGTCTCTCGCGACCAGAATACCTCCCCTCGATCGAAAAATACTTTCCAACGGCTCAAATCTGTCCATCCATCCGTTCATTTTTCATACTCAAATGAAACAAGCAAATTTTTTGTGTATCCGACGTCGCTCAAGCGCTTTCAGCAGAAAATCAAAGAATGAAAATGCTTTCAATTCATTTAAAAACTTAAAGTGGTTGTCTTTTTAAAGAGAACAATTTATAATGACAAGATGGAAAAGCATTAATGACAGGTTTTGAGAGAATATAAGTGTACACCTGCAATGGACAAATGTTTTAAAGGAAAAGGAGTGCGGACGATGAAACGAATTATGATTACAGGTGCTTTGGGCCAAATCGGCTCTGAACTGGTTGGGAAACTGCGGGAAACCTACGGCAACGACAATGTATTGGCGACAGATATCCGCCCCACGACAGACGAAAGCGGTCCTTTTAATGTGCTGGATGTAACGGACGCTCAAAAGATGCACGACTTAGCGAAAGAATTCGAAGCCGATACGATGATGCACATGGCGGCATTATTGTCAGCGACAGCAGAAGAAAAGCCGTTGCTTGCTTGGAACCTGAATATGGGCGGATTGGTCAACGCACTCGAAACGTCCCGTGAACTCGGCATGCAATTTTTCACTCCAAGTTCAATCGGCGCGTTCGGTCCTTCGACTCCGAAAAAAAACACTCCTCAAGATACGCTGCAGCGCCCGACCACTATGTACGGGGTCAACAAAGTCTCCGGGGAATTATTATGTGACTATTACTTTCAGAAATTCGGTGTCGACACGCGCGGTGTGCGTTTCCCTGGGTTGGTGTCTTATGTAGCGCAACCAGGCGGAGGAACAACTGATTATGCCGTCGACATCTATTACCAGGCGATATTGAAGAAAAAATACACGTCTTACATCGGCCAGGGAACTTATATGGACATGATGTACATGCCCGATGCGCTTCAGTCGATCGTCGACCTGATGGAAGCAGACCCAGCCAAACTTGAGCACCGCAATGCTTTCAATGTGACAGCGATGAGCTTCGAACCGGAAGAAATTGCAGCTTCCATCCGCAACCACATTCCTGAATTTGAACTTGCTTACGACGTAGATCCGGAGCGCCAGGCGATTGCCGACAGCTGGCCTGACAACATCGATGCGTCTGCTGCCAAAAACGAATGGGGCTTTCAAGCAAAGTATGATCTGGACGCCATGACAGCGGATATGTTGGAGAAACTGAAACAGAAATTACAGCAGGCATAAAAAAACCATCCACTTTTCACAGTGGATGGTTTTTCGTTTAAAACAGCAGATGCGCAACGCCTGCAATGATCGGCAAAGCGATAATGGTGCGCAATAAGAAAATGACGACCAAGTCCAGAATGTTTACTGGAATTTTGGAGCCGAGCAGCAAACCGCCGACTTCCGACATATAGATAAGTTGGGTAACCGACATCGTCGCTACTACAAACCGTGTCATTTCTGATTCGATTCCTGCCCCGAGAATGGCTGGGAGGAACATATCCGCGAAACCGACAACCATCAATTGAGCGGCTTCTGCAGCTTGTGGGATACCCAGTAAATTCAAATACGGCTCAAAAGGTGTTCCGAGAACCGTGAATGTGGCAGTGTATTCTGCCAGGATCAGCGCAATGGTACCGAAAGCCATAACAACGGGAGCAACGCCAATCCACATATCCAATACGTTTTTGAAGCCATCTTTGAAAAATGTGACAGGGTCTCGGTTTCGATCCGCCTTCTCGAGCGCTTTTTCAAGGCCGTGCGAAGTGGCGGTATGTCCCGACGGTGTCTCTTCAGACTGCGACTCCTGTTCCGATCCGTCCATGAATGTGGTCGGCTTGTTTGTTAACGGATAGATGCGCGGCATGATCAACGCCAGAATGACCCCTGTTAAAACGACAGTGCCATAATACGGCAGGAAATATTGCGGCAACCCGATTTCGCCGATGACCACGATGGCGAATGTGATGGATACGACAGAAAACGTGGTACCGATGATGGCTGCTTCACGCTGTGTGTATTTATTGTCCTCATATTGTTTGCTCGTCAGAAGGACACCGATGGTTCCGTCACCGACCCATGAAGCCAAAGCGTCAATGGATGAACGGCCCGGCAAACGGAACAACGGACGCATAACTTTGGCCATGAGCGTACCGAAAAACTCCAGCAGCCCAAAATTCATGAGTAACGGCAATAACAAACCTGCAAACAGGAAGATGGTAAACAGGAATGACAGAAGTCCGTCACCTGCTAACAGCAATCCACCGGTATTTTCATTCCATACTGGTTCAGGACCTACCTGGAACAGGACCATAAACGCGAATACAGCTCCCAAAATGCGGACAATCGTCCAGAACAGATTCACGTTGAAAAGTTTATCGAAAAAAGGTGCATCATCTGACAGGTTGGGCTTTTTGGTGATGGCCAACAAAGACCCCACTGCAGCAATCGTCAGGATTCCGAGCATGATCCATGGGACGATGGTTTCGATTTGAGCAGCCATCCAGTTGGCGAGAACTGCAATGGTGACCATCCATACGACTGCACCGTCTTCATCAGTAGTTGGAATCGGTACCAAGAACAGCAGGATTCCGAGCAATGAAGGAAGTAAAAATAAGAGCCAAGTTGAAGCTGAAAACTTTTTCATAAGTAATATCCCCTTTTCCTGTGCATAAAAAAACAAAAACAACACTAAATATACATAAATGATACCATCAAAAACGTATACCTCGTGTTGTTTATTTTATCTGAAATCTATTGAAAAAACACCCTTATTTTTCTGAAAAATAAGGGTGTTCCAGTTAAAAGGAGTCTTCAAAATCTTCGTCCCACCGGTAGTTGTAGAAACGCTCGCGTGTCAGCCAATTTTCTGTTTCGGTATCGCCTTCCGCCAGCCGTTTTTCCATTTCTTCCAGCATCCAGGCTGTCTGGGAAATATGGGCTTTCATCGAAGCCATCTTGCGGTCGCGCATTTCGCTGATGTCATGGATAATGTCCGGTTTGCCCAGCTCATCCAAAGTATTATTGGCAAAAGCGACGCAGTGAAGTTTTGGCCGGTCTTTCATGCGACGCACTGCGCGGACGACTGCCCGTGCTGTCGCTTCGTGATCTGGATGGACTGCGTAGTTCGGGTAGAAAGTAATGATCAATGACGGTTTGACTTCATCGATCAATGCACTCATCAGGCGAACCATCTTTTCATCGTCTTCGAACTCGACTGTCTTGTCACGCAATCCCAGCATCCGCAAATCGGTCAATCCGATCGCATCGGCAGAAGCCTGAAGTTCTTTTTTGCGGATTTCCGGCAGCGATTCTCGTGTAGCGAACGGAGGATTGCCTAAATTCCGTCCCATTTCGCCAAGCGTCAGGCAAGCGTATGTAACCGGCGTTCCTCGGTCGACATGCGTGCTCATTGTTCCCGAAACGCCGAATGCTTCATCATCCGGGTGAGGGAAAACGACCAATACATGCTGTTCTTTTTCAATAGCCATTGTATGATTCCCCCTTAATAACTGAACGGTGTTTCGCTGATTTGCAGCGCCACCGCCAATTTCCCTGATCCGTCATGTCCTGCGAGCAGCAATCTGCCTTGCTCGTCCAATTCGTAATGAGTGATTCCTTGCGCGTAAACCCATCCATGAGGCAATTTCAGCCCGACACGGTGAGGGCTGTCCCCGACCACTTTTCCGAGCTCATAGTTGATGACCACATTGCGGATAAAAGCGCCGGCATTGAAAAAGCCTTCATTGAAATGAGTGGCATAAGAGCCGTTTGTTGTTTCCAGGTGAAGATAGACATCTCTGTTGGCAAACGCGTCCAACTCAACTTGCAGTTTTTTTACTTCGACTGGTTCCATGATGTTCCTCCTCGACAATCGTATTTTTTAAGTATAAGGAAAAACAGGGCAGAATGCGATTAAAGTGTTTGTGTGCCAGGCACATAAACAATTAGGTTTGTTTCTTGTTTTGGATGAACAAGATAACTATCACGAACGCCATGCCGATATAAAGGGAAGCGGCACTGATGAACAGCTGGCGCATTTCGCTTACTTCCATAAAATGCATGATAAAATCAGGGCCGAACAGAAACAACGGCAAGATGATGGTGATCCAGGTTTTGCTCCAAATGGCTGAAATGACAAAGACAGCAACTCCTGCGGCAGCAATGATCCACATCACGTCACGGGACGGAACGTAAAAAGGTTCGAGCATAAACAAATCCAGGAAAATCACTGCCGATAAAGCGGCGGAGAGGGAGACATAGATGGTTCCAAACGCGATCATTTGCCGTTTCGCAGACCAATTTTGGGCACTGCTTCTGCGGAAAAAGAAAATGTAGCCCGCAACTCCAAGTGCGGCAATCGATGGAAAAGCAATGAGTTTCAACAGTGAAAAGCTCAGGTCTCCACGAATGGCAGATCCGGTGATAAAGTAAGCTGCGACCAGCAAAATGAACATGGGCAGTGCTTTAATGACACCAAAGTAATCGGTCTTCATTTCTTCGCTGATGTTTTTCAAGTAACTTTCAGGAGAACCGCCTGTTACACTGTCCAGCGTCTTTCCTCGGCTTTCCGCATCTTCCAAATGAGCGCGAAGTTCTTCGGCAATGTCTTCAATCTCCTTGTCATTTTTTCCGGACGTCATCAAATACATCTTTAGATTGGCAATGAATTCTTCACTTTCTTTTGTCAAAACCATTTATCCTTCCTCCTTTACGAGTCGATCGACCGAATGGGACAGCGCTTCCCATCGGTCTTTGAACTGCTGGTATTCCTCTTTTCCTGCATCCGTCAGCGTGTAATATTTCCGTTTCGGGCCACTGGGAGATTCTTTCATGACAGACTGGACAAAGCCTTCTTTTTGCAGCCGCATCAAGACAGGGTAGATGCTGCCTTCACTGACCATGCGGAAACCATAGATTTCCAGCTTCTCAATCATTTCATAGCCGTACGTTTCGCCTTTCCCGATGATGCCGAGCAGGCAGCCATCCAATATTCCTTTTAACATCTGGCTGGAAGACATGGAGCCACTCCTTTCCTATGTTGTATAACAAGATAGTGGTGCAAAAAATGAACTACTTTGTAATACAATATAGCAGTTGGAGAAACAATGTGTCAACTACTTTGTTATGCAAGTTAGCTGTTTGTGTGTGTGCCAGGCACCGGCGCAATGCGCCGGTGCCTGGCACACACACAAATCAAAAAAGAAGGCCGCGGCTGCGGCCTTCTTTAGGCTACCATCTACAGTGAAACAACTTCCACTTCCGGTTTGGTGAATTTATTGGTGGCGCCGTGCATGACAGGGCCAACGTACTCGTTCAGTTTCCAGCCATGTTCAATGGCGCCTGTAACGAAAATTTTGCCGTTCAATACAGCGTCTTTTACAGATTGGCCATTCGCCAGATTTGCCGTAATGGCAGCGGCAAAGGTGCAGCCTGCGCCGTGGTTATACGAAGTATCATACTTGCCGGCTGACAGCAGGTAATGCTTTTCGCCGTCAAACAACAGATCGACAGCTTCTTCGTGCTCCAATTGCTTGCCGCCTTTAATTACAACGAATTGAGCGCCGTGGGCATGAATTTTTTCAGCTGCCGCTTTCAGATCGTCGATTGTTTTCAGCGTGCCAAGCCCTGACAGCTGGCCGGCTTCCACTAAATTCGGTGTGACAATCTTAGCAACCGGCAAAAGATGCTTGATCATGGCATCAACGTTTTCCGGAAACAAAACTTCATCTTCGCCTTTGCAGGCCATGACCGGGTCGATGACAACATCTTTCAAGCCGGATTCTTTAATGGCTTTGCCGGCCATTTCGATGATTTCCACTGTAGGAAGCATGCCCGTCTTCAATGCATCGATGCCCGTAGAGAAAGCCGTTTTCAGCTGGGCAGCCAATGTTTCAGGTGGAATTGGGTGAATACCGTGGCTCCAGCCGTTGTCAGGATCCATCGTCACGATGACTGTCAAAGCGTTCATCCCGTAGGTTCCGTGTTCCTGGAACGTTTTCAAGTCAGCTTGTATGCCTGCTCCGCCGGATGTGTCTGACCCAGCGATTGTAAGTGTTTTTTTTAATGTCATGGGTAGGCTCCTTTTAAATAGATTGATTACTGTCTTTATTTTATCAAAAATCACGCTATTTACAATTTGTTCGTCTTTTGAGGCAGTAACAGAATCACCAGGGTAGCAATGGACAAAACGGCGAAAACAGCCGAAAAGAAAGCCATGCCCCAGCTGCCGCTTTGGAACAGACCAAATGTGATAAGAAATGTTAGAATGGAAACAATCAAGACAAAGGTTGTCAGACAGCCGATACCGGTCCGTTTGGCGCTTTCGGGAGCACTGTCTCCTTTTGTGGAAGAAATGGTTTTGATCCGTTGTCGCCAGTCTGCCATTTTTTCATCACTCCTTTGTCCATCCTATCATGGAGAAGTAAGAAAAAGAAATAGAAGAAAGAGGGATGCTGCTTGCCGAATGATCCGAAGTTAAATGAAATTGAGCGCTTATTGCAGGAACTGAAAGGGAAAGAAGATACGAAAGAATCAGGTTTCTGGAAATCGGCGAAATTGATGATGAGCGTGTGGCGCAATTCATTTCTTGTCCTCATTGCCATTCTGCTGTTGCTGTTGGTGGCGTTGCCGCTTGGCACCTGGTGGATGCTGCAGGGCAGTACGGCCACTGAAAGCAAAGGGGCTTTTTTGGAGCGTATGCAGGATTTGAATGAATTGGCGACTGCGGAAGCCTATTCGAAAGTCATCATTGAACGGGAAGACAACGCCGTGTTTGGCCGTGAAATCGGTCTGGACCTCCCCGGCACCAGACGCCAGTTGCTGGTGGTCATTCCGGGAGCTGTCCGCGCAGGCATCGATTTTGCAAAGATATCGGAAGAAGATATTGAATTGGACGAAGAAGCCCGTACAGCTGTATTGACGTTGCCGTCTGCGGAATTTTTGGGTGGCCCCGAGCTGTTCATGGATCAAGTGGAAGTGTATTCCTACGAAGGTTTGTTCCGCAGCGGCGCTGATATCTCGGAAGCCTATGACCTAGCGGAAGAAGCGCAGCAGCTCATGCTGGAAGAAACCGCTGGGCAGGGTGTGCTGGAGCTGGCGGAAGACAATGCCTCCCGTTCAGTGCGCGAAATGTTTCAATTGGTCGATTACGAGGTGGAAATCCGATTTGAAGACTAAGGAGTGAGAATATGGCAAAGAAAATTTTTCAAAACGATTGGCAGGAAGTCGTAGGAGAAGAGTTTGAAAAACCGTATTACCTGGAGCTGCGGCAGTTTTTAAAAGACGAATACGCCAATAATACCGTCTATCCGCCGAAAGAAGATATTTGGACCGCTTTTGAGCACACCCCTTATAAAGACGTGAAAGTCGTCATTCTGGGACAAGACCCATACCATGGTCCCGGACAGGCTCATGGACTGAGCTTCTCGGTGCGCCCGGGCGTCCGTATTCCACCCAGTTTGCGCAATATGCTAAAGGAATTAAAAGAGGACATCGGCTGTGAGCTGCCGAAAGACGGAACATTGACGAAGTGGGCGGACCAGGGCGTCATGATGCTCAACACGGTTTTGACGGTGAGAGCGGGAGATGCCAATTCGCACCGCGGCCAGGGATGGGAAGAGTTTACCGACGAAGTGATCCGTAAATTATCCGAACGGGAACAACCGGTCATTTTCGTGTTGTGGGGAAAGCCGGCACAGAAAAAGAAGCGGCTGATCGATTTGGACAAACATGACGTCATCGAAGCACCTCACCCGAGCCCGCTCAGCGCCAAACGAGGCTTTTTTGGCAGCCGACCCTATTCAAAAGTGAACAGTCTGTTACAAAGCCGTGGACAACAGCCGATCGATTTCTGCCTGGACTGACGACGTGCGGCTGGGCAGCGTGATAAAATAAGACGGAATGCAAATGGAGAGGGGGATGTTTATGGCAATCGATGCTGCGCGTATCCTGATGGAAATTGAAAAGCATACGATAAAGGCACGAACGGCTGATCCTGCCAAGATGCGCGAATCGGTCGCTGCCATCCGGGCGCTCTGCGACTTGCTGCTGGATGAAAGTCCCGGTGAAATGCAGAAGCCGCCGCGCGCGACGCCACTGGCTTCTCCGCAGGTGCAAACAGTCTCAAACGTCAATAAATTACAGGAAGACGATGCCAATGGAGATTCGTTATTTGATTTTTAAGTGGAAAGAGGAGATTTTGTGAAGTTTTTCTTGATTGCCGGAGCGGTCAACGCTTTGTTGTCGGTCGCTTTCGGTGCATTCGGCGCGCATATGCTGGAAGGGCGCGTCGCAGATAAATACTTGGCTACCTGGCAAACCGCCGTTCAATACCAGATGTTTCATTCCATCGGCTTGATGGTCGTCGCTTTGCTGATGAGTTCTACGCTGATCGGCCAGCTCGGCTCCCTGAGCTGGGCAGGTTACCTGATGCTTGCCGGAATCGTCATTTTTTCCGGTAGCTTGTATGTACTGAGCCTTACGGGCATCAGTGTGCTCGGTGCCATCACGCCAATCGGCGGCGTTGCGTTCATCGCGGGCTGGGTAATGCTGATTATCGCGGCTGTTAAAGCATTGTAATGCAAGTTGAGCTGTCCACTTTTGGTGGATGGCTTTTTTTATTGGTTGGAAATGGCTGGCGGCAAGTAAATTGGAGGTGGGAGCAGGTATTCGTGCTGCAAGAGCAGGTATTTGGTCCGTGAGGGAATGTATATCGCCTGTGAAAGACTGTATATACAAATAATGGGAAATAATCCAGCGAAAAACTGCAGACCGATTGCAGTCTGCAGTTTAAACGAGTCAACCAAGGTTGTCGGTCTGCCTTTGCTCCAGAAGATTCTTCAGTTTTTCCGGATCATCAACCCGCAGCGCGATTTCCTTTACATATTTGGTACGGCCATAAAATAAATAGGCCGGCTGAGGCGTTTCAAATTCGATGACAACTTGAGCTTCAGGTTCTTCTATGTCTTTGGCGATGAATTCCAGCGCATCTTTTCCAGGGCGGTCTCCCCAGCGGATGTTTTGGATGGCATCCAGCGGGACAACCATCCTTTTGCTTAACCCCAACGCGACTTTCAAGTTTCCGTCTTTAATGGAAAGCGGGTGCAAGCGGATTGCCTGGATTTCTCCGATGAAATAAACAACGGAATACAGGTTCAACACCAAAAGAACAATCGACAGAATCACCGATTTGTCATGGAGCCACCAGTGGAGACCAATCGTTTCGATAACGATGGCATGAATGAGCATGATATAAAAAGCGATGGCACTGGTGTTTTTATGAAGTGAAACCGTGTGAGGGCCTTCCATGGGTTTCTTGCGCCAGCTGAAAAAAGCATAATAGAACATCAGGCCTTCGGAAAGAATGACGGACACCAGCGGATTCGGCTTGACCCGCTCATAAGCTGCCGGAAACAAAGAGAACAACGGGCTTTCCGACTGGCTTTTGATCGATCGGTAAATGGCTGGCGTATGGACGATCAGCAAACCAAGCAAGGCGACTTCTGCCAATAAAAACACAGCTTCCATACCGGCGCCTATATAAAAAAGCACACTGAAAGGTTCAAAGTAAACCGCAGGAATTATTACCCGGGAAATAATGAAGCCGCCGGCCACTAATGCGACAAACTGTTTGGCGGATAAACGGAAAGAAGCCAACAGCAGCAGAGGCGCAACAACGGCCAAATCGAAAAGTGAGCCACTGACGACCCAAAACGTTTCTTCCGGGATGATGGTGGTGGATAAAGGGGAGCGGTACAACAGGAAATTACTGAGCAATACAAAAAACAGCAAAGCCAAAGCCCATTTTGCAAAGTTTGTCTGACGCATCACGAACATACAAACACCCCGTTTTTATTTTCAGTATACCCGGGAATATTCAGAAAATAACGGAGAGAATATGTCGGAAAATCAACAAAAAGGAGCGGTCATCGTGGCCCATTGTTGCTCACTTGGTTTTATCGGAAGCTTAAAGTTGGGTGAAAAATGTGGTTTGGACAGTAAATGCAGCATTTCGGCCAGTAAATCCAATTAACTGGGAAAAAGAGTGCCCGAAACAAGAAAAAACCGCCCGTGGGCGGTTTTCATCAATCGTTCATTAAACTTCCAGGAATTTCGTGATGCGGCCAGCGTCCAAACGTGTTCCCACATAGAACGAACCGAATTCCGCATAACGCGCGCTGACTTCGTCAAAGCGCATTTCGTAAATCAGTTTTTTGAACTGGAGAACGTCGTCTGCGAACAGTGTAACGCCCCATTCGTAATCGTCAAAACCGACAGAGCCGGAAATGATCTGCTTGACTTTACCTGCATAGCTGCGGCCGATTTTGCCGTGTGACAGCATCAGGTCTTTGCGCTCGTCCATCGGCAGCATATACCAGTTGTCATCGCCGTCGCGGCGCTTGTCCATCGGGTAGAAGCAAATGTACTGGGAACGTTGAAGTTCCGGATACAAGCGTGCCCGAACGTGAGGGTTTTGGTAAGGATCTTCGTCTGACTTTCCAGCCAGATAGTTGGAAAGCTCGACAACCGATACATACGAATATGTTGGAACGGTATAAGCGATCAGCGTCAGCTTGTTGTATTCCGTTTCCAGTTCCTGCAGCTCATCCATTGTTTCGCGCAAGAGCATGAGCATCAAATCCGCTTTTTGGCCGACAATTGAATACAGCGCATGGGCACCTGTTTTGTTTTCATCAGCCTGGTTCACTTTGTTCATGAACGCCTGGTATTCATCGATTGCAAACTGGCGCTCCTCGTCCGTCAGCATTTTCCAGGAAACCCAGTCCATCGAACGGAAATCATGCAGGACGTACCAGCCGTCTAATGTAATAGCTGCTTCATTCATTGATCAAACACTCCTTTAATGTAAATCTCTCCAACCCAGTTTATCATATCAATGAAACAACTTCCTGCAAAACAGAAGGCTGTCACCAATTTGCCATGACACCCGTGCCTTTTCAGGAACCGGTGCTTCGGGTAAACTGAAGACAAGCAACTGCTTGAAAGAGGAGAAGAACCAATGTCTTTATTTACAACGGAAACGAACTGGCGCTTTTGGGATCAGTCCCTCAGTGCCAAAAACCGTTCGGCGCTTGAATCCTTCGCGGCCGACGATATGCTGTGCGAGCTTGTCGGAACCGGGAAGAGCCCGTCAGCCGTCCGGACATGGGTGCATGACGATACGATTGTACTCGGCATCCAGGACCATCGTTTGCCGCATATCGAAAGCGGCATCGACTACTTAAAATCACAGGGATATAAGCCGATTGTGCGGAATTCCGGCGGGCTGGCCGTGGTACTGGACGCCGGTGTGTTGAATATTTCACTTGTCTTATCAGAACAGGAACATGCCATCGACATTCCGGCAGGCTACGATTTGATGCTTGAATTGGTACGATTGCTGTTTCCGGAAGCGGACATCGATGCCTATGAAATCGTCGGCTCCTATTGTCCGGGTTCCTATGACCTCAGCATCGGCGGACGGAAATTCGCCGGCATCTCGCAGCGCCGGATCCGCAAAGGCATCGCTGTCCAGGTGTATTTATGCATCGAAGGCAGCGGGGCGGAGCGGGCAGAGCTGATCCGCGGTTTCTATGAGAAGGGACTCGCCGGGCAGCAGACCAAATTCAGCTATCCGGTCATCAAACCGGAAGTGATGGCGTCACTCAGTGAGCTGCTCGGAAGAGACATTACCGTTCAGGAAACGGTGCTGGATTTGTATGAATTGCTCGGCTCTCCGGTTCCACAGCCGCTGCAGCCGGAAGAAACGGAATTATACGGATTCTATTTGAAACGGGTACTCGAACGCAACGAGAAAATGCTTCCACGGACTCTTGAATGAGTCCGTTCGGCTAGTGTAGAATGTTTGTTACACCAAAAAATGGAGGTGCGCCTGTGAGCTACGCAACGTCAAAGTTAGCGGAAGAAAAAGTGTTCAAAGATCCGGTTCACCGATACATACATGTGCGCGACCAAGTGATTTGGGACTTGGTCAATTCGCGCGAATTCCAGCGGCTCCGCAGAATCAAACAGCTCGGCACCTCTTATTTAGTGTTCCACGGAGCTGAACACAGCCGCTTTAATCACTCACTCGGCGTCTATGAAATTGTCCGCCGGATTTCCGATGACATTTTCCATGGCCGTCCGGAATGGGATGAAGATGAACGGCTTGTTGTGCTGTGTGCAGCCTTATTGCACGATTTGGGTCATGGACCTTTTTCTCATTCCTTTGAAAAAGTATTCAATGTAGATCATGAAGTGTTTACGAGGGAGATTTTGCTCGGTGACACGGAAGTTAACCGTATCTTATTGAAAGTGGCACCGGACTTTCCTCAAAAAGTGGCCGATGTCATTGCCAAAACCTATACGAACAAACAAGTGGTGTCGTTGATTTCCAGTCAGATTGATGCTGACCGCATGGATTATTTGCAGCGGGATGCTTATTATACAGGTGTTTCTTATGGCCATTTTGACATGGAACGGATTTTACGGGTGATGCGGCCGATGGAAGACCAGGTTGTCATTAAGTCGAGCGGCATGCATGCCGTCGAAGACTATATCATGAGCCGTTACCAGATGTACTGGCAAGTTTACTTCCATCCGGTGGCAAGAAGCGCAGAAGTGATTTTGCGGAAGATTTTGCAGCGGGCAAAGGAATTGAGCGAAAGTGGTTATAAATTTGAACAACCGCCGACTCATTTCAAGGCATTTTTCAATCGCTCGTTTACTTTAAAAGATTATTTGGCGCTGGATGAAGGCGTATTGATGACTTATTTTCAGTTATGGATGACGGAAAGAGATCCGATTCTGTCCGACTTGAGTGATCGTTTCGTCAACCGGCGCTTGTTCCAGTATGTCGATTTTGACCCTGGAAAGGATTACCGCAAGCTTGGTGAACTGGGGCAGCTGTTCCGCGAGGCGGGAATCGATCCCGAGTATTACTTGATCGATGACTCAACGTCGGACTTGCCTTATGATTTTTACCGCCCTGGAGAAGAAGAAGAACGTCTGCCGATCCATTTGTTAATGCCGACCGGTGACATCAAGGAGTTGTCCCGTCTATCGCAGATTGTCGACGCCATTTCAGGAAAACGGCGGACTGATTACAAATTATACTTCCCGGCGGAGTTATTGATTGATGGCAAAAAGAAAGCTATCAAGAACCAAATACTGGGGATGCTCAGAGAAGGAGGGGTTTAGTTGCTCCAGGAACATGCAAAGATTGTGGATTTCATTTCCATGGCAGAAGGTGTAACCGGCCGAAAAAAGCTGCAGAAAATGATTTTCATATTGAAGAAGATGGGGCTGCCGTTTCAGGAAAAGTACGAATTCCACATTTACGGTCCTTATTCAGAAGAATTGACGGCGCGGATCGAAGAACTTTGTGATATGGGGTTTCTTTCGGAACAGCTGGAAGACAAAGGCTCTTATATGCAATACAAGTACACCGTCACAAAAGAAGGAATGGATTTCCGCAATATGCTCGGGGAAACAAAAGTGGCAGACCAGGCGCAGGCAGCCAAGTTGAATGAAAAAAGCGGGCGGTTTTTGGAATTGACCGCCACGCTTCTGTTTTTCGATGATTTGGAGCGTGCCGAACAAATTGAGAAACTGCATATTGTCAAAGGCAAACTCAATTTTACGGAAGAAGAAATTCAACAGGCTTTTGACTTTATCGACGAATTGCAAAGCTGAAACAAAAAAACTCCCCTTAAGGGAGTTTTACTGGTCGGAATAAAGTTTGCCGTTGGTGCCGTAGTCGCTTTTTTTCATGTCTTCGATAAAAACGACGACTTTTTCAGTAGGTGCACCAGTAGTTTCAGATACGGCATCAGTGACTTTTTCAACCAGTGCGCGTTTTTGGTCTTCAGTGCGGCCTTCAAGCATTTTGACAGTAACGTATGGCATAATGGATACAGCTCCTTTTCTTGAGAATATTCTTATCATAGCAGAACGGAGGGAATCTACACATGGAAAATGAGAAAAAACCAAAACAAAAAGTAGGCTTCACCATCATAAAAGACGACCCGATTGACGGCCATAAAGGGTATGGTGTCGGGGCCTTGTCATTGGAAAACGTCTCGCCTTTATTTATTGACGTCGAAGAGCAGGATGCTTTTGTGGATATCGGAGCCATGCACGCCAGAAGCCAGGTGGAAAAAGGCATTAAGTTCACCACCAACCGGGAAGATTCTGCGGGTGGAAAGGATTACTGGCTGGTCTGGATCACCATCGATTACAATCCGGAAGGCCCTTATTACGCAGGCGTCACGGCTTGTGAAATGGTTGTGAACCGTGAAAAACGGCGCGGCTACAAAATCCTGGCAGACCACGTCAATTTGATGGACAAATCAATGAAACGCAGAATCATCGTTGATCACATGGATGAACCGTCCAAGCGTGTGTTGGGTGAATACCTGAAATCGCACAATCCGGAACTCTGGGAACGCAGTGAAGAAAAATTGCGCACAGAGCTGCTCGGATAAGCCACAACGAAGTATGAACAAACTGTGACATTTCTTCTGACCCTTCATCGGCAGTTGAAGTTGTTTCGAAAAGGAAGTACACTAGACTTACAGCTTTCAAATAAAAAGCTAGGACACCTGTATGCGAGCAAGTGCCGTGAGCCATTGCGATAAAGAGAAACTTCAGTCAGTGGAGGTTTCCACCTCCACTGATTGTTAGTTGATCCATTCACACTTTAACGGTCAGTACCTCACTCGGAAAAGTGAGGTTCTACTGACCGTTAAAGTGTGAGCAAACCCAAGCCCAATGCCTCATGTCACTTTCTTCGCATCATCAGGCCAAAAAGGTTTTCTGTGAAGGGATATGTCTCCCTGTGCAGAAAACCTTTTTGTTTTGGCGAATAACTGCAGCAATTTCGGGTAAAGAAGGACTGTGTATTCAGAGACAGAGCTTCTCCCGAAACATATTGCACTTTCAGTAAAAAGAATTATACTTTTTTAAGTGGATTTGAATTACGAGACAAAGGAGTTTGATGATAGATGGCAGGATTTTGGTATACAGAAAAACAGACGGACAACTTCGGCATTACGATGAAGATCAACAAGACACTTCATACGGAACAAACAGATTTTCAATACCTGGAAATGGCGGAAACCGCAGAATGGGGCAACATGCTGTTTTTGGACGGCATGGTCATGACATCGGAAAAAGATGAATTCGTCTACCATGAGATGGTGGCGCATGTTCCCTTGTTCACGCACCCGAACCCGGAAAACGTCCTGGTTGTTGGCGGGGGAGACGGCGGTGTGATCCGTGAAATCCTCAAGCATCCATCCGTTAAAAAAGCGACGCTTGTCGATATTGATGGAAAAGTCATTGAGTACTCCAAAAAATTCCTGCCGGGCATCGCGTCAGGTCTGGAAGATTCGCGCGTGGAAGTGATTGTCGGCGACGGCTTCATGCATATCGCGGAATCTGACAACGAATTTGATGTCATCATGGTGGATTCGACTGAACCGGTCGGGCCGGCAGTGAACTTGTTCTCGAAAGGCTTTTATGCAGGCATTTCAAAAGCTTTGAAAGAAGACGGCATTTTTGTCGCGCAATCCGATAATCCTTGGTTTAAAGCGGATTTGATCAAGCAGGTACAAAGCGATGTCAAGGAAATCTTCCCGATCACAAAGCTGTACCTGGCGAACATTCCGACCTACCCAAGCGGCCTATGGGCATTCACCATCGGTTCGAAGAAACATAACCCGCTGGAAATTTCAGCTGAGCGTTTCCATGAAATCGATACGAAATACTATACACCTGAGCTGCATAACGCCGCTTTTGTATTGCCGAAATTCGTGAAAGACCTGACGGGGGAATAAACGATGAGATTTGACGAAACGTATTCAGGAAAAGTGTTCATCAAAAGCCATCCGAATTACGACGAGTCGAAAGCGGTGCTTTACGGCATGCCGATGGACTGGACGGTCAGTTACCGGCCGGGATCCCGTTTCGGCCCCAACAAAATCCGTGAAGTGTCGATCGGGCTGGAAGAATACAGTCCGTACCTGGACCGGGAACTTGAGGATGTGAAGTTTTTTGATGCCGGCGACATCCCACTGCCATTCGGCAATCCGGAAAAAAGTCTGCTGGAAATCGAGACATATGTCCATACGTTGCTGAAAGACGGCAAAATCCCCGTTGGCATGGGCGGCGAACACCTGGTGTCGCTGCCGGTTATGAAAGCCGTTGCCAGTCAATACGATGATTTGGCCATCATCCATATGGACGCGCACACGGACCTTCGGGAAAATTACGAAGGCGAAGAATATTCCCATTCCACGCCCATCCGTAAAATCGCCGATCACATCGGACCACAGAATGTCTATTCATTTGGCATCCGTTCCGGCATGAAAGAAGAATTCGAGTGGGCCAAAGAACAAGGGATGCACATCTCCAAGTTTGAAGTGCTCGAGCCGTTAAAGGAAATACTGCCGACCCTTGAAGGTCGCAACGTTTACGTGACGATTGATATGGACGTCCTGGATCCGGCGTATGCTCCGGGCACTGGAACCGTCGACGCAGGAGGCATCACATCCCGTGAACTGCTGGCATCGATACATGCCATCGCCGCGTCAGGCGTCAATGTCGTCGGCTTCGACCTTGTAGAGCTTGCCCCTGTCTATGACCATTCCGATCAAACCGCGAACACGGCGAGCAAGCTGATCCGCGAAATGATTTTGGGTTGGGTGAAATGAACAATAAGCAAGTCAGCCGGACTGGGTCACCAGTCCGGTTTTTGTGAATCAAAAGCTGAAAGAGAAGAGGTGCTGACTATGAAATTGTACAAATGGAGCGGCCATACCGACCAGGCTGTGGCTATCCTCGCAAATTTTCCGAATACGCCGCTGGTTTTTCTGATGAACGGGGAAGAAGCGGTGCTGCTCTACGAATCGGAGGGTGCCGGGTCACTGCCCTATACAGAAGCCTACGAAGTGCTGGATGCCAGCGGCGCAATCAATGGCGGCTATTTCGCAGTATTCAATAACATCCCCGTCGCAGAAGAAGGCAGGGAATTATTCGAAGAGCGTTTTAAGAAACGCGCGGGATTGATTGAGAAAGAACCGGGGTTTGCGGCAATTCGTGTGCTGCGTCCTGTAACAACGGATACGTATGTCGTCCTGACATTATGGGAAGACGAAAAATCATTTACGGACTGGCAGCAGTCCCGGGCGTATGGCCAGGCGCATGCCAAGCGCGGGACAGCTGAAGGCATCGATAGGAAGCGGGATATATTTCCACGTCCTTCTTTCGTTCAAACCTATATCAAGTAATTTACAAGCCACTCTTCAGGAGTGGTTTTTTAACTTACGAGCCGATTCAGTGAGTTCGGTGGTCAATACAAAAAACAATGTGAAAATGCCGAAGAAATTGAGATGGAACAAAATCGAAACTTCATTGAAAAAAAGCGCCGAATCGGGCTATAATGAAAAGGTTATTAAAGGACGGGAAGGCGGATGACCATGAAAAAATCAGTCATCATCAAACTGACTACCATAATCCGTCTGCCGGATGAAGCAGAACAAGTCATGGAGCTGCATTCTCACGGTACGTTGACGGAAAAAAATGACCGGCGCTATCTGCAATACGCAGAACAGCAGGACGATCTGGAAATCCGGACGACGGTCAAACTCCAGGAAGAGGAAGCGGTAGTATTAAGAAGCGGCGGTCTGCAGATGCGGCTCCCGTTTTTATTACATAAAGAGCAGACAGGCAACCTGACGAATGAGCAGGGTTCCTTTATGCTGACCACCAAAGCACACGAGCTGTCAGTCAGCGAAAGTCGTTTTCAAGTCCGCTATGATTTATCGTTGGGGACGGATTATGTAGGGGAATATGAAATGGAAATACAGTTTACGGAGGGTAAAGGATGAATGCAGTAGAGAAAGTACAGCAAGCCATCAAATTGGCGATCAGCAATGCAGTGGAAAAAGCTGAATTGACAACGGAACAAGTGGATGTTCACCTGGAAGCACCAAAAGACAAGGCGAACGGTGATTATGCGACCAATATCGCGATGCAGTTGACGCGCCTGGCGAAAAAACCGCCCCGCGCCATTGCGGAAGCCATCGTGGAAAATCTGGATAAAGACGCCGCGAATATCGAAAATGTGGAAATTGCCGGTCCTGGATTTATCAACATCATTGTCAAAAAGGATTATTTGCAGGAAGTCGTGAAAACCGTCATGGAACAGCAGGCGGAATACGGCCGCACAAATTCAGGGGCGGGAGAGCGCATTCAAGTGGAATTTGTTTCCGCCAACCCTACAGGAGACCTTCACCTGGGGCACGCCCGTGGTTCGTCGGTCGGCGATTCGTTATCCAATGTTCTCGGCCTGGCTGGGTATGACGTATCCCGTGAATATTACATTAACGATGCCGGCAATCAGATTAATAACCTGGCTTTATCAATCGAAGCCCGTTACTTTGAAGCGCTGGGGAAACCCGTCGATATGCCGGAAGACGGTTACCGTGGCCAGGACATCAAAGACATCGCCGATGACCTGGTGAAAGAGTATGGCGAGAAATTCGTGAACATGTCCGATGAAGAACGTTTCGAAGCTTTCCGCAAGCATGGATTGAAAGTGGAGATTGAGAAGCTGCAGCAGGATTTGGCTGATTTCCGCGTGGAGTTCGATGTATGGTATTCGGAATCCTCGCTTTACGAAAACGGCAAAATCGACAAAGCGCTCCAGAAGCTTCGCGACAACGGGCATATCTACGAGCAGGACGGGGCAACCTGGTTCCGTTCCACGACGTTCGGGGATGACAAAGACCGTGTCCTGATCAAGAATGACGGCACGTACACGTATTTGACACCTGACATCGCTTATCATGAAGACAAGCTGCAGCGCGGTTTCCAGAAGCTGATCAATGTCTGGGGAGCGGATCATCACGGCTATATTCCACGGATGAAAGCGGCGATCGAAGCACTGGGCTATGACCGTGAAACGCTGGAAGTCAGCATTATTCAAATGGTGCAATTGTACAAAGACGGCGAAAAGATGAAGATGAGCAAACGGACAGGCAAAGCTGTGACGATGCGTGAGCTTGTAGAGCTGGTCGGTTTGGATGCTGTGCGCTATTTCTTCGCCATGCGTTCAGGCGATACTCACATGGATTTCGATTTGGACTTGGCCGTTTCCCAGTCAAACGAAAATCCGGTTTATTATTCCCAGTATGCGCATGCACGCATTTGCTCAATCTTGCGCCAAGCGGAAGAACAGGGATTCACGGCATCTCTGGACCATCTGGACTTGCTGACATCCGAAAAGGAAATTGACGTCCTGAAAAAAATTGGGGACTTCCCTCAAGCTGTTGCTGAAGCAGCGAGACAACGGGCGCCTCATCGGGTTACCACGTACATTCAGGAGTTGGCGTCCAATTTCCACAGCTTTTACAATGCCAACAAAGTATTGGATGCTTCCAACGAAGATCTGACGCGTGCCCGTCTCGCGCTGATTACAGCTGTGAAGACAACACTGGCCAATGCTTTGAAAGCGGTTGGCGTAGCAGCACCGGAAAAAATGTAAGAGACTTTTCAATATTTTTCGGTATAATGAAGAAGAAGACAAATGAATAACCACCATAAAGGTGCTTATGTCTAAGAGCATGAGTTAAAAGGGAAGCCGGTTCGATTCCGGCGCGGTCCCGCCACTGTATGTGAGAGCAATCTGCCATATGCCACTGAAGCAAAGCTTTGGGAAGGCGCAGAAAGCGATGATCACAAGCCAGGAGACCTGCCTTTATGGAACACCCACAAGCTTGCGAGGACAGGCTGGATGCGCATGTCTTTTTATGGCGTCCTTTCAGACCTCCCGCAGTATTGTGGGAGGTCTTTTCAATTACAGAAACGGAGGATTTCATTCATGAAAAAGTTTTGGCAATTTGGATTAAGTACAGGGCTGGCGGCAATCTTGCTCGCGGGCTGCGGAGAAGAAGCGGCACCGGTCGAGGAACAGCAACAGACAGAATCACCTGCTGAACAGCCGGCAGAAACGGAAGAAGCTGAGTTTCCGGTTACATTGACGGATGCCGTCGGCGAAGAAGTGGTGATTGAAGAAGAGCCGGAAGCGATTGTTTCCATGGTTCCGTCGAATACAGAAATTGCTTATGAACTTGGATTAGGAGAAAAAATGGTTGGATTATCCGATTTTGATAATTACCCACCAGAAACAGAAGATGTTGAAAAAATCGGCGGTCAGGAATTTAATGTAGAGCAAATCATTTCCCTTCAACCGGACCTCGTGCTGGCGCATGAATCAGGTTTGGGTGTCGGCGAGGCCGGTTATCAGCAATTGCGCGATGCTGGGCTAACGGTATACGTGGTTCGTGAAGCGGGTAATTTTGATGAAGTATACGATACGATGACAGTAATCGGACAAGCGACAGGTACGGTCGAAGAAGCGGAAGCCATCGTTTCGGAAATGCAGCAGGAAGTGGCGGATATCGAAGAACGCGCTGCTGAAGTTGAAGAGCCAAAAACAGTGTTTATTGAAGTGTCCGGGGATCCTGAAATATTTACAGCAGGAAGCGGTACGTTCATGGATGAAATGCTGACTATCATCAACGCTGAAAACGCAGCGGCAGAAATCGAAGGATGGGCCAGTGTAGACCCGGAAGCCATCGTTGAATGGAATCCGGATGTTATTTTAACGACATACGGCTTTTATGTACCGGAGGCTGTCGATCAAGTCATGGCACGCAGCGGCTTTGGTGAAGTGACCGCAGTTCAGCAAGAGGCTGTACACAATGTAAATTCGGATCTCATTGACCGAACGGGTCCCCGTTTGACTGAAGGGCTGAGGGAAGTGGCAAAAGCTGTCTATCCTGAGGTTTTCAGTGAGTAAAAACACGGTAGCTTACATTGTCTCTCTGCTGATACTGGGAGCGGCAGTGCTGCTGGGTGTAACGGTCGGAACGGTTTCAATTTCGCCTGTAGTGCTGTGGAATCCTGCATCAGACAGCACAGCCGCCAATATATTATGGAATATCCGCATGCCCCGTGTGGTGCTGGCTGGCCTTGTCGGTGCGGCACTGGCCACAGCGGGGGCGGCTTTTCAAGGCTTATTGAAAAATCCGTTAGCCGATCCTTACACGCTGGGAGTGTCTTCCGGTGCCTCAGTGGGCGCCGTGATGACACTCTTTTTCGGCATTTCTATCCCGTTTTTGGGCCTTTACACGCTGCCGGTCATAAGCATGCTGTTTGCCATTTTGACGATGTTCGCTGTAATCGGCTTTGCAAAACTGGTGGACCGGTCGATGAAAATGGAGACCGTCATCCTGACTGGAATCATTTTCAGCTCGTTTTTGGGATCTGTCATTTCATTAATGATCGCTTTGACAGGAGAAGAGCTCAGGCAAATCATTGGCTGGCTGCTCGGCAGTGTGTCGATGCGCGGCTGGCCGTATGTCCAAATGGCATTGCCTTTTGTACTAATCGGTTCTTTTGTTCTCTGGCTTTGCCGTCGGGAGTTGAACGCTATGCTCTTTGGCGAAGAGCGGGCAAAACACCTTGGAGTTGACGTGAAAAAGTGGAAGTTCATCATTCTGATCAGCGGATCCATCCTGACAGGTGCGGCAGTCGCAGTATCAGGAACCATCGGCTTTGTCGGGCTGGTGGTGCCGCATATGACCCGCCTTTTATGGGGGGCGGATCACCGCCATGTGCTGCCTTTGTCTTTCATCAACGGCGCGGCGCTTCTCATCGTCTGTGACCTGGTGTCCCGGACGATTATCTCACCGACCGAATTGCCGGTGGGTGTCATTACAGCATTTATCGGTGCACCGGTTTTTGCTTTCATCTTTTTCCAACAACGCAAAGGAGTGGCTTAATATGCTGGAAATTCAAGAATTATCAGGCGGCTACGGTGATGAGAACATTGTTCAAAACGTCTCTTTCCGTGTCAATAAAGGGCAGATGCTCGGCATTCTGGGGCCGAATGGCAGTGGGAAGTCCACTTTGATGAAACTGATCAGTGGAGCGTTGCCGTTTCGAAGCGGTTTTGTGAAGATTGACGGAAAACCCATAACGGAGTTTGGAGCAAAGGAATTAGCGAAGGAAATGGCGGTCCTGCCCCAGCTTCACGCCCATGCTTTTTCACATACTGTCCGTGAAACCGTGGCACTTGGACGCTATCCTCACCAAAGCGGCTGGTTTTCGGCCTGGTCCGACGAAGATGAATTTGCGGTAACGGAAGCGATGCGCCTGATGAACATTTCCCATTATGAAAAAACGCAAATTGACCAGATGTCCGGTGGGGAACAGCAGCGGGTTTTCGTGGCTCAGGCACTCGCACAAGATGCGCCCGTCTTATTGCTTGATGAACCGACCAACCATTTGGATATCAATCATCAGAAAGAATTGCTGGATACAATCAGAAAACAGGCAATTGACAAAGGGCTTACAGTCATTTCCATTTTTCATGATATCAATCTGGCTTCGATGTACTGCGATGAACTTCTTTTATTGGATAAAGGGACCATCGTTCGTATGGGGGAGCCGCACGAAGTGGTGAGAGAGCAGGACATTGAAATGGTGTACAAAACAAGAATCAGTAACCATCCGCATCCTGAATTGCCGAAACCGCAAATCACTTTATTGCCGGGAGTCAAAAGAAAAGTGCCCACAATGCTGGTCCGTCCCCAAAACTTCATCGTCACTTCAGAATTTGTCATTTATGACAGCCCTGTGCCGTTAAAGACAGTTTCATCTGCAGTTGTCAACGCGGGGGCGGGCTGGTTCCGGACCTTCATGAACCGGCGAGTGGACAGTAATTACGAATGCGATGACAGTATCCAGGAGATGAAAGATTTTATCGAGCGGAAGGGTTTCAAGCCAACCGATACTGTCGGCATGATGACGGCGGTGAAAACGGAAGACGTAATTATAAAAGAATACACAGGAGACTTTAGTTCGCTCACAGTGGCTGTCACTGCAGGCGTGGGCAATGCTGTGGACGTGTCTAAGGCATTAGACCGAAAAGAAAAGGTCGGTACGATTAATACGTGGATTATGGTCAACGGCTGTTTGTCGGATGAAGCGTTCATCCAGGCGATGATCACTGCAACAGAAGCGAAAACAAAAGCGCTTCATCAAGAACGTGTGATGGACCCGTTGACGGATACCATCGCTACAGGCACGTCGACCGACAGCTGCTTGGTGGCGGCTACGCAACAAGGCGAATACTTGCCTTATGCCGGACCGGTTACGGAACTCGGCCGTTTGATCGGTATTGGTGTATTCGAATGCACGGTAGAGGCAATTGGCAATTACCGGATGGCCAAGAAAGCATGATGGAACACATCGCGGCGATTGCGCTTGGTTTGCTTCTGGACCGTATGATTGGAGACCCGCCAAATTGGCCTCATCCTGTCCGCTGGATTGGCTCGTTGATTGTAAAGCTGACCGCTCAATGGAATCGAGGACCTTCCACTTTCCGGAATGGTTTTCTCTTAGTGGGGACGATTTCATTGACCACAGTTGGACTTGTTGCCGGTCTTGTTTACTTCGCTTATACAATGCACTGGGGAGTGGGGATTGCTGTTGAAGCCTTGCTGATTGCTTCCGGGCTGTCACAAAAAAGTTTGCGGCAGGCTGCGGAAGAAGTACACGAGCCGCTTCTCAATAAAGATTTTCAGCTCGCCCGGCAAAAACTTTCCTGGATTGTCGGCAGGGATACAGAAGGGTTGGGCGAAAGCGAAATCACCCGTGGCGTTGTGGAAACTGTGTCGGAAAATACAAGCGATGGTGTTACGGCACCTCTTTTTTGGGCATTTTTGCTTGGAGCCCCCGGATTGTGGCTTTACAAAGCAGTGAATACCTGCGATTCGATGGTAGGGTATAAAAATGAAGAATTTATGCAATTCGGTTATGCCTCTGCCCGTCTGGATGATGTCTTGAACCTCATCCCGAGCCGGATTACCGGATTGCTGATTTTGCTGACGACTAAAAACGAACAATCGGTGGGCTTGCGCCGCCGGCTGTCACTCTGGGTGCGCGATGCACGAAAACATCCAAGTCCCAACAGCGGCTGGCTGGAAGCCGCCACCGCCATTCAACTTGGAGTGGAACTTGGTGGCGTAAACACGTATAAAGGGATTCGCTCTGTCCGTGCCAGAATGGGAGCGCCGATTGTGCCGCTCGAAGCAAGGCATATTCATTGTGCAATCCAACATATGCATCAAGTCACTATGTGGTTTTTTATCTTATTTGCGTTAGGAGGGCTGATTTTTGAAGTTACCTGATCACGGTGCCAATCCGCATCGATTGTACGAAGCTGCAGGAGTAGAACAGCCAAGTCAATTCTTCGATTTCAGCGAAAATGTTCATCCGTTTGGTCCGCCGCAGTTTATCAATCGTGATTGGCAGAAACTGCTGCCGCTTATCAGCCGTTACCCGGACCCTGAAGCAGAGCCGTTCCGGAGTGCTGCCGCCAATTTTCATCATGTGATGGCAAAGCAAGTGGCGGCGGGAAACGGCGCTGCGGAGATTTTCACATGGCTTGCCCGGAGGTACCGGGAAAAGCGGGTCGTCCTAATCGAGCCGGCATTTTCCGAATACCGGAAAACGCTGCAGGCAGAAAATGTGGAAATCAACAAAGTGCACATGACAGCGAAGTCAGCGTGGAACTTGCCGATGGACGAATTGGTTCGGGCAATTCACGGAAGTTCTGCACTGTATATTTGCAATCCGCACAATCCGACCGGAAGCTTGATACAGAAAGAAGAATTGATCAGTTTGGCGAAAGCTTGCGAAAAAGCTGGTTGTGAACTGGTGGTGGATGAAGCATTCATCGATTTCGCGGGAGAACAATTTTCTGTTATTCCTTATGTGAACGATTTTTCAAACTTGATCGTTGTCAGATCGATGACAAAGATGTATGCCATACCCGGACTGCGGTTGGGTTATGTAATTTCAACAGAGCAAGTAGTGGATGAATTGAAAAAGGGAGCTGCGCAGTGGAATGTCAATGCACTTTCTGCGGCAATCGGATCCCGGTGTTTTGAAGAAAGTGCATATCGCGAACAAATCCAGCACGCTGCCGGAAAAGAAAGAAAAAGAATGGAGCGTTTCCTGAAACAGAACGGCTGTGAAGCAACAGATTCTGCTGCAAACTTTTTATCGTTCCGTCTTCCCAACCGGCTGGATTCCGATGAGTTTTTTGAAGGAATGCTAAAAGAAGGCTTTGTATTGAGGCATACTTATTCTTTCGAAGGAATGGACGGCAATTGGTTCCGCATCGGCATGAAATCTGAATTTCAGATGGAGGCGCTTCGGGAGGTGATGACGAAATGGCTGAAGGAAAAATGATTTTTATCAGCGGAGGTGTCAGGAGTGGTAAAAGTGCCTATGCGGAACGACGGCTGTTGAATATTCCGGCGCCGCGATATGTGTATCTTGCCAGTGGACAAGCACGCGATCCGGAAATGGAAGAACGCATCCTGCGTCATCAAAAGGATAGGCAAAACGGTGGCTGGACGACTGTTGAACAACCTCTGCAGATGGAACATGCGCTGCTCAAAATAAAGGCAGGTGACGCTGTTCTGTGGGACTGTGTCACGACATGGCTCGCTAATGAATTGTATGAAGGTTGGCAAGAGGGAAAGCCATGCACAGAAGAAAAAGGATGCATGGAAGCAAAATGGAGAAAAATGCAGGACACAATGCACCGTATCCGGGAAGTTGCGGGTATACTGGTTATCGTATCGAACGAAGTGCTGGATGATTTCGTTCGCGATGAAAGCTATCAGAAGTGGCTCGGGGAAATCCATCGCTGGATTGTGGCTGAATCGGATGAAGCATTTGAAATGGAAAACGGAGTTGCTTACAAAAGGAAGTGATGACATGCGGGGAGTGATGATTCAAGGAACTGCCTCAGATGTAGGGAAAAGTATGATCTGCACCGCTTTTTGCAGGATTCTTTCCGATCAGGGAGTGAAAGTGGCACCGTTTAAATCACAGAACATGTCAAACAACTCTTACGTAACGGTGTTTGGCGAAGAAATAGGCCGTGCCCAGGGAGTCCAGGCTGAAGCTGCGAGAACAGTAGCAACGGTCAATATGAATCCGATTCTGTTGAAACCGGAAAGCGATATGAAGTCGCAAGTGGTTTTATTCGGAAAAAAGCTCCAGTCGGTGGACGGTATGGATTATCGAACCGATTTCCACCAACGGGGACTGGCTGCAATTGACCAGGCACTGGAAAAGTTAGCCGGGCAATATACTCACTTAGTGATCGAAGGCGCGGGCAGCCCGGCCGAAATCAATTTGAATGACCGGGAACTGGTCAATATGACGGTTGCAGAACGGGCGGACGTACCGGTTATACTGGTAGCTGATATCGAGCGCGGAGGCGTATTCGCTTCGCTTGTCGGAACGCTGGCTTTAATGCCGCAACCCGAGCGTGTTAAAGGATTGCTGATCAATAAGTTCCGTGGAGACATACGGTTATTTAAAGACGGTATATCGTTTTTGGAGTCGTACACCGGCCTCCCGGTTCTGGGCGTGATTCCGTATATGCCGAATCATCAAATCGAACAGGAAGACTCGCTGGGCGTAAGGGAACTAGGCAGGGAAAGAACCAGTCGGCCGATTGAAATCGTCGTGCTGAAACATCCTTATCTTTCTAATTTCACCGATATCGAACCTTTGCTGAATGAACCGGATGTTTCGGTCCGCTGGGTGGAGTTCGTACATGAAATGGGCCGACCTGACATAGTGATTTTGCCTGGAACCAAAAATACCATTGCGGATTTACGTTATTGGAAAAAGCAAGGATTGGAAAAGGAATTGCAGAAGATAAAAGAAAGAACTTGGGTTATCGGGTTATGCGGAGGATTTCAAATGCTTGGAGACACATTGGTTGATCCTCAAGGTTTTGATGGAACTGTTGCAGAGAGGGAGACAGGGTTAGGCGTGATTCCAAAAATGGTCACCGCTTTCGAAGCCGAGAAATTAGTCAAAAGACGCAGTGGCACTGCCATTTTAGCGGGACAACAGCTTAAAGTGGAGGGCTACGAAATCCATACAGGCAGGTCATTTGGACATGGTTCCTCTTTAATTTCATATGCTGAGGAAACCGAAGGCTATCAGGATGAAAAAGTACTTGGTACTCATTTGCATGGATTCTTTAAAAGCAGGGAATGCCGCAGTGCTTTTCTCGGTCCAATCAGAAAAGACAAGAACTTGCAGGCGCCTTTCTATGAAGAGCCTATGGACCCTTATCAACGCTGGGCAGAGCACGTGAAAACACATATTGATTGGCATGCGGTGGAACGAATAATAAAGGAGAATTGCTGATGGGCCATTATATAACAGGTTTTTTATTGGCGCTTCAATTCTTCTCAGTCCTGCCGGTGAAAAAAGAACTGAAAATGGAAAAGAACGACGTGACAGCCATGTATGCCGTGTTGCCGTTGATAGGGATGCTGTTCGGCGCCATACTGGCCATAACTGCCTTTGGGGTCAGGGAATATACTGACAGCAGCTCGTTGCTTTTGGCCTTTCTGATCGTGTTGTTGAGCGCGGTCATGACCGGAGGATTGCATCTGGATGGTTTAGCGGATGCAGGAGATGCTTTTTTTTCCTATCAGGAGCGGGAGAAGCGACTGGAAATTATGGAGGATCCGAGAATCGGAGCTTTCGGAACTTTGGTCTTGCTGCTTGTAATTATCGGTAAAATTTTTGTGATTGCAGAAGTGATAATGACGGTGCCGATTTTGCTGGTCGCAATAATTCCGTTGCTTTCCCGCAGTGGGCTTTTGCTGTTGTTCAGTTTGACCAAAACTGCGAAAGAAACCGGTCTGGCCGCATTTTTTCGGCAGCATATGGATTTGAAGAAAATCGGTGTCGCAGCCTTTGTATACGTGATGGCAACAGGGATATTGCTGCTGTTTGTAACTGGCTGGCTAACCGCGGTCGGTCTGGTTGCAGGGTTGCTGCTGTCTTTTTTCTGCTACCGTAAATGGTGTCTGCGGCATTTTGGCGGCGTAACCGGAGACTTGTCTGGAGCGTACGTGGAAGGAGTTGAATGGTTGTTATGGATCGTCGTTTTGCTCTTAATTTGATCCGTCATTTGCCAACAGCCGGGAACAGTCAAAAGAAATACATCGGCTGGACGGATGAACCCATTTTGCCAGTTCAAGTTGAACCGGTGCCTCATTTGAAGGAAGTGTGGGGAAGTGATTTGCAGCGCTGCCGCCAAACGGCATCATTGCTTTTTCCGGCCGCGGCTTACTATGAAGATTCGGGTTGGCGTGAATGCAATTTCGGAGCATGGGAAGAGAAAACCTACAATCAGCTGGTGCAAGATCCGCTTTACCGAAACTGGATTGATGACCCTTATCGCTTCACTCCTCCAGATGGTGAAAGCCTTGAGGCTCTTGCAAAACGTATTGACCAAACGATAAAGTCGATGCCGGATAGAGAAGAATTTACAGTGGTGACTCATGGTGGGCCTATCCGGTATTTGCTTGCGAAAGCGACAGGTGGAAAGTTTCAAGAGCAGAAAGCGCATCTCGGTTACAGCCATCGCCTTGTTTGGAAAAGCAGAAGCGCATATGAGGAGGGAGCCTTATGCACATCGTTTTCGGTGGAGCCTTTAACGGAAAGCGGCAATATGTAAAAGAAATGTTATCGAGTAAGGAAACAGTATGGTGTGAAGGAAAGCTTCCAGACGCTGCAGATCAATCGGTTGTAATAGCCGGCTTGGAGCAATGGGTTAAAATGCAGCTTGAACGGCAAATGGATGAAGAAACGATTCAGCAACTGGTGAAAAAAACTGTTCAGTCAAAAAAAGGTCAACAGCAGATTTGGATTCTGACGGATATGAACAGAGGCATCGTGCCAGTTGACGCAATTGAACGGAAACTCCGGGATGTCATCGGCAGGATCTATCAGGATCTGTTTAAAGAAGCGGAACTTGTAACGCGGATTTGGTACGGCATACCACAACTAATAAAAGGAGCGGATGAAAATGAACATTTATACCAGAACCGGAGATAAAGGCCAGACAAGTTTGATCGGAGCACGGGCTGATAAAGACGCCCCGCGGATCGAGGCTTATGGGACGATCGATGAAGTGAATTCATTTATCGGCAAAGCGATGACAGAACTGGAGCCTGACCTCTATCCAGATTTGCTTGCGGACCTGGAAGCAATTCAAAACGAGCTATTCGATTGCGGTGGTGATTTGGCGGACGTCCGAAAAGAGCCCCGATTCAAAATGACGGAAGAACCGGTGGAAGTGTTGGAAAAACGCATCGATGAATTGATGGACGAACCGCCTTTACTGGAACGATTTATCCTGCCCGGAGGTTCACCGGCTGCGGCGACGCTTCACATTGCCCGTACCATCACACGCCGTGCTGAGCGCCAAACGGTAACGCTGCAAAAAACAGGGGAAAAGTTTCCGCAAGTCGTTCAGCGCTACTTGAACCGCCTGTCGGACTATTTGTTCGCAGCGGCACGGGTTGCCAATGCCCGGGCAGGTGTTCCAGACCATGAATACGTACGCAGCGGGAAAGTATTCAAAAACGGCGGACGCTCCAAAAAGACGGGAGAATGAGCACAAAGAAATTGGCAGTGTCTGCATTGTTCATCAGCCTGACAGCTGTCGGTGGCATGTTCAAGCTGCCGCTGGGAATAACGTCAATTGCATTCGATTCTTTGCCGGCGCTGCTCGCAGTGCTGTTTTTGCCGGCATCATCAGTTGGCCTGATTGCGGCGTTCGGCCATTTTATTTCCGCATTATTGGGCGGCTTTCCGCTGGGGCCGCTTCATGCAGTCATCGCTTTGGAGATGTGGCTGATACTATGGGCTTTTGCCAAGCTTCACCTCGGCGGTCGCCATATTTTAAAGTGGCTGGTCTTTGTTATCGGGAATGGAATTCTGGCGGCCATTCCGTTTTACTTCCTGCTGTCTGCAGCCTTTTTTATTGCGGCTGTGCCGGGCTTATTGATTGCGGCTGTACTTAATGCAGCAGTGGCGGGGGTTGCTATGCCCTTTATGATTAAAATCGGAAAGAAGGTGGAATGATGCGTCATGAGCTGCTTGCAGAAGATTGGGTCATCACATCTGATAATTCAGCCGGAATCGGCGAAAAGCCTTTGGATGCAGTTTCGGCATCTGATCGCAATACTGCAAAGTTTGCAGCACGAGTCGCTCTTTTGGAGCAATGGGCGGCAGGAAGTGAACCTGAAGCAGTGCTGCTCCACAATTTCAGTGGACATGCCCAATGGCAACGCTATGTTGAAGGCATCGAGGAATTGTTCAAGGAAACGGATATGACTTCACTGCCAATTGCCGGCAGTTCTGAAACCAACATGGAAACCCTGCAATCAGGAGTAGCAGTGACCATGTTCGGCAAACGAATCCGTGAATTGACAGCCACCGATCTCACTTGGTTTGTTTACGGGGCGCCACTGGTGGGCAGTGACGTACTGAAAAACAGCGAACAAGTGGCGGATACAAAAAAAATCCGTCAGGCGCTTATGTCAGGACTTATCGACCGTATTTGGCCGGTAGGCTCGAAAGGCATTAAACGTGAAATGGAATTACTGTCAGGAAAACCACTGACTGTATCCGCGGCAGTTGATGTGACTGCTTCGGGAGGGCCGGCGACATGCGTAATGATTGGCGTGGGCAAGGGCAAAATCAAACAGCTGACACCGCACTTCGGAATACATATTTACCCATTACATCTAACACAGCAAAAATGATTTTTTTGCAAAAAAAAAGCTGGTGGTTTTGTCCTTACCTCCTGCTTTTTTTATGCTTTTCTTTCAGTTTGTATGTGATTTGGCGACTTTACTGCTTTGATTTTCCCAAAAAACCTGGCTTTTGGGCTGGTGAAAGTGTAGAATATTCTTAAAGATGAAACCCCTTTCAAATTTCCTATTGACTGAATGCTCATTCATATTTTAATATAGAGATTAACTCGACAAGTCACCAGACTTGGCGTAAACTTTATTTTAGGAATTTTTAAATAATACATAACAAGGGGGATATCTTGATGGAGCCATTGCTCATTGCTAACTGGGTGTTATTTCTGGCCGTGACCATATACGCAGTTTATCTCTTCATTTACTTGCTTAAATCGAGATATGATTTTATCAAGCTCGGTAAAAAAGTGGAATTTGAAGATAATTTCAACGAACGCGTACGAAAAGTCATGGTGAACGTATTCGGACAAAAAAAGCTTTTGAAAGACAAGAAGAGCGGCACGATTCACGTGATGTTCTTCTACGGATTTTTGCTGGTTCAGGCCAGTGCCATTGACTTTATCATCAAGGGCCTCGCTCCTGAGTCCCATTTGCCGCTCGGATTTTTGTATCCGGCGTTCACTCTTTTCCAGGAAATTGTGACGTTGACGATTTTGGTGGCGGTCATATGGGCATTCTACAGACGTTATATTGAAAAACTGGTTCGTTTGAAACGCGGCTGGAAATCCGGCCTGGTCCTCATTTTCATCGGGGGGCTGATGGTTACTGTATTGATCGGTAACGGAATGGCCATGATCTGGCATGCGCATGAAACAGCATGGACAGAACCTGTTGCATCTCTTGTGGCAAGTGCCTTCGGTTGGATTCCGACTGCTGCAGCTGCTACAGTGTTTTACATCATGTGGTGGGCACATCTATTGTTCCTGCTGGTATTCCTGGTGTACGTGCCACAATCCAAGCATGCTCACTTGATTTTCGGACCGGTCAATACATGGTTCCATCGCTTGGATCATGTCGGCCGCTTGAAGCCGATCAATTTTGAGGATATGGAAGACGATGACGAAGATCCAGATGCGATGCCTTCATTTGGCGTCGGAAAAATCACTGATTTCAACCAGGCGCAAATGATTGACTTCTATGCCTGTGTAGAATGCGGCCGCTGCACGAATATGTGTCCGGCTACTGGAACAGGGAAGATGCTGTCACCGATGGACCTGATCACGAAGCTGCGTGACAACCTCACGAATACAGGTGCGGTGATGACCCGCAAAAAACCATGGGTCCCTGCAATGGCATTCAACAATACTCAAGGAAACCAATTGGCTATGGCTGCCGGTGCTGAAGGGGTAAACATCGATGAACTGTACAGCCCGAGCCTGATTGGAGATGTCATCACGGAAGAAGAAATCTGGGCTTGCACGACTTGCCGTAACTGTGAAGACCAATGTCCGGTTATGAACGAACACGTCGACAAAATCATCGACCTTCGCCGTTACCTGGTAATGACGGAAGGAAAAATGGATCCGGATGCACAGCGCGCGATGACAAACATCGAACGCCAAGGAAATCCATGGGGTCTTAACCGCAAAGAAAAAGAAAACTGGAGAGATGCTCGTCCGGATATCTCAATTCCGACAGTAAAAGAATTGAACAAAGCCGGCGAAGAGTTCGAATTCCTGTTCTGGGTCGGTTCCATGGGTGCATTTGACAGCCGTTCTCAAAAAATCGCGTTGTCTTTTGCCCGTTTAATGAACGAAGCCGGCGTCAAATTCGCCATTCTCGGCAATAAAGAAAAGAACTCCGGCGACACGCCAAGACGCCTCGGAAACGAATTCCTGTTCCAGGAGCTGGCAACTGCCAATATTAAAGAATTCGAAAAAGCGGATGTGAAGAAAATCGTTACAATCGATCCGCATGCTTACAATATTTTCAAGAATGAATACCCAGACTTCGGATTCGAAGCGGAAGTTTACCACCATACCGAAATGCTGTTCGAGCTTGTGCAACAAGGCAAACTGAAACCGCAATTCCCGGTGAACGAAAAAATTACGTTCCACGACTCTTGTTACCTGGGACGCTACAATGATGTATTCGATGCGCCGCGTGAGATCCTTAAATCGATCGAAGGCGTCGAACTTGTTGAAATGGTCCGTAACCGGCAAGACGGCATGTGCTGTGGTGCAGGCGGCGGCTTGATGTGGATGGAAGAAGATGCTGGCCATCGTGTCAACGTAGCCCGTACCGAACAAGCGCTTGAAGTCAGCCCGACAATGATTTCTTCCGGTTGCCCGTACTGCCTGACGATGCTGTCAGATGGAACGAAAGCAAAAGAAGTCGAAGAACAAGTCGGCACATACGATGTGGCTGAACTATTGGAAATGGCTGTTCTGGGCAGTGAAACACCTCAACCGGAACCAGTGGTCCAATAACAAAACATCAGGCAGCAGGGAAATTCCCTGCTGTCTGAAAATAGCGAATAATATTTGCTAAATGACAGAGAATTGAGTAAACTAAATTTATAGAGAAATGAGAGAAGGGAGTATAACACTCCCTTTTCTTTTGAAAACAATCCGAGCGAGCGTTCAGTCAATATTATAGGCCGAATGGAATTCGGCCTATAATATTTGCGACGAAGCAGCGTAGCGAAGCGAAGCGATGCAACGCACGAACGACTTTACCACCGTATTATTTTCTCAGCACTATGCATCATTTTTTCACCAAATCTGTAACCGTTTACAAAGGAGGAGAAAGATTATGGCCAAAACAGTCATTATCGATGGAGCAAGAACAGCATTTGGAAAGTTCGGAGGGAATTTAAGTTCATTATCAGCGAGCGAACTTGGGGGTCACGCGATTAAAGAAGCATTGAACCGGGCAAACGTCCAGCCGGAAGAGGTTCAGGAAGTGATCATGGGGAATGTTCTGCAGGCAGGGCAAGGGCAGATTCCTTCCCGCCAGGCAGCTAAAAAAGCGGGGATTCCGTTTAACGTGAAATCAGAAACGATCAATAAAGTCTGTGCATCCGGCATGCGCAGCATCACTTTGGCAGACCAGATCATCCGCTTGGGTGATGAAGAAGTTATCGTAGCCGGCGGCATGGAATCCATGTCAAACGCGCCGTATTATTTGCCGAAAGGCCGCTGGGGACTTCGCATGGGTGATGCTCAAATAGTGGACGGCATGGTTCATGACGGATTGTCCTGTTCATTCCATCCAGACAAAGTGCACATGGGAACTTACGGAAATTCAACGGCTGAAGATTTCGGCTTAACGCGCGAAGCACAGGATGAATGGTCAGCCCGTTCACACGAACGCGCCATCAAAGCGAAAGATCAGTTTGCGGAAGAAATCACACCGATTGAAATTCCACAGCGAAAAGGTGATCCAATCACAGTGGACGTGGACGAAGCACCGCGCGCCAACTCAACAATCGAAGCGCTCGCCAAACTGAAGCCGGCATTCGGAAAAGACGGCACCATTACAGCCGGCAATGCACCGGGAGTCAATGACGGGGCAGTAGCGCTGGTTCTGATGAGCGAAGAACGCGCCCAACAGGAAGGAAAAACTCCATTGGCGCATGTGCTGGCTCATACAGAAGTGGCGATTGAACCACATCGCTTTCCGGAAACACCAGGTATTGTCATCAATGAACTGCTGAAGAAAACCGGGAAGTCGCTGGAAGACATCGACTTGTTCGAGATTAACGAAGCTTTCGCAGCTGTCGCTTTGGCCAGTTCGAAAATCGCTGGACTGGATGCCGAAAAAGTGAACGTCAACGGCGGTTCTGTCGCACTTGGGCATCCAATCGGTGCCAGCGGTGCACGGATTATCCTGACACTCGCTTACGAATTGAAACGCCGCGGAGGCGGTACTGGAATCGCTGCGATTTGTTCAGGTGGCGGACAGGGCGATGCAATCATGATTGAAGTTCCAAAACAGGAGGGAAAATGATGGCAATTCAAAATGTAATGGTGATCGGTGCCGGGCAAATGGGATCCGGCATCGCACAGGTTTGTGCACAGGCAGGATTTAATGTGAAATTAAATGATATGAAAAAAGAAGCTTACGAGCGAGGAATCGCCGGCATTACCAAGAACCTGTCAAGAAACGTTGAAAAAGGACGTATGACAGAAGAAGAGAAGACAGAAGCTCTCAACCGCATCACATCTTCACTCGATTTACAGGATGCTCATGATGTTGATCTTGTCATTGAAGCAGCTGTTGAAAATATGGAAGTCAAACACAGCATTTTCAAGACGCTGGACGAAGTGGCACCAAAACATGCTATTTTAGCTACCAATACATCTTCCCTGCCAATAACGGAAATTGCGGCGGCAACAAACCGTCCGGCACAAGTGATCGGCATGCACTTTATGAATCCGGTACCGGTCATGAAGCTGGTGGAAATTATCCGGGGTCTGGCAACAACGGATGAAGTTTATAAAGCGGTGGAAGATATGACGGTGAAATTGTCCAAAACTCCGGTGGAAGTAGAAGATTTCCCGGGCTTTGTGGCAAACCGGATCCTGATGCCGATGATCAATGAAGCCATTTTCACTTTGCAGGAAGGCGTTGCATCGAAAGAAGACATTGACGAAGTCATGAAACTGGGGATGAACCACCCAATGGGCCCTCTGCAATTGGCCGACTTCATCGGGTTGGATACCTGCCTGTATATTATGGAAATACTGCACGATGGATTCGGGGACAGCAAATACCGTCCGAGCCCGTTGTTGCGGAAGTATGTCAAAGCCGGATGGCTTGGCAAGAAGACGGGACGCGGCTTCTACGAATACAGCTAATATTAGGAGGAACCGCAATGGATTTGCGATTTACTGAAGAACAGACCATGATGCGCAATATGGTGCGCGATTTTGCAAAAGAAGAAATTACACCTTTTATCGAACGGATGGAAGAAGGGGAGTTTCCGCGTGAAATTCTCGACAAAATGGCAGGACTGGGACTGATGGGCATTACTGCTCCTGAGAAATATGGCGGATCGGGGATGGATTTCACTTCTTACATCAGTGCCATTCACGAGTTGTCGAAGGCAAGTGGCGTAATTGGCGTTATTTTATCTGTCCATACTTCCGTCGGTACCAATCCGATTTTAAATTTCGGCACAGAACAGCAAATACAGAAATACGTACCAAAATTAGCTTCTGGTGAGTACTTGGGAGCGTTTTGCCTGACGGAACCATCTGCAGGATCAGACGCGGCAAGTTTGAAAACGAAAGCGGTCCTGAAAGATGACCATTACGTTTTAAACGGCTCAAAAGTGTTTATAACCAATGGCGGCGAAGCCGATACATATATCGTCTTTGCTTCCACCAAACCGGAAGCCGGTTCGCGCGGGATTTCAGCTTTTATTGTAGAAAAGGATTTTCCGGGATTGATTGTCGGCAAAGACGAAAAGAAAATGGGACTGTTTGGTTCACGTACTGTGCAGCTGACTTTCGACAATATGAAAGTGCCGGCAGAAAACTTGCTTGGTGAGGAAAACAAAGGTTTCAGCATTGCGATGGCGAACTTGAATGTCGGACGCATCGGGATCGCCGCACAAGCGCTGGGCATTGCGGAAGCAGCTTATGAATACGCAGTGGCATACGCAAAAGAGCGTGCGCAGTTCGGAAAACCGATTGCACAGCAGCAAGGAATCGGTTTTAAGCTGGCGGATATGGCGACGCAAGTGGAAGCGGCAAAATTGCTTGTTTACCAGGCGGCCGACCTATATGCCCAAGGAAAGAATTGCAACAAGGAAGCGTCGATGGCGAAGTTGTTTGCTTCAAAAGCGGCGATGGATGTGGCAATCGAGGCTGTGCAGGTTTTCGGTGGCTATGGCTATACGAAGGATTATCCGGTAGAGCGGTTGTTCCGCGACGCCAAAGTGACGGAAATATATGAAGGTACGAGTGAAATACAGCGAATTGTCATCAGCAAGCAACTATTAAAATGAGTGGAGGAAAAATAAATGAACTTTCAGTTGAGTGAAGAACATGTAATGATCCGCAAAATGGTGCGCGACTTTGCGACAAATGAAGTGGCGCCGACTGCAGCAGAACGCGATGAAGAAGAACGTTTTGACCGTGAAATGTTTGATCATATGGGAGAATTGGGGCTTACAGGAATTCCATGGCCGGAAGAATACGGCGGCATCGGCTCGGACTACCTGGCTTACTGCATCGCAGTGGAAGAGTTGTCACGTGTAGACGCTTCTGCCGGTGTTGTGCTTTCTGCACACACATCACTTGCAGGCTGGCCGGTTTATACATTCGGAACCGAGGAACAAAAGCAGAAGTACTTGCGTCCGATGGCTGAAGGCAAGAAAATCGGCGCATATGGTTTGACCGAACCGGCTTCCGGCTCGGATGCCGGAGCGATGAAAACGTCAGCTCGCGAAGACGGTGACCATTATGTATTAAACGGTTCAAAAGTGTTCATTACCAACGGGGGCATTGCCGATATCTATATCGTTTTTGCGGTTACCGATCCAGAATCCAAACATAAAGGGACGACTGCATTTATCGTGGAAAAAGATTTCGAAGGCTTTTCAGTGGGCAAGAAAGAAAAGAAACTCGGCATCCGCTCCAGCCCGACAACCGAAATCATTTTCGACAATTGCCGTGTACCGAAAGAAAATATCTTAGGTGAACTGGGCCAGGGCTTTAAAATTGCCATGCAGACGCTTGACGGTGGACGCAATGGTATCGCAGCACAAGCAGTCGGCATCGCTCAAGGCGCGCTTGATGCATCTGTCGCGTATGCGAAAGACCGTGAGCAGTTCGGCAAGCCGATTGTTGCAAACCAGGGTGTGTCTTTTAAATTGGCGGACATGGCGACTTCCATTGAAGCATCCCGCCTGTTGACCTACCAGGCAGCATGGCTTGAAACGAACAAATTGCCTTACAGCAAAGAATCCGCCATGGCGAAATTGATGGCAGGGGATACAGCGATGAAAGTGACCGTTGAAGCGGTGCAGGTTTTCGGTGGCTACGGCTATACGAAAGACTATCCGGTAGAGCGGTTCATGCGCGATGCGAAAATCACCCAAATTTATGAAGGCACACAGGAAATCCAGCGTCTGGTCATTTCCCGTATGGTCACAAAATAACCGGAGGTAACGCCTATGAACAAAAAGCGTGAAGTCGAGTCCTCGGTAAAAGACGAAAGCCTGATTGCGAAGCGACGCTCTCAAATGATCCGTGGTGCTGTCACTCTTTTTAAGCAAAAGGGTTTTCACCGGACGACAACCCGGGAAATTGCCAAAGCTGCGGGTTTCAGTATCGGGACATTGTATGAGTATATTCGGACAAAAGAAGATGTTCTTTATCTGGTATGTGATTCCATCTACGACGAAGTGCATACCCGACTGGCTGCACTCGACACAGAAAATGCCTCCATTGAAGTGCTGAAGACAGCGCTGCAGCATTATTACGGGTTGATTGACGACATGCAGGACGAATTTGTTGTCATGTACCAGGAATCAAAATCACTTCCGAAAGATGCTTTGCAGTACGTGTTGAACAAAGAAATCGAAATGGTGTCGCTGTTCGAGCGGTTGCTGAAGGAGTGCGTGGAAAGCGGGGAGCTGGAGCTCACACCAAAGGAAATTACACTGGCTTCCCATCATCTGTTCGTCCAGGGGCAAATGTGGGCATTCCGGCGCTGGGCATTGAATGATTTTACAATTGAAGAGTTCATCAATATGCAGACTCAATTTCTTTTGCAGGGGATGGCAGGAGAAAAAATCTCAATACAGGGGGCTTAACCAATAATGGCTACAATCCAGGAAACAAAGACATACAAGCCGCAACATCACATTCGTTTTGTCACTGCATCCAGCCTGTTTGACGGGCACGATGCATCTATCAACATCATGCGACGGATTTTGCAGGCAAGTGGTGTGGAAGTTATCCACTTAGGGCATAACCGTTCTGTGGAAGAAGTCGTAAACGCTGCTATCCAGGAAGATGTGCAGGGGATCGCCATTTCTTCCTATCAGGGCGGACACGTGGAGTATTTCAAATACATGCATGACTTGCTGCAGGAAAAAGGCGCAGGCCACATCCGTATTTACGGCGGAGGTGGCGGTGTCATACTCCCGCGTGAGATCAAAGAGTTGCATGATTACGGCATCGCCCGTATTTTTTCTCCGGAAGACGGACGCAAAAAAGGCCTGCAGGGCATGATCACGGAAATCGTGGAAGAATGTGATTTTTCAACCGTGAAACCGTCCTACAGTGTGGAAGACTTGTCTCCCGAAAATCCTGTAGCATTAGCGAATATCATTACAGCTGCTGAAGAAGCGCATACGCGTGACTCAAATGCAGACGAACTGATGGCTGCAGTGCGGGAACGGCAGAAAAACACGCCCGTCCTGGGGATCACCGGGACAGGCGGAGCCGGGAAAAGCTCGCTGACCGATGAGTTGATCCGCAGGTTCCTCAGTGAACTGCCGGGCAAGAATATCGCTGTTCTTTCCATTGACCCGACCAAGCAGAAAACAGGCGGAGCATTGCTGGGTGACCGTATCCGCATGAATGCAATTTTCAACAAGCGCGTCTTTATGCGCAGCCTTGCCACACGTGGTTCCCGGTCAGAGTTGTCTGCTGCGCTCGGCGATGTCCTCAATGTTGTCAAAGCGGCAGGATTTGATTTGATCGTTGTCGAAACGAGCGGCATCGGGCAGGGAGATGCTGAAATCGCCAACTTCTCCGATGTGTCGATGTACGTCATGACAAGCGAATTCGGGGCGCCTTCCCAGCTTGAGAAAATTGATATGATCGATTATGCCGACTTGATCGTCATCAACAAATTCGAACGCAAAGGCTCGGAAGATGCACTTCGCCAAGTTCAGAAGCAGTACCAGCGCAGCCATTTGCTGTGGGATAAAGACCTGGATGATATGCCGGTTTACGGCACCATTGCCAGCCAGTTTAACGACAAAGGGACCAATTCCCTGTTTGCCGCGCTTGTAGCGACGGTAAATGAAAAATGCGGCACGGATTGGGAAACGGACTATGAAAAATTCGTCAAGACACAAAAAGAAAACCTGATCATTCCAAATGACCGCCGCCATTATTTACGCGAAATCACAGAAACGGTGCGTGGCTACCATGCCAAGACAAAAGAGCAGGCTGCTTTTGCGCGCCGTTTGTTCCAGTTGGAAGGCGCCATCGAAGCGGTCAATGAAAAATCGCCGGATGATGCACTTGTCCAGTCACTGCAATCGCTGGCAGAGGGCGTGCGTGATGAGCTCACGGCCGAGTCAAAGCGCATTCTTGATAATTGGCAGGAGTTGAAGGAAGCGTATACTGGAGACGAATTCGTCTCGAAAGTGCGTGACAAAGAAATTCGGACCATTCTGCGTACGGAAAGCCTGTCAGGCATCAAAGTGCCGCGCGTGGTACTGCCGAAATTTCAGGACTACGGCGAAATCCTGACATGGGTTTATTCAGAAAACGTACCTGGTTCTTTCCCTTATACAGGCGGAGTTTTCCCGTTCAAGCGCGCAGGGGAAGATCCGAAGCGGCAGTTTGCGGGTGAAGGCACACCGGAACGCACGAACAGAAGGTTCCATTACCTATCGAAAGACGATGATGCCAAACGTTTGTCGACAGCGTTCGATTCGGTGACGCTGTACGGGGAAGACCCGGATCACCGTCCGGATATCTACGGCAAAGTCGGCGAATCAGGTGTCTCGATCTGTACGCTTGAAGACATGAAAATTCTGTACGACGGCTTTGATTTATGTTCACCGACCACTTCCGTATCGATGACCATCAATGGTCCGGCGCCGATCATCCTGGCGATGTTCATGAATACAGCGATCGATCAGCAAGTCAAAAAACGTGAAGAAGAACTCGGGCGCACATTGACAGTCGAAGAGTTTACAGAAGTCCGTGAAGGAACGCTGCAGGTGGTGCGCGGAACGGTTCAGGCGGATATTCTGAAAGAAGACCAGGGACAGAACACCTGCATCTTCTCGACGGAATTTGCGCTGCGCATGATGGGCGATATCCAGCAGTACTTTATCGATCACAAAGTGCGCAACTACTATTCCGTATCCATTTCGGGTTACCATATCGCAGAAGCTGGCGCCAATCCGATTTCACAATTGGCGTTCACGCTGTCGAACGGTTTCACTTACGTGGAATATTATTTGAGCCGCGGCATGCACATCGATGATTTTGCTCCGAACTTATCGTTCTTCTTCTCGAACGGCCTGGATCCGGAATATACCGTGATCGGCCGCGTGGCCCGACGCATTTGGGCAGTTGTGATGCGCGATAAATACGGTGCCAATGAACGCAGCCAGAAACTGAAATATCATGTTCAAACTTCCGGCCGCAGCCTGCACGCGCAGGAAATCGACTTCAACGATATCCGCACAACCTTGCAGGCATTGATGGCGCTGCAGGATAACTGCAACTCGCTTCACACAAATGCCTACGATGAAGCCATCACGACTCCGACTGAGGAATCTGTGCGCCGCGCAATGGCCATTCAGATGATCATCACGAAAGAGCATGGCTTATCGAAAAACGAAAACCCGCTGCAAGGTGCGTTCATTATTGAAGAAATGACGCAATTGGTGGAAGAAGCGGTATTGGCGGAATTTGATCGCATCAATGACCGCGGCGGCGTGCTTGGTGCGATGGAAACGCAGTACCAGCGAGGGAAAATACAGGAAGAGTCGATGTATTACGAAATGAAAAAACACACTGGCGAATTGCCGATTATTGGCGTCAACACGTACCTGAACCCGAATCCGCAATCGGATGACGACATCAACGCCATGGAAATCGCCCGTGCCACAAAAGAAGAGAAAGAGTCGCAAATCGAGAAATTGCGTGCCTTCCAGGAACGCAACCCGAGCGATGAAGCGCTCGACCGCCTGAAGCACGTTGCCAAAACGGGCGGCAATATCTTCGAGGAACTGATGGAGACAGTAAAAGTAGCCAGTCTCGGTCAAATCACGACGGCTTTATACGAAGTCGGCGGACAGTACAGACGGAATATGTAAATAGAAAAGCGGAACCGGCCGTTAAAAAATCCGGGCCAACAAGAAAAGGGCGTTTGCAGAAGCAGACGCCTTTTTTCTGTCTCATAAACCCCTGAAGTCGATATGGGAGAAGATTAACTGTATAATAGAAGGAAATTCACTGAAAAACAATGAAAGAAGATGTTCCCATGCCGAAATTTATTCATTACATAGTGATCATCCTCTGTATCGTTCTCGTTTTCTTTCTGTATAATAGAGCGTTGGGGTCCATACCGTTTTTGATCTTATCGTTTTATTTATTTTATTTCGGCTGGAAGCAGCTCGGAGGCAGAAAAAAGAAAACACGGTAGCGGAGTGCTCCGACATTGTATATAATGAATTAAGTTAATGATAGAAGAAGGGACGTGCGCAGTTTGAATATCCGTGAATTATCGAGAGAAGAACTGATAGAAGAGTCGTTTGTCGACTTGACATATGCATTATTGGCAGAATCCAAAGAAACAAAAACATATCCTGAATTGGTGGAACAGGTCCAGGAGCTATTGGATTTTACCGATGAAGAAATGAAGCCCCGTCTGGTGCAGTTCTATACAGACATGAACATTGACGGCCGCTTTTTGATTCTTGGAGAAAACCGCTGGGGGCTTCGTGAGTGGTACCCGGTCGAGCAAATTGAAGAAGAATCTGCTCCGACTGTAAAAGCGCGCAAGAAGAAAAAAGCGAAAGTGGCAGACGATGAAGACTTTGATGACATCGAGCTGGAATTGGAAGATGAATTGGAGTTTGACGACTTCGACGACGATGACACAGACGATGACGATGATGATGATGACGAAGAAGAAGTCATCAAACCGACAGCTGATGTGGAAATCATCGACTTTGATGCAGAAGACACCGATGACGATGAAGATGTGGATGTCCTCGTTGAAGACCTGGACGGCAATATCATCGACGAAGAAGACGATGAGGAAGAAGAGGAAGAGGAAGAAGATTTGAAGTAATCAGAACAATTTTTTACCTTGACTTCTGGAGCTGGACTGGATAAGATTTTATTGGGCTCCTTAAAAAGGAGAAATGATTCGTAACAGCTTACGCGCTCCCCTGCATGTTGCAGGAGGAGCGCTTTTTATTTTTACCATTCGAGGAGGAAACAGGCATGACGAAGTATATATTCGTAACCGGTGGTGTGGTTTCATCATTGGGCAAAGGAATTACAGCCGCTTCTTTAGGGCGTTTATTGAAAAACAGAGGTCTTAGTGTAACGATTCAGAAATTCGATCCATACATCAACATTGATCCGGGGACGATGAGCCCTTATCAGCACGGGGAAGTATTCGTAACGGATGACGGCGCAGAAACAGATTTGGACCTGGGCCATTATGAGCGTTTCATCGATATCAATTTGAACAAATACTCCAACGTAACGACAGGGAAAGTGTATTCCACGGTCATCAAGAAAGAACGTCGGGGCGATTACCTGGGCGGAACGGTTCAAGTGATTCCGCATATCACAAATGAAATCAAGGACCGTTTGCTGCGGGCTGCCAAAACAGCGAAAGCGGACGTAGTAATTACAGAGATCGGCGGTACGGTCGGCGACATTGAATCATTGCCTTTCCTTGAAGCGATTCGTCAAATGCGTTCAGACCTGGGCCGGGACGAAGTGATGTACATCCACTGTACACTGATTCCGTATTTGGGCGCTGCCGCGGAAATGAAAACCAAACCGACACAGCACAGTGTCAAGGAACTGCGCAGTCTGGGAATTCAGCCAAACCTGATTGTTGTGCGCACGGAACATCCGGTGCCACAGGACATGAAAGACAAAATCGCGTTGTTCTGCGACATCAAACCAGAAGAAGTGATCGAGTCGCGTGACGTCGATGTCATTTATGAAATGCCGCTTCGTTTGCAGGAGCAGAACATGGACCAGATCGTCCTCGACCATTTCGGAATTGAAGCGCCGGAAGCGGATATGACTGAATGGAACGAATTGGTCAACAAAGTGAAATCGTTGACGAAAACTGTCCGGATCGGCCTTGTCGGGAAGTATGTAGAATTACAGGATGCCTATCTCTCCGTAGTGGAAGCTTTGAAACATGCAGGGTTCGCATTTGATTCGGAAATTGAAGTGGACTGGATCAACGCTGAGCACATTACTGCTGAAAATGTTGCTGAAAAACTGAAAGACTGTGACGGGATCCTGATTCCAGGTGGATTCGGAGATCGTGGAGTCGAAGGAAAAATCGCGGCTACACAATATGCCCGTGAAAACAAAGTGCCGTTCTTCGGGATTTGCCTGGGCATGCAATTGGCTTCTGTTGAATTCGCGCGTCATATGATGAACCTTAACGATGCCCACTCGTCCGAATTGAACGCCCACACGCCTTACCCGGTCATCGACTTATTGCCGGAGCAAAAAGACGTGGAGGATTTGGGCGGCACACTTCGCTTAGGCCTGTACCCTGCGAAACTGGAAGTCGGTTCAAAAGCATATGAAGCATACGGGGAAGAATTGGTCTACGAACGCCATCGTCACCGCTATGAATTCAACAACGAATACCGTGAGCAATTCGAAGCAGCCGGCTTTAAATTCTCCGGCACCAGCCCGGATGGCCGATTGGTGGAAATCATCGAACTGGCAGATCACCCATGGTTCGTCGCCTGCCAATTCCACCCTGAATTCATCTCGCGCCCAACTCGCCCGCAACCACTGTTCCGTGAGTTTGTACGAGCTTCACTGGGTGAATAAAACAAAAGCCTTCCCGCTGAACGACAGGGGAAGGCTTTTTTATAAATTGGCTGTTCAGTCGGCGAGCATTTCGTCGATGGCCAGTTTGACGGCATGATAGACAAACAATGCCCCCATTGCATGGGGAACCACCGTGCGGCCGCCGTCTTCTGCCGGCAGCAGGCCTTTGTCGATGTTCAGCGACACAAAAGCGGACGCCAATTCATCCTGTTTCGACTCAGCGCTGAGCATGGCGAAAGGGATAAAAGCATCGGCCAGGCGCCCGGCCAGTTCATCGCCTTCATCTTTCTTTGCCAAAATCCAGACGCGGTCAGCACTGGTAACGATGCTGTCAGGCTGCCATTCCTGGACGCCTGGAAGCGGCTCAGTGCCATGGATGGCAGCAGCGGACACAGCCTGCAATTCACCGAAAGCGGCCAAGTAAATGGTTCCCTGACCGACAGCAGCCTGTGCCAAAAGACGGGCAGTGTCTTCAATGGCTTCATCTTGTTTGGAGATCCGCTGAAACAAGCCGGTCAATTGTGTAGTCAACATTTTCATAGTCTTCACCTCAATTTCACAGTATAGCAGACGAATTGGGGAAATGAACAACTCACGGAAGGAACGGGTGTCAATGAAAACAATATTGATTGTGGACGACCAACCAGGAATCCGCCTGCTGCTGGAAGAAGTGTTCACAAACGAGGGATATCAGACAGCTACTGCCAGAAACGGCATGGAGGCGTTCGAGAAAGTGCGGGAATGCGAACCGGACCTGATATTACTGGATATGAAGATTCCCGGAATGGACGGCATTGAGATTCTGAAAAAGCTGAAGGCAGACTGCAGCCGGATCAAAGTCATCATGATGACTGCATACGGGGAGAAGAATCTGATTGAAGAAACAATCAGCCACGGCGCCGTGCGCTATTTCACTAAACCGTTCGATATTTTCGAGGTCCTTCGTATTGTAAAGCAATTGTTACAAGACTGATATGCGCTGAAGTGGCGAAGGCAACTTGTTTTTGTTATGATATAGTAGATATTTTGCATGTAAGTCAGTCTGCGAACAGGCAGATGGTGGTGGCTGCGGCAATAGTGGCTGCCAGTTGAATACGATTGAAAATGGATGGAAGAGAGAAGCGTCCGTATGGCACCTTCTCTTTTTTCCGTCACAGAGGAGGAAATGTACACATGAAATTTTTTATTGATACAGCAAATTTCGACGAAATTAAAGAAGCACACGAATGGGGCATTTTATCCGGCGTTACCACAAACCCTTCATTGGTGGCGAAAGAGAAAAACGTGTCTTTCCATGACCGCCTGAAAGAAATTGCTGCACATGTCGATGGTTCGATCAGCGGCGAAGTCATCTCATTGGAAGCGGAAGAAATGATTAAAGAAGGCCGCGAATTGGCTGAATTGGCCCCGAACATCACAGTGAAATTGCCGATGACACCTGATGGTCTGAAAGCATGTTCCGTTCTTGCCGGAGAAGGCAAGAAAGTAAACGTCACACTGATTTTCAGTGCCAACCAGGCATTATTGGCAGCGCGCGCAGGAGCAGCTTACGTATCGCCATTCCTTGGCCGTCTTGACGATATCGGACACAACGGCATGGACCTGATTGCGACGATTTCGGAAATCTTCGCAATCCACGACATCAAATCAGAAATTATTGCAGCTTCGATCCGTCATCCGCAACATGTGACGGAAGCCGCTTTGAATGGTGCGCATATTGCAACAATGCCGATCAAAGTAATGAAACAAATGTTCAAACACCCGTTGACTGACAAAGGAATCGAAGCGTTCTTGTCTGATTGGGACAAGCGCTCTGTGGAGTAACCAAAGAAGGAGAAATACGATGGATGTTTATAAAATAAAAGGCGGCAAACGCTTATCAGGCACGATTAAAGTGAACGGAGCAAAAAATAGCGCGGTGGCATTGATTCCAGCGTCGATTTTGGCTAATTCACCTGTCGAGATAGAGGGTTTGCCGGAAATTTCTGACGTCTGGACTTTGAAAAGTATTCTGGAAGAGATCGGTGGCGACGTGACATTTGAAGACGGCACGATGAGCATCGATCCAACGGCGATGGTTGATATGCCTTTGCCGAATGGAAATGTCAAGAAGCTCCGTGCTTCCTATTATATGATGGGCGCCATGCTCGGCCGTTTCAAACATGCCGCGATCGGTTTACCGGGCGGATGTTTTCTGGGGCCGCGCCCGATTGACCAGCATATCAAGGGCTTTGAAGCACTCGGTGCAAAAGTGACGAATGAGCACGGAGCCATTTACTTGCGTGCGGATGAATTGCGCGGCGCGAAAATTTATCTGGATGTTGTCAGCGTGGGAGCGACTATTAATATTATGCTCGCTGCTGTAAGGGCAAAAGGACAGACGATTATCGAAAACGCTGCAAAAGAACCGGAAATCATCGATGTCGCCACTCTTCTGACCAATATGGGAGCAAAGATCAAAGGCGCAGGAACAAACATCATTCGTATTGACGGGGTAGAAGAGTTGAACGGCACCAACCATACCATCATTCCTGACCGTATCGAAGCTGGTACTTTCATGATTATGGCTGCAGCGGTAGGAGATGGCGTCACAATCGACAACGTAATTCCATTCCACATGGAGGCGTTGACGGCGAAATTGCGTGAAATGGGTGTGAAAGTGGAGGAAGGCGAAGAGTCGATTCACATTCCGAAGCCGACACAATTGCAGGCAATCGATGTAAAGACACTGGTTTATCCAGGATTTGCAACAGATCTGCAGCAACCGTTTTCCGTCTTGATGACGCAGGCGGAAGGTTCTTCCATGATCACCGACACCATCTATTCGGCTCGCTTCAAACACATTGATGAGCTGCGGCGCATGAATGCCAGCGGACGGGTCGAAGGAAGAGCGGCAATCATCACCGGTCCGACTCCGTTGACGTCTGCGACTGTGGTTGCGTCCGATTTACGGGCAGGAGCTGCACTTATTATCGCCGGACTGATAGCTGAAGGGGAAACCGAAATCCGTGAAATCTATCATGTCGAAAGAGGCTACTCCTCGATTGTCGAAAAACTGAAAGGGCTTGGCGCCGACATCCGAAAAGAAACGATTGACCCGGTCGCCAGCATGAAGTCCGACCTCAGCCAGGACGCAAATTGACCTCTGGTTAGCTTGTCAATATATGCTACAATAATGGTGACAGATTGAATGCTGAACGGGAGGAAATAAGACTATGGAACGAAGTTTATCGATGGAATTAGTACGGGTAACCGAAGCGGCAGCAATTGCTTCTTCAAAATGGATGGGCCGCGGCCTCAAAAACGAAGCCGACGATGCAGCCACTACAGCCATGCGAACGGTGTTCGATACAATCCCGATGCAGGGAGTCGTCGTCATCGGCGAAGGCGAAATGGACGAAGCTCCGATGCTGTATATCGGCGAAGAGCTGGGCACGGGACACGGTCCCGCAGTCGACGTAGCAGTGGACCCTCTTGAAGGGACGAATATTGTAGCAGCCGGCGGTTGGAATGCACTTGCTGTATTGGCCATTGCAGACCGGGGCAACTTATTGAATGCGCCCGATATGTATATGGAGAAAATCGCTGTCGGACCGGAATCGGTTGGCAAGATTGACATCAATGCGCCAATCATCGATAACCTTCGAGCCGTGGCCAAAGCGAAAAACAAGGATATAGAAGATGTCGTGGCAACAATTTTAGACCGGGAGCGGCATCAGGACATTATTCGCCAGATCCGTGAAGCCGGTGCCCGCATCAAATTGATCAATGACGGAGACGTCGCAGGAGCGATTAACACCGCTTTCGACAAAACCGGCGTTGATATCCTGTTTGGTTCCGGTGGTGCACCGGAAGGCGTGATTGCTGCTGTTGGCCTGAAATGTCTGGGCGGAGAACTTCAAGGCAAGCTTCTTCCTCAAAATGACGAAGAAGCACAGCGCTGCAAAGATATGGGGCTTGATGTCAACCAAGTTCTGATGATGGATGACCTGGTGAAAGGCGATGACGCCATCTTTGCGGCAACAGGAGTCACTGACGGAGAACTATTGCGCGGTGTGCAACTGAAAGGTTCTTTCGCAGAAAGCCATACACTTGTCATGCGTGCAAAATCCGGTACGGTCCGCTTTGTCGAAGGCCGCCATAGTCTGAAGAAAAAACCGAATCTGGTTATGAACGATTAAGAAAATGCAACTTCCAATCTGAGCCCGGCTCACTGCCGGGCTTCTTCTTTGAAAGATCTTTCCAACACTTTCTGTGACTGATCCTCAACTTAAAAAATCCTAAAAAAGAATAAGAGTGGTGTCTGATACATGGCAACGATAACAATTTCCTCATTGGAAAATATGACGCTAAAAGAACTGTACAATTTAGCGAAAGAGTACAAACTGACAAATTACAGCAAATTGACAAAAAAAGAATTGATTTTTGCTATCTTAAAAACCCGTGCTGAACAAGAAGGGTTTTTCTTCATGGAAGGCGTACTGGAAATCATCCAGTCTGAAGGGTTCGGATTCCTGCGCCCAATCAACTATTCTCCAAGCTCTCAAGACATCTACATTTCCGCTTCTCAAATCCGCCGCTTTGATCTTCGGAACGGTGACAAAGTTTCAGGAAAAGTGCGTCCTCCAAAAGAAAACGAGCGTTATTTTGGTTTATTGCAAGTGGAAGCAGTGAATGGGGAAGACCCGGAAGTGGCGAAAGAACGGGTTCACTTCCCGGGACTTACGCCGCTTTATCCTGATCGCCATATCCGTTTGGAAACATCACCGAAACAGTTATCCACGCGCATCATGGATTTGGTGGCACCGGTCGGATTCGGTCAGCGCGGCTTGATTGTGGCGCCGCCAAAAGCCGGAAAAACGATGCTGTTGAAAGAAATCGCCAATTCCATTACCACAAATCATCCGGAAGCGGAGCTGATTGTCCTGCTGATCGATGAACGTCCGGAAGAAGTCACGGATATTGAACGTTCAGTCAATGCCGATGTTGTCTCGTCGACATTCGATGAAATTCCTGAAAACCATGTAAAAGTGGCGGAACTGGTTTTGGAACGCGCCATGCGGCTGGTGGAGCATAAACGCGATGTGGTCATCCTGATGGATTCCATTACACGCCTTGCCCGAGCATATAATTTGGTAATTCCGCCAAGTGGCCGTACACTATCAGGAGGGATTGATCCAGCTGCTTTCCATCGTCCGAAACGCTTTTTTGGAGCGGCGCGGAATATCGAAGAAGGCGGCAGTCTGACGATTCTGGCAACAGCTTTAGTGGAAACAGGCTCACGGATGGATGAAGTGATTTATGAAGAGTTTAAAGGCACCGGCAACATGGAACTTCATCTGGATCGCAGCATGGCCGAACGCCGTATTTTCCCGGCGCTGGATGTCCGTCGCTCCGGCACGCGGAAAGAAGAATTGCTGATCGGCAAAAGCCATTTGGACAAGTTATGGGCCATCCGGAAAACGTTCTCGGATTCTACGGACTTCGGTGAACGCTTCCTGAAAAAACTCAGCCAATCCAAAACAAATGAAGAATTTTTCGAGCAGCTGAACAGTGAGTTGAAAGCTCACCGAAGCAGCAAGAAGATGATCTAACCACTTGCAAATGTCAGTGGAATTTGATATGATTATGAAAGTGAATGAAAGCAAAGCTATTGCATATACGGTCGAAAAGAACCGTGTAAGGCAATAGTAACCATATATTATAACTCTGTTCCAGATGGTTCAGGGCGGGAGGAGAAAAAAACATGAAAACAGGTATACACCCAGAATACAAACAAGCAACCGTAACTTGCTCATGCGGCAACTCTTTTACAACAGGTTCTGTAAAAGAAAACATCAATGTTGAACTTTGTTCAGAATGCCACCCATTCTACACAGGTCGTCAAAAATTCGCAGCTGCAGATGGTCGCGTAGACCGCTTCAACAAGAAATACGGCCTAAAAGAAGAAATCAACCAGTAATTGATAAAGAAATTATACCTGCCTTGCGCAAAAACGCTGGCAGGTATTTTTTTGTCCAGAATATATAAGTCGAATTAATGATTTTCAATAGAAGAAATTTCGTTACATATAAGTGAAAAAGCAGAAATACCTTTCTTTTTTGGGTATGATATTAATGATAAAGGTTTGAAAGGGGTCTCCATTATGTACGTCATGAAACAATCAGGCTGGGTGGAAGTGATTTGCGGGAGCATGTTTTCCGGAAAATCGGAAGAACTGATCCGCAGAGTGCGCCGTGCCCAATTTGCCAAACAGAAAATTGCGGTATTCAAGCCGAAACTCGATGATCGCTACAGCGAAGAAGCGGTCGTTTCCCATAATGGAGCGACTGTAATTGCTTTGCCCATCGGTCACTCAGAAGAATTGTGGCAGTATATAAGTGATGAGTACGATGTGATTGCCGTTGATGAAGCTCAATTTTTTGATGATAAGATAATTGAAAATGTACAGAAACTGGCCAACCATGGCTTCCGTGTCATCGTGGCAGGATTGGATCAGGATTTCCGTGGCCGTCCGTTTGGGCCGATGCCGTCCCTATTGTCCATTGCCGAGCAAGTGACAAAACTGCAGGCCGTCTGCACCGTCTGCGGCTCACCGGCAAGCCGGACTCAGCGCCTGATCGACGGAAAACCGGCAGGAGCCGATGATCCAACCATCCTGGTCGGTGCATCCGAAGCATACGAACCCCGCTGCCGCCACCACCACGAAGTGACGGCTGGAGTCACGGTAACTGAACGAAATTAATATATTATATAGTATATATAAGTTAAGCTTAATATGTTGGATTGCCGATATTCCGCAAAACAGCTGCGCTTGCCGCGGACTTGCGCCGAACTAACTCGGGCTTGGCGCCCGAGTGGATTTCGGCACTTCGCTATCCCGCAGGCAAGACATTGGCCGAAGGTAAGTTCGGTCAATGTCTTTGCGACGAAGCAGCGAAGCGATGCAGGAGCAGTACGGTTTTCTTCGCTGTTTTGCTCCATATCTTTAAATGAGGAAAATGTTTGTGGATGAGATTTGATATATCCACATACACTTTAGAAGAAAGAGCGGAAGGCGGCGACTCCTGCGGGAATAGCATGAGTCTTGAGACCCCACAGGGAGCGCAGCGACCGAGGAGGCTCAAGCCATGCCCGCGGAAAGCGTCCGCCTGGAGCGATTTCATCAATATTTAATTAATTAGTTCAACATTCTATAGAAAAAAACAAAGAAAACAGAAATAGAGGTGACGCCAATGTTTGATCGATTACAGGCAGTTGAAGACCGATATGATCGCTTGAACGAATTGCTGAGCGACCCTGAAATCGTCAGTGATACCAATAAATTGCGGGAGTACTCCAAAGAGCAATCCGATTTGCAGGAAACTGTGGAGGCTTACCGACAGTACAAAGATTTGAATGCCCAGTTGGAAGATGCCAAAGCGATGTTTGACGAAAAAATGGATGCAGACATGCGTGAAATGGTAAAAGAAGAAGTCAGCGAGTTGGAAGCTCAATTGAAAGAAGTGGAAGAGCGCCTTCACATTTTATTGATTCCAAAAGATCCGAACGACGACAAAAACGTCATCATGGAAATTCGCGGAGCTGCGGGTGGAGACGAAGCAGCTTTATTTGCAGGAGACCTTTTCCGGATGTACAGCCGCTACGCCGAATCGAACGGCTGGAAAGTGAAGATCATGGATTCTTCTCCTACAGGACTGGGCGGATTCAAGGAATTGGTGTTCATGATTACAGGAAAAGGCGCTTATTCAAAAATGAAATACGAAAACGGCGCCCATCGTGTACAACGCGTTCCCGAAACGGAATCCGGCGGACGCATCCATACATCGACGGCGACAGTCGCTTGCTTGGCGGAAGCGGAAGAAGTCGAAGTGGAAATTCATGATAATGATATCCGTGTCGATACGTATGCGTCTTCCGGTGCCGGAGGGCAGTCGGTAAACACGACCATGTCAGCCGTTCGTTTGACACATTTGCCGACCAATACAGTAGTTACATGCCAGGACGAAAAATCACAGATCAAAAATAAAGAAAGTGCCATGAAAGTTCTGCGTGCACGTGTTTATGATAAGTTCCAGCAGGAAGCGCAGGCCGAATATGATGCTGTCAGAAAATCAGCTGTTGGTACAGGAGACCGTTCAGAGCGCATCCGGACGTATAATTTTCCGCAAAACCGTGTCACTGATCACCGCATCGGCCTGACGATTCAGAAACTGGATCAAATTCTGCAAGGGAAAATGGATGAAATCGTCGACGCGCTGATTGTGGAAGAACAGTCTGCAAGAATGGAAAGCCTGAACAATGAATGATAGAAGAAAAGTGTATGAGGCCCTTCAAGGGGCTTCTTCTTTTTTAAAGGACAAAGGGCGTGAGGAAGCGGCTGCACGGATTCTTCTTCAGCATGAACTCGGCGTTACTTACAGCGGTCTGCTGGCTTCGATGAGAGAGGAAATCAGCGAAGGTGTTTTTCAGCGGTTTTGGCGAAACATCGAGTTGCACGGAGCGGGCACGCCGGTTCAGCATTTGACAGGAAGCGAGGAATTTTACGGCCGGACATTTCAAGTGAACAAAGACGTACTGATTCCAAGGCCTGAGACGGAAGAATTGGTGGAAGAGGCCCTGCAATTGATTGAGCGTCATCTTTCCGGCCGGCAGCTGGCGATTGCGGATATTGGAACAGGCAGCGGTGTCATAGCAGTTACGATGAAATGCGAATTGCCTGCGGCGCTTGTGGCGGCGACGGATATTTCAGAGGCGGCGCTTGCTACTGCGAAAGAAAATGCGAAACAGAACGGTGCAGAGGTCATTTTTCAGCAGGGTGATTTAGCCGCTCCGCTCAAAGGACGGAAATGGAATGTCATTTTATCGAATCCCCCTTACATCGCTTACAGTGAAGCGCCTGGTCTATCAGATACTGTTCATGACTTCGAACCGCATGAAGCTCTGTTTGCGGAAAAGGAAGGGCTTGCCCTTTACGAAGAAATGGCACGCCAACTGCCGGATATTGTGGATGACCAGTGCATAATCGGTTTTGAAATTGGCCATACACAAGGAAGCGCTGTGGCACAGTTATTGAAAGAGGCCTTTCCACAGGCGAAGGTTTATGTAAAAAAAGATATCAACAAAAATGACCGAATGGTTTTTGCGTTGTTGAATGAGTTACCCACAAATTAGGCGGATGTTGTTGTAAGATACCCACAGTTTGTGGATAATAGGATAAAAAGCTTTGTAAATAGGAGATGTTTGCGTGGAAACGAAAACGATTCTTGTGGATAGAAATGTGAATAAGGAAGAAACTTATACACAAGCTGTAGAACTGATCAAAAATGGCGAGCTGGTCGCTTTTCCGACGGAAACAGTATATGGACTGGGAGCAGATGCCACCAACCCGCTGGCTGTTGATAAAGTGTTCGAAGCAAAAGGCCGACCGTCTGATAATCCGCTGATTGTCCACGTCGACTCCAAAGAAACTGCCCTGAAATATGTGGAGAATGTGTCAGATAAAGCGATTGCTTGCATGGATGCTTTTTGGCCGGGGGCTTTGACATTAGTAATGAAAGCAAAATCAGATACTTTTGCTGGAAATGTGACAGCAGATCTTCAGACGGTGGGGATACGGGTGCCCAACCATCCAGTAGCGCTGAATTTCCTGAAACGTTTAAAGCTTCCGGTTGCAGCACCGAGTGCCAATACGAGCGGAAAACCAAGTCCGACGATGGCAGAGCATGTTTATCATGACCTGGAAGGAAAAATCCCGCTGATTTTGGATGGTGGGGCGACCGCTGTCGGTATTGAATCCACAGTGCTCGACATGACCAGCGAACCACCTGTCATTTTGCGGCCAGGCGAAGTGACCAAAGAGCAGATTGAACAACTGGTCGGCTCTGTACGGCTGTCGTCGGATCCAAAAGGCAACACCCCCAAATCACCGGGCATGAAATACATTCACTATGCTCCGGAAGCACCGGTTTATTTGATTGAAAACGATCATTCGCTGGTCAACAAAGCGATTAAATACTTGCATGATAAAGAGAAGAAAGTAGCTGTACTCAGCAGCAGCGAATTCCCGGAAGCGGATTTCTATTTTCCTCTATCGGCAAAAACGCTGTATGACAGTTTGCGCAAATGCGATATGAGCGAAGCGGATCTGATTTTAGCGGCAGTGTCGGACGATGAAAAAAATGACGCGATGATGAACCGGTTGGAAAGAGCAGCAGATCATAAATGGTTTAGTTGAATTTTCGAAAGCAGGTGTAACATGAATATCTTTTTCATATGTACCGGAAATACATGCAGAAGCCCAATGGCAGAAGCCATCCTATCAGCCAAGCAATTGCCTGATGTGGAAGTTCGTTCTGCTGGCCTTTTTGCCGGCGAGGCTCCATTGTCTTCGAACGCTCAGGCCGTGCTTGAAGAACAGGGAATCGAATTTGAACATACTTCAAAGTCATTGGAACCGGAAGACGTCCAGTGGGCTTCTTTGATCTTGACCATGACGGAATCCCATAAGCGGCTGGTCATGCAAAGTTATCCGGAAGCATCTGACAGGATTTTTTCACTGAAAGAATTTGTGGAAGGCAGAAAAGAAGATGTTTCCGACCCGTACGGCGGTTCTTTATCCACCTATACCGCAACATTCAATGAATTGAAAAGGTTGCTTGACCGATTAGCAGATAAAATTGCTGAAGAGTGAATGGCAGAAAACGCTGCGTGAAAATGGAATTGCCGCTTGCATAGGTGCAAGCGGTTTTTTGTGTTGAAAAAGGTTGAGCGCTCACAGACTCCGAGCGAGTGGTCATAGGCTTCGGTTGCCCAGTCAGCGTAGTGGTTTGTATGAATTTGACGGCAAAGATGGTAAGATAAACATAAGAATATGACGAAAAGAGGGCTTTACATGAAAATTGCAATCTCATCAGATCACGGTGGAAATAATTTGCGCAAGGAAATTGTCAACTTGCTGAACGAGTTGGGCATTGATTATAAAGATTTTGGACCACAGACAGACGATTCCGTAGATTACCCGGATTATGCAGCACCGGTGGCAGAAAGAGTGGCAAACGGAGAGTTCGACCGGGGAATCCTGATTTGCGGGACCGGCATCGGCATGTCGATTTCGGCCAACAAAGTCAAAGGCATCCGTTGTGCGCTGGTTCATGACGTATTCAGTGCAAAAGCGACAAGAGGCCATAACGATTCCAACGTACTGGCTATGGGCGAACGCGTCATCGGACCGGGGCTTGCCCGTGAAATCGCGAAAACCTGGCTGACTGAAGAATTTGAAGGAGGCCGTCACGAAAAGCGGGTTCAGAAAATCACAGCTTTAGAACAATAATAAGGAGGAGTCGACATGCAGACATTGTGGCAATTGCAACTCGAGGAAAATCTGAGTGAATTGGAGCAGCAAATCGAATTCAAAAAAGGCCAAGTGTTTGTAGTCGGCTGCTCAACTTCTGAAATTGCCGGAAAACGCATTGGTACGGGCGGCGGATTGGACATTGCCGAAAGCCTGTTTGAACCGTTTGTGAAATTTGCGGCGAAGCACGGCCTTTACCTGGCCTTCCAGGGCTGTGAACACATCAACCGTGCATTGACGATCGAACGCGAAGCAGCTGAGAAATACGGCTGGGAACCTGTGACAGTCATCCCCGTCGCCAAAGCCGGCGGCTCGATGAGTGCTTATGCATTTTCGAATATGGAAGATCCTGTAGTAGTGGAAGAAATCCAGGCCCATGCAGGAATCGATATCGGGCAAACCATGATTGGCATGCATTTAAAAAGAGTGGCCGTTCCGGTGCGAACTTCTGTTAAACTAATAGGTGAAGCGATCGTGTCCGCTGCGACCACACGGCCGAAACTCATCGGCGGGGAGCGGGCGAGCTATGATCGTGAGCTTGTTCAATCACAGGAGGGATATCAGAATGGAATTGATTAAGGCGCAGGACCCGGCAGTATTTGAAGCGATGAACGCTGAAAAGGATCGTCAGGAAGCGAACATCGAACTGATTGCATCAGAGAACTTTGTTTCACAGGCAGTAATGGACGCGCAAGGCTCAGTGTTGACGAATAAGTACGCAGAAGGTTATCCGAACAAACGCTATTATGGCGGATGCGAATTCGTGGATGTTGTGGAAAACATCGCACGTGACCGTCTGAAAGAAATTTTCGGAGCAGACCATGCAAACGTTCAGCCGCATTCCGGATCGCAGGCGAACATGGCGGTTTATACAGCGATTCTTAAGCAAGGTGACACAGTCCTTGGGATGAACCTGAACCATGGTGGTCATTTGACACATGGCAGCCGTGTCAACTTCAGCGGCATGACATATAATTTTGTGGAGTATGGTGTCAATGAAGAGACGCAACTGATCGATTATGATGTAGTCCGTGAAGTGGCACTCGAGCACAAACCTAAGTTGATCGTCGCTGGGGCAAGTGCGTATTCCCGTGTACTTGATTTTGCGAAATTCCGCGAAATTGCAGACGAAGTCGGAGCTTATTTGATGGTGGATATGGCACATATTGCAGGTCTCGTTGCCACTGGAGCTCATCCAAGTCCTGTGCCGCATGCCCATTTTGTCACTTCAACCACGCATAAGACACTTCGTGGCCCGCGCGGTGGATTGATTCTTTGCACAGAAGAGTTTGCGAAAAAAATCGATAAGACGATTTTCCCTGGAATCCAGGGCGGCCCGCTGATGCACGTGATTGCTTCGAAAGCGGTAGCGTTCGGAGAAGCTCAACAGCCGGAGTTTGAAACGTATATTGATCAGGTAGTGAAAAACGCAAAAGCATTGGCTGAAGGCTTGATGGCTGAAGGTGTGGGCATCGTTTCCGGCGGTACAGACAACCACGTGATGCTTGTCGATCTTCGTGAATTGAACTTGACCGGGAAAGTAGCGGAGCATTTACTGGATGAAGTCGGAATTACGACAAACAAGAACACCATCCCGTTTGACCCGGAGAGCCCATTTGTCACATCCGGACTGCGTCTCGGGACACCGGCCGTTACATCGCGCGGCTTTAAAGAGCCGGAAATGAAGGAAGTGGCTTCCATCATTGCCTCACTTCTGAAAAATCCTGAAGACAACGATATAAAACAACAAGCCGCTGAACGTACGGCGAAACTGACGGCAAGTTTTCCGTTATATAAATAAGGGAATACAGCTGCCAAGAGCTTAAGGCTGGCAGCTGTATTTTTGTTCTGTACATATTGGATCTGGAGGGACTGCGTATGCAACTACATAAAATGAGCGAAGAGAAACAAGTGGTCATTGATTGGCTGCGCCGTCTCGGGGTGGAATTCCAGACAGGATTCCTGGTCATCAACCCGGAATCGGAAGATCTCCCAATTGTTTATGCAAACGATGCTTTTTATGAAATGACCGGGTATTCAGAAGAAGAAGTGCTTGGCAACAACGGCCGCTTTCTGCACGGCATCAAAACAGACAGGGAAGTCAGCGGACAAATCAGGGAATACACGCTGGCCAACAAAGCCGGTACTTTTGAAATTGTCAATTACCGTAAAGATGGTCGGCCATTTTGGAACGAAATCACGATACAGCCGCTTTTCATCCAGGAAAAAAAGTTTATGTTTACGTTATTGTTGCAAAAAGACATTACGGAGCGGAAAAGAGCAGAGGCGCTCATTAAAATACAGCAGGACATTTACACGGGCATCGAAAAAGGCCATATGTTAAGTGTGCTGCTGCAACAAGTTTGTGATACAGCAGAATCGTTTTTTGCAGATGGTGCAAAATGCACGGTATTGATGGTTGACGAACAGGAGCGCTTTCGAATTGCAGCAGGTAAATCGATGCCGGAAGAATTCCATCAAGACATTGATGGCCTCCAAGTCGAAGCCGATGTGGGAACGTGCGGCGCTGCTTTTCATCGCCAGGAAGCGGTTGTCAGCGTAGACACGGCCAAAGATCCCTTATGGGAAAAGCACAGGAAGCTGGTCAAAGAATTTCATTTGGCATCGAGTTGGTCAGTTCCGATCACCGACACAGCAGGCAACTCAATCGGCGCATTCGCAATATATTTCTCTTCCGTAATGACACCGGCTCCCGATGATTTGCGGTTTCTGGAACAGGTGGCCCCAAGTGTAGCGTTGGCTGTCAAGTATTCCAGGGAACAGGAAGAAGTGCTGCGCCTGGCCTATATCGACAAAGAAACCGGCTTGTCGAACCGGAATTATTTCATGAATGAGCTCACCGGTTTGTTGGAAGAAGGCAAAGAAGGGTTTGTCGCTTTTATCTCACTCGATGAATACGTCAAAGTAGTCGATCAATACGGTCATCGTGAAGGCGATCTGCTCATCCGGGAAATCGGCAGGCGGTTTATGCGGGATCCATGGATTTCCCGGCATTTCGTTGCCCGTTTTTCTGATTCGACTATCGCTTTTGTCAGCTTGTCTCCATTAAAAGACCTCACGGAAAACCTGGAGCGCATCAAACAATGCGTAGAAAAGCCGGTTTCCATTCAGGATCTGGAATTATTCATGACCATGAAAATGGGGATTGCACTCATTACGCCAAATCGGCGGGATGGAGACGAACTGATCCGCCATGCGGACAGCGCTCTGTCCAAAGCCAAGCTCGGTACCGGTGAATCCATCTGTTATTTTGAAGATGAGCACGATCAGATCATGAGAAGGGATTTGCGTTTGGCCAGTGAATTGACGGCAGCTTTGAATAGAGGCGAAGTGGATGTTCATCTACAGCCGAAAGTGGAATTGAAAACCGGAGAAATTGTCAGTTTCGAAGCGTTGGCCAGGTGGGACTCCCCCGAGCTGGGGCCAATCGGTCCGAATGTTTTTATTCCTGCGGCCGAAAAGAACGGAAAAATAAGAGTGTTGGAGCAGAAAGTTTTCTTGCGCGTAATGGAATGGCTGAAAAAAAGACAGGATAGGGGACAGCGACTTCGGCCTGTAGCCATCAATATTTCAGCGGAACATTTTTTCCATCGGTCTTTTATTCCCTATCTGGTTGATACAGCAGCCGAATACGACATTGACCCGAAATGGATTCGTCTTGAAATTACCGAGCGGATCGGATTTGTGGATATTGATACGGCATACAAAGTGTTCAAGCAATTGAATGACTACGGCTTCACCAGCTCTGTCGATGACTTTGGCACCGGGTATTCCTCGCTCAGTTACTTGCAGAAGCTGCCGGTAAGCGAGATCAAAATCGACCGTTCCTTCATATCAAATATGGAAGGCGAAGGAACTTTGGCGATTGTCCGGACCATTATTCAACTTGCGGAAAACCTGAATATGTCTGCTGTAGCCGAAGGCATTGAAACGGAGACGCAACGCCGGACCTTACTGGCACTTGGCTGCCGATACGGCCAGGGCTATCTGTTTCATAAGCCCATGCCACTGGACGAAGCCAATTTACTATAGACCGTTGCTGACAAGCTTCGGTTTTTTTTGTGTCCAAATTAAGGCGATCAGATTTTTGTTCAATAAGAAGGACAGATGAAACGTGGCTGTACTACGGTCAGTGACGGAATTCCTGACGCGGGGCTCTTCTTTTTCTGAATACTCTCAATGATTTCTGGCGTCCCTCGCAATGATCGATTTCTGTTATACTGGGTAAGATAATGTAGGAAAAGGAGAGATGTGCCGTGGGAAAAGTATATGTATTCGATCATCCGTTGATTCAGCATAAATTAACGTTCATTCGCGACAAGTCGACGGGAACGAAAGAATTCCGTGAATTAGTGGATGAAATTTCCACACTGATGGCTTTTGAAATTACACGCGATCTTCCGTTGATGGAAATCGAAGTGGAGACACCTGTCCAGGTGGCGAAATCCAATGTACTGGCAGGGAAGAAGCTTGGCGTCGTGCCCATCCTGCGGGCCGGCATTGGCATGGTCGATGGAATTCTGAAATTGATTCCAGCCGCGAAAGTGGGGCATATCGGTTTATACCGTGATCCCGAAACGCTGCAGCCAGTCGAATATTACCTGAAGTTGCCATCCGACGTGGAAGAGCGCGATTTCATCGTAGTCGATCCGATGCTCGCTACGGGAGGGTCGGCAGTGGAAGCCGTGAATTCCTTAAAGAAACGCGGTGCCACAAAGATCCGCTTTATGTGCATCATCGCTGCTCCTGAAGGCGTTGAAGCGCTTCAGCAGGCACATCCGGATGTGGATATTTATATTGCGGCACTGGATGAAAAACTGAACGAAAAAGGATATATCATTCCAGGACTCGGAGATGCCGGTGACCGGTTATTCGGAACCAAATAAAGAAACGGGGTAGATTAGTTTGTCGAGAAAGTGGAAAGTAATGACGATATTTGGCACGCGGCCGGAAGCCATCAAAATGGCACCGCTTGTGCTGGAACTCCAAAAGCATCCGGAGACCATCGAGCCGCTGGTGACAGTGACAGCTCAACACAGACAAATGCTCGATCAAGTGCTGGACACTTTTCAAATCACACCGGATTTTGATTTGAACATCATGAAAGATCGTCAGACATTGAGCGATGTAACGGTACGCGGGTTACAGGGCTTGGACGCGGTGATGAAAGAAGCGAAGCCTGATATTGTCCTTGTCCATGGAGATACCACCACGACATTTGTCGCCAGTCTGGCCGCTTTCTACAATCAGATTGCCGTCGGCCATGTGGAAGCGGGACTGCGCACACACAACAAATACTCGCCTTACCCGGAGGAAATGAACCGGCAATTGACGGGAGTCATGGCAGACATCCATTTTTCGCCGACTGACAAATCCGCCCAAAACCTGCGGGCGGAAAACAAGAAAGAAGAAATGATCTATGTGACGGGGAATACAGCCATCGATGCGTTGAAGACGACGGTCCGTGAAACTTATTCCCATCCGATTCTTGAGAAAATCGGTTCCGACCGGATGATTCTGTTGACAGCTCACCGCCGTGAAAACCTGGGCCAGCCGATGCGCAATATGTTCAAGGCGATCAAGCGGCTGATTGAGGAGCATGACGATGTGCAAGTCGTCTACCCGGTGCATATGAATCCGGCAGTTCGGGAAGTGGCGGATGAAGTGTTGGGACGCGATCCACGAATCCATTTGATCGAACCGTTGGAAGTCCTGGATTTCCACAACTTCGCTGCGCGTTCCTTCTTTATATTGACGGATTCCGGCGGTGTGCAGGAAGAGGCGCCATCTCTCGGGAAACCGGTGCTGGTGCTCCGCGATACCACAGAGCGTCCGGAAGGCATCGATGCCGGGACACTGAAACTGGCGGGGACGGAAGAAGAGAATATATACAGCCTGGCAAAAGAGTTGCTGACGGACGGCGAAGCGTATGCCGAAATGTCACACGCCTCTAATCCATATGGCGACGGGGAAGCATCGCGCCGGATTGTGGAAGCTCTTCACAACTACTTTTCAGGCAAGTAACGGCTCTTTCCGCTTTTCAGTGTCCAGCTGCAAGAGCCTGCTTCTCGGGTCATAAGTCACTCTGGTGTCCAGTCTCCAGTGCCTAGCTCTTCGGGACATAAGTCAACCCAGCTGTGTGGCAAAGAGCGCCACTTCGCTGGTCTGCCTTATGCCTGTCAGAGCTGAACAGGCACTTCCGCTTTTCGAGACTGTGCGGCTGAAAACACGCCGCTTCGGCAACCCGCCTTATGCCTTTCGAAGCAAAACGGCTCTTTCCGCTTTTCTAACAGAATTTGTCGAGAATATGACAGCCCGAAATCGCTTGTGAAGTTTTTCACTTCTACTAATTGACATGATTTTACCCCTATTGTATGCTAACAAAGGGTATGCATGAGAAGGTTTTCATACATAAAAGATGTTGTTCTGAAAGCCTGATGCGACGGCTCTTTTAACGGGGTAAAAGTCAAATCAAACGAAATTCGAGGGGTTTATCATGCGCCCAACAAAAAGTCCCTTACAAGCGATGGTGCTGTACAGTGCCATTCTTTCACAACTTGTCGGGTCCGTGCTCATCGGTCTGTTCACAGGTATGTGGCTCGATGAACAATTCGGAACCGCTCCGCTTTTTTTGATCATCTGCTTAATGCTGGGGTTAATCATCGGCGTGCGAGCGATGCTTCAGACCGTCCAAAAATTCGAATCGGGAGACAAGTGAACATGGATGGACTCAGGGAGATTTATACAAGACTTAAAAAGATGATTTTTTTCATTTTGGCGGCGTTTGTGCTGGGATGGGGATTGACCCCTTACCAGGCGGTGTTCGCGGGTCTGATAATCGGAACTTTGTTCGGCCTGTACAATATGTGGATCTTGGTTCGCCGGATGGAAAAGTTTGACCGGGCGGTGACAGAAGGCTCGAAGGTTCGTTCGCTTGGAACGGCATTACGGTTTGCATCAGGTGCTGCCGCTGTGGCAGTAGCAATTTTATTTGCCCAGCATATACACTTGATCAGTACAGTAATCGGGTTGATGGTCCCATACGTTCTGCTATTGACAGAGCGGATTGTTTATCACGTGAAACACCATTAAGAATGTGGAAAGAGAGGTGAAACTATCGTGGATCATGGCGCTCCTATGCTTGAAGTGTTCGGGATCTGGTTTAACTTGTCGAACGTTATGATGCTTCTTGTAGCCGCTCTTATCGTATTCCTTATTGCTTTTATCTCTACACGGAGATTGCAGCTAAAACCGACAGGTATGCAAAACTTCATGGAATGGATCATGGATTTTGTAAAAGGCATCATCAAAAGCAATATGGACTGGAGAACAGGCGGTCAATTCCATGTTCTTGGGATTACGCTGATCATGTTCATTTTTGTATCAAATATGTTGGGGCTCCCGTTCGCCATAGTGGTCAACGGCGATCTTTGGTGGAAATCACCAACTGCTGATCCAACGGTGACGATGACGCTTGCCGCAACAGTCATCATTTTGAGCCATTATTATGGCGTGAAGATGAAAGGCTTGAAAGGGTATGGAGCAGGTTACTTCCAACCAATGAAGTTTATGTTCCCACTGAAAGTCATTGAAGAATTCGCAAATACGCTGACACTCGGTCTGCGTCTTTACGGTAACATTTATGCAGGGGAGATTTTGCTGTCTTTACTGGCAGGCCTTGCAGGAGCAAGTTTCTTTGGATTTGCCGCAGCAATCGTTCCAATGATGGCATGGCAAGGGTTCTCGATCTTTATCGGAACAATCCAGGCGTTTATCTTCGTTATGTTAACAATGGTTTATCTATCGCATAAAGTCAGCGACGACCATTGAGTATAAAACGCCCGTAATCGGGCAAACAAAAAAACAATTATCCTGAGGAGGACAAATTACAATGACAGGTTCATTAGGTTTATTAGCAGCAGCAATCGCAGTAGGTTTAGCAGCACTAGGTGCAGGTGTCGGTAACGGTCTTATCGTTTCTAAAACAGTTGAAGGTATCGCTCGTCAGCCAGAAGCTCGTGGCGTTCTTCAAACAACAATGTTCATCGGGGTAGCATTGGTCGAAGCTGTGCCAATCATCGCCGTAGTTATCGCGTTCATCACTATGAACCAGTAATAACGAAAAGCGGAAGCTGCCGTTCAGACCCGACAAGCGCTGGAGACTTTGCGAATGATGGCGTTCTTCAGCCATCCGGTGTAAAGGCGAAGCGACTCGAGGGTCTGGCAGCTGAAGTCTGGACAATAAGAATAGTTAATATTGAAATAGCAAAATGGCGGGGATGCTTCGGCGTATTTTTCGCCATTTATGCTTGTATGTCCACTTGACAGTTGAAAAAACATCTTAACAAAAAAAGATCTTACTATAGAAGTAATGGAATTTAGGCTCTTGAAGGGAGTGAAACAATCGTGTTTTTTGATCACCTCGTACTCGGTGCAACCGGGGAGTTTTTGAATATCGGAGACATCATCGCAACACTCGTCATTTTCCTAATTTTGATGGCGTTGCTGAAGAAGTTTGCGTGGGGCCCATTGATGGGCGTAATGCAACAACGTGAAGATTTGATCGCCAGCGAAATCGAAACGGCTGAAAACAGCCGCAAAGAACAACAGAAGTTGCTTGATGAGCAGCGTAGCTTATTGAAAGAAGCGCGTACACAAGCACAGGAAATCGTTGAAAACGCTAAAAAACAAGGCGAAGTTTCTCGCGAGGATATCATTACAACTGCCCGCGCGGAAGCTGGCCGCATGAAAGAAGCGGCAGTAGCTGAAATTGCCAACGAAAGAGATAAAGCCATTACGGCCGTACGCGAAGAAGTGGTGGCTATGTCATTGCTTGCAGCACAGAAAGTACTTGAAAAAGAAATTTCTGAAGAAGACAACAGCCAGTTGATTAACGAAACGATTGCGAAGGCAGGCGAAGTGCAATGAGCCAAGCTTCTGAACGCTATGCGCTAGCATTGTTCGAGGTTGCCCAGCAGCACGAAGTGTCAGTGGAAGTGGAAGAAGACTTGCGTGAGATTAAAAAAGTCTTTGATATGACCCCTGAGCTTTATAATTTGATCGTTTCTCCAAAGCTGTCAGCTGAAAAAAGAAGCAACCTCATCAACGAAGTATTCAAACAGGCGAATCCATATGTGGTCAATACGCTCCAATTATTGGCGGAACGCAGACGCCTCGACGAAATCAGTGATCTGGTCGCGGATTACATCCGCTTATACAACGAAGCGCAGGGAATTGAAGATGCGAAAATCTATTCAACACGTCCTTTGACGGATGAAGAGCGCGCCTCCATTTCTTCTGTGTTTGCAAAGAAAATCGGGAAACAGTCATTGCGAATTGAAAACGTCATCGACCCATCGTTACTGGGCGGCTTGCGTCTTCAAATCGGAAACCGCATTTACGACAGCAGCATCAGTTCAAAACTTGAACGTCTGCAGCGTCAATTGATCGGTTAATCTAAGAAATTAAGAGAGGGTGACATACATGAGCATCAAAGCTGAAGAAATCAGCAGTCTGATTAAGCAACAGATTGAAAATTATCAATCAGAGATGAAAGTTGACGATGTCGGTACAGTAATCACGATCGGTGATGGTATCGCACGCGCTCATGGCCTCGACAACATCATGGCTGGAGAACTTGTAGAGTTCTCCACTGGTGTCCTTGGTATGGCACAAAACTTGGAAGCCAACAACGTTGGTATCATTATCCTTGGCCCTTACACAGACATTAAAGAAGGCGATGAAGTACGTCGAACTGGCCGTATTATGGAAGTTCCAGTAGGAGAAGAAATGATCGGACGCGTCGTAAATCCGATCGGACAGCCTGTTGATGGCCTCGGTCCGATCAACACGACAAAAACACGTCCAATTGAAAGTCCTGCACAAGGGGTTATGGCCCGTAAATCGGTTCATGAGCCACTTCAGACAGGGATCAAAGCGATTGACGCTCTTGTGCCAATCGGCCGTGGACAGCGTGAATTGATCATCGGTGACCGCCAGACTGGTAAAACGTCTGTAGCGATCGATACAATTTTGAACCAGGCTGACCAGGACATGATTTGTATCTATGTAGCAATCGGACAAAAAGAATCGACCGTACGTAACGTAGTAGAAACTTTCCGTAAAAACGGTGCACTTGAATACACAATCGTCGTAACGGCTTCAGCTTCACAGCCGGCTCCGCTACAGTATTTGGCACCATATGCAGGGATTTCTATGGCTGAAGAATTCATGTTCGACGGCAAACACGTATTGATCGTCTATGATGATTTAACAAAACAAGCTTCGGCTTACCGTGAATTATCCCTATTGCTTCGTCGTCCTCCAGGCCGTGAAGCTTACCCAGGTGACGTTTTCTATCTTCACTCACGCCTTCTTGAGCGCGCAGCGAAGTTGAACGATACGCTTGGAGCAGGATCCATCACAGCATTGCCGTTCGTTGAAACGCAGGCTGGCGATATCTCTGCTTATATCCCAACAAACGTAATCTCGATCACTGATGGACAAATCTTCCTTCAGTCTGACCTATTCTTCTCGGGTGTTCGCCCTGCGATCAACGCCGGTCTTTCTGTATCACGGGTTGGTGGTTCAGCACAGATCAAAGCGATGAAAAAAGTAGCAGGTACATTGCGTCTGGACTTGGCTGCATTCCGTGAACTGGAGTCATTCTCCCAGTTCGGTTCAGACCTTGACCCGGCGACAGCTGCAAAATTGGAACGCGGGAAACGCACAGTTGAAGTTTTGAAACAGGACTTGAACAATCCGATTAAAGTTGAAAAACAAGTTGCCATTTTCTACGCATTGACTCGAGGACACCTTGACGATATTCCAGTAGGAGACATCACTCGTTTCGAAGCTGAATTGACAAGCTGGCTGGATACTAACCACACAGAAGTTTTGGATCATATTCGCAAAACGCAAGGCTTGCCTTCTGACGAAGCATTTAATGCTGCGATCATCGACTTCAAACGCACATTCGCGAAATCAGAATAAGAGCTTTTACGTTACAGAATAGGAAGAAAAAATATTAAGGTGGTGAAATACCAGTGGCATCTTTACGCGATATAAAAAACCGTATTACGTCAACCAAGAAAACAAGCCAGATCACAAGAGCTATGCAAATGGTTTCGGCCTCGAAATTGAACCGCGCAGAAATGAATGCGAAAGCGTTTGTCCCTTACGTGGAAAAAGTTCAGGACGTCGTCGCTTCCATTGCATCGGGATCGAACGATGCAAGCCATCCGATGATGATTACGCGTCCGGTAAAGAAAACTGCCTATCTAGTCATCACGTCGGATCGCGGTCTTGTCGGCGGATACAACAGTAATATTCTTCGTACCGTCATGACGAAAATCCGTGAGCGCCATACCTCCAATGATGAATTTGTTATTCTGAGTGTTGGCCGTAAAGGAAAAGATTTCTTTACTAAGCAAGGCATGAATATCCTGGAAAGTGCAACAGCACTTCCGGATCACCCATCATTTGCGGATATCAAAGAAATTGCGCGCAAAGCTGTTGGTATGTTCTCAGACGGTACGTATGACGAAGTCTATATGTACTACAATCACTTTGTCTCTGCCATTCAGCAAGAAGTCACAGAGAAAAAATTGCTGCCATTAACAAACGTCGAAGCGACCGGATCGACTGCTTCATACGAGTTTGATCCATCAGCTGAAGCGATTTTGGAAGTCCTGCTTCCTCAATATGCGGAAAGCCTGATCTTTGGAGCACTTCTTGATGGCAAGGCAAGTGAACACGCTGCGTCCATGACAGCAATGAAGAGCGCAACTGATAATGCGACTGAATTGATCGATGGATTAACACTTTCATACAACCGTGCCCGCCAGGCTGCGATCACTCAGGAAATCACTGAAATCGTCGGCGGAGCAGCGGCTCAGGAATAACGAAAAGCGAAGGCAGCCGTGTAGATTCGACGGGCATAAGACGAACCGGCGAAGTGGCGTGTTTTTGCCACACAGCCGGGTTGGCTTATGACCTGAGAATCTGGCTGTCGGAGGCTGGACAATAAGAAACAGAAAAAGTAAGACAGGAGGGAACAGCATGAACACAGGACATGTTCTTCAAGTTATGGGTCCGGTTGTAGACGTTAAGTTTGCCAATGGCCAACTTCCCGATATCTACAACGCCCTAACTGTAAGCATTGATCGCCCGGGCCAGGCACAAGTGACATTGACACTTGAAGTAGCTTTACACCTCGGTGACGATTCAGTACGCACAATCGCCATGGAATCCACTGATGGATTGCAGCGCGGTTCAGTAGTAAACGACCTGGGCAGAGCAATTTCTGTTCCAGTTGGAGATGTAACATTAGGCCGTGTATTTAACGTACTCGGCGAAGTAATCGACTTGGGTGAAGAAATTCCGGCAGCAGAGCGCCGTGACCCGATTCACCGCGATGCCCCTACATTCGAGAACCTTTCCACAGAAGTGGAAATCCTTGAAACAGGTATTAAAGTAGTTGACTTGCTTGCCCCTTACATCAAAGGTGGTAAAATCGGTCTCTTCGGTGGTGCCGGTGTTGGTAAAACCGTTTTGATTCAGGAACTGATCAACAACATCGCTCAAGAGCACGGCGGTTTGTCTGTATTCGCCGGCGTTGGAGAGCGTACACGTGAAGGAAATGACTTGTTCTTCGAAATGAGCGATTCCGGTGTTATCAAGAAAACGGCCATGGTATTCGGTCAAATGAACGAGCCTCCTGGTGCACGTATGCGTGTAGCATTGTCCGGTTTGACAATGGCAGAATATTTCCGTGACGAGCAGGGCGCAGACGTTCTATTGTTCATTGACAACATTTTCCGCTTTACACAAGCAGGTTCTGAGGTATCAGCCCTTCTAGGACGTATGCCTTCAGCTGTTGGTTACCAACCGACACTTGCTACTGAAATGGGTCAATTGCAGGAACGTATCACAACTACAAGCGCTGGTTCTGTTACATCGATCCAAGCGATCTATGTACCAGCGGATGACTATACGGATCCGGCTCCTGCGACAACTTTCGCTCACTTGGATGCGACAACAAACCTGGAGCGTAAACTTTCTGAGATGGGTATCTATCCAGCGGTGGATCCTCTTGCTTCAACTTCCCGTGCTTTGTCACCGGAAATTGTTGGGGAAGAGCACTACGCTGTATCCCGTGAAGTCCAGGAAACACTTCAGCGTTACCGTGAACTTCAGGATATCATTGCCATCCTGGGGATGGATGAGTTAAGTGATGAGGATAAGCTGACGGTTAACCGTGCACGCCGCATCCAAAACTTCCTTTCTCAAAACTTCCACGTTGCGGAACAATTTACAGGCCAAAAAGGTTCTTACGTGCCGGTTCAGGAAACGATCAAAGGCTTCCGTGAACTTCTTGATGGCAAATACGACCACTTGCCGGAAGATGCTTTCCGTTTGGTCGGCCGCATTGAAGATGTAATCGAAAAAGCCAAAGGCATGGGCGTAGAAGTCTAAAATAAGGGACCAGGAGGGAAAAAAATGAAGACCATTACAGTCAATATTGTCACTCCCGACGGCCCGGTATACGATTCAGAAGTTTCAATGCTCATCGCAGTCACAGCAACAGGAGAAATGGGTGTTATGCCCGGCCACGTTCCGACAGTAGCACCTCTTGGAATCGGAGCAGTCCGGTTGAAGAAAGACAACTCGACGGAAATCATTGCGGTCAATGGAGGATTTCTTGAAATCCGTCCTGAGAAAGCAACGATTTTGGCGCAGTCGGCAGAACGTGCAACCGACATCGATCTGGCTCGTGCTCAAGAAGCTGCTAAACGCGCAGAAGCATTGCTTCAGGCAAAGAATGCTGACACCGACTTCAAACGCGCTGAATTGGCTTTAAAGCGCGCGATGAATCGTATCAACGTTTATGAGGGTAACAGTTAAATAAGGCGAGCGGGCAAAAGGGCAACTGACTTTTGCCCGCTTTTTTATTCGAAAGGAGCGTGATCAAATGGAATTTGTGATTGGTCAGGAAGCGTTAATTTCAATCTTCAGCCACATTTTTTTCACAGGCGTCGCCTTTTATGCCATGCGTGCAGTGATGTTTGAAAAATGGATTCGGAAAGATCATGTTCTGCAGGCACAAATATTATATATTTTCATCAGCATTGCCATCGGCACAGCGGTTTCAACGTTTTTCCTGAATATTTCCCTGTGGTCCAGGCAGCTCCCTTACTTGTTTTAGTTTGCTGCTTTGCCGTGACAGCGAACCTCGCTGTCATGGCAAAATGGCAAACTCTCCTATTTCCCGGGAAATAAATCCCGGATTTCATGTTTATTGGCGCAGATTAGGGGAAACTATTTATTGTAATCTAAATGTAATATATAGTTTTTGTTAAACCAATCCTTCTTCCCGGTTTCTTGACATATTTTCTCCTTTTTCCAGTAAAACTCCTGAAAAATAGGTACCGGGATGCTTGTGAAATCAACAAAAAACGGGTATTATTAAAAAGATTTTATTTCTAAATAATGACATTGGACTTTAAACGTACATATAGATGACTATTAACTACATGGAGGGCGTTTCAGTGGAACAAATTATCGTAAAAGGCGGACAAAAACTAAAAGGGAAAGTACGAGTGGAAGGGGCTAAAAACGCGGTCTTGCCCGTTCTTGCCGGTGCATTGCTTGCTTCGAAAGGCCACAGCATCATCAAAGAGGTACCCAATCTCGCAGATGTCTACACCATTCAGGAAGTTCTCAAAAGTTTGAACGCTGCAGTTCAGTATTCCCCCGACAATAACCAAATGATCATTGACTCTACAGCTGAGTTATCCAGTGAAGCGCAATTCGAATATGTGCGGAAAATGCGTGCATCCATTCTGGTAATGGGCCCGCTGCTGGCGCGTAACGGCTTTGCCCGTGTATCGTTGCCGGGTGGCTGTGCAATCGGTTCCCGCCCCATTGATCAGCATTTAAAAGGGTTTGAAGCGATGGGCGCAAAAATTACATTTGGTAACGGCTTTGTAGAAGCCACATCCAATGGCCGGCTTCGCGGGGCTAAAATCTACCTCGACTTTCCGAGTGTCGGTGCGACGGAGAACATCCTTTCAGCTGCTGCATTGGCAGATGGTGTTACAACCATTGAAAACGCTGCAAAAGAACCTGAAATCGTTGATTTGGCGAATTACGTAAACGAAATGGGAGGTCGTGTCATCGGAGCAGGTACGGATACCATCCGCATCGAAGGCGTCAAAGAACTGCATGGCGCAGAGCATGTCATCATACCCGACCGAGTGGAGGCAGGAACCTTTATGGTAGCCGCAGCCATTACAGAAGGTGATGTCATTATCGAAAATGCCGTACCGGAGCATATGACCGCATTGATTTCCAAATTAGGAGAAATGGGTGTCGATATTCAGGAATTGGACGAAGGTGTCCGTGTCCGTGCTTCCCGTCCGCTTCGTTCCATTGATATCAAAACCATGCCTCATCCAGGATTTCCAACAGACATGCAATCTCAGATGATGTCGTTGATGCTCACAGCGAAAGGAAACGGCATTTTAACCGAAACGGTTTTCGAGAATCGTTTCATGCATGTTGAAGAATTCCGCCGCATGAATGCATCAGTTAAAATTGAAGGCCGATCGGTCATCATGGAAGGGTCATCGAATCTGCAGGGAGCAGAAGTTGCAGCCACTGACTTACGCGCAGCTGCTGCACTGATTTTGGCAGGACTCGCTGCTGAAGGCGTGACAAGAGTCAACGAACTCTATCATCTTGACCGCGGATATGTGGATTTCCACTTGAAACTGGCATCATTAGGAGCAGACATTGAACGAGTGATCAATGAAGAATCCGAAGTGAAAGAAGAACAAACGGTCTAATATTTCTATTATCCTACTAAAAGCTTGCAGACAATTGTCTGCCGGCTTTTTATATTCCATTGATTTTTTACAGGAGAGAGGCGTTTTCATCCTGTTGAATGGTAGATTTAATAAAATTTTGTGCATTTTTGGAATGCTGTGTTAAACTATGCAGTTAAGATAATCTTTTTAGTATTTTGCTTGCGGTACGCAGGCGGAAGGAGAAACACCATGATTTTTTCAAAAGATATTGGCATTGACCTAGGGACAGCAAATGTGCTGATTCATGTAAAAGGAAAAGGAATTGTGCTGAATGAACCGTCAGTAGTGGCAATGGATCGGAAAACCAATAAAATCCTGGCTGTTGGAAAAGAAGCAAGAAAAATGATTGGCAGGACTCCTCAGCACATTGTAGCTGTTCGTCCGTTGAAGGAAGGCGTAATTGCGGATTTTGACACCACAGAAGCAATGCTTACATATTTCATTGATACATTGAAGGTAAGAGGGTTTATGACGAAACCTCAGATCCTGATTTGTTGTCCGACGAATGTAACGAGTATCGAACAGAAAGCAATTAGGGAAGTGGCAGAAAAATCCGGCGGCAGAAACGTCTATGTGGAGGTGGAACCGAAAGTGGCGGCAATTGGGTCCGGCATGGATATTTATCAGCCGAATGGCAATATGATTATCGACATTGGCGGTGGAACCACTGACGTGGCGGTTTTATCGATGGGAGATATTGTGGCGAGTGAAACTCTCAAAGTAGCCGGTGATGTATTTGATCAGGATATTCTTCAATACATAAAAAAGCAGTACAAAGTACTGATCGGTGAAAGAACCGCTGAGAATATCAAATTAGAAATTGGCACAGCCTTTGCGGACGGCAGGAAAGGGAAGATGGAGGTTCGCGGCCGCGATATGGTAACAGGATTTCCGAAAACCCTCAGCATTGATTCCGTTGAAATTGAAGCTGCGTTAAAAGAGTCCATTGCGTTGATCGTGTCTTCTGCCAAGAATGTCCTGGAAAAAACGCCTCCTGAATTGGCGGCGGATATCATTGATAGGGGAATTGTCCTGACGGGCGGAGGAGCTTTGCTTCACGGTCTTGATCATCTGTTGGCCGAAGAATTGAAAGTTCCTGTCTTCGTGTCTGAAGATCCATTGAACTGTGTAGTCAAAGGAACTGGCATCCTATTGGAAAATATGAGCAAAACCTCGCGAAAAAGATAAGAATTTGATGAATGACGTATACTCTTTATGTCTTTTTTTAGTATAATGATAAGAGTGAAAAGACAAGTTCAATTGATTTTGATGCCGGGTCTTGAGATAAAGTTCTCAGGCTCTCCCAGTGGCATGCATCAATGGAAAGGTTGACAAAAGAATGGCTGATTTGAAAAAGAGAGCACCTTTTCAAAAAGGGGCAAAACAAGAACCTTCTGCAAAAAAAGAGTCAAAAGAGACATGGTGGGTGCAAATTCGGTTGTTCCCGATTTGGCTTCGGATCCTTATTGTGGCCGCTTTGCTTGTGTTAGCCATCATCCTGGGCGTTATGATCGGGTATGGTGTAATCGGAGATGGCAGCCCGGCTGATGCGCTTAAATGGGAAACCTGGCAGCATATTATAGATATTATGAGCGGGAATAAGTGATGTCCCGCTCATATTTCATTTACTTACTGCGATAAAGGAGCTGAAGAGTATGTTAACAATAGAACAAATCCAAGCAATTTTGCCTCATCGCTATCCATTTCTGATGGTGGACCGGATTGTGGAAATTGAAGCCGGGAAAAAAGCGGTCGGGATTAAAAATGTCACAGCGAACGAAGATTTTTTCAACGGCCATTTTCCGGGCTATCCAGTTATGCCGGGAGTGTTGATTGTCGAAGCATTGGCTCAAGTGGGAGCAGCGGCTGTGCTGCAGATGGATGCCAATAAGGGCCGTCTCGCATTTTTCACGGGCATCGACAATTGCCGGTTTAAACGGCAGGTGGTGCCAGGAGATCAATTGAAGTTGGAAGTGGAACTGACAAGACTGCGCGGTTCTATGGGGAAAGGTCACGCGATTGCCACTGTGGATGGAGAATTGGCGTGTGAATGTGACATATTGTTTGCTTTGGGACCGGTGACAAACGGTTAAAAGGCTCATTGCCTCAGGGAATCAGGTTGCTGTAAAATTTACTGTGCACTACATAGAAGAGGGATAGTAAGAGTAAGGCATTCTATCCTTACGGATAAACAGGAGGCCATTATGTACAAAACTTTGCCGACAGGCGTTAAAAGCAGCATTACACGATCCATATCGAAAATGTTCGAAACGTATATGGCGGATATCGAATGGAATGAAAACCGCTTCAGGCTGGAAGATTTTATAGGGAAATGGAAACAATACATCGAAACAGGTGCTTCCTGGTATGAGAAAGTTCCGGAAGAAGTGAAGAAAGATCCGGCCTTTCATGAAGAAGTGGCGAATAAGATGAACCAGACGATTGAAAAAATCTTGTCAGAGCCACCATCAGAAGATCAGATTGCCCGTATCGAAATCATGCAGGAACGCTTGAATACTCATTTTGATTATTCCTGTAAAGCGGAAGCCGCTTATATCGAAAATAAGTTGCACGAATTGAAATAAGAAACGGAAAACAGCCCCGTCGACTTTGTCGACGGGGCTGTTTTTTGTCCAGCTATGCTGAACGCAAATAATTTACCATCATCGCTAATAAACCAAAAAAACGTCGAAAAAAAGCAGTTGCGCAAAAGCAACTGCTTTTTCTCAGACGATTAACAAGGGAAAAGTCCCGTCTTTCCGTTATTCCGCTTCGTCTTTTCTCAAAACAGGCCGTTTCCTCATGTCTGTTTCAAAACGCTCCAAAAGTTCATCACCTTCCAGACCATCCTCCAGCAGTTCGGATAACAAGGTTTCGGCGTATTTTCGGCGCGCGCGTTTCAAAGTACCTTTCATCAGGACAGAAATGTGGTCACCGATGATTTTTACTCCATAAATGACGACTTGGAAGGTTGCCGGTTCGTTGCCTGGATAAGAAATAACCACTTTGACATCGTAAATTTCTCCCGACTCTTTCATTTTATCGAATATTTCCTTGTATTCTAAGTCAATCAGCATCTCGAGCACCCAGGAGCGCCGACTGTTTTCCTGATTGATGATGATGCCATCAACCATCGGGTAATCGATCAGATTTTCCCCGTCGACGATACCGAGGGAAATCATTTTAAAGGTCTTCATAACCAATCCCTCCAAGCGAAGATTTTGTTTCTAGTATAGCATATGTTCAATTTTTCTCACGACTGGCATAAAGCTGAAAATTTATTGGGAAGATGCGAAATCTGATTTTTCTATGAGCCTGAAAAAAACGGATGTTCAGGTCCGGACTGATTCTCCGTCCTTGAAATTATTTTTCCTCACTCCCAAAAATCATTTATCAGGAGCTGAATCACCGGCAAAACCAATATTTCGGGTTTTGCCAGCCATTCTCCCCTTTTAGTATGCTGTAGATATTCAGGAGGAGGTGAAAAGATGAACCAAGTCGGAATAGTGGGCCGCTTGACGAAAGATCCGACAAGTCGAATGCTGAGTGAAGGAAGAGTACATACTTCATTCATTGTGGCAGTCTCCCGCAACTACAAAAACCAGAAAGGAGTAGTGGAGAGCGATTTTGTTCTTTGTTCAACCTGGGGCAGGTCTGCGCTCAACATATCAAAATACTGTGTCAAAGGCTCATTGGTGGCTGTCACCGGCAGGCTGCAAACAAGACATTACGACAAAGAAGATGGTACGCGTGTCTATGTTACGGAAGTGGTAGGAGACCAGGTCCGTTTTCTCGACAATCGGAAGCAAAAAGAAGAAACCGCCTCTCAGCAGCAGGCGCCACAGTCTGAAGAAGACTTTGACTTCCAGCCGCCGGAGACGGAAAAAGTAACTACGTAACAAATGATAGGGAGGCACTTAGCCATGTCCAAAGACGTGCAACTGCAATTGGAAGTCCATATGGAGCAATTGATCAAACTAACCGCATTGCTGCATAGGCGATTGACAGAGGCGGAGCGGGAGCTAAGTGAATTAAAAGAGATTTTCCGTTCCGCCGAAAAACAGTAACAGCTTTCGTCTAAAAGGGGATCCGGTCAGGTGGGGGCCTGACCGGATATTTTAAGTCGAATACGTGAATAATTCCTTTAATTCGGTGTCGGACAGTTCGGTCATCCACTGGCTGGATTGGATAAACTGATCGGACATCGATTGTTTTTGCGTCAGCAGCGAGTCAATTTTTTCCTCAATCGTGCCAATGGTCACGAATTTATGCACATGCACAAACTGGGTCTGGCCGATCCGGTATGCACGGTCCGTTGCCTGGTTCTCGACTGCCGGGTTCCACCAGCGATCGGCATGAAGTACATGAGTGGCCGCTGTTAAGTTAAGCCCGGTTCCTCCTGCCTTCAGCGACAAAATGAAAATCGGGAACTTCCCTGATTGGAAAGAAGCGACCAGTGAGTCGCGTTGCTGCTTCGGCATGTTGCCTGTCAGGAAAGGGACTTCGTGTCCGTACAGTTCGTTGAGTGCCTGCTGCAGGAGATGACCCATCCCAATATATTGTGTGAAAATCAGGCATTGCTCCCCGCGCTCGGCAATTTCCCCTGCCAGAGTCACGATGCGTTCCAGTTTTTGAGATCTCGGCAGTATTTCTTCAGCAGATGTATAAGGCTCTTTCAAATACAGTGCCGGATGATTACATAGTTGCTTCAGCTTGCTTAACATCTTCAAGACGAGGCCTTTTTTCTCGAATCCTGTGAGCGTCTCCATTTTCTCCACCGTGTCCTGGACAAGGCCTTCGTACAGCGCTGCCTGTTCAGGAGTCAGCGGGCAATATTCCAATTGCTCTTGTTTTTCCGGTAAGTTCAGCCGCAGTTCAGGATCCTTTTTCGTCCGGCGGAGCAGGAAAGGCTGAATGCGCTGGCGCAATTTTTCCTTTTGTTCCTCCGAATCATCGCGTTCGATTGGGATCATGAATGTTTCCTGGAACTTTTTGATCCGGTATAAATAACCTTTATTGATAAAATCAAAAATCGACCATAATTCAGAAAGCCGGTTTTCGATCGGTGTCCCGGTTAATGCAATATGGTGATCTCCTTTGAATTTTCGGATGGTGCGTGATTGTTTCGTGTACATGTTCTTGATATTCTGCGCTTCATCAAGCGTGATGCTGGTCCAGTGGAGCTGCTGAACCTCTGCAGCGTCCGACGAAGCAATGCCGTAAGTGGTAAGAACCACATCTGGCCGCTGTTCCTCCAGGTAAGCAGTAAACCTGTCTCCCTTTGGCCGGGCCGGTCCATAATGAGTGACCACTTTCAGATCCGGCGCAAAGCGTTCAAGCTCTTTTTGCCAATTCCCCAGCACGGATGTCGGGCAGACGATCAGCGACGGCTGTCCGGACTGCTGCCCATGGACATGCAGGAGATACGCGATCAGCTGCACCGTCTTGCCGAGGCCCATATCATCCGCCAGGCACAGTCCAAAGCCTTCCTCCCGCATGAATACCAGATAATCGAAGCCTGTTTTTTGATACGGGCGGAGTTCAGTATGCAAGTTTGCGGGAATCGGCGTTTCGGGAAGGTCTCGTTTATCCAGAAGCTTATCCAGCAAATTTTTCAAAGACTTGTTCAAATGGAATTCAATAAGCGGGTCTTCATCATCAGCTATTTCTTCCTGCATGATTTCAGGGACGTTTTGGAACAGCATGTCTTTGATGGTCCAGTCAGCGTCATCAGCTTCTTCAATCATCTTCCGTAATTGCATCAGCAGATTGGAATCGACACGGACCCATTCATTGCCGATGCGGATAAATTCCTTGTTGTTGTCGACCAGCTGCTGGAAATCCTGCATCGTCAGTTCATGGCCATTCAATGAAAACTGCCAATCAAACCGGACAATCTGATCCAGTCCGACAACGGAGGCTTTCTTGACCGGTGAATGGATGTTGGCTTTGACGCGTACTTTCGATTCCTGGACCGCTTTCAGCCAGGATGGAATCGAAACTTCCACACCGAAGGCCTGAAGAATTTCAGCGTCATTGCGCAAAAACCCCAGCACTTGTGCATCGGTCCATTCGGCATAATACAACCGGTCTTCGGGATAGAAATCGACAGAAGGGCAGAGACTGAGCAAGAGCGCTTGTTTTTCTTTGATTTCTTTATGATGGCTGCGCCATTTTTCAGGCAGCACTTTATCGAAGGGTTCATCGCTGCGCCGTTTTGACGGAGACCAGTAAACGGTTCCGCGTTTGGAACGAAGCACCACTTTGAATGTCCAGAAAGAATCGGAATCGGGTTCACTTAATTGCACGGCCATCACGAATTCTTCCGATGACGGGAAGGGATTCCAACCGGTGGTCTGCACAAAATGCTGGATAAACGGCAACTGGGCGGCCGTTAAGCCTTTTTGACGCAATTGATGCTGGATGGTGTCGCTCAGGAACTCGCGGATTTCTTCCTCTCCGTATCCGCTGTCAATGGAAATCTGTTCGCCCTCAACCTTCACATGGTCCCATAGAGCGGGATCTCCCAAAGAATTTGCTATTTTGCCGGCGAGGTTCAGCCAGCGCTCATCTTCAGAGCGGTGCCCTTTGAATGTCACGTAATGGTGAGGTTCACGTTGAAACAAACGGACAAAATCGGCCGGTGTCAGCACCAGGTCCAATCCATCCGTTTTTGAAGTCAGACCGAAAAAACTCTCTTTATCAAGGAAAAAGAGATAAGGTTTCCATACATCAGGAGGGATGCGGTTGCCTGCTTCGTTGGTTGCCTGGATACGGAATCCTTCGCTTCGTTGAATTTTCAAGTAATAGATGCGGCTTCCTTCTGTTTGGAACTGATTCATACAAGGCTTCCTTTCTCGATCTCTTCTTGGAGTGCGCGAAGGCGCTTGTTTTGTGTTTGGATTTCGTTCATATAGGATTTCCAGAACTCCATCTGGCCGCTTTTTTTACAGGCGGCTTTCATCTTTTTCCATACGCGGACAGCCTGTTTATAGTTCGACCGGTTGCGTTCTTCGAGATGGCCGATCGCATAGCGATGGTACAAAGGCAAGACATAGTCGGGTGCAGCCGTCTGCACTTCTTTCAAGCCGCATTCCTCTGCGAAATACAGTGGCGAATTATGGAGATGATGGAGTTCCGCCCATTGTTTATATAATCCTTTTTCAATCAGGTAAGTGGAATAGGCAGGCAATCCATAGTGGCCAAACTGTTTAAAAAGGTCTTCCCAATCTTCTTCGCTCAATTGGATTTGTGAAAACAGCCGGCTCAGCACATGAACGTATTGATGGCGGTATTGTGTATAAAGGCCTTCAAACAAAAACGACCTGATGTACGGCTTGATTGCCCTCAGGATAGCCGTCAATGCCTGGTCGTGCTGTTCACTTTCTGCAAGAACAGCGAGCTCCACCCAATCCGGTGTCTCATGCGGTGAAATCTTCCGAATCTGCAGTTGCTTTTTCAATAAGATGCCGAAAAAAGCTTCCAGTCGAAGTTCTGATTTCGAAAACAGCTTCGCTTCTTCCATGCGCAATTTATCCGATGTAAACAGTTGCAGCCAGAAAAGGCGGTACAGAGAGAACCGCTGTGAAAAAGAATCATCTTTCACTGTCATAAAGGAATGGACCAACGTTTTCAGATGATCGAAAAAAGCGTCCGACTCGAATGTCCGGTGCTGGACGCGCAGCTGGTCGAGCAAGTCGCGGATGTCGTGCAGCTCCTCTTCGAACCAGGTTTTGAAAAAGGAATGATGAACTTCTTTCGTCCCGTTTATAAATGTATCCCACACTTCCATGAGCGAAATAAAGTGGGCATATGTGCGATAAATCACTTTCCACTCTCTTTCAAGCGGTACATAGGACAATGCGTTTTTTAACCGTCCCTCATACATTTGCTCAAAATAAAAATAGTTCCGTGTCGTGTATTCCGGAATCGGATCTTTCCATACACCTTGAATCAGCCGGGTCCACTGTTCGGGAGACCGCTTTTTGGAAAGCAGGGCCGATTGGTCGTTGGTTTGGGCACGCCACTCGGCGACCCATTCGGACAACGAGCCGATTTTTTGATAAAGCGCAAAAATGACGGCTAACCGATGGCGGCACATCGTTTCCTGCGGGCAGGCACAAATGCCGGTGGTTTGGTCAAAATTGAGTATGACTTTCACTGTATGTGCGTCTTTGACGATGGCTTCCAGCAACAATCTTTCTTCATTGAAAGACAATACCTGGACACCGTCATGGCGCACTAAAAAGACTGCTTTTCGAACCATTTCTTCGTCCATCTCACGTGAAGGATGAAGGGATTTGTCGATAGCAGCCATATAATTGTAGATGGTATCATTGAACCGTTCTGCCAGGGATTGAACCGTAGCCATATGCATCGCCCCAAAATAAAACTTTCCTTCTATTATACGGGTTTCAAGCAGGTCCGTAAACGTTGAAGGAAAGTTAATGGTGGTCTTCCACTGGATATTCGGTTTTGAGCTGTTCGAGTTCTCTTGTCATTTTCTTGATAAACTTGTTGCGTTCCTGTTCCGGCAAGCTGGAGAGGGTGACAAAAAAGTAACGGAAGTGTTCGGAGTCGAGAAGTTCTTTGTTTGAAGAATAGAGGGCATCATTGTAAAGGGACTGCAGCTCTTTTGTCTGTTCAGGCTGCAGGCGGGTTTTTTTCGGATCAGCCTGCGTCAGCATTTCGTAAAAAATCTTATCGGGGATGCTGTAAGCCAGTTGAATCTCCGGGAGCCGGTCAACCTCGATGGCACGCACTCCATTTTCGTAGCGGGAAATGAGAGAAGGGTCGACGTTTAACCGTTTCGCTACTTCTTTTTGCCGTACATTCATATTTGAACGATAACTTTTCAATCGTTCATGGAATTTCATTTGAATCACCGTCCCTTCTTTTCACTGTACGAAAAAAAGAAAGAGAGTCGGTTAAAAATGCCAATTTGGCATTTTAAGAGATTGGACGCCAAAGTTATGTAATATAAATGGTAACTTCTTGGTTTAATCTGCGTAAAAAATACAAATGAATAGGGGAGCGAATTTGACAGGTTCATACGTTTTGGAAATTCCTGATTTACACGAGGTTCTAAGTCAGGAAGATGTGGCAAGGTGGAAGATTTTTTTAACAACGGATGAAAAAGAGCATCACAAAGTGAACTGGTCCGTTTCTTCTGCAGACAACAGCTTTATGTTTCACAATAGCTTTCTGTTGGATAAGCGGATAAAGTCAGTGGAAATCGATTTCACAGATAACCGGGTGACCTTCTATAAAGGAGAAAGTGATGCAGACGGATTTAAAGAATTTCTGGATCTTGTCTTGTCCAAAATGTTTATACGCATCAATCCGAACCAAATGCATTTTCTCGTTTCACCAAAATATTCACAGCGCAAAAGCACAAGGAAATAACCTTGTGCTTTTTTGTACCCGAAATGAGGGAAATATGATATGATTAATGTAATCAGAATAGTCAAATTATTATAGAGGGGGGAGTGACATGCTACAGGTTAAGCTGTTGAAGCCTTTTTATACGAAAAGGGAAGGCCATCTGATTAAATTTGTTTTCGCCTATCAATACTTCTCGATTCTGAAAGACAATGAACTGTTTCACTTCATCCCAGTCGAAGGCAAAGAAATTGTAATCAATACCAACACATTCCAGGTGGAGAACCTGTCGGAAGTGTTTGTATTCCAAAAAGGCAACCGTTTTATTCGACTGCCGCTTTATCAGCTCTTGCTGGTTTCCGATATTCACATGCATTTGCAGGCTATCCTGCAGGAAGAAAAAACGGAATTGCTGGAAGTGCACGAACAATCGAGAGCGGATGCCATTGATGCCATTCAATTTCTGGAAAAAGAAAACATTGACCGGATGATTGACTATGCTTTGTCGGAAAGAAACGAAGCGATGTTCCATGAGTTATTGGAACAACAGCATTTACTAGAACAACAACAAACTGGAGGTTTCTGACGTGACTGGATCCTATGGATAAACGCCTGCTTGAAAAAGATCAAAGAGCAGGCGTTTTTGTATGCCCAAAAAACGGCTTGCAGAAAAAAGCCCTTTCCTCAAAGAGAGGAACAAGGGCCAGTGGGAACCAATTTTATATTACTGAACGTTTGCTTTACAGTGAGATGATGGAATGAAGGAACATCAGTAAAAAAGCTGCTCCACCTACCCCTAGTGCAAAATCTTCCCATCCGTACTCCAATAGTTTTTCGAAATTCATCGCCATCCGCTCCTTTTCTGTGTGCTGTGACCGAGAAGTTGTTCCTGGCTGTTGAGAGTAAAAGAAAATGCCAGTACGTTGTTTCAGTTTACTGGACGATTGAAAAAGAAGCATGAATAAATAAGACTAAAAATTCGAATTATTTTATCAATTAATCCGTAGAGTCAAATTCTCTGGTATAAAGGCGAAGGGAAAGGTTGGTTGTATTGTATAAACACTTCCATATTGATACATTAGAGGAACAATTCCATTTGGGAAAAAACTGACCGGTGATTCCGGAGAATACAAACCAAGTGGGGTATCCATCTACACACCAAACAAAGGAGATGACTATTTTGCGAATCAGACCGAAACGATTGAAAAAAGGGGATGTGATTGGAGTCATCGCTCCTTCCAGCCCACCGGATCAGGAAAACCTGAAAAAAGCGCTGCCGTTTTTTGAAGAGCTGGGTTTACAAGTGAGGATGGGGAAGTCCGTCCATGCAAAGTATGGTTACCTTGCAGGAGAGGACGACGAGCGGCTGGCAGATCTTCATGCGATGTTCGAAGACCCGGAAATTTCGGGCGTTTTCTGTGCGGGAGGCGGAGTGGGGGCCGCCCGGTATGCGGACCGCATCGATTACGCCATGATCCAGGAAAATCCGAAAGTGTTTTGGGGATACTCAGACATCACGTTTTTGCATAATACCATAGGGGAATATGCCAACCTGGTGACTTTCCATGGTCCTATGCTGGCATCTGACATCGGCAAAGAGGAATTTCATGAAAGAAGCGCGCGGATGTTCGGCCAATTGTTCAGTCCCTTTGAATTGCATTATTCCGAGGAAGTCTCGCCTTTGACCGCTATCCGTCCCGGTACAGCAGAAGGGGATCTGGTCGGTGGCAACCTGACAATCATTCAAAATGGGCTCGGGACAAAATTTGATTTGGACGTCAAAGGAAAATTGCTGCTGATTGAAGATATCGGAAAAGAACCGGCGGATGTGGACCGTACCCTCAATCAGTTAAGGATGGCCCGTAAATTCGAAGAAGCTGCAGGCATCATCATTGGTGATTTCAAAGGGGCGGAGCCCAAGGACCCGGATGAATCCTTAAGCCTGGCGCAAGTTTTCGATCATTATTTCGGCCAGCTGCCGATTCCGGTAGTGAAAGGCTTTAAAATTGGGCATTGCGAGCCGCATTTCTCCCTGCCACTCGGTGTCAAAGCACGGCTTGATGCAGGCGACAAAACATTAACCGTTTTGCCGGGGGTAGAATGACACAAGCGGAATGTTAACAGAAATACGGTTTTATTCGGAGCAGAATAATGAAATGTCATCCAATTTGTGCTATAATGAGTGATAGCTTTCGTTAGGAAAGCAAAGAACGAGGGGCTTTCCCTTGTTATTGAGTTTACCGTTCGTATTTTTACAGACAGTGGAACTCCCGCGCAATCAGCGGAGCGGGGTAAAAAGAGAGGCGTGGATAACTATGGCATTTCAACCGCATGAAAAAGAAGTATCGGAATTTGTTGCAGCACGGAGAATTGGTGAATGGATTTCTTTCACTCGTAACGACGTGGAAGTCCACGGAACAATCTTCAAAATCATGGACAATTCGGTGATTGTTGAAATTTCACCGGAAGACGCGAAAGAAATTGGTGCGGCATCAAACATGACCGTCGTCTCACATAAGAAATACAAAGTTGTTAACTAAGAAACGCTCCCGCGCAGGCGGGGGCTTTTTTACTGCCGAAAAGAGCAACGATCCTAGCCGGCTGCTGAAGGTTTTCAGAACTGCCTTGCTTTCCCGGCACCTTTGTATAGATGCAACGATGGACATGTGAATATTTTCTATACCTTTAGACTCAAAGAAGGAAATATTGAAAAATGTGGCAGCGAATGCGTTCCCAATTTCTTTTGTTTTTGTTAAAGTAAAGTATGCAGAACCACCAATTGCAGTGAAAGGAACAAGCCGCATGATATTTGATTTTAAATTTTGGCGTTATTTTGCCAATCAGGGAGAACTAATACATAACTTGCACAACTCTGAAATGAGAAACTTTAATCGACGGCTCGTATGGATTCTGGTACTGGGCTTGCTGGTTTTCGCGCTGCGCGAAATCTGGGGGATGAACACGGCTTCGTTGACTCCGTATCTTTCCAGTGGAATGACGGACGTTTATACATTGGCCCGCTGGACTTCACTCGCTGGAACGCTGCTGTGGGCAGGGGTTTATCTGGCCTTCCACTCATACGCCGTGGCTTTTTTATTCCATAAAATCGCCAAGATGCCGTGGCGTGCTGCGCTTGTAATGCAGACCTATGTGCTCAGCTTGCTGGTCATTGAAAAAGCGTTGATCTTTTTGCTGTTCGCTGTACCGGGTGTAACACTTTCTGTATCGATCTTTTCGTTCGGACCACTTGCCGCGACGTTTTTGGATATGCCGTTTTTAACTTATTTCTTTAACCAATTGACAATTTTTACTGCGTTGATCATCGCCATACAATATCGCTATGTCCGCAGTTTTACCAAGATTTCACCGAAAGTGATTTTGTTCGTGCTGATTCTCCTCCATATTGCAGCAGCTCTGCTAGTGGCCTCACTCGATTTTGTGCCGCTGGACGACATGCTGAATGACTTTACGAGAGGAGGCGCTGGGGTTGAATAAATTCTTTTTTATTGGCTTGTCCATTGCCATCACTTCGTTTTTGGCAGCCAATGCCATCTTGATGTACGGGGAAAAAAGCGTGTTGACCAAAACGGTGTACGTCAGTGAATACGAGCAGGCTTTTGCCTCCACTTATACCGAAGAGTTGCAAAAAGAAGCGATTACGACGCCGCTGGGTTCGACGCAGATTTATGTGCAGCAATCAGATGCCATTGAACAATGGCTGGTTTCAGAAGGTGATATTGTTGAAGCTGGAGCCGAATTGGCTTTACTGAACGAAGCGGAATCAGAAGAACAGCGGGCCGTCTGGGAATCCGAGCGGGACGCGCTGGAAGATGAACTGGCAGAAATCCGCAGCGTATTGAGTGATTTGAAATCTGCGCGCCGTTCCCAACGGTCATCGACAACCGAAAGAGCTTCAGACCGTTCCACAACAACCAATGAGGACGGGGATACAGTCGAACTGGATGTCAATGTAACGCTGGGTGTCGAAGTGCCGCAGGACGGTTCGTTTGCTGCCGGGATTGCACAGGCGGAACAGCAGTTGGCCGCAGTCGAGTCGAAATTGGCAGTAGTGGAAGCGCAGCTTGCACAAACCACATCCAATCCCGCCTTGATCAGTCCGGTTGCAGGGGTAGTCGCAAAAGTCAACGGCGACTCCGAACCGATGAATGTGGAAATTTATTCGCATGAAAAAGTGTTTACAAGCTATTTGTCAGAGAACGAGTGGCCCGACATTGAAATTGGGGACCGTGTCCTGGCACATGCTCCTGGTCTTGAACAGGCATTGCCGGCAACGGTCATGAAAGTGGATCAGGTGCCTGCCGAGCAGTCGAAGTGGCTGACGGCGTACCAGGAACTTGAACCGCACAATCAAAAAAATCCGATAGCGTTTTATGAAGTGCAATTTGCGACAGATGAACCACTGCTGGATCAGCTGCCGTATGGCGGAACCGCCAATGCCAATATCGTCACCAATGAAGTAGAGGACGCTGTGGCTTTGCCGCAGCCGTGGATCTATGACAATGACGAAGACAACGGAGTGGTCCATATTTTGTCAATGGAAGGATATGCAACAGACATGCCGGTTTCCGTCGAGTTCAATGCAGGCGGCAAAGCGATTCTGGCAGATGGTGTAGAGCCTGGAACCATTGTATTGAAAGAAGAGAACTTGCGCGACTTCAATTCATTGCCGGCTGTCTTCATGCCGTTCCCGGATGACCAGCCTGATTTCATCCTCGCGAAAAGCACCAATTGGCGCCATTACGTCGAGTACCTGTTAGCCAGATAACACGGACCAGATTGATATATTTCCCGGAAGCAGCAGCTTTCGGGTTTTTTCATGGAAAATTATTTTGCTGTCGCTTGAGCGTGTGCATAAGACGTAAAAAAACGCCATACGGGATGGCGTTTTGAAAGAAATTCTAATTTTCGATGCTGACGGTGTTCAATCGTCTGAAACCGGCAAATCGCTGCTGCCAGTAAGGGGAATCCAGCCGTGTAATTTCCACGCCTTTACTGCCGGCATGGATAAAAGAATTATTGCCGACAACAATGCCCATATGGGAAATGCCCGGTTTGTATGTATCTTTAAAGAAGACCAAGTCGCCGGCAACGGGGTTTGTGACACTGGATGACTGGCTGTAGTAGCCGGCGCTGCTGTTGCGGTAAATCGAAATGCCTGCCTGTGAATAGGCGTAATAAATAAATCCACTGCAATCAAAACCGGCAGAAGAGACACCGCCAAATAAATAAGGTGTGCCGACTACAGCATGTGCGCTGTCGATGACGCTGTCATAACGCGAGGCAGCTGCTTTTGAAACCGGTGCTGCATTATTCGCAAGGGGGGCAGCGGCAGGAACCGGCTGCTTGACTGTTGCCGCAGCCTGTACCGGAATAGTCGCCGCTTCTGACGAAACTTTGTTAATTTTTAATGATTGATTGACGTAGATCGTGGTTGTCTTTAACTGGTTCCAGGCTGTCAATTCAGGAACCGTAACATTGAATTTTTTTGAAATACCGTAAAGAGAGTCTCCTTTTTGGACACGGTAAATGGTGGAATTCGAAGTTACGGTCTGGGCAGGTAAAACAGTCTTGGAAGCTTTCGCGGCTGCAGGGGGAGTCGGCTTACCAGTTGTTTTACTGCCTGCAGATGTCTTTAAACTTTGGTTGATGTAGATGGAATCGCTTTTCAACGAATTCCATTGTTTCAGTTCACTGATACTGACTTTGTAAGTTTGGGCAATGCGATACAACGTATCCCCTTTCTGTACTGTATGCGTAGACGACGCTGCAGAGACGTCTGCCGCTGTGGAAAATAAAAACAATCCCATGGCACCTGCCAGCAAAATTCGTTTCATTCTTCGACCTCCGTATTCAAGATACAATAAATATATAGTATAAAGAATTTTCAGTCAATATAAATTTAGGACTAAGGGTTTAATTTGATAAAAATATATTAAGGAGAAAGATTCTTGTTGAAGTAATATATTTACATAAAAAATAATAATTATCTTTTCGCAGAAAAAGTACAGAAAAAATGCGTTCCCGCTAAAAACCAGGGACAATAAATGATATGTTAAGTAGATAGAAAAACAAGGTATCAACAAAGGGCTATGCAAAGGAGTGGAAAAGATGAATGAGACGGATTGGCGATTTAAAGTTGCACATCGGGAAGCATGGATCGGCGTAGGGCTGGCCGTTTTCAACTTTATCTGGTGGTTTGGTTTTGCCTATGGAATGGGCTCTCGCCCTGTAGAGGACTACAGTTACATCTTTGGTTTGCCGGATTGGTTTTTTTACAGCTGCGTCGTGGGCTTTGTGCTGATTGCGGCATTGGTCATCGTCACGGTGAAAATTTTCTTTGTGGAAGTGCCGTTTGAAGAGGAGGAAGACCGGAAATGAATTATTCTGTTTTGATTCCGATGATTTTGTTCTTATTGATCATTTTTGGAATCGGTTATTGGTCGAGCCGCAAGCTCTCGTCATCTTCCAACTTCATCAACGATTATTTCCTTGGCGGCCGCGAGCTCGGCGGCTTTGTGCTGGCCATGACGATGGTCGCCACCTATGGCAGTGCCTCCAGTTTCCTGGGGGGACCGGGAACGGCGTATACCATGGGCTTTGGCTGGGTGCTGTTGGCGATGACGCAAGTGGTCACAGGGTATTTTGTGCTGATGATCCTGGGGAAAAAGTTTGCCATCATGGCGCGTCGCTACAACGCAGTAACGATGATCGATTTTCTGAAAGTGCGCTACAGAAGTTCGGCAGTGGCCATCTTGTCGGCGCTCAGTATCATCATTTTTTTGTTTTCAGCGATGGCTGCCCAATGGATCGGCGGCGCGCGCCTGATTGAATCACTGACCGGCCTGTCGTATAATTCGGCATTGTTTTTGTTTGCGGTCAGTGTATTGGTTTATGTCACCATCGGCGGTTTCCGTGCGGTTGCGTTGACAGATGCCGTGCAGGGAGCGGTGATGCTCGTCGGTACGCTGGTCCTGCTCATTGCTGTCGTGATTACAGGAGGCGGCATTCCGAATATCGTCTCGGATTTGATCAATGAAAACCCGAATCTGGTCACGCCTTACGGGGCGGAAGGCAACTTGAGTGCAGCCTACGTCTCATCTTTCTGGATTCTGGTCGGCGTCGGTGTTGTCGGCCTGCCACAGATTGCCGTCCGTGCCATGTCTTATAAAAATTCACAGTCAATGCACAGAGCCTTGATCATCGGTACGCTGGTCACCGGTGTCATCATGCTGAACATGCACTTGATCGGTGTGTTCGCCCGTCCAATATTGCCGGATATTACAGTCGGTGACACAGTCATTCCGCTCATCGCACTTGAAGTGCTGCCTCCATGGGTGGCGGGAATTGTGTTGGCGGCTCCGATGGCGGCCATCATGTCGACGGTCGATTCGCTGCTGTTGATTGTCAGTTCATCAATTGTCCGTGACGTCTATTCCAGTTACATCAAACCCGACGCATCTTTGAAAACCATCAAACGGATGTCGGTCGGTGTCACCGGAACACTCGGTGTCATTGTGTTTCTCATGGCCCTGAACCCGCCGGATCTGCTGATTTTCCTGAATTTATTCGCTTTTGGTGGACTGGAAGCGGCCTTTATCTGGCCGGTCGTCCTCGGTCTTTACTGGAAGTGGGGCAATAAATTCGGAGCCATTGCATCGATGGTGACCGGGATTGTCAGTTATATCGCGCTGCATTTTTACAATCTGGCCAATGGGGAACTGTTTGGTGTCCACACCGTGACTTTCCCTGTTCTGCTGTCGCTTCTGGCTTTTGTAGTGGGCAGCTTGTTGATCGGACGGAAAGCATACGATTTCAACGAAGATTTTGCGAAATAAATTGTGTGCGTGCCAGGCACTCGCGCGATTGAAAGGGGTTATGTACTATGAAAATTACAAAAGCAACGATTTACGCAGTGGAGTTTCCGCTAAAAGAACCGTTCATCATCTCTTACGCGACGTACCCGTCGATGCCCGCCATCATTTTGAAGCTTGAAACCGATACCGGATTGATCGGCTACGGGGAAGCGGTGCCTGATGAACATGTAACAGGGGAGCAGGTGAACGGCACATTTGAACTACTGAAAACGGTGCTGATTCCGACTGTTATCGGCCAAAACCCTTTTAATATTGAACACATCCATTATTTGATGAACGAAGCTCTCGCGAATAATCCCGCTGCAAAAGCCGCTGTCGATATCGCCTGTTACGATTTAATGGGCAAAGCGGCAGGACAGCCGGTATACAACCTGCTGGGCGGGCAGGCACATCAAACGCTTCACTACCCGAAAGTGCTGAGTATCGAAGAGCCGGAGACCATGGCGGAAAAAGCAAAGGATGCTGTCGCGAAAGGGTTTGAGAGTTTGAAGCTGAAAGTGGGGCTCGATGATTCCAGTCTTGATATCGAACGCATTTACACCGTTCGAAAAGCAGTGGGGAACGCCGTGCCAATCCGTGTCGACGTCAACCAGGGATGGAAAACAGCCGGCCATGCAGTCCAGGTCATCAATCAATTGGCCGATACCCGCCTGACGTGGGTCGAGCAGCCGATTGCCATGGGAAACATCCGGGGACTTGCAGAAATCCGCAAAAAAGTTGCCACACCCATCATGGCTGATGAAAGCATCCAGACCATGGAAGACCTGCTGGAGATCATCCGTCTGGAAGCTGCTGATTACGTAAACATTAAACTGATGAAAAGCGGTGGTATTTTTCCGGCGGTCCATATGGCCAAAACTGCCGAAAGCGCTGGAATTATTGCGCAGATCGGTTCGATGGTGGAATCATCTGTCGGTTCAGCAGCCGGTTATCACGCCGTCATGTCACGCCGCAATATCCAAAGTGCTGAGCTGACAGGGCCGCTTTTGTTTTCACAGGAAATCGGCAATCTCCATTACCGGTTGCCGGTGGTGGAACTGTCGGGGAAAGCCGGGCTGGGAATTGACGTGGACGAAACGCTGCTGCGAAAACTGACAATCCAGGAAAGCACAGTCTGTTAAACGAATAAAACCCCTACTTTTTCAGTAAGTCTGATAATTCTCTGGGAGTTTGGGTATATAGTATAAATACAGGGAAGGAAGTTATTTCCCGGGAAATAAAATGCCACCAATTTTTTCGTCTCCCTTAATCATGAAAATGGAATAGAATCCGAAAGGAGCCTTGTCAATATGAAAAAAACCTTCGTTGCAGCTCTTGCCGCATTGCTGCTTGCTGTTCCTGCCACTGCATACGCCGATCATTTCCCCGATGTATCCAGCAAGCATTGGGCTTATGAATCCATCCATTCGTTGTCCGCAGCCGAAATCGTAAATGGCTACTCGACCGGCTTTTTCAGACCGGACCGGGAAGTTACAAGAGCACAGGCCGCCGTCATTTTGGCGCGGGCACTGGAAGTGGATACAGCCACCACTTTCCAGCCGGATTTTCAGGATATAGACCCCGATTACTACGCCTATCCGGCCGTTGCAGCTTTGACGGAGCAGGGGGTCTTTTCAAACACAGGGAAGTTCAATCCCGGACAGCCGCTGCCACGCTCCCAAATGGCAAAGATTATTGTCGAAGGATTTGATATTGTCGTCGACTCGAATCATCAATTGGCTTTCAGAGATGTGCCGTCAACGCTCTGGGCACACGATTACATCATCACTTTGGCGGAAGTCGGCATTTCAGAAGGCTATACGCCCACCACTTTCAGATACGGCGTCAATGTGACACGTGGCCAGCTCGCTGCTTTCATTGACCGGGCGCTGCAATTCGAGCGTGCAGTCGAAGAAGGGACCATCAGCTACGACGCAACACAGCAGCTCTACCAAGGGGTCAATTCAACCGGCTCAGTTGCTCACGAAACCATTCCGCTTGTCAACCAGGAACGGGCAAACGCCAATCTGACCGCATTGGAAGAAGATCCGGAGCTGACAAGAATCGCTCAGCTCAAAGCAGAGGACATGGCGGAAAATGATTATTTTGAGCATACATCCCCTACCTATGGGGAGCCTTGGGAAATGGCTGTCGCATTGGGGTATCCGACCAATCAGGTCGGTGAAAACATTGCCGGCGGCTACAAAAGCCCGGGAGAAACGGTCGCCGCCTGGATGGATTCACAGGGACATCGGGAAAATATTCTTCGGGCTTCCTACACTCATATTGGAGTAGGATACGCAGAAGACCAGGACGGTTTTCCATACTGGGTGCATATGTTTTCCATCAGGTGAGTAACCCGAAAGAAAGCTGGTGGTGCTTTGGCACACAGCTTTCTTCTTTTTGGAAAAAATAGAATTTTCATCAATGACGTTTCTGCAAACGGAAAGAGGGTATAATTTACGAGTTATCGTTAAATAATGGGGGAAGGGGCAAGATTATGGATACAATTCTGGATGGATTGACGTGGATCGTCGATGAAGGAAACAACTTATTATGGACATACATACTAATCGCTTTGCTGCTCGGTCTTGGTGTTTACTTCACCATACGCACGAAATTTGTACAGGTTCGTTTATTTGGTGAAATGTTCCGTGTGATTTCAGAGAAAAAAGATGGAGAGCGGGGAGTCTCTGCCTTCCAGGCGTTCACTATTTCAACCGCTTCCCGTGTCGGGACAGGAAATATCACGGGGGTGGCATTGGCCATTGCCATTGGTGGACCCGGCGCTGTATTTTGGATGTGGATCGTGGCGCTCATCGGAATGGCGACCGCGTTCATCGAAAGTACGCTGGCGCAAGTGTATAAAGTGAGAGACGGAGAACAATTTCGCGGAGGGCCTGCTTATTATATGGAAAAAGCGCTTGGCCAACGCAAGCTCGGCATCGTTTTTGCCATCCTGCTGACACTGGCTTTCGGTTTTATCTTCAACTCGGTTCAATCGAATACGATTGCTCAATCGTTTGAAGACGTCTTCAATATTCCCGACTGGTCCATCGGTTTGGGTCTCGTGGTATTGGCGGCGCTGGTCATCTTCGGTGGAGTCAAACGGATTGCCAGCGTTACACAAGTGCTGGTGCCGGTGATGGCGACGATTTACATCATTATAGCGATTTTTATCGTCATTATGAACGTTACGGAAATCCCAGCCGTGTTCTCACTGATCATCCAGAGTGCTTTCGGTTTGGAAGAAGCGGCGGGAGGTGCCATCGGGGCAGCGATTATGCAGGGTGTACGCCGCGGTTTGTTCTCGAACGAAGCCGGTATGGGATCTGTTCCGAACGCCGCAGCGTCAGCCAACGTTTCGCATCCTGCGAAGCAGGGGCTTGTCCAGAGCCTGGGCGTATTTTTTGATACGATCATCATTTGTTCTGCGACAGCATTCGTCATCATTCTCGCAGGCATCTACGATACATCTGAACAAGAAGGCATTTTACTGACACAGGCTTCACTCAACATCCATCTTGGCGACTGGGCACCGTATTTCCTGGCAGCAGCCATTTTGTTTTTCGCATTCAGTTCCATCATCGGAAATTATTATTACGGTGAAACGAATATCGAGTTCATCAATGCCCACAGTGGCTGGCTCACAGCATACCGCATCGGAGTTCTCATCATGGTGATGTTCGGCGCTTTGGCGCAGGTCAGCCTGGTTTGGAATATGGCCGACTTGTTCATGGGACTCATGGCCGTCATTAACCTTGTGGTCATTGCAATACTCGGCAAGACCGCATTCAAAGTGCTGGACGATTACATCAGGCAGCGAAAAGCAGGCAAGAATCCTGAATTCTTCGCAAAAGACATTCCTGGCTTAAAAAACACCGAATGCTGGGACGACAACAAAAACGATTGACAGCCAAACCCTTTTGCCGAAGCGCAAAAGGGTTTTTTATTTTCCAGCATCTTCTGTAAAAGAAGAACACAGGACTTTTGTTTCATGAAAATCGATTTTCAGCCCGCAAAAAATTTTTTCGGTGTCAGCCGATAAAGATTCTGAATTGGTCTCCAAAAAGACGCTTCTTTTTATAGAAAAAAGCCGATCTCACCTGAGTTTGGATGTTTTTTACAATAATAAAATTCACTGAAAATATTCCTCCTAGTGTAAAGATTTTGTATATTCTATAGATGGCAAGGGAGGATTTTGGTAAAGTAAAGAGGCAAGCGTGTAACTATTCTGGAGGAGGAAAGAACTATGACAAATCCCTTGAAGAACAAAAAATTCATCGCCTCTGCAGTCACGGCTACGGCCATTGCTGCAGCAGTTTCACCGGCCTCAGCCGATTTCGTCTTTACGGATGTAACCGAGAAATACGAGGAAGCCGTCCAATTCCTGCTTGAAAACGGCATTACCAATGGTGTGTCAGACACGCAATACGGCACCCACCAAAGCATCAAACGCCAGGACGCGGCGATTATGATTGCCCGTACATTGGGTTTTGATCCGGATGGCGAATACGAGGATTCCGGCTTTACGGATGTTCCGTCACATGCGAAGTGGGCAGTTGACGCATTGAAGGAATCCGGGGTCATCGACGGAGTGTCTGCTACACAATTCGACTCAAACAGCTATTTGACACGTAACCAAACCGCGAAAGTCCTGGCCAATGCTGCAGGACTGGTGGTCGATGAAACTGTCACCACCACGAAATATTCAGACGTCAACGCCGCCTTTGCACCGTATGTGGATGCTTTGATCGACAGCGGAATCACGCAGGGCAAAACAGAGACTTCTTTTGGAGCATACCAAAATACAACCCGCGGGGAAATGGCTTTGTTCATCGAACGCGCGAAAGATTATTTCTTTGCGGAAGTGTCTTTTGAAATGTCCATCATGCATGCCAACGATACCCATGCGCGTGTAGAGAATCTGCCGAAACAAGTGACGGCAATTAATGATTTCCGCACTGAAAACCCTGATTCGCTGCTGCTGCATGCCGGAGATGTGTTCTCTGGGACACTGTACTTCAACGAATTCGAAGGAGAAGCGGACATCAAACTCATGAATCTGATGAATTTCGATGCGATGACTTTCGGCAACCATGAATTTGACCTTGGTTCTTCCCCGGAAGGGCATCAGGCGTTACGGGATTTCGTAACAGCTGCCAATTTCCCGTTTGTTTCGTCAAATGTGGATTTCTCGGCAGATGACTTGTTTGAAGGGTTGTTCCAGACTCAGATTTCTTCAGAACCGGAAGGCGGCAATATTTATACAGGCATCGTCAAAGAAGTGAACGGCGAGCAAGTCGGTATTTTTGGTTTGACGACAAAAGACACAGAAGATATTTCGAGCCCGGGCTTGATCACATTCTCGGATAACTACATCGCTGAAGCACAGCGGATGGTTGATGAGTTTGCGGCCATGGGCGTCGATAAAGTAGTGGCATTGACGCATATCGGATACAATGACAATCCGGCCGTTGACAATGACTTGGAACTGGCAGCCGGAGTTGAAGGCATCGATGTTATTGTCGGGGGCCATACACATACTTCTTTGGAAGAACCATACTTAGCAGGTGACAACAGTGCGCCGACAGTGATTGTTCAGGCTGGCGAATACGGCAACAGCCTGGGAACATTGGATGTAGGGTTTGACGAAAACGGTGTGGTCGTCAGCTACGACGGCGGATTGATTGAAATCGGTGAACAGGCAGAAGACCCGGAAGCTGTGGAAATTTTAGCGCCTTATAAAGAACAGGTCGAAGCGGTTCAACAAGCCGAAACAGGAGCGGTGGCATTGGCACCACTTGAAAATCCCCGTGCCGGTGATGATTTGACAGCACCAAGTGTCCGTAAAAACGAAACGCCTCTGGGCAACATCATCACGGACGGCATGCTCAACAAAGCAAGAGAATACAGCCCGGATGCCATCATGGCTTTCCAAAACGGCGGTGGAATCCGTGAAGCGATTGACGAAGGCCCGATCACAGTCGGAGAAGTCATCTCGGTCTTGCCGTTCGGCAATACCCTCGCCACAATGGAGTTGACAGGCGCAGAAATCAAAGAAGCATTTGAGATCAGTGTCGGCAACTATCCGAACGAAAACGGCGGTTTCCTTCATGTATCCGGAGGGCAGGTCCGTTTTGATTCTTCTCAGCCGGCAGGAGAACGCGTAGTATCGGTTTCATATGAAGAGGAAGACGGCACTTTCACTGAGTTGGAAGACGCTGAAACGTATACCATCGCAACGAATGCCTTCACTGCAAAAGGCGGCGACGGATATGACGTATTCGCGGATGCTTATGCGGAAGGCCGCGTGACAGACCTGGGTCTGTCTGATTGGGAAAACTTCCAGGAAGAATTGGTGCGCTTGGGTGAAATTACCCCAGAAACAGAAGGCCGCATTGTAAATATCAACGAAGAAACCGTGGTTGAAGGCGAATAAACTTCAAACCGCCGTAAAATAATTAACAGAAACAGGAACTGTGATTCAATTAGAATTGCAGTTCCTGTTTCTTTTTGCCTAGACAAGGAGGCTAAGTTAAATGGAAAATAAAGTGATTTAGGGCAAATTGTACATAGAATTCCGACAATATTTGGTTTAAAGTATGAAAAGAGAAACAAATATTAGGAGGAAATGAATTGTGAAAAAATGGATGTTGATGCTGTGTCTGATGCTGATTGCATCAGTACTTGTCCCTTTAAGCCACGCGAATGCAAGTTCAAATTTCAAAGATGTAGGCGATACACACCGGGCGAACGCAGAAATTACATATTTAGTGGACCGCGGCATTGCCAACGGAGTTTCCCGCACCCATTTCGTCCCATCAAAGCAAGTGACGCGCGCAGAAGCAGCCGCCATGCTGGGCAGAGCACTGGGAGTGAATGGTGACAGAAAAGCTACACGCTTTTCCGATGTAGGAGGCGGCAACATGGCTTCCGGTTATATCGAAGAGCTGGTCAAGAAAGGAATCATATCCGGTTATCCGGATGGCACGTTTGGTCCCAATAAAGTATTGAACCGTGGCGAAATGGCCATCTTGATCAATAGAGCATTCAATTTCGGCGGAACTTCGGTTTCTTCAGCCGCCAGAAATCTGATGGACAGAGGAATTGCCCAAGGTTATCCGGATGGCAGTTTTGGCGCAGATGCCAAAATTATCCGAGCGGACTTTTCCGTATTCATGGCACGAAGCATCAACCCTGATTTCCGCGTCAAAACAGACGGGATTTCCTTCAGCACCACCATGTACGTCAATACAGGATCCGATACATTGAACCTGCGGAAAGGACCCGGCACAACACACGCGTCCATCAGCAGTTTGAAAAATGGAACAGCAGTAGGAGTCGCTTCAACATCAGGCGGCTGGTCGCATATTAAAGTCAACGGCGTCATCGGCTATGTGAGCACGGCCTACCTTTCCGTATCCAAACCCGGGTCGGTTGCACCGAGCACTCCTCCGAAAGGGGCGAGCGATTTAACGGTGATTATCGATCCGGGTCACGGCGCCCATGACCCAGGCGGTGTCGGCAACGGCTTCCAGGAAAAGAACGTCGTATTGAACGTCGGACGCCATATGAAATCATATTTTGATAAAACACCGATTACAGCGAAAATGACACGCAACAGCGATGTCTTTGTGACATTGGGCGATCGCGCAAAATTTGCTTCCAGAAATGGCGGCGACATCTTTGTCAGCCTTCACACCAATGCCTTGAACGGTTCAGCTAACGGACAGGAAACATTCTACTATGCCAAAACGGCAGCTACCAATCCGAACGTGAAACAATCGCGGGCCTTGGCAATCTATTTGCAGGCACGCATGCAGGAAACATGGAATTTGAGAAACCGTGGCGTCAACCCATTCGGTTACGGAAACTTTGCGGTATTGCGTAATAATACAGTACCGGCAGCTCTTATCGAAATGGGCTTTATCGACAGCGCCACTGACATCCAATACATCAAATTGGAATCTCAACGCGAACGCATGGGGAAAGCACTTTTCCTTGCAACGCTCGATTATTTCTATCATTACGAAGGCCGCTCCGATGTGTTGCCGTACTATAACGACGTCAATGCATCTCCGAGCAGAAAACTTCATTAAAACTAAAGTCTCTGCCTGAAATCAGGCAGAGACTTTTTTATCTATCGAAAGCAACAGGAATGAAAGATAAAATTTGCTAATTTTGTATCTATTTTCAGGTTCAAAACTTATTTCCATGGGGTATCATGAAGTATATACATAGAAAAGAGGGGGATTCATGAAACGCTATGCAATGATACTGTTTTTATTCGCTTTACTAGTGGGGCCTTCGCAAATATACGCGGAAGAAACCCATACATATTTAGTGTATGCATCCGAAGAGCAGCTGGAAGAAATCAAAAAGCAATTCCAGGACGTGGCCACCCACTTTGAAGAACTGCCGTTGGTGGAAGTGGAATTGAACGACTCCGAAAAGCAAGCGTTGCAGCAGCAATTTTCTTCGGCGGAAGTTTATCCAAACCGGCAATACGAAACTGCGGCTGACGTGGTTTCCCCGTCATTTGGAATCATTAAAAGCACGCCGAAAGAAACCAGTCCTTATACAGGGAAAGGCGTCCGTGTGGCGGTGCTTGACACCGGAATTGATACGGATCATCCGGACCTGAAAATCAAAGGGGGCGTCTGCACGGCGGCAGTTTGTTCGCAGGGAGTTTCCTACGACGATAATTTCGGTCACGGGACGCATGTGGCAGGCATTCTGGCTGCACAGAAGAACAACAGCGGCATCATGGGCGTCGCCCCGGGCGTCGATTTATTCGCCATTAAGGCAATGAACGAAAAAGGGGCGGGTTCGACTGCTCAAATCACCAAAGGCGTGGAGTGGGCCATTCAGAATGACATCGACATTTTGAATTTGAGCATTTCCATTTCGGTCAATGACCGGCCGCTTGAGTTGATGCTGCAAAAAGCTTATGAGCAAGGAATGCTGATAGTGTCCGCGGCCGGCAACGAAGGGTCGCTGGTCGAAGGGAACAGCATCACCTATCCCGGAAAATTTTCTTCTGTTATAGCGGTTGGGGCAGTGAATGCGAATTTGACAAAAGAGCAGAATTCGTCCATTGGAGCCGAACTGGAAATGGTGGCACCCGGCACGCAGATTTACAGCACTTATCCAAAAGAACTGGACGAATGGGATGACCGCCAGGATGGCTACCGGAAAATGACCGGTACTTCGATGGCTGCTCCCCATGTGACAGGTGTGCTGGCACTTTATCAGGAGCAATACCCGGGGTTGTCCAATAAAAAGCTGAGAACCTATATTCAAAATACGGCAAAAGACCTCGGACTGCCCGGGCGTGACGAACAATTCGGTTACGGCCTGCTGCAATACCAGAAACAAATAACCACCATGCCGTATGTTCAAGCGGCCATCAACCAAGGGGGCATTCAGCTGCAGGTGAAAAACCAGCAACTGGCTTCCAACTGGTCTTTGTCAGAAGGGGATACGCTGATCCCTGAAACGGCACCAGGAGAATGGGAACTTTATAAAACAGCTGGCACGTATTCATTCAAATTTGCCTATACCGATCAGCAGGGCAAAAAAGTGACAGAAGTACTGAAGCTTGATGTTAAACAACCGGCGTTTCCGGATGTCACGATGAACGCCTGGTACGCCCCTCATATCAGTTATCTCTACAGCCACGATATGATGAAAGGCTACACTGACGGCACCTTTAAGCCACGCAAAGAAATCACACGTGCCGAAGCGCTGACATTGATCGGCCGCGCACAAGGCCTGAGCAGCAAACAACGCAATACCCGTTTTACCGATGTCAGTTTCAATAACTCAGCATCCGGTTATATCCAGTCAGCCTATGAAGCCGGGATTATTGATGGTTTCCCGGATGGTTCATTTAAACCATATCAATCCGTCACAAGAGCGGAAATGGCGATTTTGATACAGAATACGTATCGATTCGATTACGATGACACAAAACAAATGGCTTTCAAAGATGTCCATTCCAGAATGGCCAGCTACGAAGCCATCCAAGCATTGACGCAGCAAGACATTGCACGCGGTGTCAGTTCCGCCTATTTTGATCCCGTCAGCTACATGAACCGCTTTTCATTCAGTGTTTTTATGGCAAGAGCGGAAAACCAAAACCTATTTCAATAAAACATTGAACCAGAAAAATAAGCAAAATAATTAATAAAAACCCTCGATTATTACAACTAATCGAGGGTTTTTTGATGTTTTTTAGCAGTTTTTCGTAAAAAAACATGACTGATTATTCAGTCCAACTTTATTAACTTACCTATTTAGGCCTGTTTTAAACCTAAAAAAATACAATGTTACACAAATGTAATACAACCGTAACGTTATATTGCTATTTCATCTGATAGAATCTAAATCAGGTTAACAAAAGAAAGCACGCACGCCAAAAAAGCGGACGAGCTGGACTGCAACATAAATTTATGATTCGGTGTCTGATCAACATCAGGATCCAACAACTTATAGAGGTGACGAATTGAAAAAACGTATAATGCTAATGATGATCGCTGTACTGATGTTTACAGCTAGTCCACTAATGACAACTGAAGCCGATGCCAGTGCCGCAGCAACTCCAGATGCAATTGCTGATTACGCTATGAAATTCAAAGGAGTACCATATAAATTTGGAGGGACAACCCCTTCAGGATTCGATTGCTCAGGTTACATCCGATATGTATTCAACCATTTTGGAATTTCACTTCCAAGAACGTCTGCAGAACAATTTAATGTTGGAACTTCTGTTTCAAAAAACAACCTTCAAAAAGGCGACTTGGTCTTTTTCGCAAACACATATAAAAAAGGAATTTCACATACAGGAATTTATCTTGGAAACGGAAATGTTATCTCTGCAGAAAGCGGCGGAGTTGGAATTTCCAACATCAACACAAACCCTTACTGGGGACCTAAATACGCAGGCGCCAAACGCTTGAGCAGTGTTCAAGGAGCAACACCGGCAGCCGCTCCAAAACCGGTTTCTCTTCCGGCTGTGACGGATGGCAACTTTGTTGATGTACCGTCTTCGCATCCTGCTCATGAAGCGATCAAGAACTTGAACGTGGCAGGTGTCATCAACGGATTTGAAAGACAGGATTTCCGTCCGACTGAAAAAGTGACGCGCGGACAGGCAGCAGCCATGATCAACCGCGTACTTGGATTGTCAGCAAGCGCACCAGTACAATTCAGCGATGTGGCTTCCGGCCATTCTTTCGCAAAAGATATCGCAGCTATGAATGAAGCAGGAATCCTGCAAGGTTTCACAAACGGATCGTTCGGAATGTATGAAACACTTTCAAGAACACAATTAGCAGTGATTCTGGAAAGAGCATTCAAACTTTCTGAGTCAAAACAAATTCAAGCTCAAACGGCTTCTACCAGATATTTGGATGTGCCATCGTCTTACTGGGCACACGATGCAATCGTTTCATTAAAAGCGATTGACCAAACTTCTCTGTTCCAGGCTTCTAAATTCTACGGCGAGCATGACACATACCGTGACCAATTCGCTGCAGCACTTTACAGTGCTATGGAAGCAAAATAAGAAGAATGCAAATTGCCGATTTTATCATTCGATATAATATATAGTAGGAACTCGATAAGCATCCGCCGAAACGGCGGGTGCTTTTTTCTTTATCCTGCTCTTGTTAAGTAATAGAACGATTAAGCTGTTGTTAAAGTTCCATTCCCCTTGTTTCCTGTCATTAAACCTTTTTTTACGTTAAAATGATAATTAATGTAATAAATAAAATAAATTACATTTAAGGAGGAAAAAAATGAATAAATTAACCAAATTACTCATCGTTTTGATTGCAGCAACCGGCAGCTTGTTCGCGTTTGCTCCACAGAGTCACGCCAATGACGCCATGAAAGAAATGGCCGACCGGGGAATTATCAATGGTTACGCAGATGGGACCTACGGAGCGGGCGATCCGGTCACGCGGCAGCAGTTCGCGGCGTTCATCAGCCGGGCGCTGGATTTGCCGGAAGGCGATTTTCCTTTCACCGATGTCAGCACGAACAGTGCGCTTGGAGAAGAAGTGGGGAAAGTGTATGCAGCGGGAATCATGCAGGGTTTATCGGAACAGCGATTTGCACCTGATGCACAAATCACCCGTGAGCAAGTGGTCATGACGCTTGAAAAAGTGGTGGAATACAGCGGGATGGAGATTGAAGCCGAACGCATGGAATTCACCGATCAGGACCAAATGACGTCCCATGTATTGAAGGCGATTTTTAACATCGCTCAGTACGAAATTGTCGCTGGCTTTCCAGACGGCAGTTTTCAGCCTAAATTGAATGCCACGCGCGGCCATGCAGCGACATTTATCGCGCGTTTCCTGGAAGCGAAAGAAGCGGCGGACGATCGTTATGCAGTAGCTTCTGTTGAAAATGACAAACTGACGGTACAGCGTGAGAGGTATGAGACTTACGCAGCGGCTGCTGCCGTTTTTGAGAGCGATGCTTCTGCTGAAGCACTGGTAAAAGGCGGCGAAATTTTCCGCATCAAAAACGGAATCGTCTATGGAGATGCAACGCACACGACGGTCGTCAACGGAAAAACCGTTTCCGAAGTGACGACGGTTTATTCCGGGACGGAGTTTGCAAGGTCACAGCAGATGACGTATATCGAGCCTGGACGGGAAATGCTGTATCTTGATGCAACCGAAGACTATGTCAAAGTGCAGGTCGGCGGAACAATCGGTTACGTGAAGCAAAACGAAGTGGAACTGGTTCCGGAGTCGTTGGTGACAGGCGACGATTATTACGTGAAAAGCGTTTCAGGTGAGCTGTTTCATCGCCAATACAATCACGCCAGCAACAAGCCGGAAACCGCTTATCCCATCGGGCCGGCTCCTGCTGACATGAAAACAGGTGTCAAATACGACAGCTTGGACGGCGTACATTTTGAAGCGCAGGATGGCAGCAGTAAAATCACGCATTATCCGTATTTCCAGTATCAGTCGGTGCGCACAACAACAAATTACACGGGGGACGAGCTGGACCGTTATATCGTAGAACGTTTAAACGAACTGAACAATGCGGAACAAGCTCTGGCACAATCCAAATTGGTCGGTATGGGTGAATTCTTCATTGAGATGCAGGACAAGCACAATATTAATGCCTTGTTCCTGCTGGCGGCAGCGATGCACGAAAGTTCGTACGGCACAAGTTCGAAAGCGCAAAAACTCAATAATCTGTATGGCATCGAAGTTTATGACAACCAAACAGAAAAAGGCAAAGTTTATGCGACGCCGCAGGAAAGCATCGAAGACTTTGCGGACACTTACATGAACCGCAGCTATGCCGATACGCATTCCATCGGGTTCTATAAAGGAGCCGCTCCCGGCAATAAAACAACGGGCATCAATGTCATGTATGCGTCCGACCCGGCGTGGGGCTCCAAAGTGGCCGGGCATATGTACCGGGCCGATAAAGCGCTCGGACAAAAAGACATCAACGAGCACCAGCTGGGCCTCAGCAACACGCCGAGCACCAATGTACGTGCTATGGCGGGAACTGATCAAATTCTTCTGTATGAATTCGGTCGTACAGAAGTAGGCATCGACAATGCATTCGGTTATCCAGTCGTCATATTGGACGAACAAATCGGCTCAAACGGCGAATTGTGGTATCAGGTGATTTCCGATCTGAAAGCGGAAGACGATGACTACAATGGCATCGGCTGGATTCAAGCCAATTTGATCGACAAAATCAACAAAATCAAGTAAGGCATAAGTAACGGGTTGGAAAAAAAGATCGGCATCTGCCGGTCTTTTTTTTGCTTTTCATTCCCAATTCAAAAATTTTTTTAGAGAAGACGAAAAGGCTGGTGAGAGCAGAGTCTTAAGCGGAAAGCGAGCACAAAGGGAGTCATGAAAAATTCGAACACAATTCAGACAATATTGACATATGTTAGAAGTATGTTTAGAGTGGTTATAAAGTTTCCTTGTACCAAAGTCACGGTAACTGGGTCAAAAGAAACGAAGAATTTTTAATCGCAGACATGCAAAAATGTCTTAAGCCATCCACAGATTTTCTTCTCTTCGGCCTTAAAGCCGCCGTTAAAATTCCGTTCATATCTTTTCTTTATCGAATTCTCTCTGGTGGGATTTCCATTTTTTACTTTGACTTACATAATAACTTATTTCATTCAATGGCCGCTAGCAAATACAAGGAATGGAAGGCGATGGCTATGAACCAGTTACCTTATGGATGGAGAGGCCAGTTAGGGTTGATTTATATCGCTTCCGCCTGGTCGATGGAAGCCGAATATGCAGATATGGCGCCTCCTGGTGTTACCACTCATACCACACGCGTCGCTTTATCGGACGATCCCACGAATTTTTCTTTGAACGATGTCTGTACGGTCGGAGAAGATGCGGTCAAAGCAGCAAAATTGCTGGCGCAGGCTCCATTGGATGCTATTGCATTTGGCTGTACGAGCGGCAGTTTTACCAATGGCGTCGGCTATGACCAGCAGCTGATCCGCCAAATGGAAGCATTGGCAAACGGCATTCCGTGTACAACGACGATTACGGCAGTTTTAAAGGCGCTCCAGGCATTCAATATGCGGAAAATCGCCATCGCCACTCCGTATGAAGAGGCCATCAACAATCGTGCCGTCAATTTTTTCGAAGACAGCGGCTTTTCGGTTGAAAACATGTTGGGGCTTGGAATGGCCAATGATTACGATATTTCCCATCAAAGCATCGAAACCGTCTACCGATTGGCGAAACAAGCGGACACAAAAGACGCGGAAGCGGTGTTTATCGCCTGTACAGGATTGACGACGGTGCGCGTGCTCGAGGTATTGGAAGCGGATCTGGGAAAACCGGTCATATCGGCCAACCAGGCAACGTTTTGGCACAGCCTGCAGTTGGCTGGGATCAAAGCGGATATCCGGGGATTCGGAAGTTTGTTTCAACTGTAAAGCTTTCATAAAAGGATGAAGGAAAGACAGGAGCGATGAGTAAGAAACTGTTTCTAAACAAACCAGGTGGTGAGGAAAGTATGAATGTATTCGATCGAATTGACAGAGTCTGGTCCAAAATTGAAATGACTGTCTTAAGCGTAACAACGATTTTAATGAGTCTCATGCTGGTGGGGAATGCAGTCAGCCGCTATTTCTTCAGCAGGAGCTGGGGATTTTCGGAAGAAATCGGGCAATTGGCGATTGTGGTTCTCACTTTTATGGGAATCGGCTATGCCGCGCGGAAAGGGATGCACATCGAGATGTCCGGATTTTTTGATTTATTGCCTAAAAAGTTCCAGCGGATCCTTCGGCTGTTTATCGACATCGTGTCAGCGGCCGTGATGATTTTCGTTTCCTATCTTGCGTTCCAGTATGTGGCCCATTTACAGGAAATCGGACAGGTGACGACAATTCTCCGAATGCCGGTTTATTTGGTCATGGCCGTTGTGCCGCTCGGATTTTTTATCGCTTTCCTCCGGTATTTGACTGACTTTATCGTCAACATCACCGGTTTCAGAGGAAAAACAGAGAGTTGACCGACCAGAAATAGAGAGGGGGAAAAAACATGACGTTATGGGCGATAATGGCCATATTATTCATTATGTTGTTCCTGAATTTCCCGATTATGATTGTGTTGATTGCGACGGGACTTATCATGATGATGACAATGGCACCCCATCTTGATTATATCGTTTTTGTGCAGCAGATGATCAGCAGCGTCGAAGCATATGTCCTGCTCGCGATTCCGATGTTCATCTTTGCCGCCGACATTATTGTCCGTGGCCAGACAGCCAACCGGCTGCTGGATTTTGTCAGAGACATCATCGGCCATATTCGGGGCGGTACGGGAATTGTGACGGCTGCCACCAGTACATTGTTCGGGTCGGTTTCGGGCTCGTCCCAGGCGACCATTGCGGCAATCGGACCGCCGATGCGCAACCGCGCACTGCAATATGGCTACAAAGATTCCCATATCATGGGACTGATCGTAAACTCAGCAGGCATCGCCATTTTGATTCCGCCGAGTATTGTGATGATCTATTACGGGATGCTGACGGGCACATCAGTAGGCGATTTGTTTATCGCAGGGGTAATTCCGGGGATATTCATCTTTCTTGGTTTTGCGCTCTATGAATACATCATTGCCATACGCCGGAAAATTCCGGTCGAGCCAAAAACAACTTGGTCCCAGCGGTTCAAATCACTCCGTGGAGCGATTCTGACATTCGGTTTTCCAATCATCATCTTGGGCGGCATCTACTCGGGCGTGTTCAGTCCGACGGAAGCAGCCGCATTCTCGGTTCTTTACGCGTTCATTTTGGAAGTGATCGTTTTCCGGGAAGTGAAAGTGAGGGATCTTTTCCCGATCGCCGCTTCCACAGGCGTTGTCACCAGTATTGTTTTTATCTTATTGGCTGCAGGCGGGGCATTTTCATGGATTATTTCGTATCTGCGGATTCCGCAGGCATTGACCGAAACCGTTCTTGGAAATGATCCGACACAGCTTCAAGTATTGATTATCATGTCTTTGTTTTTCCTGGTTTCCTGTATGTTTGTCGACTCACTCGTGGCAATTGCGGTATTGACGCCGATCTTTTTCCCGCTGGCTTCCCAGATGGGCATCGACCCGGTCGTCATCGGTATCCTGGTCACGATGCAAGCGACACTCGGAACGGTTACACCGCCTTTTGGCGTTAATATTTTCACGGCTTGTGCGGTATTCAACAAACCCTACATGGAAGTGGTCAAAGGGGTTTTCCCGTACATCATCATCTTTATGATCGTCAATGTCATTTTGATTCTGTACCCGGACATCATTATCGCTTACCGTTATATTTTTTAGCGGCTGAAGCGCTGTCCGGAAATGGCAAACAGGGAGGAGTGGTCTTATCCATTAATTGACTTCGCACCAAACGAATTCAGTTAACACCAATACAATAAGGGGGAATTTTATGTTTACGAAAAAAAAGATGAGTCTTTTTCTGGTTTTATTTCTAGCGTCCATGGTTTTAATGGCTTGCGGCGGAGGGTCTGAGGAAGGCAGTGGAGACGGCGGAGAGAGCGCTTCTTCAGGAGACGAAAATATTAATATCCGCTTTGCACATGAAGAAGGGCAAGGCGACGTGCAGGATCTGTATGTCAATGAATTCAAGAACCGTGTAGAAGAACAGACGGATGGCCGGATCACAGTGGATGTGTATACGGCAGGAACGCTTGGTGGAAACAGCGATATGTTCACGCAGCTGCAGACAGGTGCCATCGACTTCGCTATTTCGTCTCCAGGGTTCACAGGGACGATCATTCCACAAACACAGATTATGGCAGTTCCATTCCTTTTTTCCGATAACATGGAAGTGAACAAGAAAGTATTGGATGAAAGTGAAGCGCTGTACGGCACGCTGGCTGAAAAATATGAGGAAAAAGGTTTGAAGCCGTTCAAATTCTGGCTGGAAGGATTCATGTACTGGACGGCCAATAAGCCGATTACTGAACCGGAAGACATGAAAGGCATGAAAATGCGCGGAATGCCGACCGACTTGATCATGGAATCTTACCGCCAAATGGGTGCGGATCCACAAGGGACCGACTCGGGTGAAATTTATACCATGCTTCAGACCGGCGGGATCGATGGCCAGGAAAACCCATTGTTCTATATTTACAGCAGTAATTTCTATGAAGTGCAGGATTACTTGATGGATTCGAAACACCATATTTACACAACGGTCACTGTGGCCAATTCCGACTGGTTCTCCACATTAGCTGAAGAAGACCAAACGCTCATCGAAGATACGATCCAGGAAGTGAATGACTGGTCGTTTACAATGCAGCAGGAAGAACAGGAAAAAGCTATGGCAGAAATTGAGAAATCCGATATTGAAATCATCGAACTGACAACGGAACAACGGGACGCTTTCAAGGAACTTTCTGCTCCTGTCCGTGACGCCTATGTTGAAAGTGGCGGCGAAGGGGCACAGGAAATTCTCGAGACGATCGAAGCAGACATCGAAGCTGCTGAAGAAGAGTTGAACTAAACAGTTCATTTGACGCCAGGCATTTGCTATATACTTTGCAGACAACATTTCATCAGGCAAAGTTGAGCGCGTGCCAGGCACATGCACAATTTAAAGGCCGGCAAATGCCGGCCTTTTTGTGTGGGCGAAAGCACGGAGGCAGGCAATAACTTGCGGTAAAAAGGAGGTATATCGTACTGCTGTAAGTGTTATTTTATAAAAATCCTGTATTTTTATCAGCCATATGGTCTCTTTCTGAAAATTTCATTTAAAACTCCTTCTTTTTGACAGATAAATGTTATAAACTAACAAAAGATGGATTTATTTTTATAAAAATACAACTTAGGAGGACAAAATGCAATTATTCGCTAAGCTACTCGCTTCTTTATTACTGGTAACAAGCATTTTTGGTTTTGCTTCGGCGAGTCATGCCAATGATATCGCGCCCGGGAGTGCACTGGAAAAAGAAATGAAGGAAATGATCGACCGCGGAATTTTGACAGGTTATACAGACGGTACATACCGCCCGCAGGAAAATGTGACCCGTGAACAGTTTGCGGCGTTCATCAGCCGTGCGCTCAATTTGCCGGCAGGAAGTCACGCCTTCAAGGATGTTAATCCCAACACGAAACTTGGCAGAGAAGTGGGGAAAGTCTATGCGGCAGGAATCATGGACGGTTTGTCACGTGACCGTTTCGCTCCAAATGCCTTGATCACACGCGAACAAGTGGCGATGACCATAGAAAATATGCTGGAGTACAGCAGAATGGACCTCCAAAAGAAAGAAATGAATTTTACGGATGCCGATGACATGTCATCGATTGTTTTGAGTGCTCTCTACAACATTGCCAATTACCAGATCGTCAATGGCTATCCCGACAATTCATTCAAACCGAAAGCGAATGCCACGCGCGAGCAGGCTGCTGCATTTATCTACCGTTTCCTGATGGCGAAGGAAGGCACAACTGCTCCAGCGCCGGAAACACCGGAAGAACCGGAAGAGCCGCAAAAGCCGACTCCGAAACCGGATCCAGTAGCCAATAGTTCCAAATACTACCTCGGCTACGTGGAAAATGGCAGATTGGTCAGACAGCAGTACGGCCATGACGAATACCTGTCGGCCGCTGAATCATTTAAAAGCACGCCTTCTGCACAAGCCATTTACAAAGGTGATGAGGTTATCCGCATCAAGAGCGGTCTGGCCTATGGCGACCGCGTATTGAACGGCGTCAAGCAAGTGACGACCATCTATTACGATACAGAATTCAAGAAGCAGGCGACGTATGTGGAACACGGCCGTGAACTTCGCTATATCGATGCCAATGACCGTTTCGTCAAAGTGCAGGCGGGCGGCACGATTGGCTACGTCAAACAAAGCGAAGTGGATTTCGTTCCGTATGAACTGATTAATAACCGTGATTATTACATGGTCAACCAATGGGGCACGCTGTACCATTACCAATATAATTACGTCAATAAAACATTGGCCAGCCATTCCATAGGGCCGGCTCCAGCGGAAATGACGCCAAACGAAAAGTATTACAGCCACGACGGCGCCCATTTCAACAATGCGGCAGGCCATTTGCAAGTGGTGCATTATCCGTATTTCCAATATCAATCCGTCCGCACAAAAACCAGTTACACGGCAGCTGAACTGGACCGCTTTGTGATGGACCGCCTGAAGTCGCTCAACAGTTCTTCCGGGACTTACCGGGATGCGGTCAACCGTTCCAAGCTGATCGGAAAAGGGAAATACTTTATCGAAATGCAGGAAAAATACAATGTCAACGCCTTATTCATGCTGGCAGCCGCCATGCACGAAAGTGCCTATGGCATGAGTGCCAATGCACAAAACAAAAACAATTTGTTCGGCATCCGCGTTTTCGACGGTTCGCCGCATGAAGGCACAGTTTACACAAAACCCGAAAACAGCATCGACGCGTTTGCGCGCGAATACATGAACCGTAATTACGCCAACCCGACAGGTGCTTATGCGAACGGCGCAGCGCCGGGCAATAAAACCACAGGCTTCAACGTCAGTTACGCATCCGATCCAACGTGGGGCTCGAAAGTGGGCGGCCATATGTTCCGCGCCGACCTGGCACTGGGCCAGAAAGACATCGGAAAATACAAGCTGGGCATCACGAACACAGCGAACACCAATGTCCGCAATGCGCCCCAGGGAGATTTGCTCTACACATTCAAACGCGATAACCTTGGTGTCAGCAGCGCATTCGGTTACCCCGTCGTCATCGTCGGAGAGCAGAAATCTTCTGATGGTGCCGTCTGGTACAAAGTCCTGACCGACTTGAACCCGCAGGATGACAAAAACAACGGCTTCGGCTGGATCCATTCCGATTTGGTCGACCGGATCAATTAAGAGAATAGAAGAAGCGTTCCGCCGTGGCGGAACGCTTTTTTCGTGGAAGATGTGGTTTGGACAGGGGAAGTGAATTCCGACCAGTGGCGCATAAATTCCGACGAATCCGTGTTGAGTTCCGACCGATCGCCGTTGAGTTCCGACGAATCATACACGAATTCCGACGCAGCCGCTTTGATGTACTTGATCTTCGTCTTTTGTCGCCATTCGCCTTGGCGAATGGCTGGCCTCTTCAGGTTTACGGGGGAAGGGTGAATTCCGACGAATCCGTGTTGAGTTCCGACCGATCGCCGTTGAGTTCCGACGAATCACAAGCGAGTTCCGACCGATCGCCGTTGAGTTCCGACGAATCACACGCGAGTTCCGACGTCGAGCGCAAATACAGCAAGCAGACATACAAAAAAGCCAACCGCAAAAGCGGCTGGCTTTCTTCAGCAACAAATCATTTCTTCCCGCGCTTCAACAATCCGAGGAAACGCTTGAAACCTTCCGGATGCACAAAGCGCAGCATCACCGCATAAACAAAGACACCGATTGGCACGAGCACAGCCAGCTGCACAAGTGAATACCATTCATTCGCACCCAAACCAATTTTTGCGAGCGCCACGACCAGCCCCATGACGGCAGCCGGCAGGATGACGCGAATGGCCATCGACGCGAAGCGCTTGAATTGATCCATGCCCAGGTCACTGTAGACGACGATCATCGAAATCGTGAAATAGTAAATCGACACGACCGACGCGGCGAACGCCAAGGCGACGTAGCCGAAACGGTCGACGAGCAGCCAGTTCAACACCAGGTTGACCAGAATCGTCGTCACCGAAATCTTGAACACGACGGCCGTTTTGCCGCGTGCGTACATCGACTTCGACAAAATCAGTTGCATGCCCTGGAAAATGATGATCGGCAAGTAAAACAATAATGCAATGTGTGTGTTGGCCGTGTCAGCTTCCGTAAACGCCCCGCGCTCATAGATGAACGCAATAGCCGCGTCACCGACGACGAGCAAGCCGACCGCAATCGGCACGAGCGTCACAAACGAAATCTCCATGCCACGGAACACCGTATCTTTGAACTTCGCGAAATCATTCGTCTGTTCGCTCATCAATGTGAAGATGATGGCCGCCAACGTCGCCGCATAAATGGCGTTCGGGATACTGACGATCAGCTGCGAGTAGTTCAAATACGTGACCGCGCCTTCAAATCCCGTACCGGAAGCAAAGGCTTTATTGACGAATAAATTCACTTGCCCCACCACAGAATTCAGCAGGGAAGGGACGATCAAAACCAAAAACGCTTTGCGGAAATCCGATTCCATCTGCAGTGTCGGCTTCCACGAATAATCCGATTTGATCAAGTAAAACACCTGGATGGCCGCACCGACGATGGTTCCGAACACAAAGCCATACGCAACGGAATAGATGCCCCATACATCACTGAACAGCAGGGCGAAAACAGCGGCCATCAAGGTAGCCAGCAGTTTCGACACCAATGTCGGAACGAAAATACGGCGTGACTGTAAATACGATTCCAGCAGGCCGGCGAGCGCGATGAACACCATAAAGATGAAAAACACTTCAGTCATTTCCACCGCTATGGCTTCCGCTCCAGGCGTCATGCTGCGGTAAACGAACGGCACGAGCCATTCGGCGGAAAACCAGCCGGCGACCGACACGCCGATGAAAATGATCATCGTCCAGTTCAGCAAGGCATTGGCGTTATTTTCGGTTGCGCCTGTACCGTCCTGCCTTCGTTTAATATACATCGGCAGGAAAACATTATTGAATCCGGTCGCAATCATCGCCACGACCAGCGTGATGAACGAAAACGCCAGAAAGTAGCCATCTGTCGCATCAGACGCTCCGAACTCCCTCGCCACGATCGATTCGCGCAGAAAGCCGGACAATTTCAACAGCAGCGCAAGCCCTGTCGTCCAGATCGCCGCTTTTTTAAGACTCGACATCAATTTCCCTTCTTTCCGGGTGCCTGGCACGCACACAATTCAAATAGGCGAAAGGAACGGTCTCCTCTCGCCCGAAACTCATTTTTTCAATGCTTGTTTGTAAATGGCTTCGTATTTCTCGGCTGCCGCAAAATGCGAGTACTCCGCGACGATTTTCTCGCGGGCGGCCTTTGCCAGTCTTTGGCCGAATTCCGGTTCATCCAGCAAGTGGATCATCGCATTCGTCAAATCTTCGACATTCTGTTCTTCGACGAGCAAGCCGTCTTTTTCATGATCGACGATTTCCTTCAGGCCGCCAACAGCGCAGGCAATCAACGGAATACCCGAGCCCATCGCTTCCAGCGCGGAAATCGACGTCGCTTCTTCGACACCCGACGAGTAAATGGAAGGGACGAGCGCCACATCACTCAGCGCGTAATATTGAATCATGTCTTTGTGATCAACAGCGCCGAGCATCGTCACACGATCCGCGATGCCCAATTCTTTCGCTTTCGCTTTCATCGTATCCATCATTTCACCGGTACCCGCGAACACCAACCGGGCATTCGGGTATTTCTCCAGCACAGGAGGAAACGACAAAATCGGATAAATCACACCGTTTTTCTTCGTCAACCTGCGGGGAATGAAGAAAATCAATTCATCCTGCGAGAACTTGTATTTGTCGCGGAATTCCGCGCGGCGCTCCACTTCCGGCTTAAAGTCTTCGACGTTGATGAAGTTTTTGATCATCGTCGCTTCGACGCCTGTTTCACGCTTGATGTATTCTTTGATGCGCGTATCCACCGTGATGACGGCACGCGTTTTCTTGTACATGCTGAACTCGACGTCCAGCAATCTTTGTTTGTGTTTGCTGTCTTCGCCGACAGATCCTTTCGAAATGCCTTCGTACGTCAAATAACCGTGCGTCGTCGTAACCGTCGGCAAGCCGACATTGATCGAAGCGCGCGTCGCAAAAACATCCTGTCCGTTGACGAGGTCGAACGACTGGTACTTCTCATCTTTCAGCATATCTTCCAAAAATCCCTGGCGGCGGTTCAACGTCCAGACATAACCGGCACCCAAAGAGGCTTTGTTCAATAAAAACGACGGAGCACGCGCAATCCAGTCACGACGCCATTTAGCGACATCAGTAAATGACAACGTCTCGACCGTGTGCCCCAGTTTTTCAAGACCCGTCTTCAGCGTCGTCATATGCGTCGACAAGCCGCCCAAATGCGGATAATCATAAGTCGTAGCCAATAAAATTTTCATCATTCAGTTCCTTCCTTATCTATTGAAGAAATCGCTTCAGGCGGACGCTTTCCGCGGGCACGGCTTCAGCCTCCTCGTCACTGAAAAGAACGGTGCTCCTGCATCGCTGCGCTAGCTTCGTCGCAAACGAGTTGGGCAAATTGCTTTTGCCCAACTCGCTTCCTGCGGGGTCTTCAGCTCGCGTCGCTCCGTCGCTTTGCTCCGTCACTGCTCCGGCTGGAGTCGCCGCCTTACGCTTTTTCTTTTGGTTTCACATCGATGCTTACAAATGAAAGCACTAGCTATTACATAGAACTTCAGATTTTCACCAAACTTTGTAAGAAACGTCTAGCTCATTTAAAGATGTGGAGCAAAACAGCGGAGACTCCAGCGGGATAGCGAAGTGCCGAAATCCACTCGGGCGACAGCACGAGTTAGTTCGGCGCAAGCCCGCGGCAGCTGGCAACGCGACGTCCTGTCGCGCCAGCTCCATGACCCACATCCTGTGGGCCCGAAAGCGCAGCTGTTTTGCGGAATATCGATACGCAAAGATATTTAATTCAACTTTACCGTTTCACAAACTTCTCTTCCAGCAACTCAATATTCCGCATCGCCTCTGCGTGCAGTTTCGCGACGTTCGGCTCGATGATGGCTTGTGCCTGTTGTTTGTTGTCCAATAGATATAACGCATTTTCTAGCAGGCGGGTTTCATCGATTTCGCCGAGGCGGAACGAGTACTCCCACATGCCGGAGCGTTTCAGGAAGCTTTCGACTTTTTTGTCGTAGCTGAACCCGAGGTGGGGGACATTCGACAATGCCGAGAAAATCAGCGCATGCAGGCGCAGCCCGACGGTCAACTCCGCATGGCGAATGAAATTCAAAAATTCATTCGGCGTGAAGTCCGAACCGAGCAGATGCGTTTTGTCCGCATGCTTCATTTTCGACATGACATCCTGTGAAGCGGGCACGTCGTATTTGCCTTCCATCGGCACAAACACCGGCGTCACGCCGCGCTGTTCGATCAAGTCATCGAGCAGGCGTGCGGTTTTTTCGATATAGTCAGGATTGTCGAACCACGGACGCACCGTGACGGCGACGATCTTTTCATCACCGGTCAGCGGCAGCGAGTTATAGGCACGGTCTTCTTCGTCCGCTTTGAACGCGAAGACGATGTCGGCCGTAACGACCGACTCCGGCCGTGTAACGCCTAATTTCTGTAAGTAATCTTTTGAATACTGGTCACGCACTGTGATAAAATCAGCTCGATTGGCGAGCACTTTCATCAGGAACTTGCCCCATTTGGATGTGACCGGGCCGATTCCCTGTGAAAAGAACATGACTTTTGTTCCGCACAGTTTCGCCAGCAGCACGATCAGCAAGTAATAAGGCAACGGACCAAACAGGAATTTCGTCGGATATGTATCCTGCAGCAAACCGCCGCCTCCGGAAATCAGCAGGTCAGCGCTGCGCAATGCTTTGACTTTTTCTTTATTTTCACGGCGCCAGGCGCGGTAGATCGATTTGACATTGTATTCTTTCGCCGTCTGTTCCGGTGAAAGCGAAAAGACGGTGAGGTCGGGATTGTTCAATTCCGCACGCAAATTATCAACAATGGCTTTCAGGATGGCTTCGTCACCCGTGTTGCCCAATCCATAGAAGCCGGATAGTACAATTTTCACTCTTTTTCCTCCTCAAACTAAGGCGTCAAAGCCTTGTCCTTGCTAAATTCTATCACTTGTCAATCGAGCTGTGCAACTCCATAAAAAATCTGCTATACTATTAAAATTGAAAGCCAGTGAATCGAGGGTTTATAACATGAAAGAAAAATATTTGGGGGTCCATGTTTCACCCCTGTCATATGAAGGTATAATAGAAGATTTAGAGGGACGCATGGCGCACGGCAGACAGTCGACGATCATTGCGGTCAATCCTGAAAAAGTGATGGCGGCTCAGCGTGACGAACAAGTCAAAAAGCTGATCAACTCGTCCACTTACCAAATTGCAGACGGCATCGGCATTCTGCTGGCGGCCCGTCTGAAAGGCGGCAACATCAATTCACGCGTCACCGGTGTCGATATGATGGCGAACCTGCTGAAATTTGCGGAAGAACAGGGCCATCCGGTTTATTTCTACGGTGCCAAGGAAGAAGTCGTCACCAAAGCGATTTCCAATATCCGCGCGACGCATCCCGCCATCCCGATTGCCGGCTATACGAACGGCTATCACAAAGACGAAGACGCACTCGTCCGGAAAATCCGTGACAGCGGTGCGCGAATCATTTTTGTGGCACTCGGCAGTCCGAAACAGGAACTGTGGATTCAACGGAACATGTCCAAGCTGCCGAACGTCCTTGTATTCCAGGGAGTGGGCGGCAGTTTTGATGTATTCTCCGGCACCGTCAAACGTGCGCCGGAACTGTTCCGCAAATATGGCATCGAATGGCTGTACCGTCTGTTGTCCAGCCCATCCCGTTTCAAGCGGCAATTGAACTTGCCGATCTTTTTGATGAAAGTAATGCGATCACGCTAAAGGAGATAAGTCTAAAATGAAGAAATCCATCTGTGTTGTCGGCCTCGGCTATATCGGCTTGCCGACAGCCGTCATGTTTGCCAACCACGGACACAAAGTACACGGTGTCGATATCAATGAAAAAGCGGTCAAAATGATTCGCAACAAAGAATTGCACATTGAAGAACACGGTTTGGAAGAGCGGCTTCAGCTGGCAGTGGATGCCGGATCGTTGACGGCGGATACGGAACCGGTGGAAGCGGACGTCTTCATCATCGCTGTGCCGTCACCGATCAAAGAAGACAAAACCGCGGAACTCGAGTATGTGCGCCAGGCAACAGCCAACGTCGTGCCGTATTTGAAAAAAGGCAACCTGGTCATTCTGGAATCGACCGTTCCGCCGAAAACGGTGGAAAACGTCATGATTCCGGAACTCGTTAAATCCGGCCTTGAAATCGGTACGGAATTATTCGTGTCCCACTCACCGGAACGCGTCATTCCCGGCAAAGTATTCCGTGAGCTGGTGTCGAACGACCGTATCATCGGCGGCATCAACGAAGAATCTTCCCGCATGACAACCGAACTGTACCAATCCTTCGTCGAAGGCACCATGCACGAAACCGATGCCACAACTGCAGAGCTCGTCAAAGTGATGGAAAATACATACCGCGACGTCAACATCGCGTTCGCCAACGAACTGGCGATGATTGCACAGAACATCGGTGTCAACATCTGGGAAGCCATCAAACTGGCCAACTATCACCCGCGCGTCAACATTCACACGCCGGGACCGGGCGTCGGCGGCCACTGCATCGCAGTCGATCCCTGGTTCCTCGTCGAACTCGACCCGGAGAAAGCAAAAATGATTCATCTGGCACGCCGCACAAACGACGGCATGCCATCCTATACAGCCCAATTGACAGCGGACATCCTCGCTGCCAAAGGCATCAAAGAACCGAAAATCGCTGTACTCGGCCTGGCATTCAAAGGCAACATCGACGACATGCGCGAAAGCCCGTCCGTCGAAGTCGTCAACCAGTTCCGCGTGCGCAACATGAACATCACAGCGTACGATCCGCATATCAAAGAAAACAACCTGCCGGAACAGACGCAAAACTTCGAGCAGGCCACAAACGAAGCCTCGGCGCTCGTCATCCTGACCGAGCACAAGGCGTTCAAAGAAATCGATCCAACGACCTTGACCAACCTGGCCAATAAAATCGTCATCGATGCCAAAAACAGCATCGACCGCGCCAAGTGGGAGCAAGCAGGCTTTGATGTCTACGTACTCGGAGATTCGAAGAACTAAAAAGTAGATATTCCGCAAAACAGCTCCGCTTTCCTGCGGGCTTGCGCCGAACTAACTCGGGCTGGGCGCCCGAGTGGATTTCGGCACTTCGCTATCCCGCTGGAGTCTCCGCTGTTTTGCTCCATATCTTTTATAAAAGTAGTGAGAAAGAGGTCTGCTCTTTCGTTTACTTCTACTAAATTCCCACTTGTGAATTTCCAATTGATACCAAAAGAAAGAGCGAAAGGCGGCGACTCCTGCGGGAGCGACATGAGCTGAAGACCCCGCAGGAGCGCAGCGACGAGGAGGCTGAAGCCGTGCCCGCGGAAAGCGTCCGCCTGGAGCGATTTCTTGTTTGGAAGAGAAATATTTTACTGTAAATGCAACTGACACAGGAGGCGGTACTGATGAAAAAAGTGAGAAAAGCGATCATCCCGGCAGCGGGGCTTGGGACACGTTTCTTGCCGGCCACCAAAGCGATGCCGAAGGAGATGCTGCCGATCGTCGACAAGCCGACGATTCAGTACATCGTCGAAGAAGCGGTCGAATCCGGCATCGAAGACATCATCATCGTCACCGGCAAAGACAAACGGGCAATCGAAGATCACTTCGACTCGGCACATCTGCTGGAATCCCGCCTGCTGGAATCCGAGAAATTCGAATTGCTGAACGCGGTACAGCTGCCGAGCAAGGTGGATATTCATTACATCCGTCAAAAATCACCGCTCGGCCTTGGTCACGCGGTATGGACTGCGCGCAAATTCATCGGCGACGAACCGTTTGCCGTGCTGCTCGGGGATGACATCATCCAATCCGAAAAGCCGGGCCTCAAGCAATTGATGGAACAATACGAAGCCACGCAGTCATCGATCATCGGTGTCATGGAAGTGCCGGAAGCGGAAACGTACCGGTACGGCATCATCGATCCGTCGGAACAGAACGGAAAATTATACAAAGCCAACAGATTCGTCGAGAAGCCGAGAGCCGGCACAGCACCGTCCAATTTGGCGATCATCGGCCGCTATATTTTCAACCCGGAAATCTTTGGTTTTCTCGATCAGATGAAAATCGGAGCGGGCGGCGAAATTCAGCTGACGGATGCCATCGAACAATTGAATGCCGTCCAGAATGTTTACGGTTATGAATTCAATGGTGACCGCTACGATGTCGGGGAAAAGCTCGGCTTTGTGGAAACGACGCTGGAATTCGCGTTGCAGCGTCCGGATCTTCACGACGATTTGATCAAATTCATGAAGAAAAAGCTCGAACAATACAGTTGATCAGGGGAAAGGAAGGATATAGTTGAACATTCTGCTCGTATCGAATATGTATCCTTCTCAGGCATTTCCAAGCTACGGCGTTTTTGTCCAGAACACGGAAGCCATTTTGAAAGACGAAGGATTCACCGTGGACAAGGCGGTGCTCAGGAAAAAGACCGGCAAGCTGAAAAAAGCGCTGGGCTATGCTGGGCATTATGCCAATATTGTCCGCAAAGGCCTGTCCGGCAAGCACGATGCCATTTATGTCCATTACGCGGCACATAATGCATTTCCGCTGCTGCTGCTGAAAAAACTCAAGCCTTCGGTCCGCATCGTCACCAATGTCCATGGCAGTGACGTCGTTCCGGAAGTGGCTTCGCAGGAAAAATTCCAGCCCTACGTTAAACGGCTGCTGAAAAAATCCACATTGATCATTACACCTTCACATTATTACGAACGGCTCGTCCAGGAAAAATACCAGGCGGCAACACCCATCCGCATTTTTCCTTCGGGAGGAGTCAATTCAGAAGTATTTTACCCGAATAGAGAACAAAATCCGCAGTACATGAAGCATTACCAGCTAGACCCGGCCTACCGTTATTTCGGCTATGTCGGCCGGATGGACGTCGGCAAAGGATGGGACCATTTATTACAGGCGTTTGCACTTTTTTTAGCAGCCCATCCCGAGGAAAAAGACCGGACACGGCTGATCATGGTGGGGTCGGGCAAAGACGATGACGCATTTTTTGCGATGAAGTCACAGCTCGGCCTGGATGATTCCGTCATCCATTTTCCGCTCATGAAACACAAAGACCTGGCCGCCATCTATAACCTGGTTGAGTTGTTCATCTTCCCGACCACCCGAAAAGGCGAGAGCCTCGGTTTGGTGGGTCTTGAAGCGATGGCTTGCGGAACGCCGATCCTGGCCAGCCGCATCGGCGGGATTCTCGATTACGTGGAAGAAAACGAAAATGGCTGGTTGACAGAACCCGGCAACCCCGAAGATTTGGCCCGTGGAATGGCCGAGTACACGGCGCTGTCGGATCAGCAGAAACAACAAGTGGGACAAGCCGCTTATCAAACCGCGCAACAATACGACCAAAAAAAGATTCAATCGAAGCTGTCATCGATTTTTCATGAACTTCGGTTAACAAAATGAAAGAGGATTTTCAACTATGAATTATAAAAAAATTCTACTGCTGCTGGTGGCATTTTTAATGTTGCAGCCCATCATTGATATATTGACGACGGCTTCCATCTTTTTGGTCGATACGAACCTGACCGTCGGCGTGCTGATCCGTGCGGCTTATATGCTGGCGCTGCTGGCGTTTTTGTTGTGGGTGGCAAGGAAAAGCAAAATCAGCCGTATTTTCACTGTCTATTTAATCGGCCTGGCCGTATTGATTGGCATAAATATCGTCATCAACTACCAAGTGAAAGATCCGTATTATCTTTTCCAGGAATTGAAGTTTTTCAATAAGGTCATTTATTTTCATATCGTCTTATTGGGCTTGATGGTGGTGTATAAAGAGTTGAAAGCACGCAATTTCGACATTTCCACCAAAACGACCAAGTATTTCTGGATTTCGGGTATGGTGATCGGGATCATCTTCATCATCGCGCAACTCACGGGCACCAGTCTCTCCAACTACTCCTACAATAAAACCGGCTTTACCGGCTGGTTCTATGCAGGCAATGAAATCGGCGCCATTATGGCAATCATCCTGCCGATCATGGCTCTGTACGGGGTGGAAAAGACCGACTCATGGAAAAAGCCGTGGGCATGGATTCCGTTTTTGCTGCTGTCGATCGGCATGCTGGCGCTCGGAACCAAAGTGGGCTACGGCGGTATCCTGATCGTCCTGCTGTCCGTATTTATCGGCAGCCTGATCATGCTGATGATGAAAAAACGCACACCGACCGTGCGCGCCAATCTGCTGGTGTCGTTTACGCTGACGGCCTTGCTGATTATCGTCACACCGTTTACGCCGGTATTCGGCAATATGTTCGCGCATATTGAAAACCTGGGCATCAATTTCGGAGAACCGGCAGAACGTCCGGGAGACGAAGTGCCGCAGGAAGGCGAAGAAGGATACGTGGAAGAACCGACGGGCATCACCAACGAGCAGATGCAGAACCTGGTGTTTAGCTCACGTGAAGTGTACGCGGAACACATGCAGGACGATTTCAACAGCTCGCCTCTAGTGCAGCAGTTGTTCGGCATGGGCTTTGCGGGGAATTACGAAGAACCGCAGCCGGGCAAAGCACCGACGATGATCGAAATGGATTTCCATGACTGGTTCTACTCATTCGGCTGGATCGGTTTCCTGTATTTGATGCTGCCGTTTGTGTGGTTTGCCGGCAAGTACTTGATCCACTTCGTCCGCAACCTGAAAACGCATTTTACGTATTTCTATATTCTCTACGGTGTCGCGTTCCTGTTGGGTGTCGGCATTGCCTACACAGCAGGTCACGTATTGACAGCACCGGCCGTATCCATTTACCTGGCAGCGATTTTGGCGATGCTGACAGTGAAGGAGAACCTGATACCCATAAACAACACACAATCCGCATCAGACAGCTGATGCGGATTGTTTTTTTGTATGTGGGCGAAGGTCGATATTGCACAAAAAGAAGAGTAATTCCGAAGAATCAAAGTTTATAAAAGCTCTGACATGAAAGAGGAGGAGATAAGCCGCTTCGGACGCTTTGTGGATGCCTCTCGCCATGAGCCAGGCGATGGTGCCGCCAGTCTCATAGCTTCGGCTACCACGTAGACGCGCCGGCGCTGGTAATACTTTTTGAAAGAAGGAACACAATAAAGTTCGCACTTTATCACTGGTCACCATCTAGAAATCTCCGGTGATGCTCGTTTTTCTCTCTAAATTTAAGGACAGCTCCTTTTGCCAGCTCTTTTCCGGAAGCAAAATCACGCGCGTCTTTGCGGTGCTTAACCAGAGCATCAATTTGCGCTTCTTCCAGTTCTTCATCCATCAAGTCCAAATAATCCAGAATGGCTTGAAAGACTTCTGGTTCGATGAGAACACCGGCCGTATCATTTCGATCCAACACTTCGAGAACTCCCGCTTGTTTGAGTTTTTCACGCCAAGTTGCTGAACACCCCAGTTGAGTTAATCCGACTTGCGTTCCCATTTGGAAATCGTGACGTACTTTCTCAAAGCTTCGCAGCAGTTCCATTCTTTGCCGAATAGACTCTTGCTTTTCTTTTTTTCTGGTCATGTTGCCATCACCTTTCAATCGGTCATCTTTACTGCTAGTATACCGCCATATCGGTATAGTTACACATCCTTAGTGACCGACTCGATTGCTCCTCAAATTAAAGGGCGCAACGATATTTAAAACACCATGTGGTACGAATTCTTGAATTGCTGCTGAAGAGTAACTTACAGTAACCTCCCACTTGCAAAGAATTATCCCTAGCGAAGGCGCGTTCACGGGGTAGCTGAAGCGATAAGACTGGCACGCACAGCGTGACTGGCTTATCGCGGGAAGCATCCCCAAAGCGCCAAGCGGATAAGAAAGTGACTTTCAATTAAAAGATCAATTTATAACGCAAAAAAACACCCCAGCAACAGTCACATAAAAAATGTGAACTGCCACTGGGGCGTTTTTTTATCTACTTTCTATTCGCCGGAAGCCGGTGACTCTTTATAACGCTGTCGCGTGCGGCGCGTCCACCACGGTCTGACAATCATGTGCACAAAGCCGCCGGTTCCCAGGAACAGGAACGGCAGGAGCGGCTGGTTGTAGCGCGGATAGGCGAGATACAGGTTGTTCATCACCGTGAAATACAGAATGAACAAACTGATGAAGAAAAATTCACGCCGCGTCCCTTTGTTGAAAGCGAACACCAGCAGAAACGATACGAGCGATGTCCAGAACAGCACACGGAAAATGATTTTCATTTCCTCGATGCTGACACCAAACACTTCAATCCAATAGAACGGATCTTCCCACTGAATCCGCAGTTTCGATGTCGTATAGGTTTGGATAAACCAGTCGGGATTGTGCTCCCACATCGTCTGGATGCGCTCTTTCGCCACTTCCATCTGGTACTGGTTTTGCTCGTAACGTGTGGAATCCGGATATTCTTCTTCAATAGACAGCACGACTTCAGCCATCGGCGGCCCGTATTTATAGCCGTGCCCCTGGTAAGTGCCAAGAAGTGTTGGATTGCCGGCGCCGCCTGACAGCGGAATGAACGCGTCATACGCCACGTAGTTGCGGAACCACCAGGGCCCCATGACGACAAGCAGCAGAATCACCGCGATGCCGAACTGCTTCAAGCCCAGTTTGAATGAATACTTTTTGAGCATCAGGTAAATGAGCAGGAAGAATGGGAACAGTGCCACCGTCGGACGGAAGTAAAGCATGAACAGATACAGGCCGATGACCCAGAAGAAATCCTTCATGGAATGCGTATCGGCGAGCCGCATTGAGAAGTAAACGAAAAAGATGAACGCGGCGGTCGTCGGTGATTCAGTCGCGATCAGGTTGTCGGTCACGACCATCGGCAAGTACAAAGCGGTGATCAATGCCGCAATCGAGCCGGCAACCGGGCTGAAAAGGCGTTCGCCGATTTTGTAGATGCCGGCAATGCTCAGACAGCCGATTAGGATCATAACAACTTTCGCGGCAGCAAGACCAAACGTGCCGGTACCGAAGATGAAAAAGACAGCGGCCACAAGCATCGGCAAGCCGGGCATAATGTGAACGGTCGGCTCTTCATGATTGACGTAAACCAGTTCGCCTTCCGCCAACAAATGTTTGGCGCTGTCGATATAGAAATAATCATCGCTGTTCAGCGACAGGCCGGGACCATAAAAAAACAAGACAGCTAAACGGATGATCAATCCGATGGCCAGTGGAACCCACAGCCAGGGATTTAATTTTTTCAGTTTCGTGAACATGATGCCCTCCTAAAATATATACTCTCCTATTATAAAGCAAAATACCTCGTATGATGAGCAATCTTTTGCCGGAAATGCAAACTTGCAGAAGCGGAGATGCAGCTTTCACTTCTTTGCATAACTATTCCCTGAAAAAGGAAAAACAAGATAGATGTATATGGAAATTATTTCTTGTTGTAGCATGTCATACGAAATGACATAATGGTAATTAATGAAAATTCGATAAAATAATCTTGTAATATTTGTGATAATATTAGCCTACATAAAAGTAGAAAATTCAGATAAATTATTATACTGTCATACGAATGGATTATTTTTGCAAATTAGTGTAATTTTTTGGACATATTTGCTGTTTTTTAGTTGAATTCTGGATATTCTTTGATAAACTAAGATAGAGTTTAATTAACGGGTCGACTGATTCCGAGTACTCAATATTTCTACATACATCTTATAGGCTTATCTCATAAAAAATTGGAATATTGAGGAAAGAAAAGGTTTTACCAGTATAATTAAATTAAAAGGGTCTCGACTCTACAACTCTTCAAATCTACACCAAAACAGGGAGGAATTACACTAATGGCTTATCAACCAAAGTCTTACAAAAAATTTGTTGCTACGGCAGCAACAGCTACACTCGTAGCATCTGCAGTCGCTCCATCGGCATTAGCTGACGAAGTATCAACAGCGGCATTCACGGACGTTGCATCTCAATATGAAACAGCAGTTGAGTACGTTGTAAGTAACAACATCGCAAAAGGTTTCTCTGACACTCAGTTTGGTGTTAACGCACAAATCAAACGTGGTGACGCAGCGGTCATGATCGCTCAAGCGGCTGGTCTGATGAACGAAGACGCACCGGTTTCTGGATTCTCAGATGTTCCGGAACGTGGCCAATTAGCGGTTAACTCGTTGAAAGCAGCTGGCGTGGTAAACGGTAAATCAGCTACTGAATTCGATTTCCACAGCCCGATCACTCGCGGTGAAGCAGCACTTATGCTTTCAAGAGCTTATGAGTTGACTGCTGAAACAGCAGACATTCCTTTCACTGACGTAATCGGAACTCGTTACGACGATGCAGTTGCTGCATTGGTTGAAAACGAAGTGACTGACGGAATCAGCGCTACTCAGTTCGGTACTTACCAGAACATCAAACGCGGTGACTTCGCTCGCTTCCTTTATCGTCTAGCTGAGGAAGATACAGAGGCACCTAAATTGTCTTACGATGGCGACAAAACAATTGAAGTTGCTTTTGGTTCTGACTTCGTATTCCCTGTAATCGTTGCTGAAGACAATGTAGACGAAAATCTTACAGTTGATTCAGTTATCGAAAACGGAGCTGGAGAAGAAGTAGATGAAATCGACACAGAAGTTCCTGGAACTTACACAATCACTTTCTCTGCAACTGACGCAGCAGGAAATGTTTCTGAAGATCTAGTTTTTACTGTGGTTGTTAACGAAGAAGATGTATTCGGAATTCAATCAGTTGAATACGCAGACGCTGACACAGTGGTTGTAACTTTCACTAACGGTGAAACATTCACAATCGAACTTGACGAAGATCTTGTAGACGGCGAAAACGAAGTAACATTCGAATTCGACGGTAATGAATACACAGTAACAGTAGATTTCGATGAAGTAGCATACGCTGAAGAAGTGGCTGAAAACTTCATCGCTGAACTTCCAGCATTGGAAGATCTTACGCTTGAAGATGCAGAAGCAATCGCGAATGTACGCGAACTTGTTGACATCGCTCTAGACCTTAACGAAGAAGCAGAAATCGAAGGATTGGATGCATTTGTTGAGTTGGAAGAAGCTCTAGCAGCATTGCAATATGAAACAAACTTTGAAGCAGCTCTTGAAGCAGCTCTAGCAGCAATCGCTGACCTTCCAGAAGACATCACTTTGGAGTCAATCGATGCACTTGACGCAGCTCGCGAAGCAGCTGACGCAGTATACGCACTTGATGCAGATGCAGAAATCGGAACAATCACTGTTCTTGACGATGCTGAAGATGAGTACGCTGATTTAGTAGTAGCAGTTGCTAATGTAACAGACGTTTCAACTTCTTCTTTCCAAATTACACTTAATACAGCTATCAAAGGCTTGGTTGCTGACGACTTCGACGTAACGCTTGTTACAGGTTCAGGCGATGATGAAGAATCTGAAGCTCTTGACTTTGAAGTATCTTCAAACGCAGCAGGTACTGTTTACACGTTCTCTCACGCTGACCTTGCGGGTGAACAAGGAACAATCAATGTAGATTTCTGGGAAACAGATCTTGGTGAATTCCCAATTAACTACACTGCAACAGCACTTCAAGCGGCAATTACTGCAATTAACACTGGAACTGTAACTCTTGATGAGCTTCAAGCTCCTGTCTTGAACCTGCAAAACGTAAACCCTGAGTTTGTTTCTTTCTATCAGACAGAAATCGGTGAGAGCTTCACTAATACAGTCGAATTGATTCAAGCAGCTATCGACCGTGCGAATGTTGAAGAAGTAGAAAACGCTCTAGAAGCTTTAAATGATGCTGATGTTTCTGAGGATGAAACTGCATTGACTGCAGCAGAATTCTTGGCTGCATTAACTGATAACAGAATCGCATTTGGTTTAGATGCTGACGAAGTTATCTCAGGAAACGCTAATGCTTACCTAGCAGCATACTTGGAGCTAGTTGAAGAAGATGAAGATTTCGAGTTTACTTCAGCACAAGAAGTTGCTGAGTTTGTTCTAGCTGTAAATGCTGATGCACTTGAAGGTCTTGTGACAGATGTAAATGCAGCAACTGGTCAAGATGATTTGTTAGATGCTTTTGAAGCAATTAACATTGAAAATGTAATTGAAGGAACTGTAGGCGGAGTGGAATTCCCATTTGAGTATTTCTTGGCAATCCAATCTGCAAACCCTTCTACAATAGCTGAAGTTCAAGAGGTTGTTGAAGCTGTCAATCTTGAGGAAGTAACTGCAGCAGTAGCTGAAACAGTTGCTGTACCAACAGTTGAAAATCTTGGAGATGCTCGTGCAATCATCGCAGCACTTCTTGAGGTAGGAGTCGAAGCTGAAGTAGTTTCTGGCTTTACTGAAGAGTTAGATGCTTTAGAAGAACTAGTAGCTGTAAATACAGCAGTTCAAGCAGATGAATTCGCAGGATTGCAAACTGCATTGACTAATACAGACCTTGGGCTTGAAGGTGTCATTACTACATCTGATGCTTTAACAGCTTATCAAACTGCTTTGGAAAATATTTTGGAATCGGATGAAGATTTCGTATTTTCATCAGTAACAGAAATTCAGGAACTTATTAATGAAGTAAACCTTACTTTCATCGAAGCAGTGAATACAGCTGTAGCAGATGCAGATGAAGGGGAAGAAGCTTCCGATTTCTTTACTGCTTTAGCTGCTGAAGCATTGAACTTGACTGGTGAAAATTCTGAGAACACTGGTGCATACTATGCACAATACGAATTGTTACTTGAAGCTGATGAAGACTTTGAATTTGCTACAGTACAAGAAATCCAAAGTTTCGTAACGGAAGTAAATCAATTAGTAGCTGTAAACGCTGAAGATTCTTCTGTATTGCTTCAAGTAGCTATAGATAACGACGTTACAACATATCAAAACTTGACAGGAGATCAGCGTACTGAAGTTGCTGAACTAGTAATTGATGCAACTCCTGAAGGTGGATTCTCTACCCTCGCTGAAGTTATCGAAGCAATTGAAGAACAAACTTCATCATATGTAACTTTGCTTGCTAATGTAAATAATGCAGATGAGATTGTAGAAGTTGATGCAGCATTAGAAGCATTGGAGATTCCAGAATACGATGCACTACCGGCTGGAGAGCAGCTAGATGTAGCAGAAGCTATCCTAGCAATTGAGGGTGACTTTGCTACTATTGATGCAGTTGAGACAGCGGTCTTAACTGAAACTGTAGAAGCTATAGCAACACTTATTGCAGAACTTCCAGAAGCAGGTACTGTAACTTTGGCTGATGCAGCAGAAATTGAAGCGGCACGTGATGCGTATGATGCTTTGACAGATGCTCAGCAAGAACTAGTGGACGACACGGTGTTAGTTACCCTTGAAATGGAACTAGCTGATTTACAAGCTCTTGAAGCAGCACTTGCAGCAATTCTTGCGGGAGAAGCTGAA
>NZ_RIAX01000029.1 GCF_003719725.1 Planococcus salinus | reverse complement strand
AAAATTGAGGCTAGCCCTAAAGCTATTTCGGAGAGAACCAGCTATCTCCAGGTTCGATTGGAATTTCTCCGCTACCCACACCTCATCCCCGCACTTTTCAACGTGCGTGGGTTCGGGCCTCCAGTAAGTGTTACCTTACCTTCACCCTGGACATGGGTAGATCACCTGGTTTCGGGTCTACAACTGCATACTCCGTCGCCCTGTTCAGACTCGCTTTCGCTGCGGCTCCGGCTTCCCGCCTTAACCTTGCATGCAATCGTAACTCGCCGGTTCATTCTACAAAAGGCACGCCATCACCCGTTAACGGGCTCTGACTACTTGTAGGCACACGGTTTCAGGATCTGTTTCACTCCCCTTCCGGGGTGCTTTTCACCTTTCCCTCACGGTACTGGTTCACTATCGGTCACTAGGAAGTATTTAGCCTTGGGAGATGGTCCTCCCGGATTCCGACGGAATTTCACGTGTTCCGCCGTACTCAGGATCCACTCTGGAGAGGCGGGGTTTTCGGCTACGGGGCTGTTACCCTGTCTCGCGGACCGTTCCAGGTCGCTTCGCCTAATCCCGCCTTTTGTAACTCCGTACAGAGTGTCCTACAACCCCAGGAGGCAAGCCTCCTGGTTTGGGCTGTTCCCGTTTCGCTCGCCGCTACTCAGGGAATCGCATTTGCTTTCTGTTCCTCCAGGTACTTAGATGTTTCAGTTCCCTGGGTCTGCCTTCTCATGTGCTATGAATTCACACATGGATCCTGCCCCATTACAGGCAGGGGGTTCCCCCATTCGGAAATCTCCGGATCACAGCTCACTTACAGCTCCCCGAAGCATATCGGTGTTAGTGCCGTCCTTCTTCGGCTCCTAGTGCCAAGGCATCCACCGTGCGCCCTTTCTAACTTAACCAAGTGGTTTGTTAAAAAGTTGGCCACATCGTGACCGTGTCACTTCATGAATCGCTTGTTTCGTTTTGTTTCAATGTCGTCTATCCAGTTTTCAAAGAACAAGGGTTGAAGTATTCGGTGTCCAGCTGCAAACGCCAGCTCACGCGCCTGCTTCGCGCTCTCCTTCGACATGCAAGCATGTCAAATCGAGCCCTCCACCAGCCGGTTGAGCTGAACGGCGTTTTCCGCCTTTCAGTGAACCTTCAAAACCGAAC
>NZ_RIAX01000028.1 GCF_003719725.1 Planococcus salinus | reverse complement strand
TCACACTTTTGATTCTAAACATCACACTTTTGATTCTAAGTATCATTATCTTTAAAAACTGTGTTAATTGTTGTTTTTAAATGATATGTAGTTTAATCTTTAATTAATAAGCATCACAAAATTATAAAAAGTGATATTTAATAGAAAGGAGAAGAAAACAAATGAACTCTAAATACTTAGTAACACAAGGAAATCAATTGATCGAAGCTCGTCAAAAAAAGCCTCTAACTACAAGAGAACAAAAGATTATACTCACTATGGTAAGTATGATTGAACCAACTGACGAGGATTTTAAAGACTATGTAATTTCTGTTCGAGAATTTCATGAAATGCTTGGTCTAGAGGGACGCGAACATTATACGCAGTTGAAAAAAATTGTAGAAGATTTAATGTCAAAAGTAGTGGAAATTCCATCTGAAAGTGGTGGATGGGTTATGACACATTGGGTTTCCAGAGCTGAATACATAGATGGATCCGGAATGATTCAACTACGTTTTGCTCCGGATCTCAAACCTTATCTATTGCAATTGAAAACAGCCTTTACATCTTACAAATTAAGCAATATTTTATCTTTGAAAAGTGGCTATTCCATTCGTCTTTATGAACTGATGAAAAAATGGTATCATCTCGGGCGCTGGGAATGTCCTGTTAAGGAGTTAAAAGGAAAAATTGGAATTGAAGCTAATGCGTATAAGCAATATGGTCATTTCAAATCACGAGTCTTACAACCGGCCATTACAGAAGTAAACGGAAAAACAGACTTGTATATTAGCTTTAAAGAAATTAAAAAAGGGCGCAGTGTAGAGCGAATTGAATTTACTATCCAACATGCTCCTGAAAAGGAAGTTCAGCTGCCGAATCTCGATAAGAATAAGAAGTCGCAGCAGCTTGAAGAATTATCTGAACAAGATAAACTGCGCATTCGTCTAAATGCGTTGGCTGAAGGCTACCAGTTCGATACGACATTCTTCACGCAGCTGCATCAGGGAGCATCGCTCATCTGGAAGGACGACACGGAAAAGGAATTGGAGATGCTGATTCGCTACGTCAACGAAGAAAAAACGGTGAAAAATCCTCTAGGGTTTATCAAATCCAAAATCACTTCTGCATGGGAAATTCATGAAGCTGGCGGGCGCATTACCTTTGCCGACCTGCAGCCGGTGGAAGAACGATGGACCGGACGAGAAGAAAAACTTCCGGACTGGTTCACTTCAAAAGACAAACCACAAGAAGCTGCCAAACCGAATCCAAGACTCGAAGAAGAGAAAGCAAAGGTGCTGGAAAAATTAGCGCAGAAAAAGGGCAGCAAGTTAAAAAAAGATACCCCAACATCTTAAAAAAATCGAAATCCCGGATATGATTTTTTCTGGAAACAGAAAGTC
>NZ_RIAX01000027.1 GCF_003719725.1 Planococcus salinus | reverse complement strand
GGTAGTGACCCCTTAAAGTTAGAGTTTTATTTACGCAGCTAATTGGCTGGCGTGTGTCCGGTATTGCACCGGGCTCATGCCGGCCAATTTTTGTTTGATGCGTTCGTTGTTGTAGTAGGTTATATATTGTTCGATCCGTTGTTTTAATTCCTCGTACGATACCACTGCTTCTCCGTAATACATCTCCTGCTTCAGGAGGCCGAAGAAGTTTTCCATGGCCGCATTATCGGCACAGGTCCCTTTCCGGGACATGCTTTGGAAGATCCGTTGCTCCTTCAACACCTTCACCCAGGCGGCGTGCTGGTAGTGCCAGCCCTGATCGGAATGGAGGGTGGTTCGGTAGATTGCCTGTTCCTTGATGATCGGCAGGGCCTGATGCAATGACGCCACCACGAAATCGAGGGTCGGCCGTTTTGCCATGCTCATCCCGATGATTTCGCCGTTGTAGAGATCCATGATCGGACTTAAATAAAGCTTTTCATCCCCAGTACACTTGAATTCCGTGATGTCGGTCGTCAATTTCTGCAAGGCATGTGGCGTAGAAAACCTGCGGTTCAACCGGTTTTTGGCGATGGTTCCCACTTTTCCTTTGTAGGATTTATAACGTGATTTACGGATGAATTTTCCGCATTTGAGATTTAATTCGTTCATGATGCGCTGCACTTTCTTGTGGTTAATGACATGGCCAATCGCCTGCAACGCCAGGTGGATCCGGCGGTATCCGTAACGGCCTTCGTGTTTCTCGAACAGTGCCTGGATCAGGGGTTTCAACTCCTGGTCCGGGTCTTCCGAATCGAACCGGTGCCGGTGGTAATGGTAAGTCGCTTCCGGAAGATCAACGATCTTTAGCACATCCTTTAATCGGAATCCTTCTTCGTGGAGTTCGAACGCCAGCGCTGCTTGTGCTTTTCGAGGAAGGCATCCGGATTCTCCTGGAAAGCTTTTAACTTTTTTAAATAGGCCACTTCTAAGCGGAGAAGCTCATTCTCCCGTTCCAGTTGTTCTTCCCGGGACAAAACCTTTTCAGGCTTGTCCGACTTCTGTTTCGGTTTTTTTGACATGGAGGGTCGTCCTTTCGCTCGTTCTTCCAGGCCTTTTACTCCTTCCGCCAAAAACTTCTGGTTCCAATTCGCAATGAGCGACGAATTGTTCATCCCAAATTGGTCCGCTGTGTCTTGGTAAGAAGCACCTGCTTGTTTCATAAAGTGTAATACATCCACCTTGAATTGAACAGAATACACCTGGTGCGTCTGCTTCTTCCGTAAGCCTTCTATTCCAAACGCCTGATAAGCCCTTACCCAGCGTATAATCGGAGAAGAAGAAGGCATTCCATATTTGTGGGCCAATCGCTTGTATCCCAAAGAATTCTCCAAGTATTCCTTCACCAACTGCAGTTTGAAATCCTCACTATATTTCGCCATATAAAAAACACCCCAAAAGTTAGTTTTGAACTCTAACTTTTG
>NZ_RIAX01000026.1 GCF_003719725.1 Planococcus salinus | reverse complement strand
TCTAAAGCAGAGGGGATTCCCCTCTGCTTTAGTCGTTTATTAGAGAGTGCTCTTTGAACCACTTTCGATAATCCGATGTACCGGTATCCTTTTCTGCAGAACGTTAAGCCCTTGGCTTCTTCCTCAGGTATCCCTAGTTGGATTAGCGATTTGATTTGTTTTCGGGGTTTCTTCCATTGTTTCCAGATGATGACCCGAATTCTTGAGCGCAATTTCGTATCTACCCGCGTCATTGCGTTCTTCATATTCGCGATTCGAAAGTAATTGACCCAACCCACGATGACTTGTTTTAATTTCACGATTCGGTGGTCTAACGAAATACTCCAGTTTCGCTTCGTCAGATGCCGAAGCTTCCGTTGAAATTTCAGCACGGACTCAGGGTGAGGCCTCACTTGATAGCGCTTGTTTCTGTAATCGTAGTAATAACCAAACCCTAAGAACTTTAAGTCTTTCGGGCGAGCGATTCTGCTCTTCTCGGCGTTGACGATTAATCCCAGTTTTCCTTCGATAAATTTCACGATGGATTTCATCACGCGGTCCGCTGCTTTTTCGCTTTTCACAAAGATGAGCGCATCATCGGCGTATCGCACGAATCGCAGTTCCCTGCGTTCCAATTCCTGATCGAGTTCATTTAACATGATGTTACTGAGTAGTGGACTGAGGTTGCCTCCTTGCGGAGTGCCGACAGGCGTCTCTTCGTATGTTCCCTTCACCATGACCCCACTCACTAAGTATTTTCTGATGAGCGAGATGACATCTCCATCGCCTATGGTATTGGCGATTAAACGCATGAGCTTATCGTGATGAACAGTATCGAAGAATCTTTCCAGATCGATGTCCACGACCCAATCGTATCTGTCATTCAGAAATTCCAGGCTTTTGATAATCGCCATCTCGCAACTTCTCTTGGGTCTGAAACCGTAACTGAATTCACTGAACTGTTTTTCGAATATCGGACTGAGTACTTGATGAATCGCCTGTTGAACGACCCGATCCACGACTGTTGGTATGCCCAATTTGCGCATCTTGCCATTCTCTTTTGGGATTTCCACTCGTAAGGCAGCTTGTGGCTGGTACTTTCTTGTTCGGATGCGCTGGCGCAATTCATCCTTGTTCTCTTTCAGGTATTCCTTCAGTTCATCGACTGTTACGCCATCGACCCCACTCGCCCCTTTGTTTCGGTAGACACGCAAGTAGGCATCGTTCATATTCTGGTTGCTTAGGATCTGCTCTAAAAGTTCCACACTCGTTTCCCCTTTCCATTCACGTAGTAAGGGATAGCTCCATTTTGGGTTGTCCTTTGAGATACGCTCATCCTTTCACCCGTAACACATTCGGAGTTCGTCCCTTACGCACTCGCGGCGTTGAAACACTATAAATTGTTCAGCCCTTCGTGAATTTCTTCACTACTATGGCTTCTGCTGACTTCTTGCGGCTAACCTTTTTCGACTGCACGCCAGTGCATCCACAAGACCTCCCAGGGTAAGACAACTATCTTTCCTCTTTTACTCGCCTGATTTACTCTATAAAGTTACGCACATCTTTTGGACTTTGACTTGTTTGGGAGTCTCATCCCTTCATAAAGCCTTCGTATCAGATTTCTGTTCGTCGAGCCAAGATTTTATTCCACGCTTCCTCCAGCCCTTACCTCACAATAAGCACCTTGCGCTTCCTTAGTGGTTGGTCGATGTGTACCCCCACAATGGACTTTCACCA
>NZ_RIAX01000025.1 GCF_003719725.1 Planococcus salinus | reverse complement strand
TTTGGGGTGGTGTATAACTGGGCACTCTCGGATTTTCTTTTCTCAAATTTATTGGGTTTTTAAATTTTATTCTTCGCCTTTTTTTCAAAAGAGAAGGAAATAGGCAGAAAGAGCATAAGGGAAACGTGCCCCCATTTTCAATGTAGGACTAGGCAGAGCCTAGTGTTTGGGTGGGTACACGAAATTTCGGTTTTGGCACAGTTTTGTTCCAAAAAAAATCGGCTTTGGTACAGTTTTGTACCACTTCTTTTTACGGGTTGGCACAAGTTTGTGCCAGAAAAAAAGACAGATTTGAAAATGAAACCAGTGATTTTTTTAGAAAAAATTCAAGAGAAAAAATGGTTTTTAAAACGGAAAACAGCTCAAGAAAAAAAGAAAAAGAATGTCGATCGGCTCTAAAAAAGTTGGTACAAAACTGTACCAAACGACCAAAAAAAGTGGAACAAAACTGTTCCAAAACGCATTTTTGCTGCAAGCAAGTAAACCCCTGGCTCTGCCAGGGCTGGCAATGCAATTGCAAGCACGTTTTCCTTATGCTCTTTCTCTGTTTTTTGCTTGATCCATGAAATTTTCGGTTTGATTTGAGCCCCTGCAGGAAAACTAAAACGGCGCCGTTATTTTTGAAAAAAATCACTGCGTATAAATGGGCACTCGCATTGAATCTATTTGTTTTGAATTTCGTTTTTGAACTGGGCCGAACATTTCTAGAAAAAAGAATGGGATTTCCAAGCCGATCGACAGCAGCAAAAATTCCGGAGTGTCCAGTTATACACCACCCCAAAATCGGGGTGGTGACAGGGATTCATTTGTCGCCTTCGGATGTAAAAAATACATAGATAAAAATAAAAAGATAGCAATAATTCGTTCGGAAATATAGCTGGAAATAGAAGAACGTTCGCAAAGTATATAGCCACATTTGCGAACGTTCTTTTTCTGTTTTTCAGATGCTTTTGAGATGTTCGAAAACGTGTACTTTTACGAACAGTTTTTAATCTTAATTAAATAATGTTTATAAGATGTAAGTTCCTGCCCCTCTCAGTGAAACTTTCTTAAAGCGAATCCGTATAAAATAAGAGGAAGAGGTGCTGACGTGGAGAATCCATTTATATTAATTGCTGTATTCGTCGCCTGTCTGATTGCATATCAACTTTTAACACGAAATCGACGGAAACTGAAGAAGATTCGACAAGAATGGGAAACTGGAACTTACATAGCGTTACATGAAGATATTCAATCTGTATCTTCGTACTGGAGAAACAAAAAAGAGCGTGCAGAATTTTATGCAGGCATCGATCAGATTACTTGGGACGACTTAGCGATGGACCAGGTGTTTAAAAAGATGAATTACACCAAGACCAGTGTCGGCTCAGAATACTTATTCAATCAATTACGGGACATAGATCCGAAACTTAAGGGGCTTCAGTCCAAAGAAGAACTTTATACACTCGTTGCCCAGGATGATAAGTTGAGAGAACAAGTTCTCCTCATTTTGTCCAGCCTTGGAAAACGCAATTATGCCGATAGTTCTTCCTATTTTTATCATTTCAACGATCATAAGATTAAGTTTGCATACGTGTATGTCCTTCTCGCTTGTATACCGATCATCTCGGTTTTTCTCATGTTCTTTAGTTTAAAGGTTGGTATCATCAGTTTGATCTGTTCATTATTGATAAACGCCTTGATTTATTACCGCAATAAAAAGACATTGGATAATGATTTGCATTCCATTACATATGTAGCTGCCATTGTAAACACAGGGAAAAGTTTGGCTTCCATTCGACATCCACAATTCTCCATATATAGAGATCTAATGAAAAAGGAAGGGAAAGGGCTGAAAAGAGTTTCCTTTTTCGGTAAGGTCTTGTCTATTGGTACGTATACAGGCGGAGACTTTGACATTCTTTTAGAATACTTCCGAATTGTGTTCTTGCTCGACTTCATTTCTTATAATCAAATTGTGAAAGCGATTATCACGCATCAGAATGCATATAAACAATTGTGGGAATCTATTGGTGAACTGGATGCCGCGATTGCGATTGCCTTTTACCGGAAATCACTTTCCTCTTATACATTGCCTCAGTTTATCGACAAGGAAGAACTTTCATTTGAGGACTTGGCCCATCCACTTCTAAATGATCCGGTAACGAACTCTTCTACATTAGGCAAGACTGTATTGATTACCGGATCGAATGCTTCTGGAAAATCAACGTATATCAAAGCGGTTGCCATCAACGCCATATTGGCGCAAACGATTCATACAGTCTTGGCTAAAACGTGGACAATGAAACCGAGTTATATCGTGACTTCGATGGCGATTCAAGACAACGTACTAGATGGGGATAGTTATTTCATTGCAGAAATTAAGTCGTTGAAACGAATCATCCAGCTGAGCAAGGAAAAGAAACCCCTTATTTCTTTCGTGGATGAGATTTTAAAAGGCACCAATACGATTGAACGGATTTCTGCATCGGCAGCCATCATGGAATGGTTGTCTGCAAACAAAGGGATGAACATTATTGCTTCCCACGATATTGAACTGACGGAAATTGCAGAGGGAGTTTATACCAATTACCATTTCCGGGAATCAATTAAGGATGGGGAAGTGCTGTTCGATTATAAGATCCATGAAGGACCATCTGTAACCCGAAATGCTATTAAGCTATTGGAAATTCTAGATTATCCCGAAAGTGTAACAAACCAAGCGAATCAACTGGCCCAGCAGTTCACCGATATACGTGAATGGAAAGAATTAAACGCAGTCTAAATATTGTGGATTTAAGATGGTTATTCTAAAGGACGATCCGAAAAATTAGTTTACATATCATCAGATTATCGGCAGTCCGATAACAGAAAACTGGAGAAGATGCTGGTCTGCAGCATCTTCTTTTTTATTTTCTAGGAACCTTTATTGAAAAAGTAGATGCAAGGCAGATCGAACTCTTATAACATGAAACAAAAGAGGTGGTGAGCGACTGATGATGACACCCAGCGAAGTATGTAAGCAATTAAGTATTTCTCCTTCAACGTTACGAAAATACAGCCTTCGCTTTGAATCGGAAGGTATTCTCTTCAAAAGAAACAAAAGTAACAGCCGGATTTACACCGTCACAGAGGTCGCGGCGCTACGCGAGTCTATAACGGTCACAAAAAGCGGTAACATAACGTTTGAGAACGCCGTCAGAGAAGCTGCTGAGGGCTTAAAAGGCGCATCTACAATAACGCCAGAAAACGGCGTCACAAGCCCACCGCCGCGGCGTCATGACGACGTCGCGACAGCCGTTATCTTGAATAAATTGGAAGCTCTTGAAGAAGAGAACCGAAGTTTGAAAGAAGAGATGCGAAAACGTGACTCTTTGTTTGTGGAAGTCTTGGAAGAAATGAAGCATAAATTGGATCGGATAGAAGAGAATCAGAAGCAACTAGCTGCACCAACGCCCGAAGAACCAGAACAAGATTCACCAGAATCGTCCTCACAACAGCCAGGAAGCGAACCTGAGCCAGTAACACCTAAAAAAGACACGCGAAGTTTATGGGCCAGGATCTGGAACAAATAAAAGTCACTAATTTAGGGGAAACGAATGTAACTTAAGTGCAGTTAAGTTACATTCGTGGAAACTAGAAAGGAGGAAAACAATGATAATAAACTTTGCAACATCTTCTGATACACCAGTAATTCATGATTTAATGATTAAGGCGTTTATGGAATACAAAAATGACATTCCACCATCGAGCGCTTTGGAAGAAACAGTTCAGTCAGTTTCCTATGCATTCGAAAAAGGAGAAAAAGCAATAATTGCTTATGAAGAAAAGCAACCTGTGGGAATGGTGAGATTTCAATTAAAAGACGAGGGATTATATTTTTATCGTTTGTCCGTTATTCCTGAAAAACAAGGAACAGGAATTGCAAAAAAGATTTTGAAATCCTTAGAAACTTATGCCGCCAAAATCAATGTTTCTACAATTCTTTGTAAAGTAAGAGTGACTGTAACTAAGAATTTACAGCTGTACAATTCCATTGGTTATCATGTTTATGATGAAGAAATTGTACATAAACCAAACGGTATAACTATTAAAGTTGTTTCTATGAAAAAAGTTCTTTCATGAAATTGGAATTTTCTTTTTGAATGTAACTTATTGTGAATTAAGTTACATTCAAAACCCCCATTCCATTGACTTCGCCAGAAAAACCAGCGAAACTAGAATTACTAGAAAAAATGATACATTCAAAACCTTGATTCCACTGGGCTCGTCTTTCCTTGGCGGCGCTCTTTTTCTTTTGGGCCAAATGCCTTGAGTAGTTCGTTACATCGTTTTTTCCAGCCATCCAAACAACAGCAGCCAACCGAAAGGAGCAATCCATGAACAAACAGAACGAAATCAAAGACGTGCAGCCGATCCGGTCGCTGGAAAAGATTGAGGACATGAAATGGAGTTTGAAGAAGTGGTGCAGCGAACGGGATTACATCCTGTTTCTCCTGGGCATCAACTCCGGGCTGCGTGTCGGGGATCTGTTAAAGATCAAAACGAGCGAGATCCAGGGCAAGAAAGTCGTGTCCTTGCGTGAAGGCAAGACGGGAAAACGCCGAACCATCCACCTGGGCAACATCTACGATGAGCTGAATGCCTATATCGGCACGTTAGAGGGAACTGAGTGGCTGTTTCCGAGCCGGAAGGGGCAAAACCCCATTTCGCGTGTTCAAGCCTACAGACAGCTCCAGAAAGCCGCACAGATGGTCGATATTTCCGTGGGCATCGGCACACACACTCTCCGGAAAACATTCGGCTACTGGCATTACAAGCAGTTCCGAGACATTGCCGAGCTGCAGAACATCCTCAACCACACGCATCCGAACGTCACGTTGCGCTATATCGGCATCACGGACGAACAGATCGAGAGCAACCTGAAAACATTTCGGCTCTGAAACGATGAACACTATCTGGAAGTTTCCAGGAATGTTCATCGTTTTTTATATAGTCAAAAAAGCCATTTAAGGGGGTTCTAAGCTTTTTTAAACATTCACCTTCCCTAAGTTCATCTTTTTTCTAAAAACCGTTTTTAAAGAGGTTCTGTGCGTTTAAACGGCTATGTTGAAAAGAAGAAGCGAAGAGATGATGATTTCTGGGTTACTTCTTTTGATTTGGGTTTTGATTTTTGAAAAGCCACACTTTTGGTCCCATTTTTCCACCACCACCAACTTCCTTGCGCGCGTGCGCGTGTTGTTGGTGTTTTTAATTACTTTGTTTTAATTGTTTTAACTGTTTTAGGGAGGGTCTGAGCCCTTGGTATGACTGGCTTTTAGAGACCTAATTATCACACTTTTGATTCTAAACATCACACTTTTGATTCTA
>NZ_RIAX01000024.1 GCF_003719725.1 Planococcus salinus | reverse complement strand
TATTATATTAAAGTACACCGGAAGGAATGTCAACAGTTTTACAAAACAAAATTATATCCCAAAAACATAAAGCTGTTCCTCTTCGCTTTCTTCTATAATATACCTTTGAAACATCCCTATATTCAAATAAGATATATATTTTTATTAAAGATTCTATCGATCATCAATTCAGAAACTTACTTTAGTATTCAAGAAAAACTCCAGCGCCTGATGATCTTTATTAGTAAAACCCGAAAAACAAAAACAAGATTGGAAATATACTAAACGCGATGTTCACAAGAAAATGGCAAATGATCAAAGGAAACAATCTCTTTTGTTTGTGATAAATAATTCCACTGCCGACTCCCCACACGAAGAAAGCTGCTGCATAAACAACCGCTCCCTGCAAACTTGCAGCTAACATAACATGCTGCAAAGCAAAACCAATAGAAGGAATTAAAATCCCAATCCATACTTTTTTGTAATTCTTGATAAACCGGGATTGCGCGTAGCCACGATACATCAACTCTTCTATAGGAGCATTCAAAAAAGGGAAAAGCAAAGAGACAATTGCCGCAAACCCCAATAGCCATGTTGGCCGAGAAACCGAATAACTTTCCGGGTCTCCGGCAAAAACCGTCTCAAAGTGATTGATAAAATCGGTTCCGTACATTACAAACATTGTTCCCATCACAGTGGCGGCAAATGGAATATACAGAACAAAAAGCCATAAGAAACCGTATAATACGTCTTTTCCTAAACGGGCGGATTGAAATCCTGCCAGTTCTTTGATTGAACGCCCTTCATTTTTTAATATGCGTGACAATAGGAAAAAACAAAACACGTTGACGATGGTAAAGTAAATAACCGATAAATCGGGCAGAAAAGGAAAAGTGACGTCCAAGCCGAACAGTTTCAATAAGTAAAAGAAACTGATCATCATCGCAAACAACAAGGGAATTCGGACAAATGAAACGAGCCACGCATTTTTCAAGAAGCCGACACCTGCTTTCTCCTGTGATATTCACATTAGCACTCAACCATATGATTACCTCAATTATGGCTACTATACTAACCGAGAATTCATTTGTTAAGCATTTCCAGAAAACTTTCTTGGCGGCAGACCAAAAAAAGACCCGGTCACTTGAGTGATCAGGTCTTTGTTTATTCTCTATTATTACAGCTCACGCCGCCCTTCCAGCGCTCTGGATAACGTGACTTCATCTGCGTACTCCAAATCCCCGCCGACCGGCAAGCCGTGAGCGATTCGTGTTGTTCTGATTCCCGAAGGCTTTACAAGGCGTGAGATATACATCGCTGTTGCTTCCCCTTCGATTGTCGGATTAGTGGCTAAGATCAACTCGTTCACTTCTTCATTCTGTAACCTTTTCAGTAAAGAAGGAACATTGATGTCTTCGGGGCCAATTCCATCCATTGGAGAAATTGCTCCCTGCAAAACATGATACAAGCCGCTGTAATCGCGCATTTTTTCCATTGCGATTACGTCTTTCGGATCTTGTACAACACAAATCGTGCTGCGGTCCCGTTGGGGGTCCTGACAGATATTGCAGGGATCCACATCGGTAATATGGCCGCAATTCGAACAGAAGCTTAAATTCCGTTTCGCATCCACCAATGCCTTGGCAAAATCCAGCACTGTATCTTCTTTCATTCCGAGCACAAAAAATGCCAGCCGGGCCGCTGTTTTCGGCCCGATTCCTGGCAACTTCATAAAACTATCCATTAATCTGGAAATCGGCTCAGGGTAATGCATATCGTTTCCCTCCTAGAACATGCCAGGGATATTTAATCCTTTAGTGAATTTCCCCATCGTGGAATTCGCATGCTCTTCCGCTTTTTTAAATGCTTCATTTGTAGCGATGACCAATACATCCTGCAATGTTTCAACATCTTCCGGATCCACCAATGCTGGGTCCAAAACGATATCAAGTACTTCTTTATGTCCTGAAACTGTCACTTTGGCCATCCCGCCACCAGCTGTTCCTTCAAACTTCAATGTCCCTAATTCCTCTTGGGCTTCCGCCATCTGCTTCTGCATTTTCTGCATTTGTTTCATCATGCCTTGCATATTTCCTCCACCACGCATAATTGTTTCCTCCTTCGATTGTTTACTTATTCTTCGTGTACTTCAACAAAGTCTTTTCCGAAAAGCCGCTCCGCTTCTGCAATGAAAGGGTCTTCTTCCGCTGCGGCCCCTTCTGCTGAGAAAGGATGCTCTTCTGTAGACTCTTCTTTTTTCTCTTCATTGCCTGACTGCAGTCCGTTACTTTTAATAAAATCTTCACGAATTTTCAACCAACTGGCGTCAGGAACGAAAACCGGCGTATAGGCCTTGCCCGTATATTGCTGCAAAAGCTGACTGAATGCCGCTGCAAATGTCTGGTTTTCTGCCGCCATCTGACAATGAATATCATACTTGAATTTTAACACAAATGCATCTGAGGATGCCGCTACCGGCTCTGCTTCATTTAACAAAGCCGCATGTGACCGCTGCAATTGACCCATGACAGTTGCCCAGTTGGTTTTAACAGCCTGGATATCTGACTTAGTAGCGTTCTTCAGTACATCCTGGATGCGGCCGACCGGAATCTTAAAGCTGCTTTGCGATCGTTGACGCCGCTTTTGTTCAGCAGGTGCTACAGAAGGTGCTGCCACTGCTCCGTTCTTCACTTGCTGCTGCAATTCCTGTACAAGGCTCTCCAATTGAGCGACTTTTGCTTCCAGTTCCGGCGAAACGCCAGCGGCTGAGGAGCGCACCGGCGCATCCGCCTGTACCATTTTCAACAAAGCCGTCTCCATGTAAATCTTCGTATGGTTCGAGAACCTCATTTCCTGCTGGGTTTTTGTCAAAACATCAATCCAGGAGTACAAAGTTGATGCTTCGAATTTCTTAGCCAGTTCTTCAAAGCGCGGTTCATGAGACGCCAGTTCGAGCATATCATGTAAATCCGGAGCCGTTTGGATCAACAGCAGGTCCCGGAAAAAAGTGATAAAGTCTTCCACCAGCCGAACAGGATCCTTGCCGTCCCTCACCAATTTTTCCAAAAGCGTCAGCGCTTGTCCAATGTCTTTTGCCAATAAGGCTTCTGCGATGTCATAAAACATGTCCTGGCTGATTGAGCCGGTGACAAGCAATGCATCTTCCATCGTCATTTCTTCTCCACTGAACGACACAACTTGGTCAAGCAGGCTTAACGCATCGCGCATCCCACCTGCTGCTGCCTGCGCAATGACTTTCAGGACATGTTCATTGTATGGAATATCGGCATCTGACAACACTTCCACCATACGCTCCACTATGTCTGACTGTGTCAGCCGCTTAAAATCGAAGCGCTGGCAACGGGAAATGATGGTCAGCGGCAATTTATGCGGCTCCGTAGTCGCCAAAATGAACACCACATGTTCCGGCGGTTCTTCCAATGTCTTCAACAAGGCATTAAAGGCACTGTTTGACAACATGTGTACTTCATCAATGATATATATTTTATAACGCGAATTGGCTGGGGAAAACCGGACTTTTTCAATGATTTCCCGCATTTCTTCCACACGTGAGTTGGAAGCAGCGTCAAATTCGATGACATCGGTATTGGAACCTTCCGTAATGCTTTTACAGGCAGCACATTCATTGCAGGGTTCTGCAATAGGCGCCCGCTCGCAATTCAAAGCTTTGGCAAAAATTTTGGCTGCACTCGTTTTCCCGGTCCCTCGAGGCCCTGAGAACAAATAAGCATGAGTTGTCTTATTGTAGAGGAGAGCATTTTGAAGGGTTTGTTTGACGTGTGACTGACCTGTCATTTCGGAGAAGGACTGCGGCCTGTACACACGGTAAAAAGCTTGATACGCCAACGGGTTTCTCCCCTTTTAGATAAAGTGATTTTCGTCCTTTCATTATACCACAAAAAGCAGTCTTCTCTGAACGTTTTAATGGTCCATTGACCGTGTTTCCCTTTATACAAATAAAAACCCATCCGCTGTAAAAGCGAATGGGTTTAATAGAAAAATTAATGCCGTGCACCTTTCTTTGACTGCTGCACACAAGCGTTACCCTTGTCGTTGGCTCGATCTAGGCGACCCCGCGGCACATGGAAAATTCCACTTAATGCTGCTTCCTTCCGGACCTGACATGGTTCATGGGTTCCCATTGCGCAGGACCCAGATGTCAACACTACGTGCAAGAGGCAGGCCTTGCATACAGACAGCCTCGGAAAGGAATTCAGTCCTGCTGGAGCGGATTGCAGGTTACAGGGCACCGCTACCTCCCCACCTAGCACGGCATTTACTAGTATACGGATTAATCGCGGAAAAATCAATCCATAAGTTTAAAACAAAAAACGAAGAAACCATCCATAGAAAAACCGGATTCGCCATACGGCAAATCCGGTTCTGTCTGTACTCTTATTGTTCAATTGTTACATCTTTCAATTGGTAGATACCTGAAGTATCGATTTCAAATCCTTGAACATTGTCAGCTACACCTACCAGGTATTCTTGGTGCATCAAGAATGCCATCGGTGCCTCGTCAGTCAAAATTTGTTGAACTTCCGCGTAGATTTCCTGACGTCGTTCCGGATCTGATTCGCGGCGTCCTTCATCAAGCAAAGCATCGACTTCCGGATTTTCGTAGAACGAACGGTTACCCGGGTTCCCTTTTTGGGAAGAATGGAACAATGCATACGTACCGTAATCAGCATCGCCTGTTGGGTTAGACCAGCCAAGAACGAACATATCGTGTTCTCCTGCAGCTGTTTGATCAAGGTAAGCACCGAATTCCATAACTTCGATGGAAACGTCGATGTTCAATTCAGCAAGAGCTTCCTGAACGAGTACTGCAATGGACTGGCGCTGTGGATTATCGTTGGTCCAGATAGTAGTTGAGAAACCATCAGACATTCCTGCTTCTTCAAGAAGCGCACGAGCTTGGTCCATATCGTATTCAATGGCATCGATGTCTTCTGTATAACCAAAGATTCCTGGAGCCAAAGGTCCGATGGCCGGGATTCCAAATTCATCGTAGATACCGCTGATGATGGCTTCACGGTCAACCGCATATGAAATGGCCTGGCGAACCAATGGATCATTGAAAGGTTCTTTTTCCGTGTTGAAGCCTAAATAAGCCAAACTGGAAGAAGCTTGCTGGTGAACAGAAGCTACACCCGAGTTGTTGATCCGTTCAACTTCGTTCGGTTGTACTGGATCAATGATATGAACATTTCCTGTTTCCAAATCTGCAGCCCGTACTTGAGAATCCGGAACTACGCGGAATGTAACAGAATCTACATTAGCAGGCTCTCCCCAGTATTCTTCATTTTTCACAAGACGGATTTCAGAGCCGGCATTCCAAGTATCAAACTTGAAGAAACCTGTACCGACCGGTTCTGAGCTGACAACAGACCCAGGGTCTTCGCCATTCTCCAACGCTGCATAGTCAGCTTCGATTTGAGCAGGTGAGATCATGCCGCCACCGTTATGTGAAAGGTGGGCAAGCAATGGAGCAAACGGATACTCAGTAGTGATCTGAACTTCGTAATCACTCAGTACTTCTACGTCAGTAATCATTTCATATAAGAAAAAACGCGGGGAACCGACTGCTTCGTCACGAACGCGGTCAAGGTTCATCTTTACCACTTCGGCATTGAATTCTTCGCCGTCATGGAATGTCACGCCTTCCTGCAATTTGAAAGTCCAAGTAGTTTCGTCTACTTGCTCCCATGATTCAGCAAGACCTGGAATAATTTCGTTGTTTTCGTTGCGGTTAACAAGTGTTTCATAAATATTTGCCTGAACAACAGATGATGGTACGTCATTGGAGCCATGCGGATCCAGTGAAGATGCATCTGAAAGCACTGCAAGGATTAAATCGCCGCCTGCCTCTCCCCCGCTGTCTGAAGTTGTCCCGTCATCCGGCTCGTCTGTATCCGTTGCAGAATCATCGCTGCCGCCTGCACATGCTGCGAGCACCAATGCCAATGCAAGAACCATCAGAAAAGTCCAAAGTGACTTTTTTGAGAATGTCATATTCTCTCCCCCTATAATTGTAATTGTTTTGAGAATACTACAAAGAGCATAATATTCTGAATACAAATGTATCATAATTTACATGCTAAAACAATATATAAAAAAGTTCATTACTGGTTTTGATGGAATAAATTAGGAGTATATTACAATTTCAATATACTTTTTTTCTTATCTCCAAACCGTTATTCCGGCAGAATAAATATTCTTGTATAATGTTAAACACTTTACAAAAATGTGACATTATTATTTTATCCTTTTAGATTTTTCACAACCATCTATCATTTTTCTTTACAATACATTAAAATGATAAAAGTCGAATTATTTGTACTGTACTGCTTCTATAATAGTCGAATAATTTGGACACTTACTTCCACATAGAAAGGGTGCTTTTAATGAGCGAAGAAACAGTGAATCATCCCGTCACTGCCAAAAAAATAAATCCTCGTTTAGAAAGTTATAAATTGTTCTGGCGACGCCTCGCCAAGAACAAAGCTGCAGTAACTGGCGGTATCATGATTCTCCTCATTATACTCATGGCCTTTATCGGTCCATGGATTATAACGAATTTCACAGATTTCCGTCCGAACGAAACCGATTTGGCAAACAAGCTTCAAGGACCTTCAGCAGCGCATTGGTTCGGTACTGACAGTTATGGCCGTGATATTTTCACTCGTGTCATCTTTGGTACGAAACTTACATTGTATGTTGGATTTTTCTCCGTCTTTATCGGGGGAGTAATTGGAGTTATATTCGGCATTGTCTCCGGTTATTACGGTGGCCGTATTGATACAGTCATCATGCGCCTAATGGATGTCCTTCTTGCATTCCCTGGTATTTTGCTGGCATTGGCAATTGTTGCTGTTCTGGGAGGCAGTTTGACAAACGTTATTATCGCTGTCGGTATTTTCTCGGTCCCTGCATTTGCACGGGTTGTCCGAGGCTCCACGCTTTCTGTGCGGAAACTTGAATATATCGACGCAGTACGCGCACTGGGATCATCGGATTTCCGGATTATTTTCAAGCACATTTTACCGAATATTATGTCGCCGATTATTGTACAGGCTTCACTTCGAATCGCTACAGCAATCTTGACAGGCGCCGGTCTGGCATTTCTTGGACTGGGGGCACAGCCGCCAGCTCCTGAATGGGGAGCCATGTTGAACGAGGGACGACAATACATGTACGAAGCAGGACATGTTGCATTGTTCCCGGGACTTATGATTGTGTTGGTAGTACTTGCCTTCAATATCTTTGGCGACGGAGTGCGCGATGCACTGGATCCAAAAATGAAAAACTAAGAGAGGTGAGAAACGTTGACAAAATTTATTATTCGCCGACTTCTTCAGACGATTCCTGTTCTTCTCGGGGTTACAATACTCGTGTTTTCGTTAATGCACCTAGTCCCTGGGGATCCGGCACAAATTGTGGCGGGCGAAGGAGCTTCTGAACAAACAGTCGAAAATATACGTGAGCGGCTGGGACTCAATGAATCCATCCCCGTTCAATACGGTACTTTTCTCGGCAACGCCCTCCAAGGGGACCTTGGATCTTCCATTCGTTCCGGCCGTCCGGTAATGGAGGAAATTGGCGCACGGTTCTGGGTAACGGTGGAACTGGCCTTCTATGCGACCCTTGTTGCGGTGTTTCTCGGCTTGATTGCCGGTATCGTATCAGCAGTGCGTCATTATACATTGGCTGATACGTCCATTATGATTGCAGCGCTTTTCGGATTGTCGATGCCTAACTTCTGGTTTGGTCTATTGCTGATCCAGTGGTTTGCCATCGGAAACTGGATGCCGGAGTCTTTGGAATTCCTGAAAATGCGGCCTTCCGGCTGGGGAGATTCCTGGCGTCAGATTATCTTGCCGGTGCTGACACTCGGAACCGGCGGGGCAGCTATCATCGCACGGATGACCCGCTCTTCCATGCTTGAAGTTATCGGCCAGGATTACATCCGTACCGCTCGTGCAAAAGGTGTTTCCGAACGCATCGTGACGTATCGTCATGCATTAAAAAATGCATTGATTCCTGTAGTAACAGTTGTTGGTCTTGAATTTGGTGGCTTCCTGGGTGGAGCTGTATTGACAGAAACGATTTTTGCGATAAACGGCATGGGACGTCTGACAATCGACGCAATACGAACCCGAGACTTCCCGATCGTCCAAGGGACTGTACTCGTCATTTCTGTAATTTTCGTACTCGTGAACCTGATTGTGGACATTTCCTATCGCTTACTGAATAAACGAATTGATATGAATTAGAAATGAGGTGTCAGCAAAGTGAGCGCAAATGAAATTATTTTAGATGTTAAAGACCTGCAAACATCTTTCAAAACCGACACTGGCGAAGTACGGGCAGTAGACGGCGTTAGCTTCCAGCTGCCAAAGGGAAAGACAATCGGAATCGTGGGTGAATCGGGTTCAGGGAAAAGTATTACGTCCCTTTCGATCCTGCGTCTTCTTGCTTCCAATGGAACGATCAAAAACGGTGAAGTGCTGTACAAAGGACAGGATTTACTGAAGTTTTCAGAAGCCCAGATGCGCAAGCTCCGCGGCAATGAAATCTCAATGATTTTCCAGGAGCCGATGACTTCACTGAACCCGGTATATACAGTAGGGCAACAAATCAGCGAAGCGTTGATTTTGCATCAAAACATGTCGAAAAAAGAAGCAGCTGTCCGTTCAGTCGAATTGCTGAAACTTGTGGGGATCCCTTCTCCTGACAAGCGCGTAAAAAACTACCCGTTCGAATTATCGGGTGGTATGCGGCAGCGTGTCATGATTGCCATGTCTCTCGCCTGCAACCCGGAAATCCTGATTGCCGATGAACCCACGACGGCTCTTGACGTAACGATTCAGGCACAGATACTGGAACTTATCAAAGATTTGCAGGAACGGCTTGGCATGTCTGTTATCTTCATCACACACGACCTCGGTGTCGTTGCGGAAACATGTGATTATGTAGCCGTTATGTATGCCGGACAAGTTGTGGAATACGCGGATGTCCGTACGCTCTTTAAAGAACCGAAACTTCCTTATACAATCGGCTTGTTGAATTCATTGCCACGCCATGATATTGAACAGGACAAACTTGAACCGATTCAGGGAAATGTACCAAGTCCGCATAATATGCCTGTCGGCTGCCGTTTTGCTCCACGCTGTCCGGCAGCAACAGACCTGTGCCGGGCAAAAATGCCGAAATTGGAAACAGACGAAAACGGCAACCAGATCCGTTGCTGGATTTACTCAGAAGAATGGGATGGCGAATCGGAGGTGAATTTATATGGCGAAACAAGAATTGCTAAAGGTCGAGGGACTAAAACAGTACTTCCCGATTAAAGGCGGCTTGCTGGGACGTACGACAAACCACGTCAAAGCAGTAGATGATATCAGCTTCACTATATATGAAGGCGAGACTGTCAGTATTGTAGGTGAATCCGGTTGCGGGAAGTCGACAACCGGACGTGCGATTTTGCGCCTGGAAGAACCGACAGAAGGTGTCGTCGAATTCAAAGGGGTAAACCTGGCAGGGTTGTCCAAACGCGAAATGCGGAAATATCGCAAGGATATGCAGATTATTTTCCAGGATCCTTATGCTTCCATTAACCCGCGGCAGACCGTGGCTTCTGTCTTGAACGAAGCAATGGAAATCCAAAAAGTGCTGCCGGCCAACAAACGGCGCGCCCGCATCGAGGAACTCCTTGAGACTGTCGGTTTATTGCCCTACCAGGCAGACCGCTTTCCACATGAATTCTCAGGCGGTCAGCGTCAGCGGATCGGCATTGCCAGAGCTTTGTCCGTGAATCCTGAATTGATTATTTGTGATGAAGCGGTTTCGGCGCTTGATGTATCCATCCAGGCACAGGTTCTTAACCTGCTGGAAGACTTACAACAGGAGTACAACTTGACTTACTTGTTCATTTCCCATGACTTAGGAGTTGTCCGTCATATTTCGGACCGCATCATCGTCATGTATCTCGGAAAGATCATGGAAATCGCTGACAAAGAAAGTTTGTTTGAAAATCCGAAACACCCTTACACAAAAGCTCTTTTATCAGCCATTCCGGTTCCGGATCCTGATAAAAAGAAAGAACGCATTGTTTTGAAAGGTGACGTACCGTCACCGATCAACCCACCGACAGGCTGCCGCTTCCATACACGCTGCCCATTTGCGACAGAAAAATGTGTAACTGATGTACCTGAGCTGCGCACAACTGCCGGCATGAAAGAGAACCACCAGGCTGCCTGCCATTACATCGAGGAAATCGCCTCAGGTGAAATGCAGCCGAATTATTAAAGCCAATCCCTTGGACGCAGCAGACGTTCAAGGGATTTTTTATTTTTTATTTCAAAAGTGTTGACATCCTGATCGGATTCATGATAAATTAATTCTTGTCTGATNCCGTCGTCTATCCAGTTTTGAAAGAACAAGAAAGTGCAGCGGCAACGCAAAAAAGTACTTGTAAAACTCGACAGAGTTGGTATAATAAAACTTGTCTTTCAGAAACCACATAGTCCAGTGATGATGGCAAAGAGGCCACACCCGTTCCCATCCCGAACACGGTAGTTAAGCTCTTTTGCGCCGATGGTAGTTGGGGGTTTCCCCCTGTGAGAGTAGGACGTCGCTGGGCATACATATCGGAGGATTAGCTCAGCTGGGAGAGCATCTGCCTTACAAGCAGAGGGTCGGCGGTTCGATCCCGTCATCCTCCACCATTTTTCTTTTCGCCGGAGTAGCTCAACTGGTAGAGCAACTGACTTGTAATCAGTAGGTTGAGGGTTCAAGTCCTTTCTCCGGCACCATTCCTTGTTTTGAGCCATTAGCTCAGTTGGTAGAGCATCTGACTTTTAATCAGAGGGTCGAAGGTTCGAATCCTTCATGGCTCACCATTTTCATATTTTATTGCCACGCGGGTGTGGCGGAACTGGCAGACGCACTAGACTTAGGATCTAGCGCCTTCGGGCGTGGGGGTTCGACTCCCTTCACCCGCACCATTTTTTGCGGAAGTAGTTCAGTGGTAGAACGCCACCTTGCCAAGGTGGAGGTCGCGGGTTCGACCCCCGTCTTCCGCTCCATTTACACAATCAAAGCCGACCCTAAGCCGGGGTGGCGGAACTGGCAGACGCACAGGACTTAAAATCCTGCGGTAGGTGACTACCGTACCGGTTCGATTCCGGTCCTCGGCACCATTTGGTTTGTGAACAAGCAATCGGATATAATACAAGCGCCCGTAGCTCAATTGGATAGAGTACTTGACTACGAATCAAGCGGTTAGAGGTTCGAGTCCTCTCGGGCGCGCCATTATTTTTCTAGCACCTAGAAGAACTTCCAGTCGGGAAGTAGCTCAGCTTGGTAGAGCACTTGGTTTGGGACCAAGGGGTCGCAGGTTCGAATCCTGTCTTCCCGACCACTTATTGGGGCCTTAGCTCAGCTGGGAGAGCGCCTGCCTTGCACGCAGGAGGTCAGCGGTTCGATCCCGCTAGGCTCCACCAACTTATTTTCATAATCATAAAGATCCTGGCGGCGTAGCTCAGCTGGCTAGAGCGTACGGTTCATACCCGTAAGGTCGGGGGTTCGATCCCCTCTGCCGCCACTTTTTTAGGACCTTTAGCTCAGTTGGTTAGAGCAGACGGCTCATAACCGTCCGGTCGCAGGTTCGAGTCCTGCAAGGTCCACCATTTATATATTATCNTGGACGCAGCAGACGTTCAAGGGATTTTTTATTTTTTATTTCAAAAGTGTTGACATCCTGATCGGATTCATGATAAATTAATTCTTGTCTGATACGGAGGAATACCCAAGTTTGGCTGAAGGGATCGGTCTTGAAAACCGACAGGGGAGTCAAATCCCGCGGGGGTTCGAATCCCTCTTCCTCCTCCATTTTTGAATTTACACGCGCATAATAATTCGAGATTGGATTCGTTACGCAAGTAGCGAATTTTTTTCACCTTTCACATGACTGAAAATTTCAACAGATACATAAATGGAAGAGACGGCTTAGCTGTCTCTTTTTTCTTTCTTTACTATTTCCCGGGAAATAATCTTCAGTCGACAAAATAAAACGACCCTTGAGCCTGCAATAGCTCAAGGGTCGTTTTATTTTCGGAGAATGGAAGCCTGCTGCATGAAATGGCCGACTCGTTCTACTATTCTTTCTGTACAATCCGGGTCGTTCAATAAATCATAATCATTGATATTCAAACGCAAAACCGGACAGCCATTAAAGGAATTGATCCACTTCTCGTAGCGCTCGTGCATTTCCACCCAGTAATCCACAGGTGTCTGCTGTTCCATCAGCCGGCCGCGCTCCTGAATGCGTGCCAGAATGTCTTCCAGTGACCCTTCCAGGTAAATCAATAAGTCGGGGTGCGGAAAATAAGGTGTCATGACCATCGCTTCGAACAGATTGGTGTATGTTTCATAATCCACGTCGTTCATCGTGCCTTTTTCCCAATGCATTTTGGCAAAAATACCCGTATCTTCGTAGATGGAACGGTCCTGCACAAAGCCGCCGCCGTACTCAAACATGCGCTTTTGTTCTTTAAACCGTTCGGCCAGGAAATATACCTGGAGATGGAAACTCCATTTTTTGAAATCTTCGTAGAACAAATCCAAATACGGATTCGCATCCACTTTTTCAAAAGATGTACGGAATTGCAACGCCTCTGCCAATGCTTTGGTCATCGTTGATTTGCCGACCCCTACTGTACCGGCTATGGTAATTACCGCATTGTCGGGAATGCCGTATTTCTGACGTAAATTCATATTGATAAACTCCTTTGTTGTAAAGTCTCGTCCACTTTCCGTAAAATCAGCTGCAAATCCGCTTCATTTTGGACGAAATCAATTTCATCACCGTTGAACCGCAATACCGGGATTTCGGGATGTGCCTGTTCAAAATGCTCGATAAACGCATGATAGTCAGCAGCGAGCTGCTCCATGTAATCCGGGGTGATCATTTTCTCAAAATCGCGTCCCCGCAATTTGATGCGTTTCATCAGTGTCTCAAGACTTGCGTGCAAATAAATGACCATATTCGGTTTTGGCATATCAAACGTCAAAATATTGTATATGGCTTCATATTTGGCGTATTCTGCAGAAGGAAGTGTTCGCTTGGCGAAGATCAAGTTCTTGAAGATATGATAATCGGCCACTACCGGTTCTTCTTTCGAAATGAATTTTTTTTGGATATCAGACAATTGCTTGTAACGATTGCACAAAAAGAACATTTCAGTCTGGAAGCTCCACTCTTCAATGTCTTCATAGAATTTATTTAAAAACGGATTTTCATCCACAATCTCTTTCAGTAAATGAAATCGATTTTGATCGGCAATCGCTTTGGACAATGATGTCTTCCCAACACCGATCGGCCCTTCTACCGTGATAAATGGCACCGGCATAAGAAGCCCTCCTTTTTCCAGTCAAGTGTGATAGAGCGCCATTAATTTTACCATATCCCCCGGTCGAAAAGTAGCACCAAAAACCTTGAAGCTTCCTAATGGATAGGAGACTTGAAGGTCCCGCCATGGACTTCCTGCGTGTTCATGATGGTGGTGAATGCGGTAGAGTCAATGTCGTTCACAATTTGTTTCAACTTGGTGATTTCCAGTCGGGTCACCACCACATAAATAACATCTTTTTCTGTATGGTTGAATCCGCCCTTCCCGTGCAGCTTTGTCACACTTCGGCCAAGCCGGTCGTTGATCGCTTGCCCCAGTTCTTCATAGTCATCGGTAATAATGATGACGGCTTTTGTGTCCTCCAACCCCTGGATCACAATATCAATCGTTTTTGAAGCGATATAATAAGTTAAAATGGAATACATCGCCTGTTCCCAGCCGAGTACGAATCCTGCCCATCCAAAAATGAACACATTAAAGAACATCACAAACTCACCAACCGAGAAAGGAAGCTTCCGTGTCAATAAAATCCCCAGAATTTCTGTCCCATCAAGAGCGCCACCGTTGCGGATGACAATGCCGACTCCTGCCCCGAGAAGAAGACCGCCAAAAACTGTAGCAAGCAACGGATCATCCACGAAAGGTTCAATGGAATGCAGGGGAATCTCAAGAATCGCCAACGCCACAATGGCAAAAATGGAAGAGATAAAAAAGTTTCTGCCTATGTATTTATATCCTGAAAACAGAAAAGGCAAATTGATGGCAACCAACAAAATACCAAAAGGCACCACCGTCAAGTAATCCAAAATCAAAGAGACTCCGATAATACCTCCGTCAATGATCGAGTTCGGAACAAGAAACAATTCGATGGACGCAGCTGCCATTGCAGCGCCAACTAAAATGAAGATAAAACGCAAAATAAAATGCAGGCGGGGTTCTTTTTTATGTTGTTTTGCCATCAAATCTCTCCTTGGAAGTTGAATACTTTCATTCTACGTTGAAACAGGAATTTTGTCTTTCGGAAAGGCAGAAATCCGGCCGGAAAATGATACACTGGAAGCAAGGAGCGATGCAGCATGAACGGAATCGAACAAGACCAATACTATATGCAGTTGGCAATTGAAGAAGCGCAAAAAGCGTCACAAAAAGGAGAAGTTCCGATTGGCGCTGTAATTGTGCGGGAGGGACAAGTCATCGCACGTGCCCATAACCTTCGGGAAACCACTCAGAACGCTGTTACGCATGCCGAGTTGTTGGCCATCCAGGAAGCATGCACGAACATAGGCAGCTGGCGTTTGGAACACACCGAACTTTACGTAACGTTAGAGCCTTGTCCGATGTGTGCGGGAGCCATTCTGCAGGCCCGCATCCCTCGTGTCATTTACGGCGCACGTGACGCCAAAGCCGGCAGTGTGGATTCTCTTTATCGGCTGTTGAATGATGAACGCTTTAACCACCAATGTGAAGTGAAGGAAAATGTCCTGGCTGATGACTGTGGCCAATTGCTGACACAGTTTTTCCGAGCCATCCGCGAAAAAAAGAAAAACCGGAAGCTTTTATAAAGCTGCCGGTTTTTCTTCGTTTAAAAATCGTTGAATAAGAGAATTGACGATTTCCGGTTGTTCGTGCTGCACCCAATGAGTCGCTTCACCAACAAACACTCCTTTTCCATCCAGGCAAAAGTTCATGCTCTCCTTTGCCAGCATCGGAGAAAGAAATTGATCACCCAACCCCCAAATCATCCTTACCGGAACTGTGACTGGCGCAGCAGGCGTCTGCTGGAGGCTTCCTTTTTTCAAAGCCCGGTACCAATTCAGCATACCCGTCAGTGAGCCCGGCTGGTCCCACGACTTCTCATACTGTTCCAAATCTTTCTCGGAAAATGCATGCTGTTTGCTCGTCACATTGAATGCCTGCTTCAGGGAACCGTAGTTTCCTGCTTCCATCATCTTTTCCGGCATATTGGGCAATTGAAAAAAACCGATATAAGAACTTTTTACCCATTGCAACGGATTGCGCTTCAGAACGCGCGGCATTGCATGTGGATGCGGAATATTGATAATAATCAGCTTCTCTGCATACGCCGGCTTGGTGGCAGCCAAATGCCAAGCCACTGCCCCTCCCCAGTCATGGCCGATGACGACTGCATGATTATGTCCGAAATGGTCAATCAAACCTGTAATATCATCACGCAATACATCCATTGTGTACTGTTCAATGCCTTCCGGTTTCCCACTTTTACTATAGCCGCGCTGATCCGGTATAACGACACGATATCCCTGTTCCGCCAATGCGTCAATCTGATGCCGCCAGCCGTACCAGAATTCTGGAAACCCGTGAAGCAGGACTACCAAAGGACCATCTTCTGGTCCAGCCACTGCAGTGTGAAGCGTAACACTATTCGTCTCGATATAGTGGAAAGTCAGGTCTTTCATCGTCTGATCCCCTTTCAATTGCCTCTTTATCTTCCTTACCCTTTTCTGTTGGATTTAAAAAGGCCCGAAAGCGTAAATGCTTTCGAGCCTTGTCTTATTTGATGACTTCTTTTCCACCCATATAGGGACGCAATACTTCCGGAATCAGCACTGTGCCGTCTTCTTGCTGGCAGTTTTCCAACAAAGCCGCGACTGTACGGCCAATCGCCAAACCGCTGCCATTCAAGGTATGGACGAATTCCGGCTTGCCATTCGCTTCTCTGCGGAATTTGATGTTTGCCCGTCTCGCCTGAAAATCTTCGAAATTACTGCAGGACGAAATTTCCCGGTACATTTGCTGGCTTGGAATCCATACTTCGATGTCATACTTCTTCGCTGCAGTAAATCCGAGATCCGCTGTGCACATCTTCAGAACACGATACGGCAGCCCTAATAGCTGCAGCACTTTTTCGGCATGACCTGTTAGTTTTTCCAGCTCCTCATACGACTCCTCAGGCTTCACAAAACGCACCAGCTCCACTTTATTGAATTGATGCTGTCTGATTAACCCGCGTGTGTCCCGGCCCGCAGAACCGGCTTCAGAGCGGAAATTCGCGCTGTAAGAAGCGAAGGCTTGGGGCAGCATGTCAGCCGTCAAAATTTCATCGCGGTAAAAGTTCGTCACCGGCACTTCAGATGTCGGGATCAGGAAATAATCCTCTTCCTCGATCAGAAAGGCATCTTCTTCAAATTTCGGCAATTGCCCGGTTCCCGTCAGGCTTTCACGATTCACCATATACGGCGGCAGCATTTCCTCATAGCCATGCTGCTCCTGGTGAAGGTCCATCATGAAATTGATGAGCGCACGTTCCAGGCGGGCTCCAAGCCCACGGTAAAAGACAAACCGGCTGCCTGTCACTTTAGCTGCCCGTTCAAAATCGAGGATGTTCAAATCTGTGGCGATATCCCAGTGCGGCTTTGCTTCAAATTCGAATTGCGGCTTGTCTCCCCATGTGCGAATTTCTTCGTTGTCATCTTCCGAATCACCGACCGGCACACTGTCATGTGGAATATTCGGGACACGCATCATGATGTACTTGAAACGTTCTTCCACTTCCCGCAATTCTTCATCAATCGCTTTGATCTGCTCTCCCACTTCGCGGGTCTTTGCAATCGCCTCGTCGGCATTTTCTTTGTTGCGCTTCATTACAGCGATTTTTTGTGACGCTTCGTTGCGCTCCGCTTTCAGCTTTTCGGTCTGCGCGATCAACTCCCGGCGCTTTACGTCCAAGCCTTCAAAATCATCGAGAACTGAAATATCTTCTCCTCTTTTGGCCAGTTTCGCTTTGACTTCTTCAAAGTTGGCGCGTACATATCGTATATCCAGCATACCTGGTTCCTCCTCAAAATTTTGACTGTAGAAAAAGACGACAAAAATAGCCCTCATCCCTTAGTAAAAAGGGACGAGAGCTACCCGCGTTGCCACCCTGATTGATCGGTTTCCACCAATCCTCTTCATCACATAACGGCTTTAAAACCGGCTATGGCTTTTTTCGCCATGCAACTCCAGGGTGGATTCACACGCGTTTTTCACCGGTTTGCACCAACCACCGGCTCTCTTTGGAAAAACAGACGTCTTACTGATCCCTATCAACGTTTCTTTTTGAAATTAATCATACTTTACTATATATTGATTAATTTGGCAAGACAACGCCCGTCCTGCTGGGAATCATCCGCAAAAAATACGCCATAATCCGATGATCGTCGGTCAATTCCGGATGGAACGAACAGCCCAGGAATTGGCCGCTCCTGGCCATGACGATTTTGCCGTTATGTTCGCACAGCACTTCCGCACTTGCACCAGCACTGACAATATGAGGAGCGCGGATGAATACAGCTTCAAACGTCCCTTCGATGCCCTTGATCGTCAAATCAGCTTCAAAACTGTCGATTTGGCGGCCAAAAGAATTCCGTTCCACCGTAACGTCCATGATACCCAAGTGAGGTTCCTCATAACCCACCACTGTTCCCGCCATCAAAATTAACCCGGCGCACGTGCCGAACATCGGCTTGTCCATCCTGGCAAATTCGCGGAGTGGTTCCATCATTCCATAACGGTCAATCAGCCGGCGCATTGTCGTGCTTTCGCCGCCCGGCAGGACCAATGCATCAAGCCCTTCCAAATCTTTCGGCCATTTGACAGCCATCGCTTCCGCTCCGCACGCTTCAATTGACTGGAGATGCTCGCGAACCGCTCCCTGCAAAGCAAGTACTCCAACTCGTTTCATCTTACCAGCCTCGTTCCTGCATGCGTTCTCCCGCTGCAATCGTAGAAATCTCGATGCCTTTCATCGCCACGCCAAGATCTTTCGACAGTTCCGCGATCAGTTTATAATCCTGATAATGCGTTGTCGCCTCCACAATGGCACGGGCAAAGCGTTCCGGATTCGCCGATTTGAAAATACCGGACCCGACAAAAACACCATCCGCGCCAAGTTCCATCATCAAAGCCGCATCCGCAGGCGTTGCCACACCGCCTGCTGCGAAGTTAACAACCGGCAAACGGCCCAGGCGTTTGACTTCACGCAGAAATTCATAGGAAGCGCCCAGATTTCTCGCTTCTGTCATCAATTCATCTTCACTCATTGTCACCACTTTACGGACTTCCGCGTTTACCTGGCGCAAATGGCGCACCGCTTCCACGATATTGCCTGTGCCCGGTTCTCCTTTCGTGCGGAGCATCGAAGCCCCTTCACCGATACGGCGTGCTGCTTCTCCAAGATTCCGGCAGCCGCAGACAAACGGTACCGCATAATTTTCTTTCAACAGATGAAATTCCTCATCCGCAGGAGTCAATACTTCGCTTTCATCAATATAATCGACACCCATCGCTTCTAAAACGCGGGCTTCTACAATGTGGCCAATCCGCGCCTTCGCCATTACAGGAATTGTTACAGCATTCATCACTTCTTCTGTAATGCGGGTATCAGCCATGCGTGCGACACCGCCTTCCTTGCGGATATCCGATGGCACACGTTCAAGCGCCATCACGGCCGTTGCTCCTGCAGCTTCCGCAATTTTCGCCTGCTCAGCATTGACGACATCCATTATTACGCCGCCTTTTTGCATTTCTGCCATACCGCGTTTCACCCGATTTGTTCCTTGTTCACTCATTATGTATTCCCCCTTTTCTGATATCTTTAGTATAATAAAGATTGACCATATAAAAAGATTCAGATTAGCGTTTTTTAATAAGGTCAGTTTGGAGTGACAAAAATGGATATGCTGATGTTTCAACTGAAAAAAGACACTCTACAACCCTTGTACCAACAACTTTACCGGGAAATAAAAAAAGCCATTATCGACGGCCATATTTCCGTCGACACCAAATTGCCGAGCAAACGAAAATTGGCTGATTTCCTGGATATCAGCCAGACAACTGTTGAACTGGCCTATGGACAATTAGTGGCAGAAGGGTTTATTGAATCCCGTCCAAGAAAAGGATTTTATGCATTACCGGTCGAAGAGCTGGCTTATTTGGACATTCCCACAGAAGAAACAGATGTCCATGAGCAATTTGTTTATGATTACGATTTTAACCCCGGAAAAATCGATACGGAATCTTTTCCGTTTTCGACCTGGAGGAAGCTTGCAAAAGAAGTCATGGATGAAGAAAATCATCATTATTTGCTATCGGGACATCCACAGGGAGATGAAACGCTCCGACAGGAAATTTCACGTTATTTGTTCCAGTCAAGAGGAGTTGTTTGCGAAGCAGATCAAATCATTATCGGCTCGGGTACAGAACAATTGATGCCGCTGCTCATCCGTTTATTGGATAAGGCTCTCACGTATGGTTTTGAAAATCCGGGATATGCATTAACCCATAGCATCTTCGATCATCATGACCGGAAAGCTGTGCCAATCGAAGTGGATTCCGAAGGCATCAATATTTCCCAGTTGGAAGCTTCTGCTGTCGATATTGCGTACGTAACGCCTTCTCATCAGTTTCCCACCGGTTCTGTATTAAGCGCCACGAGACGGGCCCAATTACTGAACTGGGCGGCAGCCCACTCCCAGCGCTATATTATCGAAGACGATTACGACAGTGAATTTCGTTACACGAGCCGCCCTATTCCAGCATTGCAGAGCATGGACTTAAGCGGACGCGTCATCTACATCAGTACCTTTTCCAAGTCTTTGATGCCTTCATTACGGATTGCTTACATGGTATTGCCCAAACAGCTGCTGCGCGCTTATCGGCAAACGTTCCTTCATTACTCTTCTTCTGTCCCCCGCATGGATCAGCAGCTGGTCTCGCGGTTTATGAAGGAAGGGCATTTTTCACGCCACTTGAACAGGATGCGAAAGCTGTACAAAAGAAAACTGGAGAAATTGGTCATGTCCCTCTCCGAATACTCACCTACCGTGACAGTTTCAGGAGAACAAGCCGGCATGCATATCGTACTCACGGTTCATACGACCTTTTCAGAACAGGAATTGACGGAACGGGCAAAACAAGCGGGGATCCGGGTATTTGGACTTCAATCATATGATGTACACGAAAAACGGGTCATCCCCCCTCAAATTGTCATCGGCTTTGGTGGCCTGTCAGAACAAGAAATTCAAAAAGGAATCGGACAACTGATGGACAGTTGGGAAATCCCATCAAAAAAAGCAGACCGTCTTCAATAAGATGGCCTGCTTTCTTTATCAAAATAAACTTTTCACAAAATCTGTGGCTCCCGTCCACATAGTTGAGAAAAAGCTGCTGACTGCCTGAATGGACAACGTTACCCAGTTTGCCCGTTCCACTTTTTCCGTAGTGACCACTTCCACCTTATGAGGATCCCCGTCCAAATAGCCATAGTCGGTGCCGTTTTCTTTAACCAGCTGCACCGTACCTACGACCTGGCCTGCTTCCACGTCAGCTTCCAGCTTGCCGTCCTCCAAAAGTGGCTCCTCTAACATCAGCTGCGGTTTGTAAGCTTCCTTCTCAGCTGTCCGAATCATCATGGTGATCGGTTCTTCGACAGCAATCGCGACTTCTGCTTCGGTTCCTTTCTTCACCGGCAATGTTTTCTGTTTTTCAAACTGATAACCGGCCGGAACGATTTCTTCGGTTGTAAACTGGTCAAAACCGTAATCGAATAATGCACGACTCGCGTCAAAACGCGCTTTGTAAGAGCCTACGCCTTCATGATCCACCGCTTTCATAACTACTGCAATCAGCCGAGTGTCACCGCGCTTGGCGGTTCCTGCAAAGCTGTGTCCTGCAAAATCAGTAGTACCCGTTTTTAATCCATCGGCACCTTCATATTCATAAATCAATCCCGGCAGCATAAAATTCCAATTGTCCATTTGAATGGCATCACGGGTTCCTTCCCGGAATATTTTCTTCGGAATACTGGCCGTCTCCAATATCTGCGGATAATCGTCCAGAAGGATTTTTGCCAATTTCGCCACGGAACGTGCTGGCATAACAGTTTCATCTGTAGCGCCGGTCCCTTCAGGATGCATCCCCATTAAATCACTATTATTCAATCCGGTGGAATTAACAAACTTTGCGTCAGCCAAGCCAAATTCGGCAGCCTTATCATTCATCATTTCCACAAATTTGCTTTCCGTTCCAGCAATGGTTTCGGCAATTCCAATTGTTGCCGCATTGGCAGAGTAAATTGCCATTGCTTCATATAATTCCTCAATGGTATAAGTTTCGCCTTTCCGGAGAGGGACATTGCTGAGACGCCGGTCCTGTGAAATCTGATAAGTATAGTCAGTTACCTTATATTCCTGATCCCACGTAATCCGCCCGTCTTCTATTGCTTCGAACATCAAATACTGTGTCATCATTTTTGACATACTGGCTATGCCAAGCGGCGCTTCTGCGTTTTGTTCGTAAAGTATTTTCCCTGTATCGGCTTCCACCAAAATCGCAGCATCAGCCAATATATGTAAAGCATCGTTCGCTTTTACTTGCTGTGGAACGGAGATGGTCAGCAGTAAAAACGTTATCACAGTCATCAGCATCGTTGTCTTAAAACTTTTGTTCACTCTTTCTTACCCTCCATTTATCCCCGTGTTAACGGACAATAAAACACCCGCTTTTGCAAACAGAAAGCAGCTGCCTTTAGTATGGGAACCTTCTTTTTACAAGTGCCCTTTGCCATTCTAACATAATTTGTATTCCCCGGACCCCAAACAGAAAAAAAGCGCTCTTTCTGCCAGAAAACAGGCAAAAAAGAACGCTGAAACTTCCATTTATCATGAAAGTGAATAGTTAGGTGATTCTTTTGTAATTTGTACATCGTGAGGGTGGCTTTCACGCAATCCTGCCCCTGTCATGCGGATAAACTGTGCTTCTTCACGCAATGACTCCAGATCGCCTGTTCCGCAATATCCCATTCCTGCACGAATGCCGCCGAGCAATTGATGGATGGTATCAGAAAGAGGTCCTTTATACGGCATGCGCCCTTCAATTCCTTCAGGAACCAACTTCTTCGCATCATCCTGGAAATAGCGATCTTTTGATCCTTTTTCCATGGAAGCGATTGATCCCATTCCGCGATATGTCTTAAACCGCCGGCCTTGGAAAATTTCCGTATCTCCCGGACTTTCCGTCGTGCCTGCCAACAAACTGCCCAGCATGACCACATGACCTCCTGCCGCCAACGCTTTGATGATATCACCGGAATACTTGATTCCACCATCGGCAATAATGGACTTGCCGTATTTGCGTGCTTCTGTCGCACAATCATAAACAGCTGTAATTTGAGGGACACCGACTCCGGCCACCACGCGCGTTGTACAAATGGACCCAGGTCCGATTCCGACTTTCACTACATCAGCCCCTGCGTCAATCAATGCTTTTGTGCCTTCAGCAGTGGCCACATTCCCCGCAATAATTGTTAAGTCCGGATACGTGGCACGAATATTGCTGACCATATCCAATACGCCTTTGGAATGGCCGTGTGCTGTATCCAACACCACTACATCCACTTGTGCTTTTACCAGTTGTTCCACGCGTTTCATCGTATCAGAAGTAACACCGACTGCTGCCCCAACAAGCAAACGTCCCTGGGCATCTTTTGCTGAGTTCGGAAATTCCATCACTTTTTCAATATCTTTGATAGTGATCAAACCTTTTAAAGTTCCTTCTTTGCTGACGATTGGCAATTTCTCGATTTTATACTGCTGCAAAATCTTTTCTGCATCTTCCAAAGTAGTGCCTACAGGAGCTGTAACCAATTGGTCTTTTGTCATCACATCATTGATTTGAAGTGAATAATCCTGGATAAAACGCAAATCCCGATTGGTAATGATGCCCACTAATTTAAGCTCTTCTTCATTATTGACAATTGGAACGCCGGAAATACGATATTTCCCCATTAAATGTTCCGCATCAAAAACCTGGTGAGAAGGGGTCAAGAAAAAAGGATCCGTTATAACGCCGTTTTCCGAACGTTTTACCGTCGTTACCTGTTCGGCCTGCTCTTCAATACTCATATTCTTATGAATGACTCCAAGCCCACCTTGACGAGCCATTGCAATTGCCATTTTCGCTTCTGTTACAGTATCCATTCCTGCACTGAGGATTGGAATGTTCAATTGAAGGTTCGAAGCCAACTCCACCGATAAGTTGATATCCTTCGGCAATACTTCCGACTTGGCCGGAACAAGCAATACATCGTCAAACGTTAAACCTTCTTTTACAAATTTAGACTCCCACATTAATGACACGCCTCCTGCTTCCTTTTGAATATTATTGTAAGATTATCAGCGCTCGTATAGCGTGTCAAGAAACCATAAAAAGAAAAAGTATTCTGACTACTGGTTCCAAGAAAAGTCTTTCTGTCTTCTTTCATTTTATCTGAAGAAGTAATAGCGCATGCCGTATTACGTCTTTTCTATTTTAATCAATTAGGGAACTAGTGAAATTTATTTACGGCTGTCAGCTAATAACCCCTGGCATAAGAAAGACAGCTGCTTAAACAAAGGTTCTGCCTCTTCAGCTGTTAATTTTATTTCCCATAGACAGGAAGACTTGCACCTTGAACCACTCGGCAAAACTCCACGGCTTCTTTTGTCCGTCAAATTCTGGCTATACAAAAAAGCCGTTACCGGAATCGGTAACGACTTTCTTCTCGTGCCCAGCGACGTCCTACTCTCACAGGGGGAAACCCCC
>NZ_RIAX01000023.1 GCF_003719725.1 Planococcus salinus | reverse complement strand
GAACGCATACACTGGCACGCGGGTGCTGATTGCGTCAAAACCGAACAGCACATCCACCAGGAAGATGCCCAGGCCGAGCGCCGACAGGTATGACAATAAAATCGTCCCCATCATGTAGAATGGCATTTTCCATGAACGGGTGAGTACAAATAACAGGGCCAGGATGAGCAGCGTTTCGAGAATGACAATTTTGATGATATCGGAATTGTTTACATCCCGCTCATCCGTCAATTTCGGTGTAATGCCGCCGAAATGGGTTTCCCCATCAATCGAGGCAGCGGCAAGCAATTGGTCGCTGTCAGAACGCAGTGTTTCTACAAAATCGATGGCTTCCGTCGAATATGGGTTCATCGAAAGGGCGATATTGAATTTCACAGCTTCGCCGTCATCTGTTTGTCCTGACAGACGGGCAGATGCGATTTCATCGTAAGCTGTCAGTTCTTCAGCAAGTGCGGCTGCAGATTCTTCATCAATCGGCTGGTCGCCAACTACAAGCAGCGTAGATGGGGCGATTTCCCCTTTGTCGAAATTCTGTTCAACAATTTCGTAGCCCACACGGGAAGGCATATCTTCCGGGAAGGATTTCACCGTATCGAATTCAAATTCAAGGTTGAAGATGTTAAGTGCTGAAACAATCAGGAAAATGGCGACAATTCCGCCGGAAAAGACGGGCTTGTTGACGACGAATTTTGCAACAGGTCCCCAAATGCCGTGTTTTAATTCTTTTACTTCTCCGTATTTCGGCACTTTAGGCCAGAATGCTTTACGGCCGAACAGAGTGAATAATGCCGGGATCAAGGTAACGGATGCAAGCATGATGATGAAAACAGCTGTACCGAAAATCGGCGCGAAGTTGGCGTAATCACGGAAATCCGCGAAAAACAGAATCAGCATTGCAGCGAGTACTGTACCACCTGCAAAGAAGACAGGTTCGCCGGTAGCGCGCATAGCATATTTCATCGCTTCGTATTTGCTTTCGTAATGGTTCAATTCCTCGCGGTAACGAGAGAACACAAACAGGGAATAATCGATTACTGCCGCAAACAGCAGGATGCTCATGATCGATGTCGTCTGGCTCGTCAGTTCAAGACCCGCAGATCCCATGAAGGCAAGCGTCTGGTTCACAACTTGGTAGACGATGATTGTTGCCAAAAGCGGGATGAATGCGAGCAACGGTGAACGATAAATGACAATAAGCAGTACAAGAATAATCAGTACTGTGGCTATCAATAGAACGAAATCCGCTTCTTCAAAGAGTTTTACAGTATCTCCTGCAATACCTGCAGGTCCTGTAACGTAAAATTCAAGGTTGCCTGATTCAGCAGCAATATCAGAACCGATTTCACTGGCACGATCATTAATTGCAGAGAAATCCGCACCGCCAAGGCCGGCTTCAAGCGTCATGGGCACAATCATTGTCGAATTGTCATCAGAATAGAAACCTTCCAGCGCTTGTGGCGGCAACTGGCTGATGTCGACAATCGAATCGATGCCTTCAATGTTTTCGGCATTGATCGCTGTCAGGATTTCCTGGACATTGTCGTTAACAACTTCGCCTTCACTATTATGGAAGACGAGAATGCCGGGGGTGCCCTGGTCATCCGGGAAGTATTCCTTCAGTTTCTCATCCGCGATGATTGACTGTGCATCATCCGGCAACGACTGGAAGTTTGCCACTTTGTAATCATTCAGCCTTGGGCCCATACTGAGGGCGATCATTACGACGAACCACGTGATAATGGTGATCCACATGCCCCGTTTCGTTGATACCCAATCGGTGATCGGGGTTAAAAATTTATGCATTTGTTCCACTCCTCTTTCTCTTTTCAAAATAGTTCACACTTATCGTAGCGTCCGAATATAAATTCAATATCAATTTTTGGTGGCGGAGATTTGAACATGTGAAGAGTCGCATTCTGCTGAGGTGAGTGTTCCTTTTTGGGGAGGGTAGAAAAAATGCGGCTTTTTTGGCTGGATGTGTCGTGGAAAAGCTCATTTCCACGAATAGATGATATGATTAGAAGATAAACTGATCAGGCGGCCGTTCGTTTTGGGCCGCCTTTGAGATTTTGTCAGTCTACAGAACAGGTGATTACATGCGTACAGCAACAACAGATACATACAGAACATCCTTACGAATAACCAAAACCGCTTCAGAAAAGATGAGAGGGTTCGGCATCAGCGAACGCTCATTTTTTATTGCGGATCAGGCTTTTACGGTTTTTATCGAACGCTATCCTTCAGGACCGGATGGCTCTCTTTCCGTTGCGTTGATTTTCGGCCGTGGGGAGACGGACCGCTTGGCGGAGAATGGACTCGATCAGCTGACTGTCCTTCACTGCGTGTTCAAAAATCATCAATTGCTCGTGACAAACGTGACGTTACGGAAAGCATACCAAGCGCTCGGGACGAATTGGCAGCGCAAGGAATCGATCATTTTTACTGATTCGCGTGACCCGGCTCCCGTGGCGTTCATCAATATGATCAATCGGATGACGCCGGCGAAAGAGCGGTCCGACTATGTGAAAAAGCGGATTTCCAGCTGGGAAGGCTATTTGAAAATCCAGGAACAGGGAATGGATATTCCGGACATCAAGACCGCGTATTCAAGCTTGGCGTTCAGCCATGATTTCAGCCGTATTACGTTGACAGGATGCCGATTGAAGGATGAGGAATGGAAAACACTGCGCAATTTAAGCGTCCGGCTCACAGGAATCGATGGTGATGTCGGAACTGTCATCAAAACAAAGAACCGGACAGTCGAAGTCGAATTAAATTCATATATAATCAAACAGCTTCGGGAAAAGGGGCACGCACTTTCGAAAAAGGAAGTCGTCTTCAGCAATTTCGCAGCGCTGAGCCAAATCCGCCGGCTGCGCCAGGGTTTCACCAACCTGGAAAAAGGGCTGGCAGTGAACCCGCAGCTCGACCGCCTGCTGTTTGAAGAAAAACCGGAAGTGGCGCCGCTGAAAGAACTGGAAAAGCTGACGTATCAAAATCGGCTGAATGAGTTTCAGCAGCAGGCTGTGTCAGGTGCAATGGCGGCGGAAGATCTGTACGTGATTCAAGGGCCGCCGGGAACGGGCAAGACGACGGTCATTTCGGAAATCTGTCTCCAAAATGCCAAAAAAGGATTGCGGACGCTTGTCGCTTCACAGTCGAATTTGGCGGTCGATAATGCGCTTGGCCGTTTGTTGGCAAACAAAGATATCCGGATTCTGCGCGTCGGCCGGACCGAGAGCATCGAAGAAGAAGGGAAGAAATTCATCGAAGAAAACGTCGGCCAGTATTGGAAGGACAATACGTTAAAAGAAATATCGGCGCAATACGAAGCACGTACAAAACGCCAGGCAGAACTTACTGAAGAGCTTGAGACGACCGAAAGAATGTACGCAGAGCTGCAGCCGGTTTTTGAAGACTTGAAAAATGCGGTGGCAAATAAAAAAGAGGCACTGGAAAAACAGAAAGAAATTGAACTTGCTTTGAGTAAGGAACGGCACAAATTCCAGGCGTTCACTTTACAGAAAGAACAGGCTTTGCAGGAACAGCGGGACAGTGAACAAAAACTCGAAACACTTGCCTCATCCATCAAAACCGATCAGGCGATTGTCGAAAGCGACAGGAACCTGGACTGGTTCCGTGAAGAACAGAATCGTGTTGAAAAGGTGCTCCAACAACTCGAACACGCCCGTCAGTTGGAGCAGTTGGAAAAACAACTGGCCGATAAGAAACAGGAACTTGCAGCAGTGTCAGATAAACGGAACCAATTGACTGGTTTGATTGATGCAAAAAAGAAGGCGCTTGAAGAACTCGAAGACATCAAAAAAGTTGATGGCTTGATCCGGTTGATGTCCGAACAGAAAATCGAAGAAACAACGGCCATCGCTTATTCGTTCGGCAAATTGGAAATGTTGCGTAATAAGATGCTGGAACGGACGAATCTGGAGAAATCGAACGCCAGCTTAATGGCAGCGATTGCCTATATTGAAAAACTGCTGGCACCAACCGGAGTAGCGTTGGAAACGGTTAGGGAAAAGGCTTTGGCACAAGGTGGCTCGTTCACTTTGGCTGAAGTCGACCAGTTTTTGGACAAGCTGCGTGCATTCCTGAAAAGTTCGCCGAGCATTGAACCAGCCGCACTTGGAAAAGCATTAGCCGGTTTGTACAAGCGGCAAAACGAATTGTGGAGACGAGGCGCGGAGCTGAAAACTCACGATGTTTATATCGAAGGTTCGAAGCGGGCGTTCCAGGAATTGAAAAAAGTGATCAGCGGCGAGCTGGTCAAGCAGCAACAGCATTACGCTGAACTTGACGGCAAATGGCTGGAGGAACTGGAAAAAATGCAGCAGGACCTCAATGTCCTGGAACGGCAAGCCAAGCCATTGCCAATCGATTTTGCTGTTCCGGCTGATATAGAAGACGCCATTCGCATGCGAAATGCCGAACTGGCTGCACTTGAAAGAGACAAAGCTTCTTTTGAACAGGCCGAGGAGCGTTTGGAGAACCGGCAAAAAGAGCGGGTACAGGAAACCGAAGCACTGAGTGCTATTCAAGTACACTTAGGTGAAATCAATACGGTGTTGGCGCAAGTGCAGGAACGGATGGCCGGTTTTGAAAACGAGCGGGAAGCAGTGGAGAAAATCATCGCTTCGGAACCGGAAGCGGAATACGAAAGAACGGCGAAAAAGCTGGCCAGTCTTTCATTTGATATGGAATCGCTCAAGCAGGAGCAGAAGAATTTGCCGCTTATGCAGACCATCCAGAAGAAGTGGCTGGAGTTATTGAAAGATGCCAACGATCATGACCTGGATGAAATCCGTAAATTGTACATCAAGCACGCCAACGTGATCGGAACGACGTGCGTTGCTTCGGCGCGCAAGGATTTTATCGACAACTATCCGGTGTTTGATGTGGTGATCATCGACGAAGTGTCGAAAGCGACACCGCCGGAACTCTTGCTGCCCATGCTGAAAGGCAAGAAAATCATTCTCGTCGGGGACCATCACCAATTGCCGCCGCTGCTCGGCAACGATACGCTGGAAGAGACGCTTGAGGAAATGATAAAGGACAACAGCGGCTTTGAAGAAAAACGTGAACTGGAGAAGCTGCTGGAAGAGTCGCTGTTTGAGCGCTTATATAAAAACTTGCCGGAGACCAATAAAACCATGCTGGCCATTCAATACCGGATGCACGAAAACATCATGGAGACGATTTCTCCGTTCTATCAATTCGATAATGATCAATTGCAATGCGGGCTTTCAGACTCGGACAAAGAACGCGATCACTTTCTCGAGTCAGGTTCAGTGAAACGCAGCAACCATCTCATGTGGTTTGATTTGCCGAACGAACCGGCGTATTTCGAAGAACGGATGAACGGCGGCAAAAGCCTTTATAATCCGGCGGAGCTCCAGGAAATCAGCCGTTTGCTGGTGGAGCTGAATGATGCGGCCGGCGAAGCGAAACGGGCGGGCAGAATTGATGTTGATGAACTGAAAACCGTTGGTGTCATTTCGTTCTACGGTGAACAAGTGAAACGGCTGCAGCGCATGATCGACCAGGAGCTGCGCCTGCCGCATTTGACGATCCGGACAGGCACCGTCGACCGTTTCCAGGGCAGTGAGATGGAAATCATCCTGCTCAGCATGGTGCGCAATAACCAGAACAGGCATGGGGATATCGGCTTTGCCAACGATTACCGCCGCTTGAACGTGGCGTTGTCGCGCGCCAAGCAATTACTCGTGCTGATCGGCAGTTCCGAGATGTTCACGAAACGGGCGAAAAAAGAAGACACAAAACGGATGTATCAGCATGTACTCGAAACGGTTGAAAAGAAAAACGGCTTGAAAGTCCTGCAGAAAGGATGAGCGGATGGATAAATTGAAAGCAAAACTGCGTTCGGAGCTGGCGGGAAATCCGGATGTGTCGGTCCTGGACGAAAAAGTTTGGCAATTGCCGATTGTTTCGTATGACGTGTCGTTCGACCGTGTAAAACGGTTCAGGATGGACATCCTGATGAAAATGCTGCTGCTCGCTTTTCAGGAAACGGATATCCGGCGGGCTGCCACGTTAGCGGAGATGCTGTCGGTGGAAGAGCTGTTTGTCAGTGATTTGATCAGCAAAATGAAGCGCACAGGATTGATCCTGCTCGGAAAAAAAGGCTATGTACTGACGCCGAAAGGCTATGATTACCTGGAAAAGGGCATTTTTGAAGAGTCGCTGGACAGGGAACAGGCGATCATTTCCTATAGCGCCGCGCATGACGATTATCGGATGGCGGAAACCGGCAGTCCGTCACCGGGAGGCGAGTTGCCGGTTTACCGTTACGCGATGGAAAAGCATGCAGATACCGAAGCGATGCTGAACCTTCTCTCAGAAGAGAAAGAAACAGCAGAAGAGAAGTTCCAGATCATCGTCTCAGGAATTGCAGATTGTGAAGAACGAACTGCCGATTACGTGCCATGTCTCGAATTTCAATTGCATGACCACAAGCAGGACATTGTCTATGCCCGCGTCTGGAATACGATGACAGGGAGTTGGGACGAAACGCTCGAGAAGCAGATTGAAGAACAGGAAGTCGTGACGTGGCGTGAAGCGATGAAGAAACGGGAAACTTCTTTCAGTTAATTGTGTAGAAAAAGAAAAGCCCTGTTCGAAACAGGAATATCCTATAAAAAGGCCGCTTTCGTGAATCATTCGATTCCGAAAGCGGCCTTTAAAATTGGATTCAATAAAGAAAGGAGCTCGCATTCAGCTGGCTATGCAGAATTCAGACCCTCAGCGAGCCCCGGAAACCTCTGGATCCGTAATAGGAGTCCGCGCCGTTATGATACACAAAGACATGGCCATAGCGGAAATCGCAGAAAATAGCACCGCCGCGTTCCCGGATATCAGCAGGTGTCTGGATCCAGCTCGACGTTTTCTTATCGAAATCGCCAAGTTTCTGCAATGCCCGGTATTGTTGTTCTGTCAGCAGTTCAATCCCCATATCAGCGGCCATATCGAGCGCATTGTTTTCTGGTTTGTGTTTTTTTCGCGCCTCCAGCGCTTCCAAGTCATAACACACACTTCTGCGGCCTTTGGGGCTTTCCGCAGAGCAGTCAAAGAAAATATATTCTTCTTTTGCTTCATCATATTCCACGACGTCCGGCTCACCGCCCGTCTCTTCCATTGCGTGAAGCGACCACAGCTTTTCAGGATGGGCATCCAGTTTAGTCTGGACTTTCTCCCATTCAAGCTCTTCATGACGGTTCATATTTTTCTCGAAACGAGTTTTCAAGACGCCGAGAAATTCCTCGCGTTGTTCCGTGGATAACTCTTTTGCAGATTGGTTGTTCGTTTTCTCTGTCATACGGGTTCCTCCTTTTTATCGAAGCGTTTCACTGGGCGGGTGCTGAAGATTTCATTACTTGCAGTTTCTTTTTAGTCATTGATACAGGAATTCCATTACAAAGCGTGTTCATTTTACTTAAAAGTGTTTTATTCGTCACGGACTTCCAGACTGACAGGACGGATTGTCCCCCATGGGGCCACGTCAAGAGTCACCTGCAGATCCACTGCGTCTTCCAGGGCAGGGCCGAGGCCTTGTTCCACGTAATACTGTTCAAGCTGCGGCGCGGTGATTCGATCACCGTAAAAAGTACCGTTGATGGCGCCGAAGAACGACTCGTTTTCCAACCGGTCAATGACCGCAAATCCATCGGGCCCTTCCTTCAGTGTGAAATACACGTCGCCGTCTTCAACAGTGGAAGGCGCTTCCAGGTCAGGATACTGCAGCATGACATATTCACCGTAGAACGGGTCAAACGGATCGAACGGTTCCGCCCGCAATGTGTAACGGTCGCCGAACCAGGAAGCGGCATAGAAACTGGTGACCAGGAGGGCAATAAAAACAGTCATGGCAATCGGTAACAGCCAGTTTTTCATGACATTGCACCTTCTTTCTTACGATTGAGCCACCAGGCGATGCCGGACAGGGCGAACAGCAGAAGCGCCCCGATCAGGAAGAACAGCGACATATCCAGACGCTCCCACGCATAAATGACATAAATCACGAATTGGACGGCGATAAAATAAACGAAGCCGAATGCTAAAGGCTTGTCCTGTTTTTGGGCGATGATCAGGTAGGCGAGGGCAGACAGCTCCGCAACGACCGCCAATGCGATGGCAGTGTCATCAAACAACAGAAACCCCGTTGCCCCGAGAATAGCAATCCAGGTGATATCGCGGAATTTAAAGTATGTCAGCAGCAGGACGGCGAGCCCTGCTGCAGCAAGTGCAATCGATTCAGTCCAGTTAAGGTCGACCAGTGATAATTCGGTCTCCCCGCGCACAGCCAGATAGACGACAAGCATGACGGCACCAAAAATCAGATAAAAAGGCGCCAGCAGACGCTGCTTGTCGACAGGGGTAAAAAACAGCAGGAGAACCAGGACAAACAAGGTCCATACCGGCCAAAACGGGCTGTCATATTCAATGAGATCCCACAGCAGCAAGCCCGAGAAAAAAAGCAGCAGCCAGCTGAAAATCATCGGTGCATCGTCTTTGCTGAAATAGAACCAGCTAAGAGCCACTGCAACAAAGATGCCCCATTCGAGCCAACCGGTCTGCGGCAGAAACGACGTGAGTGTCGAGATGCCGAAAATGAAGGCCACCAAAGCGTATGCTGTACGGCGCCAAAGGAAATAATGAGCCAATGCAGCGAGGAAGATGGCCCAGGGCAGAACCGAATTGGACGTGGAAAGGTGGAAAGTCTGCGCTGTAACCAGGATGCTTGCCGCGAACATCGCCAGACCAAGAAGCCGGAACACGAGTGGTTTCCCGAACTGCTTTTTCCCGGAAAAATAAGCAAGGATATAAAAAAACCACATCAGCAACACAACCAACGCCACTTTCAACAAATCCGGAATGGCCTGCCAGTTGGCGGCGATGAAACTGAATACGGCCAGTGCAAAGAAAATCAGTCCGATGAGGAGCAGCAGCGGCATTTTCTTTTTTTGCGGCTGGCGCTTCTCGAACGCCAGGATGCGGTCATAAGCTGCTTGGTCGAGTAAGCCTTCATCGAGCCATTGTGCCAATTTCCGTTCTGTTTCCATACAGATACCTCCCTGATCTTTGACTTAATTATAATGCTTATTTATCAGAATAGACAGAACATAGCAGTATCCCGGAAGTCCAAGTAGAAATTCAGGCTAATCAATCATAGGTTGAAACAGAGGGGAACTGAATCTCCTAAGCAGCTGCCAAAGCTTCTCAAAGAAAACATCGTTTCTGCTACTTTGCTTTCTACAGTCAACTAAACTACGGCTATATAGACGGTGTAATTTTAGACATGGCAACTCAGAAACGTTATGCTGAAGACAGTTTGACTGACAAAGAATAAGACAGGTTAAACGGAAGGATGAGCAGTATGGCATTTCGCGATAAGCTGAACGAGTTGAAAGACAAGTCGATTGAAAAAGGCAAGACGCATTGGGATGAAAACAAAGACGATTACAGAGAAAAAGCATCGAATTATAAAGGCAAAGCCATGGATATGAAAGATACGCTAAAAGAGAGATTCAAGAAATAAGCAAAACCCCTTTCAGACAGTGACTCTTGTCTGAAGGGGGTTTTGTTTTGTTGGCGCAGCCTTCCCAAGTGATATAGGCAATGTATAAGCATTGTCGTACTTTCTTCAGTTCAAACGATCAAGTCGTTCTCCGATTTTATAGCGATGGCATCTTTCAAAAGCTTTTGAAGAAGACCGGCAAATATGGCGATAACACTTGATGCGAAAGTGCCGATTAACCCCAGCATGATGATATGTGTGATATCGCCGTCAATCAGGGCAATGGTGAATACTTCGCCGACAACAATAAAGACGATAATAGTGACAGCACAATATTTAATGGCATTCAAAGCTCTGACAGAAAGCCCTGAAAATGCTTTGTTGCGGTCGATGTAGATCAACAGTTTGAAGGTTTGATACAGGGCAATGAAAAATGGAACGAAAAAGATGTAGGCAGACAACAAAAATGGATATTGCAGATAAGCCGTTTCCGGGTGCAGTTCTGCGTCTCTTGCAGCCATCCCTGGCAGACCAAATATGCACAAAGAAAGCACCGCGATTCCGATCAGCACTAGCACCATTTTTAAAAAGAGAGTCGAAGCCTGTTTGCGTTTCATACAGAACACCTCTTTTTTTATTGTTACACTGAATTTACCATCATTTTTATTGAATATCAATATATAATTATTGAAAATCATGATATTTATAGGGGTGAAAAAGTTTTTCTGTTTGCTCATTAAACAGCTGCTTCAATTCTTGAAACTCACAAGGCAGGAACAACATTTTCTGGGATGGAGTCCTGAGTCGTTGACAAGAGGTTTCTGCAGAAACCAAATTTTCACCTGGCACTTACATTTTAAGATGAAAGAAACTTTGAAAAAAAGAATAATAAATAATTCAGAAAATTATATCTTTTCTCTTGCTTTTTGGTTAATAGTAAGTTATAAATTAGTTGTATATTAATTATACAAAATATATTCACCAAGAAGGAGTGGGTAACATGAAGAAGATGTTTGGTTCCTTGTCAGTGGCCATGGTATTGGTATTGTCGTTGTTTGCAGCAGGGGTGCTGGCGGATAGTCATACAGCAAAACTGAGAGTGGTCCATGCTTCACCGGATGCTCCCGCAGTTGATGTGTACGTCAATGGCGACTTGACGCTTGAAGAAGTTCCGTTTAAAGCGGATTCCGGTTATTTGGATGTGCCGGCAGGGACGCATACTGTAGAAGTGTTTGCAGCAGGAAGTGAATATTCCGAAGGCGAAGCTGTTCTGCAGGCCGACTTGTCTGTAGAAGCAGGGCAGGCCTATACAGTAGCAGCGGCAAATACGCTTGAATCTCTTGAATTTGTAGTAGCAGAAGATTCCATGTCTGTCACGGAAGGAAAAGCAAAAGTTCGTGTTGGCCATTTGTCACCGGATGCGCCGGCTGTTGATGTTGGCATCATCGGCGGAGACGCAGTGTTCAGCGGGGCTGAATTCCCGGCTGTCACAGATTATACCGAGTTGGATGCAGGAACCTATGATTTAGAGATCCGCTTGTCGGATGGCACTCAAGTGTTACCTTTGGAAGGAACAGAATTTGCGGCTGATACGGTCTACAGTGTCTTTGCTGTAAACACAGCGGATTCGCTGGAAGTGCTGGCTCTGGTGGATTATGAAGCGGCGGCCTCACCTGATGGCATGCCGACTACTGGACTTGGAACACCTGAACAAAGCCAGATGAACTGGAGCTTGGCAGCTGGTTCTTTTGTACTGGCAGCAGGCGGTGGATTGTTCTTGAGAAGACGATTTCAACACTAAGTTCCTGGTACTGGTCGGTTTCGTGTCCTTTATGGCAGGTTGCCAGGCGGAAGCGGATGAAGTCAGTTTGCGCACAAAAGAGATTGGGTTTGTGGAGGAGCAGCCACAAAAACCTCAATCGCCAACTATGAACAAAAATGCAGCCGCTGCTGAAAACCCGATCAATGCGTTAAAGCAGGTAAAAGGAATAAAACCCAAAACGATTTCAATCCCTGCAATCGGTGTTGAAGCGGAAGTGCTGCATCTGGGAGTGACAGAAAACGGGGAAATGGATGTTCCTGATACGATTGAAGACGTCAGCTGGTTTGAGCCTGGATATGAACCGGGAGAAAACGGACGGGCCGTGCTTGCAGGCCATGTCGATGGAGCAGAAGGCCCCGCCGTCTTCTGGGACCTGAATGATTTGAAAGCCGGAGATGAGATTATCATCGAAGGAGATGAAGGAACGAGAAGTTTTAAGGTTTATGCCATGGAATCAGTTGGCCTCGACCTGGCAGATGTCGACGCAGTCTTTGGTTATCGCTCGACACCTGAATTGATCCTTATCACATGCTCAGGTGATTTTGACCATAAGCGGGGGACCCGGGAAGAACGGCTGATCGTTTATACGAAGTTGGTGGAGAAGTAATTTGCAACGAAATCAGGAAAGGCGCACTCGAGTGTAAACGAGTGTGCCTTTCTATTGTGTTGTGTCCTTACTTGGCTTTCTGTCGGGCGCCGACTTCGAGACTAAGTTTACCTATCTCATTTTTCACATATCACTTTCGTTTTACTGAAGAGGACAACATGAAATATTGTCATAATTTTCAGACTAAATTATTTCTTTTTCCGAAAAGAAGAGTTATGATGTAGGTAAAAGGAGGCGGGTTGTAAATGGAAGCCACATTCGGACTTGTGCCCATGCTTATCCTTTCCTTGATCGCGGTTGTGCTCATCCTGGCGTATTTCTTCCTGCACCACTGGGCTAAATGAAGAGCATGACAAAAAGCCGCTCCCGCATGCGGCTTTTTATTTGTTTGCCGCACTCAGCCACCGTTTGGAGGCTTGCTGAAAGACAAGGAGACACCGGCGGCAAGGCAGTGGCGAACGGTGCAAAGGCGAAATAAAACTTTCAAGCCTTCATCGGAATATATTATACTAAGTATAGTGGGGATGACAGAAGGAACTTTCTTGCCGGTCATCCAAATATGATCCCGGAATTGCCGGGACAAAGGAGTTAATGGAATTGCCTATACTAAACACCGTTGAATCTGGTCATCTTTGGGGAGTCCTGAGCCCGTTTATCATCCCATTGGGACTGACGTTCGTATTGGCATTGATTCTGTTTTTCATTGCCATCATGATGCCTCCAGGGAAGCCGCAGAAAATATTTTCCATCATCACGCTGATTCTCATTCCTGCGAGCCTGGTCCTGTTTCTTTATATTTCATTATCAAACACCTAAATGGAACTGAGTGAACTGCAGAAGTGTCGCTCATGAAACCGGCGATGGATGGCATGGAAAAGGAGGGAACGGCATGGAAGTTTTTGAACATTATTTAGCAAATATGGACGACGCGGAACACCGAAACCGGACAGAAAAAGTGTTGGCTTGGGTAACAGAAACGTTTCCGACCCTTGTTCCAGCAATAAAGTGGAATCAACCGGTCTTCTCCGATCACGGTACTTACATTATTGGTTTCAGCACGGCAAAAAAACACCTGGCGGTAGCGCCGGAAAATGCAGCGATTGAACATTTTTCGGAAGAAATCGCGCACACTGGCTACGACTGCACCAAAGAGATATTTCGTATCAAGTGGAACAGTCCGGTTGATTTTACATTACTCGAAAAAGTAATTGAGTTTAACAGACAGGATAAGGCGGATTGTTCGTCTTTCTGGAGAAAGTAAACTAGTGGAGCTGTAAAGAGACTGAGGAAGCATTTTATATTGTAACAAACGAAAGATGACATGCCCCAATGCTCGAGAAGGTGATACGTAAACTGCTAGAAAGCAACTCGCGTATCGCCTTTTTCGGCCTTCCGGATTATAAGACCATCTCGCATTTCCGGGATGAAGCGGCATCTTCTTCAGAGGACATATGCAAAAATTTATTTTCACGAATCCGAGAATACAGGTTAGACGAATTAACAGGAGGAGCAGGATGAAATATTTTACAAAAGAATGGTATGACGAAATGCAGGTGTCCGGTTTTCTGGCTTTCCATGAAACCGTCGAAGAGTGGGAAGAAGAGCTGGCTTATTATAAAGAGGAAGGCATCGATTACGAGGAGATCAACCGACGGAATTTGGAAGACATCCGTGCGGATTTGCTGAAGTTCCTGCCTGAACCTTTTTATCCGTATATCCAAGACGGCACGATTAGCACCGGATTTCCCTCACTGGAATTGCGCGAAATGGCGAAGCAGTGGGAGCGGGAGCATGAAGCACGGCTTGAAGCCCTCGGCGACGAGTACAGCCGCCATTACGACTCGATCAAAAACCGTTTGCCGGCAGGCGCCATCCAGCTGATGGAGCAAAGCTTGCATGATGCAACAGTGATTTCGGTTGAAAAGGCGCAGGAAGAGATGCTGATCATCAAACTCGACTGCAGTGGAGGATTTCATTACTTTACAGATATCCAACTGACTTTCACCGGTGTTACAGAAGCAGATATCCCGACAGAGTTCGCCGGTGCATGGTGGTTGTATAATGAGATTTACCTGACGGAGCATGGGTTTGAGCTCCATGTCCTGTTCGACAGTCCGATGGTCGAAGCGAAAATTATCGCGCAGGATGTGACAATCAAAATAATGGACTAGCAACTCAGGCGGGTTGCAGAAGAAGAGGATGGGACATGAAAGGGTTTGCCTTATATGGAGTAGCTGTTTTAGGTGGCCATCTGCTTTACATAGCGTCAGAATACCAATTTGGTGCGGAGTGGATTTTTGGTTTATTGACGGTAGGCTGGTTTGCCTTGTTTTTACAGGGCTGGAAGCGGTATCGACCTGGAGGAAGCGGTCTGATATTGGTCATAGCTTTCCTGCTGCTCGACATCAACTCGATTTTTTTCGTACAGGATTTACTGGCAGCCGTTTGCAGTCTCCTGCTGGGCGTATTGCTCGTCCCGTTTTATCGAAGTTACCGGGATGTGGCGTTGGCATCAGGGGGCTTTGTACTGATGAATTTGCTGTTCCATGCCGAAGTGGAGAGCATCATCACGATGTGGTTATTTTTTATCGCGGCTGGCGTACTGTCACTGGTCGGTTTCCGCCAACGTTTTCTGTGGTTGGCAGGTTGTTTTTCCGTACTTTTTGCAATGGCAGCGCTGCTGCTATTGATGAATTATCTGATCGAAGAAACTTACCTGATCTTTTTGCTGGTTCTTGCAGGGGCTGCCATTGTTGTGGCAGGCGCTTATAAATTTTCCAGGCACTTACCCGATTGACGGGTTATCCATTAACATCAAAAGAGCCGAACTTTCCTGCAGGGGAGAGTTCGGCTTTTTTTCTTTCACTGCTCGAATGCTTTTTTCAATTCACTTGCTCCTTCGGCCACGGCATCACGTGCTTCCGGAACAAAACTGGAGAAATTCGCAAAACCGTGGATCAGGTCATCATAGTTTTTGTGGAAAACCTCAACGCCGTGGGACTGCAGCTTTTCAGCGTAAGCTGTGCCGACGTCCCGCAACGGATCGTATTGAGCCGTCAGGATGGTCGCCGACGGCATGCCTTCCAGTTCATCGGAAAGAATGGGGGACAGGTACGGATGATGCCGGTCCTCCGGGCTGTTCAAATAATGCCTTTGGAACCAGCCCATCATGTCCCGTGTCAGCAAATACCCTTCTGCATTTTCAGTCATGGACGGGTAATCGGCTGCCGGACCTGCTGAAGGGTACAGCAGAAGCTGATGGACGACACGTGGACCGCTGCGTTCTTTGGCAATCAAACAAGCAACTGTTGCCAGGTTTCCACCCGCACTGTCGCCGCCGACCGCAATCCGGTCAGTGTCGATTCCGAGTTCATCTGCCTGAGACACCACCCATTCCAATGCTTCATAGGCGTCTTCCACAGCAGCAGGGAATTTGTGTTCAGGCGCTAAACGGTACTCCACGGAAACCACCATACAGGATGCCAGGTTCGCCAGTTCGCGGCAAATGGCGTCGTGGCTTTCGATACTGCCGACGACCCAGCCACCTCCGTGGTAGAAGACCAGTGCCGGAAAAGGAGTTTGCCCTGCAGGTGTATAGATGCGAATCGGAATATCGCGTCCTGCCAATGGAATCGTTCGATCCTCCACTTTTTCCACGGGTTCTTTCTGTTGCGCCACCAATTGCGAATTTTCTGTGCTGCGCATGGCTTCGGGGGTGAGTTGTTCCATTGGCATAGCGGGCATAGCGTTCATCTGTTCCAAGAAGTATTGAATTTTTGGATTTACCGGCATATTTGCATTCCTCCCGTTTTCTTCTTGAGTGTAACCTTTAAGAAGGTTCGCCGTTTATCCAGAATATTCCTGCTTACCAAACAAAAAAGACTGCCCCGGCCGCCATTTCTGATGACGTTCAGGACAGACTTTTTGTATGTTGAAAATTATATTCAGATTATACCTCTGCAAAGTCAGGGTCAGCGACTTTCACCAATTGCTTGCCGACATTGCTTCCCTCGAACAAACCGAGAAATGCCTGCGGCGTGTTTTCGAAACCTTCCACGATGGTTTCGTCGTATTTCAATTTACCTTCCTGCAGCCACTTCGCCAAATCGACGGCACCCGTTTTGAAATCATGTGCATAATCACCGAGCGTGAAGCCTTTCATCATGGAACTTGTCGTGATGAATTTCCACTGGATGCGCGGACCAATGTCTTCGCCAGGCGTATTATAGGAAGAAATGGTTCCGCATAAGACCACGCGTGCTTTGTTGTTGAGTTCGGCAATGACCGCATCGGAGACCTCTCCGCCAACATTGTCGAAATAGACATCAACACCATCCGGCAACGCTTTTTTCAAATCATCCTGAAAGCTGTCTTTTTTGTAATTGACGGCTGCATCGAAACCGAGCTCGTTGAGCAGATAATCGATCTTTTCGTCTGATCCGGCGATGCCGACAACTTTGGCACCTTTCAATTTGGCGATTTGCCCGACAACAGACCCGACAGCACCCGCAGCACCCGAAACGACGACTGTTTCGCCCGCTTGCGGTTTGCCGATATCAAGGAGCCCAAAATAGGCAGTCAATCCGGTCAAGCCCAAAATGCCGAGACGCGTCGTAATCGGTGCCATTGAAGGGTCCACTTTTTGGACGGTATCGGATTTTGCAATATTATACTCACTCCAGTTGAGAGTGCCTGTTACGATATCCCCTTGTTGATACCGGTCCGATTTGGACTCGACGACTTCGGCAAGAATGCCGCCAGTAATTGCTTCGTTCAGCTTGAAGGGGGAATATACGATTTGACGTCCTTCATTCGTCCACGCATATACGGGTCAACAGACAGATACAATGTCTTCAATAACAATTCATCAGGATTAAGCGAAGAAACTTCCTTTTCAACAAAAGCGAAATCTTCATCCGCTGGTGTTCCTTCCGGTCGGTTGACCAAATGGATTTCTCTGTATGTGTTCGGTGTCATTAAAATTCCTCCTTCAGTTTCTTGTCAAAGAAGAGCGTACCACTGGCAAAGAAGGGAATCAAAAGATTGACCTGCAAGCCAATTATTTTACATCGCCCACGATTTAATTTACAGTAAATCTTGTACAATATAAATGAATTGGAGGAAGATTACATGAAACCTTTATACGAAACGACGATTATCAACACGGGTGGCAGACAAGGGGCCGTTTACTCAGAAGACAATATCTTTAACCTGGATGTGGCTAAGCCTGCAGCACTGGGCGGTGACTCAACGACTGCTACGAACCCTGAACAATTGTTTGCAGCCGGTTACAGTGCCTGCTTCAACAGTGCATTGGAACTTGCGTTGGAACAGGACAAAGTGGAAGTAGAAAAAAGCGAAGTCAAAGCGACCATTTCCCTGCTCGGAGATAAAGAGAATGGCGGCGTGAAACTGGCTGCAAAATTGGAAGTGGCTATTGAAGGACTTGATGACGACAAAAAGCAGGAATATGTTGAAAAAGCACATCAATACTGCCCTTATTCCAAAGCAATAAAAGATTCAATTGATGTGGAGATTGTCGTTTTATAAACTAATGGACGTGATGATGTGGAAAAAAAAGGGTTGAAACTGGAACAGCAACTATGTTTTGAAGTGTACAAAGCTTCCAGCAATTTTACGAAAATGTATTCACGGGTTCTGGGGCCTTTTCAGTTAACTTTCCCTCAATACCTTGTGCTGCTTGTATTGTGGGAAGAAGATCATTTGCTGATGAAGGAAATTGGAGACCGACTGGGTTTTGGAACGGGCACGCTGAATCCGATTATCAATCGCATGATTGCCCAGGGGCGATTGCTGAAAGAGCAGTCGACGGAAGATAAACGTGCATGGGTCATTTCGTTAACTGAAAAAGCGAAAAAAGAACATGAACCGATCAGCCAGGCTGTTTATGAAAAACTTATCAGCTGCAATTTTCTTGACGTCAACGCACTGACCCTGATGAAAAACCTGAAGGATTTGAACGCGTTTTTCGAAGAAATGGATTTGTAAAAAAGTCGAAATACAAAAGGGGAGAATCGGTAATGAGTATTTATGACTTCACTGTCAAAAAGCCGGGCGGAGAAGAGTATCCGTTGAGTGAATATGAAGGAAAAGCGATGCTGATCGTCAATACAGCGACCAAATGTGGCCTCCGCGGCCAGTTTGACAGCCTCGAAAAGCTGTACAAGAAATACGAGGATCAGGGGCTGGTGGTTCTTGGATTTCCGTCAGATCAGTTCGGCCAGGAATTGGACGACGCAGCAGAAGCGGAAGAAGCCTGCCGCATGAGTTACGGCGTCACATTTCCGATGCATGATATAGTCAAAGTCAACGGCAAAGATGCCGATCCTCTGTTCAAGTATCTGACTGAAAACAGTAAAGGCTTTCTGGGCAGCAACATAAAATGGAATTTCACTAAGTTTCTGATCGACAAAAACGGCAAACTTGCTGCCCGTTTTTCCCCGAAAGATAAACCGGAATCGTTTGAGGATGAAATCCAGACGTTTCTGACTGAGTGAGGCTTCCGCAACCAAGAGCCTGATGGGAAAAACGGAATAACAGGAGGTCTTCCCATGACGGGTGTTTTCGCACCTGAATTTTCTGTATACTGGAAAACAAGGGGGGATCGGAATGGGAAAATCCACAAAAGGAACGGTTGAGGGGTACAGGGGTTTACCTGTGTCGTTTCATTTACGGAAAGCCGTGGAAGGTTCAAGAAAGTTGGCCATCCTGCTGCCAGGACTGGGCTACACGGCCGAGGCGCCTGTTCTCCATTACGCCAGAAAAAGCTTTCTTCTTCGTTCTTTTGACGTATTGGAAATCAATTACCGGTACGATAGTGAAGCTTACAGCGGTTTCAGCCAGACAGAAATTGTCGAAGCGGTTCAGTTTGATGCCAAAGCGGTCATTGATGAAGTCTTATCCAGCAACTCCTACGAAGACTATCACCTGATCGGAAAATCACTCGGCACCATCGCTGCAGCTTCGGAGTTGAAGCGGGCGGATTTCAAATTCGCAAAAGCCATATGGCTCACTCCGCTGCTCCATCGGGAAGACGTTTACTTTGCGGTGGCGACTTGCCATCACACCAGCTTGCTGTTTATGGGAGACAAAGATCCTTATTACCATGAAGGGCGCTTCACGCAACTGCAGCATAACCCGAATATCACGTTCCACCTGATTCCGGGCGTGGGCCACAGTCTGGAATACCCGGACCAGCTCAGCGGCTCGATTGAAGTGCTGGGGAATGTGATTAAGGAAATCGATGCATTTTAAACAACAAAAGACACCTGCTCTCTCAAAGGGCAGGTGTCTTTTGGGTTGAAAGAATTCAGTTAATCAGGCTGTTTGTCTGTTTGTCTGTCGACGGAAATTTGCCATTCGATGCCGTACCGGTCGGTCAGGTTTCCGTATAAAGGGCTCCAGAACGTCTCTTGGAGATCCATGGTGACAGTACCGCCTTCTGTCAAAGCCCCAAAAATGGTGCGGGCTTCCTCGATGTTGTCGACTGTTACCGTCAATGACACGTTATTGCCTTTTTGGAATGACATGCCCATTCCAGGTGGGACATCAGAAATCATCAGTGTATCGCCATTTTTCAAGTTTAATTGTGCATTCATCACCAAGTCTTTTGCGTCTTCCGGAAGTCCTTCCATGTCTCCGTGCGCCTCTCCATAAGTTGAAATTCCTGCCACTTCCGCGCCCAGCACTTCCGCATAAAAATGAGTCGCTTCCTTGCCGTCGCCGTCAAAATTCAGATAGGGAAACAATTTGGTGATCATTTTCATCCTTCTTTCTGTAGATAATGGCCCTTAGGTTGATTTCCGGTTACTGATGTGTGTTAAAGAATTCATGCGGCTCCTGTTCTGCAGTCAGTTAAATTATAGCAGAATCCATGTAAAAATACAGAAAATTCTATCTACTTATACATGGAGTTATTTGAAGTAAAAAATCATATAGAAATTTTAATCCATTCAGCATACTGACCTTCGTGAGCGGGTAAGCAGATAATGGAATGGAAATAAAATATGGATTCTGTAATTCATTTACTAGGAGAAATTGAATTTTTGCAGAAAAGAAAGGAGTCGGCTAACGTTATGGAAAACAAAAACCATCGAGTCGTTTATCATTTGGGTGGAGGCGTTGAAGCTGTGGCCATCGTTGAAGCGGAAAGCAAAAAAGAGGCAGCCACCGGCCTGGATAAGAATGAAATTATAGAGTTTATCGGAGAAAATGAAACATATTTCCAGTTTAAGCTGGAAGATGTCAAGATGGTCAGTGTAGAGGAAATAGAAGATACGAACACTGATAAGTGACAAAAAGAACTATAATTCGTTTAAAAAATTACGAAAGAGAATCGTCCTAAAACAGGCAATCCCTCCAAAAACGCGAGGGATTGCCTGTTTTTGCAGGGTTACGCTGCAGCTGCAGAGGGTAATCTCTATATTAAATAACCAGACTGCCTGACAGTCCAAAACAGACAAAAAGGAGAATTGATGATGGAAATTCTAAGACGGTTCAGAGACATTATGACGAGCAATATCCATGCCATGCTTGATAAGGCAGAAGATCCGGAGAAGATGATCGACCAGTATTTGCGCGACCTGGGCAGCGATCTCGGGAAAGTGAAGTCGGAGACAGCTGCCATTATGGCTGCTGAGAAGCGGGAGCGCCGGGAGCTGGCAGAGCTGCAGAAAGAAATTGATGACATGCAGCGCTATGCGAAGAAAGCAGTCGAAGCAGGAAACGATGAAGATGCGCGAAAGTTTCTTCAGCGCAAAGCAGAGCTCACCGAAAGGGAAGCTGACAAAAAGACGGCTGTGGAGCTGGCGGAGAACAATACACAGCAGATGCGTCAAATGCACGATAAACTCGAGGCGGATATCGGGGAGTTGGAATCGCGCCGTGCGGAATTGAAAGGAAAGGCGTCTGTCGCCAGGACGCAAAAGCGCATGAATGATTTCAGTTCTTCGATGGATGGTGCGGGCGAGCGGATTTCTGCATTTGATAAAATGGAACAAAAAATCAACCAGGAACTGGATGAAGCGATGGCGATGTCGGAGTTGAACAAAGGTTCCGACACGGATATCAAAGATCTGGCGAAAAAATACGAAACGGAAAGCAATGTGGATGAGGAACTGGATTCATTGAAATCAGGCATCAATGTCGATGATGAGCTGGCGGAACTGAAATCTCAGATGAACAAAGGCGAATAATGGCGCAGGTGCGGATTGCAATGATGATCAGGGTGAAGGGAGGAAGCCGGATTGGTCATTCAGTATAAATGCCCCAACTGTGGATCAGATATGGCATTTGATGCGGAGTCGGGCAAGCTGTCCTGCCCCAACTGCGGAAGACAGGACAACATCGAAACATTTCCGGAAGAAAATATTGAGCGGAAATTGGATCCTGAGGAAGCGAAAGAATACCATTGTGAAAACTGCGGAGCCGTTATCCTGACAGAGGCGGAAACGACTGCGACGCATTGCAGCTTCTGTGGCGCGCCGGTCGTGCTGGCTGATCGTCTGACGGGCGACCTCGCTCCCGCAAAAGTGATCCCTTTCACCATCAGCAAAGAAGAAGCCGTCGCCGCTTTTCGGGAATGGACAAAGAACGGACGCTTGACGCCGAGAGGATTTATGAGCGGCGACCGGATCAAAAAGATGACGGGGATGTATGTGCCGTTCTGGCTTTACGATATCGACGGAACCGCCGAAGTGGCGGCCATTGGCACACGGGTGCGCAATTACCAGAGAGGCGACACGATTTACACGGAAACGGATTTCTATGACGTGTACCGGGCAATTGATCTCAGTTATCTTAAAGTGCCGGCGGACGCCTCAGAGAAAATGGATGATGAATTGATGGATAAGCTCGAGCCATATGATTACCGGGAGCTGAAAGATTTCAGGATGCCGTACCTCGCGGGTTTTCTAGCCGAGAAGTATGATTATGATGATGAAGCCCTGTTCTCACGTGTGGAATCGAAGATTGTGCCATATATCGATTCGTATATCCATACGACGATTTCCGGGTATTCCACCGTCAGTTATACGAACAAACAGATCCAGGCGAATAAAAAGAACGTCTACTACACGTTATTTCCCGTCTGGATGGTGTACTACGATTTTGAAAACAAAGAACACACTTTTGCGATGAATGGCCAGACCGGAAAAGTGGTCGGAAAACCACCGATCAGTGGAGGGAAAGTTGCCGCCTGGTTCACAGGCATCGCTGCGTCCACTTTTGTGGCATTGAAAGCAGTGGCATATGCAATGGGAGGTGTTCTTTGGTGAGTTCAGCAAAGAGGCAGACCTTTTTTCTGTTTTTCATGCTGTTTTTTATGATGCTTACCGGCGGAGTAGCCGTATCTGCTGCGGACCAGCACATTTACGATCAGGCTGACCTTTTGACGGAAGCAGAGGAAAGTGAACTTGAAGCACTGGCAGCCGAATACAGCCAACAACACGAAAGCGATTTTCTGTTTTTGACCACTCCCAGTACTGACGGAGTTCCGGTTATGACGTACATGGGAGATTTTTTCGATGGATGGGCAGTGGAGAACGGCCAGGAAGACGCGGTGCTGCTGACGATTGACATGGGGAGCCGTGAAGTGTTTCTGGCTGGTTTTGGAACGGCGGAAACGACGCTCGACAATTCCCGTGTCGATATGGTGCTTGACCGGATTATGCCGTATATGCGGATTGGAGACTACGGCGGTGCTTTCCGGGAAACGGTAACGACCGCAAGCCGTTATATGGAATTCCGGCCGGGCGCCAATCCGGAAAGCATCTTCTTTAAAACCTGGTTTCAGCTGGCTGTTTCGTTGGTGCTTGGCGGCGTGATTGTCGGCTCGATGGTGCTGAATGCGGGCGGCAGAGTCACGACAACCTCGCGAACTTATTTTGACGGCAACAATACACGCGTGACAAGTGAGCGCGATCGCTTCCGCAACAAAACCGTGACACGGCGCAGAATCCCCAAGAAGAACAACAGCGGCGGCGGTTTCGGCGGTGGTGGAATGACCGGCGGCGGACGTTCTTTCAGCGGGGGAGGCCGCGGTTTCTAAAGTCCAATTGAACAAAAGGAAGGAATGAGCAACATGGTATTTTTCGGCAATCAATTTGCAGATGTAGTCGAATGGGATGAATTCAGGGAAGACATGATCTTTTGGAAATGGTCCAATAAGGAAGTCAAAAAAGGCAGCAAGCTGATCATCCGCCCCGGACAGGACGCCATTTTCCTGAACAACGGCAAAATCGAAGGGATTTTTGAAGATGAAGGCGAATATGACATCGAATCGGAAATTGTGCCGTTTTTGTCGACGCTGAAAGGGTTTCGTTTCGGCTTTAACAGCGGCATGCGTGTGGAAGTGCTGTTTGTCAATACGAAAGAATTTGTGGTGAGGTGGGGGACGAAAAATCCGATCAATATCCCTGCGCCGCAAATGCCGGGCGGAATGCCGATCCGGGCAAACGGAACGTTCCATTTCAAAGTGAATGACTACATCGCATTAATCGATAAAATAGCCGGTGTCCGTGACAGTTACCTGGTGGGCGAGGTGAAGATCCGTCTCACCGCCATCCTCGATCAGCTGTTGATGAAGTGGATCACCAAAGAAGGCAAGAATATGTTCAACCTGCAGGCGAACGCTCACGAAATCGGCAAAGGGATACAGGATGATCTGAATATGGAAGTTATGGATGATGGGATGAAAATCACCGGCTTCCAGGTGATGAGCTTTAATTATCCGAAGGAAGTCCAGGACATGATCAACAAAAACGCCTCTCTCGGCATGGTGGGGGATGTCTCGAAATACCAGCAGATTTCTGTCGCTGATGCCATGGGCAAATCTTCAGGCTCCAATACCGCTTCTGATATGGCCGGAATGATGATGGGGATGAACATTGCGAAGGAAATGATGGATGACCCAAAAGATGCGAATGAAGAAAACCAGCAGGACGGCGGGACAGCACAAAGTGCACCGGCAAACGGCGGTAACAAAAAAATGCCGAACTTCTGCCCGAATTGCGGCGAAAAAGTCAGTGGCGCAAAATTTTGTCCAAACTGCGGTCAAAAATTGACTGGATGAGAAAGAAAGAACAGGAAACCGCGTCCGGAAGGATTTCCGGTGGCGGTTTTTTTCATGTGTTTTTAACGGATATGGTCGCTTTCAACGGCAGGGCTCATAAGTGTGAATACACTATTTGTCTGATATAACGAATGAGTGAAGAAGGTATAAAAAATTTCTACGGCTGATAAGAACTGTGGCTTGAATTTATGCAAGGTCTTACCCTATAAAGGGAAAGTCCCGGTTTTTGATCCAGTGAAACTGGGCATTGAAAACGCTGATTTCTGGGATGTGGAATATGAAGATCGGGAACTTATTGAACCGGATAAAGACAAAAACGGATCTTCCTAATTCCGGGTATTCTTTCTGGAAGGCGATTCCGGTAACCGAAAAGGTTATTGGAGTCGCTTTTTATTTGCAGGTAAGAGGTGTTTAAGAAGCGAAAGACAGGGAAAGTACATAAAATGAGTTTGATTTTCAGTGGAGTTAAAACGACTTTCAATAGGAGGAAAATATAATGGCCAACAATTCACCAACACATCATGAGGAGATTCAAATTGTTAATGATCTGATCAAAGACATTGACGTGGCGATGATGACGACGATTGTGGACAACAAGCCGGTATCGAGACCCCTGCAAACACAGGAAGCCGACTTTGATGGGACATTGTGGTTCCTGACATTAAAAGACACGGATAAATACGAAGAAATTCTGG
>NZ_RIAX01000022.1 GCF_003719725.1 Planococcus salinus | reverse complement strand
GTCGCATTCGCACTTGAAGTAATCGAGGAAAAGCCGAATCAAATCAGACAGAGAGTATTGGAAGTTCTGGATTTGGTGGGCTTAAAGCATAAAGCGAAGATGTTCCCATCAGAATTGTCGGGAGGGGAACAGCAACGGATTTCAATTGCCCGTTCAATCGTTAATACGCCAAAAGTGGTGATTGCCGATGAACCGACAGGAAACCTGGACCCGGAGACTTCGTGGGATATCATGAATTTATTTGAACGTATCAATGCAAGCGGCACGACGATTTTAATGGCTACACATAATCGGGAAATTGTTAATACGCTGAGACATCGTGTCATCGCCATAGAAGGCGGTTTGATTGTACGGGATGTAGCAGGAGGAGATTACGGTTATGAAAGCTAGAACATTTATGCGTCATTTCAAAGAAAGTTTGAAAAGCCTTGGCCGTAACGGCTGGATGACTTTTGCTTCTGCCAGTGCGGTAACGGTGACTTTGCTGCTGGTTGGTGTGTTCATTTTAATCATGATGAATTTAAACAAAGTGGCGGATGACCTGGAAAATGATGTGGAAATGAAAGTCTATATTTCCCTCGCCGCTGATGAAGAAAGAATTGAGCAATTGGATTCGGATATCCGGGGGATGTCGGGTGTCGAATCGGTTGATTACTCGACAAAAGAAGAGGAACTGACAGACCTGATTCTGGATTTTGGAGACGAACTGAGTTTATTCGAACAAAGCAATCCGTTGTTCGATGTTTTTTATGTTAAAGCGACGGAGCCACAGCAGACAGAGCAAGTCGCGACTGACATCGCCGCCATGGAAAATATTGAAGACGTAAAATACGGTGAAGGCAAGATAGAGCGCCTGTTCAATATTTTGAACACCGGTCGAAACGTAGGATTGGTGCTGATCCTGGCATTGCTGTTCACTGCGATGTTCTTAATCTCCAATACCATCCGGATTACGATTGTCGCAAGAAGACAGGAAATTGAAATCATGAAATTGGTGGGAGCGACCAACTGGTTTGTCCGCATACCGTTCATATTGGAAGGGATGTGGCTTGGGCTGTTGGGCTCTATCGTTCCGATCGCTCTCGTTGCAGTACTGTATTACAATGTAACCATTTTTGCTGAACCAAGGCTGAGCGGCCAGATGATACAATTACTGGATTTTACGCCGTTCATTTATCAAGTAAGTGCTTTGATTCTGTTGATGGGTGTATTCATCGGCATTTGGGGCAGTTTCATGTCCATCCGGAAATTTTTGCGTGTATAAAGAGAGAATTTCACTCAGTGGAGGTATTTCATCTTCCACTGAGCTTAAATTGGGATAAATAGACAGATAGAAAAAGAATGGAAGTCCGAAGGGGGACCATAAACTTGAGCTCGAAGTCGAAATGGATGTTGACTGGTGTTTCAACCCTATTGGCTGTATCGATCCTGCTGCCAACAGCGAGTGCCGATACGTTAAGCGAATTGGAACAGAAGCAACAAAAAATAGAACAGAAACAAAATGACTTAAACGCCGGGATTGCAGAAAAGAACAATGAATTAACCGAAAACCGGTCAACGTTGGAAAAGATCATGGGCAAAATCCAGGAATTGGACAGCAAAATTGCGGAAACTGAAGCCAAGATCGACAGTGTTCAAAACGATATTGATTTGACCAAAGAAGAGATTGACGTGTTAAAAGAGTCAATCGCGGAATTGGAGAGGAAAATCGCTGAACGCGAAGACTTGCTGCGGGAACGCGCGCGCGCCATCCAATTGAGCGGAGGCTCTGTGGATTACATAGATGTACTTCTCGGTGCCAATAGCTTTATCGACTTTATTGACCGTTTTTCTGCGGTCAACACTTTGATGGATGCCGACCGTGAAATAATGCGTGAGCAGGCTCTTGATAAAGAAAAGCTGGCTGAACAACAAAAGCAAGTGGAATCCAAATTGGCTGAACAGGAAGAACTTCGTGCTGAACTGGTAGCATTGAAAAAATCTCTTGATGGACAAAAAGAAGAGCAGGCCGGATTGGTGAAAGAACTGAAAGCCGAGCAGGAACGTCTGGCGAAAGAGAAAACGGAATTGGAACAGCAGCGGGAAGAAGCGATTGAAGTCAGTGCTGAATTGGAACAGAAAATTGTTGCAGAACAAGAGCGCTTGGCTGAACTTGCCAGAAAAGCTGAAGAAGAGCGTCAACGCAAATTGGCAGCCGAAGCTGAAGCGGAACGCCAACGCCAACTTGCGGCAGAGAAAAAAGCAAGAGAAGAACGTGCGGCAGCCGAACGAGCAGCAGAGCGTAAAACCACAGCTTCCACACAGTCATCAAGCAGAGCGGTAAAACAACCGATGCAAGTCTACAGTGCGCCGGCAAAAAGCTCCGCTTTCATCAGACCAACGTCAGGCCGCTATACTTCCAAGTTTGGTTGGCGTAACATCGGTGCTGGTCCGGAATTCCATCAGGGAGTCGATATTGCCAATACTGTCGGCACAAATGTTGTGTCAGCGGCTCCTGGGTTTGTTTCCTATGCGGGAACAATGGGGGGATATGGCAATGTAGTGATTGTTACGCATTCGATCAATGGCCAGACACACGCGACCGTATACGCCCATTTAAGTTCAATCGGTGTATCGGTAAGTCAATCTGTTTCACAAGGACAGAGCATTGGGAAGATGGGGAATACGGGTCGTTCGTTTGGATCTCATTTGCATTTTGAAATTCATGTGGGCCCATGGAATGGTTCCCGTTCGAACGCTGTAAACCCAGCAAATTATATTTCATTTTAAGACAAGCTAGCCGGCATCTTCAAGGATGCCGGCTATTTATTGTTTTTCTGATTAGCAGTGGCATAGTGGAGTCGATTTATCGTATGATGGATAGTGGACGAGGTGAAAACAATGGCTAAAAAAATACTGGGTCTTTCATTGATTGCTGTACTGATTGTCATCGCCATTACACAGGTGGTGAAAACAAATATCGAGGAAACCCAGGCAATAGAAAATGTGGCGTTGGGCAGCGAGGTCGACTTTCTTGAGACGAAAGAAGGTTTGGCTGAAGGGGAAAAAGCGCTGGACTTTGAGTTGACGACATTGGATGGAGAAACTGTCCGGCTGTCGGATTACAAAGGGAAAAAAGTGATACTGAATTTTTGGGCTACCTGGTGCCCTCCTTGCAGAGCTGAAATGCCTCATATGCAAACCTATTATGAAGAACATGCCAAGAAAGAGAACGTTGAAATTTTGGCTGTGAATTTAACTGAGCTTGACCATGGCGTTGATAAAGTGGAGAGCTTTGTGGAAGAGTATGCCCTTAGTTTCCCCGTACCCATGGATGTCACGGGAGAAATTGGAAAGAAGTACCAGGCGGTGACCATCCCGACGTCGTATATGATTGACACAGACGGACGGATTCAACACAAAATCGTGGGGCCGATGGATGAAAATATGATGATCAACTTTATACAAGAGATGAAATGACACTGAAGGAGATGCGAAAATGACATCAATTGAGACGAAATCTGTACAGACTGCGAATATGAAAGAACGGACGATCCAGCCGAAAGTGATGCCGGTGTATCAAACATCGGCTTTCTCTTTTTCTTCACTGGAAGAGTTGGAAGGCTATTATGAAGGGAATGGCACGTATTTGTATTCGCGGACAGCTAATCCGAACACGGATGCTCTCGGGCAAACGGTTGCTGAACTTGAAAATGCCCCGAAAGGAGTAGCTGCTTCTTCAGGGATGTCTGCCATTTTGGCAGGAATTTTAGCGGTTGTCCAAACAGGGGACCATGTTTTAGCCGCAGAAGATGTATATGGCGGCACATTTCATCTATTGAAAGAGGAATTGGTCAGAATGGGGATTACCGTTCATTTTGCCGATTTTTCCAGTGTCAGTGAAATTGAGCAGATTTTAATCGATTATCCCGAAGTGAAACTGGTTTTCAGCGAGTCGATCACCAATCCGTTTTTGCGCGTTGAAGACATTGAAGTGCTGTCTCAGCTGAAAAAGCATTATGGTGTTTCTGTGATGATTGATAATACATTCGCTACTCCTTACACGATCACACCGTTCGCACTGGGAGCAGATTTGGTAGTACACAGTGCCACCAAATATCTGGGAGGCCATAGCGATGTAACGGCAGGAGTTTTGACGGGGACAGCTGAGCTGATCGACGAAGCGGAAAAACGCATTGTCAATATGGGGATGAACCTGAGTCCTTTTGAAGCGTGGCTGACCATACGCGGCATTAAAACACTGGCGTTGCGGATGCAGGCCCAGACTGCCAATGCCCATGCAATTGCCCGGTTTTTAGAAGGCAAAGCAAAAGTATGGTATCCCGGAAAAGGTGCAATTGTAACATTTGAATTACCGGAAACCATGGACGTTGCCCGGTTCTTTTCTGCGCTCGGCTGGATTAAAATTGTCCCGACATTGGCAGGGGTGGAGACGACGGTGTCTTATCCGTATGCTACTTCCCACAGAGCGTTGTCTGAAGAGGAAAAAATAAAAGTGGGTGTAACGCGGCAAGTAATCCGATTATCCGCGGGCATCGAAGGAACGGAAGATATTTTGCAGCAGTTGACTGCTGCGTTTGAATGATGGAAAAAGACATACGGTAAAGCGAAATTCTTTGTTACAATGGAAAGAAACGTTTAGTTGCCGGTGATGGGATGGTGTAAGAAAAGTGGTAATGGAAGCAATAGTCGATATAGCTAGATTTTTTATCAATCCGGTTTTTTACATAGCCTTGCTGATAGCTGTTTTATTAGGGTACTTGCGAGTCAAAAAGGAACGGAAAGTGTTCCGTACCCGTATTCTCCCTGGAGGTACTGAATTAGCAGAATTGATAAAAGGCGGTCTGAAAATGGGCTTGTTCTTTTCAATCCTCATTATTGCACTCGGTTTAACCGTACCGATTGAATGGCTTGTGGCTTTGAGTATCGCGAGTTTACTTATGATGATTTCCGGATTTTATCGGATTGGCTCTTTTGTCTATATGTCTTTGGCAGCTGTAGCCCTTGGATGGCTTTTCCGGACCAATGACTGGTCCGTCAGCTTGTTTGCTGTTGATTACAACGGCTACTATGTAGCTTGGGAGTGGTTGTTCCCTGTAGCATTGATCACAGCAGCATTCTTGTACGGAGAAGGCAAATTGATTGGAAAGTATGGAGCAGAAGCTGCCTCTCCACGTCTCAATCAATCTTCCAGAGGGTTACCGGCTGTCAGTTATGAAGCCAAACGGCTATGGCTCATCCCTGTGCTGCTGCTGGTGCCGGGAGAGTTAATCGAAAGTTTCGCGCCGTATTGGCCACAGCTGCCGATAGGAGAGAGTTCGTTTTCCCTTATCCTGTTTCCCGTCGTCCTCGGTTTTCAAAGCCGTTCCCGCCATACGTTACCCGTTTATTTGTATCCGCGGATTGGGAAAGCCGTAAAGACCCTGGGTGTGATGATGGCTGTTCTTGCCTTGGCCTCTATACTATGGGGGCCAGCGGCATTTGTTGCACTGATATTCGGTGTCGTTTCCCGGCTTGCCGTCAGCCTTTATTTTGCTGCCGGTGAAAGACGGGGAGTCTTTGCTGTCACACCACAGCCTGAAGGTGTGATGATTGCTGATGTGCTGCCGGGTTCCCCAGCCGCTAAGATGGGACTGGCAAAAGGAGAAGTGATTAAGAAGGTCAATGGATTAACAGTTTCCAATGAATCCGAATTATACGAAGCGATCCAGGTCAACGCAGCACACTGCAGGCTTGAAGTGCTGGATCATAACCGGGAAGTCCGGTTGCGTCAGCACGTTATTTTCCGGCACGATCACCATCGTCTGGGCTTGGTCGTTGTCAATTAAGGAGATAGTCGAATGGAATCCATGATCACCAAATTTTTATTGTCCCTGCTGGTGCCAGGACTTCTTGTCGTGCTGTTCACCAGAGTTACTTTCAGCCATATTGTGGGTTTGGTTCTGACAGTGGCATTGATTACGGCCGCGGTCTACGCCGGCTACACGAATACATGGTTTCTCTATATCGTAAACGCCGCCTCTTTGACCATAGGATTCTGGTATGCCACACTGATGGTAAACCGTACAAAAAACCGGGACTCATAAACATGAGTTCCGGTTTTTTCAATACTTTATCCAATTAGTAAACTGAAAACCGCCAATACAGCAATTGAGCCGAGAACGACAACCATGGCACTGGCGCCTGAAAAAGCGATGCCGAACGCGGCGACAGCTCCAATGATGCCGAACCAGATATTTTCCTGCACAAAGAAAATCGCTGGAAAAATCAACGCTCCCAGCACCGCAAACGGGATATTACGCAAGACGTTTTGAACAGCAGGGGGAAGCTCCCGGCCCGCCAGGAATGTCAAAGGAATCGCACGGGGAATATAGGTGACAAGCGCCATTCCAATAATCACCCACCAAATCCATGCCCCCATCATCGTTTCCCTCCTTTTGAAGAAATCAATTCAATAATAACAGAAGAGGCCAAAGTGGATACCAGAATGGCCCAACCGGTAGAAAGCCAGCCGGTAAAGTAGAACACTGAATTGATGACTGCTGCAATCAAAGCCAGGCTTACGACTTTCCGGTTGCCGCGCATTGAAGGAACAAGCAGTCCGACAAACAGTGCATAAAGCGCAATCGACATGGCTGCCTGCAGGAATTGGGGTAAACTGGCGCCGATTAAATGGCCCAGTACGGTAAAACCGACCCAACTGCTGTAGGAAATGAGAATCACGCCTGCAGCAAACGAAGTTTTTACAAGACTTTCTTTCTGAGTGGCCAGTACAGTAAAGGTTTCATCGGTGATTCCGAATGCGTACAAGGCTTTTTTCCATGTCGCATCCGTTTCCATTTTCTCATTCAATGCTGCTGTCATAAGAAAATGCCGGATATTGACGATAAACGTATTCAGGATGATCAGTACTGGAGCGACTCCCGCTGAAATCAATGACAACGAGATATACTGGGCAGCACCAGCAAAAACGAAAATACTCATGGCCGTGGCTTCCGCAATTGACAGCCCTGTCGCCTTAGCCAGCAGCCCGAAAGTCAGTGCAACCGGAAAGTAGCCGATCGCTATACTGGCTCCTGCTTTGAGCCCAGCGGTAAACCCGCGAACTTTCATTGCTTTCTCTCCTTATGTATAAGTATTTCTCTTTTCCAAAAGAGGAAAAAGAGTGTAAAGTAATTAATAAAGCATAGCATAATTTAATTCGTTTTTAGAAAGAATTTTTGAAAATTTACTGACATGAAGGATGAAGTGAATGGCGGATTTTTTTTCGATGGAGAATATACTTGAACTGACTCAAAGTTACCGGGCATTTGGTCCGCTGATTGGCTTTTTATTGCCGTTTATAGAAGCGTTTCTGCCATTTTTGCCTTTGTTTGTCTTTGTTTTTGCCAATGCTACTGCCTACGGATTATGGATCGGTTTTCTGTTGTCCTGGGGAGGTTCGGTTGTCGGAGCGTATGCCGTATTCCTGATTATCCGGAAATATGGCCGCGCCCGTTTCCTGGGGTTTATGACAAGGCACGAAAAAGTGAAAAAACTTATCCACTGGGTGGAACGTCATGGTTTCGGCCCCTTGTTCCTGCTTTTGTGTTTTCCTTTCACACCTTCTGCTTTGGTCAATGTGGTGGCTGGACTTTCCAATATCCGCCAGTATTATTACCTGCTGACGGTCATGGCCGGGAAGTTCGTCATGATATTCACCATATCGTTTGTTGGGTACGATATCCGGGCCCTGTTGACTCAACCTGTGCGCACAGCTGTCGTCATCGCCGTAATTGTACTGCTTTATATTATAGGAAAAATACTGGAAAAAAGGTTGACGAAAAAAGTGGAAGCTGAATACCGCCAAGCCAATGAAGAACGTAAAAAGAGAAAGTTGTCGTAGCTAAAGAGAAATGGATATTCCTTTTCTTTTTCGTTATAATAAGAACAAATGTTCCAGTAAGGAGAGATGATATGTCATTACGGATTGTGTACGGTCGCGCAGGGTCCGGTAAAACCCGGTTTATACAACAGGAAATTGCGGAAGAGCTGAAACGGCAAGCTGATGGAAATCCAATTTTCTTTATCGTTCCTGACCAGATGTCATTTTCCACAGAGTATCGACTGTCTTCCGCTTATGGCATGACGGGTATGATTCGGGCGCAAGCGGTCACTTTCAAGCGATTGGCCTGGCGTGTACTGCAGGAAGTCGGCGGCATCAGCCGCAAAGAAGTGGATACGTTTGGTTATCGGATGCTGATCCGCAGCTTACTCGAAGAGCACCGGGAAGATTTTCAGCTATTTAGGAGAGCAGCCGGAAAAAGAGGGTTTACTGACCAGATCGAACAATTGGTGAAAGAGTTTGCCAGGTATTGTGTGGATTGCGGGGAGTTCACCACAATTCGCAGTTCCTTGACTGAAGTGGGAGCTCCAAGAACACTGCTCGATAAAGCGGCAGACCTGGAGCTTATCCTTGCTAAAATTGAGAGCCGATTGGGGAAAGTATTTGTGGATTCTGAAGGATATTTGGCTTTACTGTCTGAAAAAATCAGGCATTCAGCGATTATTCAATCCGGCCATATTTATATAGACGGCTTCGTGTCCTTTACGGCACGTGAAGTTGAAATCATTTCCGAGCTGATGAAATACGCAAAATCAGTGACCATCGCTTTGCCACTGGACCCCCAGACCAGTCCCAACGATGAGCAGGCTCTTTTTTATCAGGCGTCCCAAACCGCACAGCGGCTGACGGAGCAAGCACGCAAAGAAGGAGTCGAAGTGGAAACTCCTGTCCATATGCCATCTCCTATGCGCTTCAACAACAAAGAACTTGCTCACGTGGAACGGCATTTTGACGACTATCCCATCGAAAAAACAACATCCGAAGGACATGTCTCCATTGTTGAAGCTTCGAACAGGAGGGCGGAAATTCATGCTGTTGCGAGAGCCATCAGAGAACAGGTGCGAAATGGGATGCGTTATAAAGAAATAGCCCTTTTGTACAGGCAGCCTGAAATTTACGATGAACTGATCAACACGATTTTCCCTCAATACGAAATTCCGTATTTCATCAGCCAGAAAAAATCAATGCTTCATCATCCGCTTATAGAATTCAGCCGGTCTGTGCTGGAAGCTGTATTGAGCAATTACTCTTACGAACCGGTTTTCAGGGCCGTCAAGACGGATTTGTTCTTTCCGGAAGAAAGTGTGCAAAGATGGCGTGAACGCAGTGATATTCTGGAGAATTTCGTTCTTGCCAATGGCATTTACGGAGAGCGCTGGTTTGATGACAAGCGCTGGTTCTATAAGAAATACCGCGGCCTGGAGTTCCATACAGGCATACAAACCGATGAAGAGCTGGCTGCCCAGACAGAGCTGCATGCGGTCCGGGATCTTGTCCGGGAACCATTAGCGCGGCTGAAAGACAAGCTGGAAACTTGTACAACGGGAAAAGATATTGCGGAATCCCTGTTTTTATTTGTAGAAGAAATGGATGTATACGGAAAAATCCAAAGCCTCCGGGAACGGGAAGAATCGGAGCACCGGTTGCTGGCGGCCACGGAACACGAACAGGCCTGGACACAATGGATTGGTGTACTTGATCAATTTGTTCTGATGTTCGGTGACAAGAAAATGGAATTGCCGGCGGCGGTGAAAATTTTGGATGAAGGGTTTGAGACACTCGAATTTTCCCGCATTCCACCTTCGCTTGATCAAGTAACGGTATCAAAAATCGATTTGGCGCGTTTGATGGATATCAAGTCGGTGTTTGTCATTGGAGCAAATGACGGAGTTTTGCCGAGACGGATTGAACAAGAAGGACTGCTGACGGACAGTGACAGAGAATGGTTTGCCCAGGTCGGATTTGAGCTGGCTCCGACTTCCAGAATGAGGCTGATGGATGAGACATACATGGTCTACCGTGCCTTTACCTCGGCTTCCGATCTGTTGACTGTGTCGTATCCAATCGCAGATGAAGAAGGAAAAGCCTTGCTGCCGTCTCTTTATATTTCCAAATTGCAGGAAATGCTCGGCATTGAAACGATACCGGCTGTCAATGACCCGGAAGAATTATTGGAAGCATCCCAGCTGTCTTATATTTCCCATCCTCGGGCAACACTTCCCTATCTGGCTTCGCAGCTGCGCGGAGGTCATGTAACGGCGGAATGGCGTGCTGTCCTGGCTTATTACAAGGAGGATCCGTTTTGGTCATCAGTCATTAAACGGATTTTGGAGCCGGTCAAGCCGAATGTTGCCGATCCGTTGCGTGAAGATATTACAGAGCCTCTTTACGGCATACCGATATCGTCCAGCGTCTCCCGTGTCGAAACGTATTTCAGCTGTCCATTCGCCCATTATGTCACCTATGGATTGAAGCTCGAGGAGCGGAGCCAGTATAAATTGGCACCTCCTGCCATGGGGGATCTTTTTCATGCTGCCATCAAGTGGATTTCTGATGAAGTGAACCGGCTGGATGTGTCGTGGTCATCGTTAACAAAAAAACAATGTCAGGAATTGGCGAAACAGGCTATGGACCAGCTGTCGCCGTATTTCGTCAATCAGATTTTGATCAGCTCGCATCGTTACCGGTATATCCAGCATAAGCTGGAAGGCATCATTCGCCAAACAGCCTTTATGCTCAGCAAACACGCAAAAGTGACCGGGTTCTCTCCGGTGGCGCTGGAGGTGGGCTTTGGACCGAAGGAAGCGATTCCGCCTCTTGACATTTCATTGAACAGAGGGCGCAGGATGAATATACGGGGACGCATTGACCGAATTGATTCCACAAACATCAAAGGAAAACCATATATTCGCGTCGTTGACTACAAGTCTTCCAAACAAGAGTTGGAATTAAGTGATGTCTACCACGGATTGTCATTGCAGACCTTTACTTACCTCGATGTCGCACTGACTCATTCAGAGCGATGGCTCGGGGAACAGGCAGAGCCGGCAGGGGTCCTTTATTTCCATATGCACAATCCGATGTTGAAATCTTCCAAGCTGATGACAGCAGAAGAAGTGGAAGACGAAATGGCCAAATCCTTTAAAATGAACGGCCTGGTCGTGGAAGATCCGGATCTGGTTTATGCGATGGATGAAGAAATAGATGGCTACTCCAACATTATTCCGGTCCGGATGAACAAAAAAGGCGAAATTTCCAGATCCCAATCCAAGACGGTCCAGAAGGACGATATGGAAACGATCCGTAAATTTGTTCGGAACAAGCATCAATCAGCGGGCAACCGGATATTGGAAGGCGACACGCAAATTACACCTTACAAAGTGAAAGAAGATACGCCTTGCCAATTTTGTTCTTACCGGTCCATATGCCAATTTGATCCAACTGATCCGGAACAGACTTATCATAAACTGCCTGCTCTTTCGAGTGATAAAGCAGTGGAACTTATCAGAAAGGAGATGAATGCAGATGATACCGACGAAACCGACTGATGCCACATGGACAGATGAACAATGGCAGGCCATTTGGGCAAAAGGCCGGGACATGCTGGTATCGGCTGCCGCCGGTTCTGGAAAAACGGCTGTGCTGATCAACCGGATGATCGAAAAGGTTTTGGATGAAGAGAATCCGATATCTGTGGACGAATTGCTCGTTGTGACTTTTACAAACGCTTCAGCTGCTGAGATGCGCCACCGGATGTCCGATGCACTTGAAAAAGCGGTAGCCGCTGATCCGAAATCCAAACACCTCCGGAAACAATTGCGGTTGATCAACAAAGCGCAGATTTCCACTTTGCATTCATTCTGCCTTCAGGTCGTGAAACAATACGCCTACCTGCTGGAAATCGATCCCGGCTTCCGTATTGCCAATGAAACGGAAGCCGCCCTCTTGCGTGATGATGTATTGGAAGCGGTGTTGGAGGAGGCCTACGAAAGTGAAAACGCGGATGCTGTGTACCGTTTGGCCGACAGCTTCACCACTGACAGAAGTGATCAGGCGATGGAAGTGCTGCTCAACAGGCTGTACGACTATTCCCGGGTCCACCCGCAACCGGATAAATGGCTCGAACAAGTGCCAACTCTTTATGATGTGCCACTTGGTATGGCCATTGATGACTTGCCGTTTATCAGTGATTTGAAGATGACGATCCATCATGCTTTGGAAGAAGCGCTGCAACTGACGGAAGAAGGCAGGCTGCTGACACTGGAACCGGAAGGTCCGGAAGTTTTGGGCGTAACCTTCGACCTGGATGCAGATTTGATCCGTACGGCCATCGCTTCTTTAGACACTTCTTGGGAATCTGCTTATGCCATCGCCAAATCGTTTCGTTGGCCAAAAGCGGCCACTGTCCGAAAAGATTCATGCAATCCGGAACTGGCCCAAGAAGCGAAGAAACTGCGAAATGATGTTAAAAAAATCGTTAATGGCGTTTTTGAAGCCTATTTTACCCGTACACCCGATCGTTTGCTGGATGAAATGAGGGAAATGGCTCCATTGATGGCAACACTGGTCACTTTGACAAAGCGCTTTGCAGAACAGTATAAAGCATTAAAAATCGATCGGGCACTTGTCGATTTCTCTGATTTGGAGCATTATGCACTGCAGATTTTGAGTGATGACGGCAAACCTTCCGCCATTGCCGAAGAATACCGGAAGTTGTTCAAGGAAGTCCTGGTAGACGAGTACCAGGATACCAATATGCTGCAGGAAACGATTTTGCAATTGGTCAAATCAGGGGGCGAAGCAGATGGCAACCTGTTTATGGTCGGCGATGTCAAACAGTCCATTTACCGTTTTCGTTTGGCTGAACCGATGCTGTTCCTCGGCAAGTATGCACGATTCCGTTCGGATGCCGACAAGCAGGGGTTGAAAATTGATTTGAATGCAAACTTCCGTAGCCGGAAAGAAATACTCGACGGGACCAACTACGTCTTTTCTCAGATTATGGGGGAGCGTGTCGGAGAAATTGATTATGATGAAGCGGCTGCATTAAAACCGCAGGCTCCTTATCCGGAAATGGATACGCCGATTGAATTGGCGTTGATCCATGAACCGGAGACAGAAGAAGAGCCGGATGATGACTTTGCAAAGTCACAATGGGAAGCCCGTTACATTGCACGGAAAATCCGTCAATTGATGGATCGGGAAACGTTTGTCCATGATCCCTGGAAAAATGAAAAACGGCCATTGGAATACAGTGATATTGTAGTGCTGATGCGTTCGATGACATGGTCGGGAGATTTTGTGGATGAATTTAAGGCAGCCGGGATTCCGTTGTATGCAGAACTGCAAGGGGGATATTTTGATGCCTTGGAAGTCATGTTAATGATGAATACTTTGCGTGTCATCGATAACCCGTATCAGGACATCCCATTGGCCTCAGTGCTGCGGGCGCCGTTTATCGGTTTGAAGGAGAATGAGCTGGCTGAAATTCGTCTGGCTGCCCCTCAAGCTTCGTTTTACGAGGCCATGAAGGTCTTCATCCGCAGTGGCACAGGCATTGATCCGGCAGCAGCGGAAAAGTTGCAGCGGTTTACGCTGCAGCTCGAAGATTGGCGCAATCTGGCAAGACGAGGATCGTTGGCGGAGCTGATCTGGCAGGTTTACCTGGATACAAATTATTACCAGATGGTGGGGGCAATGTCGAACGGCAAGCAACGGCAAGCCAATTTACGGGCATTGCATGATCGTGCCCTGGAATATGAAAAAACCTCTTTCCGCGGTTTGTTCCGGTTCCTCCGCTTTATCGATAGGATGAGGGAACGCGGAGATGACCTTGGCACCGCTAAGTCGTTGAGCGAAAAAGAGAACGTTGTCCGCTTGATGACCGTCCATAAATCAAAAGGACTCGAGTTTCCGGTAGTATTTTTTGCAGGTACCGGCCGTCAATTCAATGAAATGGATTTCAAGAAATCTTACCTGTTCGATCAGCAATACGGCCTTGCAGTCAAAGCTGTGAACCCGGAAACACGCATTGAATATACATCGCTGCCGTTTTTAGCCGTCAAAGAAACCAAACAATTACAGATGAAAGCTGAAGAAATGCGTGTACTTTATGTGGCGATGACGCGTGCGAAAGAGCGGCTGTTTCTGACAGCTTCCATCAAAGAACCTGATAAATTGTTTGCGAAATGGAGAACCTCTTCCAGTGATGTAAGGCTTCCTGATTTTATGAGGTCCCGTGCCAAAGGCTATTTGGATTGGATTGGTCCGGCTGTCTCAAGGCATCCGGACAGTGCGGAAACCCTTCCTGGAAATGGACATGTTTTGCCGCATCATTCACGCTTTAAGGTTGAACTTATTGAGTCGACTGACCTTCTTCCTGCCCAGGTGGATTTAGGGGATCTTGAAGAACGGTCAGACACTGAGCATGATTACGCAGCAGAAGTAAAAGAAAGATTCGACTTCCGTTATCCGCATCAGCAAGCAGTGGAAAAACGGTCCAAACAGTCTGTTACGGAGATAAAGCGCCTGCAGATGCTGCAGCGACAGGATGAGCCGGAATCGTTTATTCAACCGGCTGTAACGGAAAAGCGAAAGCTTCTCCACCGTCCTGACTTTATGCAGGAACAGCGGCTGTCAGCAGCGGATATCGGAACAGCGGTGCATGCAGTCATGCAGCACATTCCATTGGACCGAAAATTGGATAAATCCGAAATCGAAGAGTTTCTGGATACATTGGTAGGCATGGAAATCCTCACAAAAGAGGAAAGCAATGCTGTGAAAGTGTCAGAGATTGAGAGCTTTTATGCCAGTGAAACGGCACGGCGTCTGCTTCTGTCGAACAACGTCAAACGGGAAGTCCCGTTCACCTATGCCAAGGAAGACGGAGACGGGGATTACCAAATCATCCAGGGGATTGTCGATTGTCTGTTCGAGGAGGAAGATGGCTGGGTGCTGCTCGATTACAAAACGGACCGAACACGTTCGCTTATGAACATGGAAGCTGAAATGGCCGCAAGGTACGAAGTCCAATTATCGGTATATCAGGAGGCAGTCGAATCGATCCTGAGAATTCCGATAAAAGAACGGCTGTTGTATTTGTTTGCAGCAGAAAAAGAAGTGAAGATTTAGACTATAGGAGGATTATTTTGAAATTACAGCCTGTGGCTCTTAATGAGCGTATCGAAGCAATCGATTTGATGAGAGGGTTTGCGCTTCTCGGCATATTGCTGGTCAATATGCTGACGTTCCATTCGCCGTATGCTTATGTAGATCCATATACATGGTTTTCCGGCTCGCCGAATGCAGAGGTTTTCTCATTTATAGATATTTTTGTCCAAGCCAGTTTCTATCCGTTGTTTTCAATCTTATTTGGCTATGGCCTGGGAATGCAGTATTTGAGAGCGCAGCAAAAAAATGCTGCTTTTGCGCCTTTGGCGGTGAGACGTTTGGCCGTATTGCTGGTAATTGGGATGATTCATGCATTTCTCATCTGGTACGGAGACATTTTGATCACTTATGCGGTGACAGGCTTTTTGCTTCTCACAATGATTCGCATTCCTTCAGCCTGGTTGCTGGGGCTTGCAGCTATTATCTATACCGTGCCGCATACGCTCATGCTGCTGTTGTTGTTTGTGGCAGTGGCGGTTGACCCGAATTTCTATACAGGGATGCAGGAAGTCCAGAGCTCCCTGGCGGCCTATCCAACAGGGACGTTCGCAGAAATTTTCAGCCAGCGTTTGGATGACTGGCTTTATCATAATAATTTCCTGAATTTCCTGGTCATGATTCTCACCATTCTTCCTTTTCTGATGGTGGGTGCTGCGGCAGCCAAATGGCAGTTGATCGAGCGGACGGCCCGGTACAAAAAGCTGTGGATTGGATTGGCAACAATTCCGCTTGCAGCGGGGCTTGCCCTGAAATTGACTCCATTCCTTTTTGATGCGAATTATGCTTTTGTCTATGTGCAGAACATTTTCGGCGGTCCGTTGCTTGCCGCAGGGTATGCAGCGATCATCGCTTTGGTGGCTCAGCATTCGGGAATCTCCAAATTATTAAAGCCACTCTCAAAGGCAGGCAGAATGTCACTGACGATTTATATTACACAATCGATTATTGCGACAACCATCTTTTATTCGTATGGACTCGGCCTGTACGGACAAGTCAGTGTGCTGTCCGGTACTGTGATTGCATTGGGAATTTTTGCGGTCCAGCTCATTTTTGCAGAGATATGGTTCCTGAAATTTGACCAGGGACCTCTCGAGAAGATATGGAGAAAACTGAGTTATCAAGTAAATTTCAAAAAAAGCCCCAATTCAAAACCGTGAATGTGTATAATAAATGCAATCACAGAAAAGGAGTGTTTAACGAATGAAGCTGCTATCGTTTCGCTATGAAGGAAAAGAATGTTTCGGACCAAAAGTGAAAAAAGAAGAAGCCGTGTGGGATGTGGTGGAGATCCAAAACGAATTGAAAGTTTTGCCGTCTTTTTCAACGAAGCTGATCGACGGGCTTACCCAAGGAATGGAGTTTGTGGAACAAATCCGTAAGTTGACGGAAGCTGCACTCAATTCTGACCATCCCGAAAAATTCAAACATTCTTTTTCAGAAATTGAATGGCTTGCACCGATTCCAAGAACACCGAAAAACCTTATATGCATCGGTAAAAATTATGCGGACCATGCAAAAGAGATGGGAAGCGACGCTCCTGTCGATTTGGTCGTTTTTACAAAGTCACCGACGAGCATTGCTGCAGACGAACAAACGGTTCCTGTCCACAATGATCTGACGGATTCGTACGATTACGAAGGGGAACTGGCTGTTGTGATTGGAAAAGGCGGGAAGTCAATTCCAAAGCAACTGGCTTATGACCATGTATTCGGTTATACGATCGCCAACGACTTGACTGCCCGTGACCTTCAAAGCAAACATCAGCAGTACTTTTTAGGAAAAAGCCTGGAAGGTTCCTGTCCCATGGGGCCGTACCTGGTGACCAAAGACGAAATTCCTCAATCCCAGAACTTATCGATCGTCACGAAAGTGAACGATGAAGTCCGTCAAAACGGCAATACACAGGATATGATCCGCCGTGTGGATGATCTGATTGTAGAGGTATCCAAGTATGTGAAGCTGGAAGCGGGAGATGTATTGCTGACCGGTACTCCAGCAGGGGTGGGGAAAGGCTTTAATCCGCCCAAATTTTTAAAAGCAGGCGATACAGTGAAAGTTTCCATTGAATCCATCGGCACGCTCGTCACACATTTGTCATGACCTCCATTATGTCTATCCATTAGCCACTTGTGCTAAACTGAAATGGACTATGATAAAAGAGGTGAGATTTTGGATTTTTTAACTGACACGACCCATTTGCACATTACCACATGGGTAATCGCGCTTATCGTATTTTTAGTTGCTGCAGTGATGGGCCGCGAAAGCAAAGGGCGGAAGATTTTGCACATGGTTGTGCGTTTGTTCTACATTCTGATCATCATTACCGGATTGGCTTTGTTTATCGAATGGTCGTCTTCCGACGCGATGCAATACGGGCTGAAATTCTTATTTGGTATTCTGACCATCGGTATGATGGAAATGGTATTGGTCCGTTCGAAAAAACAAAAACCGGTTACGTTGTTCTGGATTTTGTTTGCCGTATTCTTTTTCGTTACTTTGTTCTTCGGCTTCAAATTGCCGATCGGCATCAACTTTTTAGCGTAAAACCAAAAGCAGGCGCAGAAAATGCGTCTGCTTTTTTGTGCAGTTTTCACAGATTCGACGAAACTGAAAGGAGACTCAGCGGTTTCACGAACTTTACATAGCATGGAACAGGGGAGTTTGATAAAATAGACCGGGTGAGCGGAATAACAGCCTCATTGAAGGAGGATAAAGAAGTGAAAGTAAAATGGATTTCGTCCATAGCGGCGGCTGTCATGTCGCTGAGCCTGATAAGTCCGGCAGCAGCTGAAGAAACAAGGACATTACAGGACGAAAGTATATACGATGTATTGGTTGACCGTTTTTTCAATCAAAAAATCGATAATGATTTTGAAGTGGATTCCACAAATCCTGCAGCATTCAATGGTGGAGATTTTGCAGGGCTGGCTGGTGAAATCAGCCATATCCAAAAGCTGGGATTTACCACCTTATCGGTTGGACCGGTATTTGCCTCGGCTACCTATGACGGCAAGGAAGTGCTGGATTACAGCCAGTTAGAACGACATTTTGGAACTCCCGAAGAGTTTCAGAACCTGATTGACGAAGCGAATGACCAGGACATAAAAATCATGGTGGATATCCCGACACAGCAAGTGAGCAGTGATCATATCTGGGTTTCTACAAACCCTGGCTGGTTTACAGAAAACGAAGATGGCACTTATGCATTGAACACAGCTGATGAAGAAGCGCAAAGTGCATTGATTGCGACTTTGAGTGAATTTGTAAAAGAATACGAAGTCGGCGCAATGCGTCTGCAGAATACAGATAGCCTGGACGCTGATTTCATCGAAGAGTTCTCCCGGGCCATCAAAGAAGTGAGGGATATTTATCTGCTGGCAGATCGTGAGATGGAACCGGTTCCCGGCTTGGATGCGACTGTCCTGCCTGGCGTAGAAGAAAGCTTGCGCAGCAGCTACAAAAACTTTGATCAGGGATCTGAAGAATTGACACGTTTAATCGAAGAAGGTGAAGGGCGGCTGATTCAAGTCGATTCTTTATGGGGATCCCGTTTCACAGCCGATGTTGTGGAGGAAAGAGGGTTTCCCCCAACGAGATGGACGTTGTTGTTTACACAGCTGTTGACGATGCCTGGTATTCCGGTGGTCCAATACGGATCGGAGATTGCGATGAACGGAACAGTTTTGCCGGAATCGCATCAAATCATGGATTTTTCGGTACAGGAAGAATTGATTGACCATATCGCAAATCTGAACTCCCTCCGCAACTCATCAGAAGCACTGCGGACCGGCGACACAGAAGTCCTGCATGAAGAGGATGGATGGATTGTCTATAGCCGTTCCAATGAAGAAGAGACATGGGTCGTCGCCATCAACAATTCATCTTCCACACAGCATATGACTGTGCCTGCGGAAGTGGCCGGGAAAGGAAAAGAGATGCGTGGTTTGTTCGGAGGAGACATTGTCCGCGAAGAAGACGACGGAGCGTATCGTATTACGTTGGATCGTGAAGTGGCAGAAGTCTTTCATGTGACGGATGAGCGAGGCCTCAATACCGCTTATTTCGTTGCACTGGCAGTATTATATATTGTCTTTATGATTTTCCTTTGGATCGTATGGCGTAAAGGAAAGCAGCGGAAAGCGGACGAAGCGAGAAAAAATAGCCTTGAATAAGAAAAAGCGGAATGCCGGCAGGGGATGCCTGGGATTCCGCTTTTTTATTCTACTAATTTTTGACCGCTTTGTAACCGACCATATTAACCGGGTCTTTCGGAGAAGAGTAGGGCGGTGCGTAGCATAGTTCCAATGCCTGCAAATCATCGATGGTCAGCCCGCCGTACATGGCGGTGACAATTACATCAATCCGCTTGTCGATTCCTTTTCTCCCGATGCACTGGGCACCGAGAATTTTTCGGCTGTGTATATCGTAATGGACTTTTAAGGTGAGCTCAGCATGATCGGGATAATAACCGGCATTGGAATTTCCGCGATGAACCACGGTTTCATAGTCCATTTCCTTGTCCTTCAGTGTTCTTTCGTTCAATCCGGTCATCGCAGCAGTCAAAGAGAAAATTTTCACCACGGACGTTCCTAAAAGCCCGGTCTTTTTCTCCGCGTGCCCTGTAATATGTCGTGCGACAAGGAAAGCTTGGCGGTGAGCAGGCGATGCCAATGGTACTTTTCTCGGCTCACCGGTCACAAAATCCAGGTTCTCAGAAGCATCCCCGATGGCATAGATGGAAGAATCAGACGTCTGCATAAATTCATTGGTCACAATGCCGCCGGTATCGCCGATGGAGAGGCCTGCTCTTTCAGCCAGTTCCGTATTCGGTTTTATGCCGATGCTGAAAAGAAGAAAATCAGCTTCGAGTTCTTGGCCGTTTGATAAGGTCAAGCGGCGGTGGTCCACTTTAGTAATAGATGAACCGGTATGCAGGTGGACTTTATTGGCTTTCAATTCGTCTTCAATTTCCTCCGCAATGTCCGGGTCCAAAATTGACATGATGTACGGTGACTTGTGGACCAGCTGAACTTCAATTCCGAGGTGCCGCAAGTTCTCCGCCATCTCCAATCCGATAAAACCACCGCCCGAAATCGCACAGCTTGCCGGTTTTGAAGAAGTGATATAATCCTTGATGCGCTGCATATCCTCGTAATTCCTGAGCGTGAAATAATCGGTTGTGGATAAGCCTTCTGTCTCCGGCAGGACTGCCGTACCACCGGGCGACAAAATGAGAAAATCATAAGCTTCTTCAAATTGCTGTCCGGTCTCAAGATTTTGGATCACCAATTTTTTTTCGTTCCGTTTGATCTCAATTGCTTCGTGTTTCATATGGACCGTTATATTTCGTTTTTCTTTGAATTGTTCCGGACTTGCCATGATCAGCGAAGTTTCGTCTTCTATTACGTCACCGATGACATAAGGTGTTCCGCATGCGGCATAAGACATGGTGGAATCTCTGTCAAAGACGGTGATTCTTGCCTCTTTATCGTAAAATCGGATTTGACCGGCGACAGTGGCGCCACCACCGACCGCACCGACAATGACAATTTTTTTCATAGTGGCGCACCTCACGACTCGATTTGGTTCAGGAAAAAGACAGCCAGCGTTCCGGGACCGGTATGGGCGGCAATCACAGAACCGATCATATGAATTTCCACGTGTTTCGGGTGATACTGTTCTTCAATTTCTTTTTTCAGCTGAAGGGCGAATGATAAATCATCGCCGTGACTGATGGCGATGGTTTGTTCATTTAATTGTTTTCCTCGTTCCCCCATCAGTTCCACCATTCGTTTGAGGACTTTCTTGCGCCCGCGCAGCTTTTCAATTGGGACCAATTTGCCGTCCTCCACGTGGAGAAGGGGTTTGATGTTCAGGATTCCGCCGACAAACGCACTGCCTTTCGAAATGCGCCCTCCGCGTGCCATATAATCCAAATCTTCCACGGTGAACAGGCTTTCCAGATGATTTGCCATGAACTCAATTCGTTCGGTGATTTCCGCTATGGACCGTCCTTCGTCACGTAATTTCACCGATTCCTTGACGAGCAGCCCGTACCCAAGAGAGGCGGCTTTGGAATCGATGATTGTCAGCTTCAAATCAGGATGCTCTTCACGCACTTGTTCAGCAGTCATGACTGCCGTATTGTGCGTGCCGGACAGCTCAGAAGAAAAGGCGATATAAAGGCCTTCTTCTCCTTCTTTGGCTAATGTTTCAAAAGCCGAAAGCATTTCATCCGGCGACACCTGTGAAGTTTTCGGCTGAATATCGGAACGGATGGCGTCATACACCTTTTTGGATTGTATAGATCGGATATCTTCGTATTCCTCATCGCCGATATGGACTCTGAGCGGGAATAAGATGACATTTTCTTTGTCAAAAAAATCTCTCGGTAAATCAGAAGCGCTGTCTGCAAATAATTTCATGAATATTCCTCCTTATTTAATTTCAGATTTAACCGGTCGATTAACAATTCAGCGATTCCGTCATCATTATTCGATAAGGTAATTTCATTGGCAATGTTTTTAAGCGGGTTGATGGCATTTCCCATAGCTACCCCGACGCCTGCATAGTCAATCATCTCCAAGTCATTGTCTTCATCGCCAAACGCAATAATGTTTTCTTTCGAAATGCCGATTGACTTTGCAACACGATCGATGCCGACCGCTTTGTTCAAGCCGCTTTTGACGATTTCGATTACATGCCATGGAGCTCCCCAGCGGCGGTGGTCAATCACTTCCGCGTGAACGGTCGACAGGTGTTCGTGTATAAGCGGTACTTTCTCTTTTGGCGCATGAATGAGCATGGACGTCGGATCGACTTTCAAATAATTTCTCAAATCACCGGTGGTAATAGTAGGATCGCCGAATTTGAAAATATTCATCAGCTTTTCATCGTGGTGATGGACATATACATCGTCAAGCACTTCGGCGACGATATTATTGAAATCGAATTCATGCATCGACTCCACCACTTCGTGAACAACACTCAAGTCGATGGGCGTGTGATACAATCCCCAATCCTTATACATGGGATGATGGACGAACGCTCCATTAAAATTGACAATGGGAGTCGTCAATCCCAATTCTTTATAATAAACTTCACTTGCGCGATAAGGCCGGCCTGTAGCAATCATAACTTGATGGCCCTCTTCCAGCGCTTTTGTTAACGTCATTTTGGTTTTTTCGGAAATCACTTTTTGGTCTGTCAATAAAGTTCCATCCAAATCAAGTACAATCAAATGCTGCTTCATGGTAAGCGTCTCCTTTCTCTATAATGATAGTGTAGCGATAATGGAAGCATTTCGTCAAAAAATCTTACAAACATTCTGTATAATGGAAAAGGCGAGCCATTTAGTGGCTTCGAAAATTGCAGAGCCATTCAAGTACGGGTAACATACAGAAAAGGAAGTGGAGACTTGTGAAGATTATTGAAGAATTTTGGGGCGGAATTCCGTTGCTCCATGTGGCGCCAGAAGACAATTTTGACACGGAACTGCCGACGGTGGTGTTTTTCCATGGCTTTACCAGCGCGAAAGAACACAACCTCCATTATGCCTATCAGTTGGCCAGGAAAGGCATCCGCGTCCTGCTGCCTGATGCGCTGTATCACGGGGAAAGAAGTGAAAATCTGGATGAAGTCCAATTGAGTTTAAAATTTTGGGAAATTGTTTTGACTTCGATAGAAGAGTTGTCTTTTTTACATAAATATGCCGAAGAAAAGAAGTTGATCAAGGGACATCCTGGTGTGGCCGGAACTTCGATGGGCGGCATCACCACTTTGGGGGCTTTGACGGTTTACCCGTGGATTCGAACGGCAGCCATCATGATGGGGGCGCCGAACTATGTGGAACTGGCAAAAGCTCAAATGCATCAATTCGAAACGAACGGTTTCAAATTGCCGATCAGCGGGGAAGAGCGGAAGCAAATGCTCGCTTCATTGGCCCGTTTTGACAGTACGCAGAAAAGGGAACTGCTTAATCAGCGTCCGCTGTTCTTTTGGCACGGAGAGCAGGACACGACGGTTCCTTTTGCGCCAACATTCAAATTTTACCAGGTCCTGAAGGAGGATTACCAGGACGTGCCGGAGCGGCTGAAGTTTATCCGTGAGCCGGAAGCAGGACACGCTGTCAGCCGCCGGGGCATGCTGGCGGCCACTGAGTGGCTGGCACGTCACCTGACAGAATAAGCATGTGGATTTCATTTCCGCGAAAAGTTTGTTAAGATGAAAACAATAGAAAAAGGAGGGATTGTTATGGATCAAGAAATGCGCGACAGCATGATGGGTGCATTGGAACAAGTAATCGACCCTGAATTGGGCATCGATATTGTAAACTTGGGGCTTGTATACGACGTGGACCTGACAGAAGAAGGTCAAGCAATCGTCACGATGACATTAACTTCAATGGGTTGCCCGATGGGACCTCAAATAGTAGAAATGGTCAAATCATCGTTATCTGAACTGCCGGAAGTAAAAGAAGTTGAGGTAAACATCGTATGGCAGCCGGTATGGGGCAAAGAACACATGTCCCGCTACGCCAAAATGGCCCTGGGCGTTCGGTAATCGAAAATATGGAAACCTAACTGTTTCACTGAAAAACCTTTCCGGTATTGTTCCGGAAAGGTTTTTTGCTGATCAAAACAATTGCGCAACGGCTCACAATCTTCTATAATTGAATTAGTCAAAGAAGGTCAAACAAGAAAAGGACGTGATTTTATTGGTTCAGTTCACAAACGAAGAACAAAAATCGCCGTTGGAGCAATTCGGACGCAATATGGTGGAGCAGGCTCAAACCGGAAAAGCGGATCCGGTGATAGGCAGAGACCAGGAAATCCGCAACGTCATCCGTATTTTATCCAGAAAAACGAAAAATAATCCGGTGCTGATCGGGGAACCCGGAGTCGGGAAAACTGCGATTGTGGAAGGCCTGGCACAACGGATTGTGCGCAATGATGTGCCGGAAGGTTTAAAGGACCGCGTCATTTATGAGCTTGACATGAGCGCATTGATTGCCGGCGCCAAGTACCGCGGTGAGTTTGAGGAACGTTTGAAAGCAGTTTTAAAACAAGTAAAAGACAGCGATGGTCAAATCATTTTGTTTATTGACGAAATCCATACGATTGTAGGGGCTGGCAAGACAGAAGGTGCGATGGATGCCGGCAATATGCTGAAACCGATGCTGGCGAGAGGGGAATTGTACTGCATCGGTGCGACAACGCTTGACGAATACCGCATGCATATTGAAAAAGACCCGGCATTGGAACGGCGCTTCCAGCAGGTCATGGTACGGGAACCTTCCGTCGAAGATACGGTTTCGATTTTGCGCGGTTTAAAAGAACGTTTTGAACTGCACCACGCAGTTCGCATCCATGACCAGGCAATCGTAGCTGCAGCAGCGATGTCTGACCGTTACATTACCGAACGGTTTTTGCCGGACAAAGCCATTGACTTGATCGATGAAGCCTGTGCCATGATCCGGACAGAAATCGATTCCATGCCACAGGAGCTCGATGAAGTGACACGGCGGTTGATGCAGTTGGAAATCGAGGAACAGGCATTGCAGAAAGAGAAAGACGCCGCAAGTAAAGCGCGTCTGGAAACATTGCGCAAAGAAATCGATCACTTGAAGGACTCATCTTCCGGCATGCAGAAGCAGTGGGAAAATGAAAAAGAATCCCTGAAAAAAATCCAGGAAAAACGCCAGCTGCTTGACCAATACCGCAGACAATTGGAAGATGCAGAAAACAAATACGATTTGAACGTGGCAGCCGAGCTGCGTCACGGCAAGATTCCGGAACTGGAAAAAGAGTTGGCTGTATTGGAATCGGCACTGCAGCAGGAAGGCGCTGAACGGCTGTTGAGGGAAGAAGTGACAGAGGAAGAAATTGCTGGCATCGTCGCACGGTGGACAGGTATACCGGTCACAAAGCTTGTCGAAGGTGAACGGGAAAAGTTACTGCGCCTTGGTGATACGCTGAAAGAGCGGGTGATCGGGCAGGATCGTGCAGTGGAACTGGTGACGGAAGCCGTATGGCGGGCACGTGCCGGCATCAAAGATGAACAAAAACCGATTGGTTCGTTCATTTTTCTTGGACCAACAGGGGTCGGGAAAACCGAACTTGCCAAGTCGTTGGCTGCCAACCTGTTCGATTCAGAAGACCATTTTATCCGGATTGACATGTCCGAGTACATGGAAAAACACAGCGTTTCACGGCTTGTCGGGGCACCTCCCGGCTATATCGGCTATGAGGAAGGCGGGCAGCTGACAGAAGCAGTCCGGCGCAATCCTTATTCAGTGGTGCTCCTTGACGAGATCGAAAAAGCCCATCCGGATGTAGCCAATATCTTATTGCAGATTCTGGACGATGGACGGATCACCGACAGTCAGGGCCGTCTTGTCAACTTTTCCAATACCGTGGTGATCATGACTTCGAATATCGGTTCTTCCCACATCAATGAAAAAAGCAAAGGGCATGACATTGAAGACATCATCATGGCGGAGCTGCGCAAGCATTTCCGGCCGGAATTGTTAAACCGAATTGACGATATTGTGATTTTCCACGCGTTGAACAATTCTCACTTTTACGGCATTGCCAAGAAAATGCTGAAGGAACTGTCTGTCAGAATGGAACAGCAGCAAATCGACTTGTCAGTGGATGATTCCGTCATCGACTATATTATTGAAGCGGGTACAGACCCCGTGTTTGGTGCACGGCCGTTAAAACGGTTTATCCAGCGCGAAATTGAAACACAAATTGCACGTGAGCTGATCAAAGGGGATATTAAACCCGGTTCTGTATTGCAGTTAGAGATGGAAGACGGACAGTTAAACATTACCAAAAAAGAAGCATGAGGGTAGTGACCCCTTAAAGTTAGAGTTTTATTTACGCAG
>NZ_RIAX01000021.1 GCF_003719725.1 Planococcus salinus | reverse complement strand
GTTATTATTGACGTTTTGCTGTTCGGTTTTCAAGGTTCATATTTCTTCGCCCTCTAAAAGCGACTTCTCTAATTTATCATCACCGCGACAAACAGTCAAGTGTTTTTTGTTATTGTGAAAAACTTAATTGTTTCGCAAAAACTCGTTTGCCTCAAGCGACATTTAATATCATAATACGAATGGGTAAACATTGTCAACGGAAAAACGAAAAAAATTTAAATCCTATAAATCTAGTATCAGCAAGGTGTTTTATTAAACATCCAAAAATTTTTCCTACTATAATTACCAATAAAAAAAGAGCTGATTTCCAAAGCCGTCAGCTCTCCGTAAGATATTGTTCTTCTCTTTTAACTTTTCACACAATAGTATCTATGAAAGATTCCTTCGCTTTTTGTTTTCACTTCTTTTATAAGAATGAGTTCTTTTTCCACCAAAAATTCAATAAACACTTCTAAGTTAGAAGAGTAATTTTTCAGTTCTTCCTGTTCGTGAAGTTCTTGAATTGTCCAGCTCTTCTTTTCTTCCATCACTTCTAAAATATGCTGAGCCCCATCTTTTGTCCGGGAATGGATAAAGAACTCGCTTGCTAAGAACAACAGCTCCAACCTCTTATCAATGGGCTCATCGCTTAAAATCAATTCTTCGTATAATTTGTAAATTGCTGGCTCCATTTGCTTGACTTGAGACCACACCGTTACTTCCGGCGGCAATCCATTTTCCAATACTGAGAGCCTGGCCAAATGATGCAGAGATTCAACGATCAAGTGATAGGCATCCATGTAATTCTTTTCTTCAAAGAATACTTTTCCTTCCAGATAACGCCTTATCAGCTTAGAGAACTCAATTCCCATTTTAATCTTACGTCCATAGAAAGGAAATTCCTTCAGCTCTGTTTTTAACTTCTCCATAAATTCATTTCGATCATAAATAATTCGACCATGAAAAAGCCAATCTACAATTTTACGATTTGTGCCGAGCAGCAGCCACTTATGCAACTGCTTTTCTGTAATAATGTGCATAGCAGCTTTTCTATCTAAATAAGTGTAATGCTTTGTAAATACAGCAGTCTCATTTTCTTTGGTAATAATCAGCAAAATGGAATCGAAAGTGTCGGTGATCGGGCTTACTTTTTCCCTTTTCTCCACTAAAACTACGCCCAGCGTACTTTCTTGGCTCGCGCGCTCCTGGTAGATCGGTCTTAAAATTTGTTCCATTGAATTCCACTCCTTGCAATATCTATCGAGTTTTTCACTGCAGCAGTCCATGTCATCAGTAGTTACGAGGCGGACTGTCACAGCTGAATTCTCACTCGATCTTCTCCGCATTTCTTTATTTCGACATATTTCTTAGAGATTCCTTCCTTCTCAAATCAATATCACTTTTTAACGTCCGATGTGATATAGTATGATTGATACGAGGAGGAAGAAGTTATGAAACCTTATAAAAATAAAATTAACCGCATACGCACGTTTGCTTTAGCGCTCATTTTTATTGGCATCGTCATTATGTATGTTGGTATTTACTTTAGAAATCATCCTGCTGTTATGCTGACGTTCATGCTGTTTGGTGTAGTAGCAATTATCGGAAGTTCGGGAGTTTATGCCTGGATCGGCCTTCTTTCCATGAAAACTATCCCGGTGCAATGCCCAAATTGCGGAAGACATACGAAAATGCTTGGCCGAGTGGATATGTGCATGCACTGCCGCGAACCTCTTACCATGGATCCTTCTCTCGAAGGGAAAGAATTCGACGAAGAGTACAACAAAAAGAATTCGCAGGTTTAAACGTAAAACGTCCGCCGGAACTTTTCAGTTCCGGCGGACGTTTTTTACTTAAAATCCGAATGGCAGAAAAAACCGAGCATCAACATGCGCTCGGTTTCACTGGGCTTTTGCTGGTTTTTCCATACAGTCCTGGCAAGTACCATAAATCTCGAGCCGATGATAATCTACCTGGAAACCTGTAACATGGGAAGCCAAATGTTCGACTTCATCCAATCCTGGGTAATGAAAATCAACAATTTTGCCACAGTCGTTGCAGATCATATGATAATGATCGTGTGTGACGAAATCAAAGCGGCTCGAGGAATCTCCATAAGTCAGTTCTTTCACAAGTCCTGCTTTTCTGAAAACCCGTAAATTATTATATACAGTTGCTACACTCATATTAGGAAAAGTCTTTTCAAGCGCGCGATAAATGTCATCTGCTGTCGGGTGTGTTGTTGAATGAATCATGTACTCCAAAATCGCGTGACGTTGGGGTGTGATTCGTACACCTATCGACTTCAAAGCATCGAGCGCGTCTTTCAATTGCACATCAGACATCGCCGTGCACCTCACTTCGAAAATATTCTTACATTATAATCGTTATAATATAAGTTTACTCAAATATGAGGCATAATGTCAAGAATTCACTGTTTCCAAAGGAAAGTAAGGATCATCACGAATTACTGTGCAAGCCTTTTTCTGTCTGCCCAAGCCGATCGTTGAGGAAACGGGCAGCTACAAACAGGAAATCGCTTAACCGATTCAAATACGAAAGGATTTGCGGTGATATCTCTTCGATGGAAATGGTGGTACGCTCCGCTCTTCTTACAATGGTTCGTGCCACATGAAGAGCCGCTCCGGCCGGATGACCACCGGGCAGGATGAAATTTTTCAAGGGAGAAAGCTCCGCATCAAAACGGTCGATCCACTGTTCCAGCTTTACTACATCTTCTTCCGCCAGTTTCCACTTTACCTCTTTCCCTTTCGGTGTCGAGATTTCCGCCCCTACATGAAACAAAGTGGTCTGTACTTCATGAAGTACCTTTTCCAATTCTTCTTTTTCTTCAAAAAACTCACCGTACAGATGAGACACCGCCAAGCCAATCGCTGAGTTTGCTTCATCACATGTTCCATAGGCCTCAACCAATATGTCGTTTTTTGCCACCCTGGCTCCGTATACAAGCGAAGTTGTTCCTTTGTCACCGCTTTTGGTATAGATTTTCATCGTCAATACCCCTTTTCCATGTTGACAAGATTTGATGGATTCGGATCTTCAGCAAGCCATTTTTTCAAATTGGGAATAAAAACATCGAGAGACCGTTCCACATACTTACTTGAATGACTGGATACATGAGGAGAAATAATAACATTGTTCATTTCCCAAAAAGGATGATGCGATGGAAGAGGCTCCTCCTCGAAAACATCCAATACGGCAAAAGCAATTTCTTCTTTATTCAAGGCTTCAAGCAGCACTGCATTTTCAACTAAGTCGCCACGGCCGAAGTTCATAAAAATCGCATCGCTGTTCATGGCTTGAAAATGTTCCTGTTTAAGCATGTTCTTCGTCTCTTTTGTACTCGGAACAACAGATATGACAATGTCCGCCTTAGGCAATGCTTCCATGATATTGTGAAAACGGACCATTTCATCCATAAACTCAGCAGACACACCTGAGCGGTTGCACCCAATTGTATAAACTCCGAAAGCCTGAAGAAGGCGTCCAATCTCGGCACCGATGGCCCCTGGTCCGATAACAAGTGCAGTACTTCCTTTCAACTCAGAAGAACCCACTCTCCGGTTCCACTCTTTCTTTCGCTGATTTTCATATAATACCGGCAAAGAACGTTTTAATGACAATAAATGCGCCAATACCGATTCACTCATAGGCGTTTTATGAATGCCCCGAACGTTTGAAACGATAATGCCGCGTTCTTGTATGGCTTTATGAGGCATTTTTTCCACCCCTGCGCTGACTACCATAATCCATTTCAGCTTTTTGGCTTTTTCAATGTCTTCAGACGATAAATCCTCTCCATACGTAACGACAATTTCCGCCTCCGGCAACAGGCTTTTGTCTTGTTTGGCGAAATGGAATTGAACTTCGGGAAATTCATTGGTCAGTCGTTGTTGCTGGTCTTCTCTCGGTACAAATGTAAACAGTACTTTCATGGCTTTCTCCTTCTCTGTTCAGGTGGTAAGCGATTTTAATGTATCAAGGACTTCATTGATGTGATTTTCCACTTTAACTTTTCTCCACTCTTTTACAATGGTGCCTGTTGGGTCAATCAAAAAAGTGGAACGTTCGATTCCCATAAATTCTTTGCCATACATCTTTTTTTCGACCCATACCCCATAATCTTCAGATACCCGGTGATCGTCATCGATCAATAATGAAAATGGCAATCCATGCTTCTCGATGAATTTGTTATGCTGATCTCTTGAATCTGCACTAACACCAAGGATAACTGCGTTCAGTTCTGAGAAATCCGATTGTGCATCCCGGAAATCGCAAGCTTGTGTAGTACATCCCGGAGTCATGTCTTTTGGGTAAAAATAAAGAATAACGTATTTTTTCCCTGCAAAGTCCTTTAACGAAACTGTTTCTCCTGCTTCATTCTGCAATTCAAATTCTGGTGCTTCTATTCCTTCTAATGTGGTCATTTCCTTCTCTCCTTTTTTATGCCCCTTTGAAAGGGCGTATAAGTATAAGCGGATCCACCACCATTGTCGGGTTGAAACTCTGGCTGACTGGCAGTTTCTCTTTATGCTTCTATCGTACCGAACGAAGGCGCCAGTTTCAATTTCTTTGGCGTTTTCGAATATTATTGTCTACAATGAGGAATAGAGAAATAGAGGAGGCTTTTAATAATGGACCATTCCACTTCAACAGAATTACATAAAGAGGCACTGAATCACATCGTCGGGGGTGTGAACAGTCCATCCCGGTCGTTCAAAGCTGTCGGGGGCGGTTCTCCCGTTGCTATGGAGACAGCCAAAGGCGCTTATTTCTGGGATGTCGACGGCAATAAATATATTGATTACCTGGCTGCCTATGGACCAATCATCACTGGACATGGACACCCTCACATCACCAAAGCCATCACACGCGCTGCTGAAACAGGGCTTTTATATGGAACACCGACAAGACATGAAATTACGTTTGCAAAAATGCTGAAAGAGGCTATACCAAGCATGGACAAAGTGCGCTTTGTCAATAGCGGAACAGAAGCGGTGATGACGACCATCCGGGTGTCACGCGCTTATACAGGGCGCACTAAAATCATGAAATTCGCCGGTTGTTACCACGGCCATTCTGACCTTGTGCTGGTAGCCGCAGGTTCAGGCCCCGCTACTTTAGGGACTCCTGATTCGGCCGGTGTGCCAAAATCCATCGCGGAAGAAGTGATCACCATCCCCTTTAATGACCCTGCCGCTTTTTCAGAAGCAATGGATAAATGGGGAGAAGAAATCGCCTGCATTCTGGTCGAGCCGATCGTCGGTAATTTCGGCATCGTTGAACCTCGGGAAGGCTTTTTGGAAGAAGTACACCGCATTGCAAAAGAAAAAGGGACTTTGATCGTTTACGACGAAGTAATTACGGCTTTCCGCTTTCATTATGGCGGAGCACAGGATCTTCTGGGGCTGACACCTGATTTGACCGCTCTTGGCAAAATTATCGGAGGCGGCCTTCCAATTGGGGCATACGGCGGCAAAAAAGAGATTATGGAAACCGTAGCTCCTCTGGGCCCCGCATACCAAGCAGGAACCATGGCCGGAAACCCGGCTTCCATCCAGGCCGGAATTGCTTGCCTTGAAGTCCTGGGTGAAGAAGGCGTCTATGAAAAGATGGACAAACTCGGGCGCCGTTTGGAAGAAGGCATCTTGGCTGCTGCAAAGGAATTTGATGTCACGATTACTGTCAACCGCTTAAAAGGAGCATTGACCATTTACTTTACGGACCAAAAAGTGGAAAACTATGAACAAGCCGAAGCTTCAGATGGAGAAATATTCGGCCGTTTCTTCAAATTGATGCTGGAGCAAGGGATCAATTTGGCTCCATCAAAATATGAAGCCTGGTTCTTGACGACCGAGCATACAGAAGAGGATGTGGAAACATCCATCCAAGCTGTACGTCAAGCATTCAAACAATTATAATCGATTCATGATCATTAAAATTTACGGGGAGGAGTCCATAAGTTCATGAAATTAGGTGCACGTATACTGAAAACCGGCGTGGCTATTTCTCTGGCACTGTTTCTTGCCAACTTATTAAATCTGCCTTCCCCCGTTTTTGCCGGAGTCGCCGCGATTTTCGCCATACAGCCTTCCATCTACAGATCTTATTTGACATTGCTGGATCAAATTTATGGGAATTTAATCGGCGCTTCCATCGCTGTTATTTTTGTTCTGACTTTAGGTTCCAACTACCTGACCATTGGCCTGGCGGCGGTCCTGGCCATCATCATCATGATGAAACTGAATTTGGAAAAGCCGGTGCCGCTGACATTGGTCACCATTATCATCATAATGGAATCGCACGAACCGGCATTTCTGGAATTTGCCTCACTCCGTTTTTTGACGGTTTTTCTTGGTATCGTTTCTGCCTTTATTGTCAATATGATCTTTTTGCCGCCAAAGTACGAAACCCGTCTTTTTGCTTCCATCCATGAAGTCAGTGAAGACGTCATCCGTTGGATCCGGGTTTCCATCCGCCATGCTTCAGACCATTCTTCCGTCAAGGAAGATATTGACCGGCTGAATGATAAGTTGGCTAAAGTCGACCAGTGGTATTCGTTCTATAAAGACGAACGAAGTTATACAAAAAAACTGCAGTACGTCAAAGCCCGTAAATTGGTGCTGTATCGTCAAATGATCGCGACCTCCAGGAAAAGCCTGGAAGTGCTCAAACGCTTGCACCGTTTTGAAAATGAATTGACGGAACTTCCTGAGCATTTCCACATGATGGTACAGGAGCGGTTGGAAAGCCTGGCGAGTTATCACGAGCAGCTGTATATGAAATATGTTGGCAAACTGCGTCCTGAGCATAGTGAAAGCTCTGGTCCTGATGCAGTCGTTAAACGCAATGAGGTTATGAAAATATTTGTCAAAGAAATCAATTTGGCACACGAAGAAAACGAAGACGAATTTTCCGTTTACCATTTGATGCACGTGCTGTCCGCCATCATGGATTATGAAGAGCAATTGGAGCATCTGGATTTGCTCATCATTTCCTACCACAATTATCATTCGGAGGAAGTCGAAGCCGAGTTGGAGAATACGATTTAAAAAGGTTGTCGAGAACTACTCGACAACCTTTTTATGATTTCATTCTTGGATCAAGAGCATCCCGCAAACCGTCCCCCATCAGATTAAATCCTAATACAGTCAGCATAATGGCGAGACCCGGAAAAATCATCGTCCACGGTGCATTGGTTAAATAAGGTCTGGAATCAGCCAGCATCTTGCCCCATTCCGGAGCTGGCGCTTGAGCTCCCAATCCAAGAAACCCGAGAGCTGCCGCTTCGATAATCGCCGTCGCAATCGCCAATGTGCCCTGGACAATTACCGGGGCCATGGAGTTCGGCAGTATGTGGGAAAACAAAATCCGGTTATCTTTCATACCAATTGCTTTGGCAGACATAATGTATTCATCTTCTTTAATACTGAGCACTTTCGAACGGATCAGCCGCCCAAAGTTGGGAATGTTAATGATGGCAATGGCAATCAGGGCGTTCCGCAGAGACGGACCCAGAACCGAAACAACTGCAATCGCCAATAAGATGCTTGGGAACGCCAGCATAATATCAAAGATGCGGGAAATAACAGCGTCCACCCAGCGTCCGTAATATCCCGCCAGTATTCCCAACAAGCTCCCCATCAAAGCAGAACCGACAACCGCTAAAAATCCGACCCATAAAGAAATTCTGGCCCCGTGGACAATGCGGGAGAGAATGTCACGGCCAAAATCATCCGTCCCCAACCAGTAGGTGCTGGAAGGAGGGAGCAGCCGTTCCGGTAAATTCTGCTCGTTAATGCCCTGCATAGTGACAAGAGGACCGAAGACCGCCAATAAAATGAAGAAAATGACGATGCCCATCCCAACGACTGCTATTTTGCTTTTTCTGAACCCCCTCCACGCTTCTTTCCAGGGACCTGCCACTTTATCAGATTGAACTTTTTTGTTTTCTACAGCTGATTGGGACAATACACTCTCCCCTTCCTAATCATACTTAATGCGCGGATCGACCAACCCATACAGGAGGTCGACGAAAAGATTGATCATCACAAAAATGAAAGCAACTATCAAAATTCCCGACTGGATCACCGGATAGTCACGGAATCCGATGGCGTCATAAATATATCTGCCGATGCCAGGCCAGCCGAAAATGGTCTCTGTCAGAATGGCTCCGCCAAGAAGCAGCCCCATTTGAAGGCCGATAATCGTCAAGACAGGAATGATGGCATTTTTCAAAGCGTGCTTGTACACTACCCAAAACATTTTCAGTCCCTTGGAACGGGCCGTCCGCACATAATCAGAACGCATCACTTCCAGCATACTGGAGCGTGTCATCCGTGCAATGATGGCCATGGGGATGGTTGCAAGAGCCGTCCCCGGCAGGACAAGATGCCTTAACACAGTCGACAATTGATTGAATTCTCCTTGTATAAGTGTATCAATGACGTAGAAATTGGTGATGGTCTCAACCGGATCTCTGACATTCTCACGTCCCGTAGTCGGCAATATGCCAAGTTCGATGGAAAAGATCCATTGATTCATCAGACCCAGCCAAAAAATCGGCATGGAAACACCAACCAGCGCAATAACCATTGCCGCGTAATCAAACCAGGAGTTTTGAAACCAGGCGGAGATGATTCCGGCATTGATCCCGATGATCACTGCTATGATAATGGCAAACACAGACAACTCAATGGTCGCCGCAAGATAAGGCCAAACTTCATCCACTACAGGTGTACGGGTTCGCAATGACTGACCCAAATCACCGGTAATCAGTCCCTTCAAATAATCGAAATACTGGATATACCAGGGATTGTCCAATCCCAGACTGGTTCTTAATGCTTTCACTGCTTCTTCAGAAGCCTGTTGCCCCAAAATAACCTGTGCTGGATCTCCCGGTATGGCCCGGATAATCATGAACACGATGAACGTCATTCCCAGCAGAACCGGAATCAATTGCAGCAGGCGCCTGCCAATATAATGGAGCATCTTCTTCACCTCTCCGTTTTCAGCAATATGTAAAACAATAGGAAAAAAAGAGGAGAAATCAAAATGACCTCTCCTCTTGCTGTTTCTACTCCAAATCTACAGCTGATAGTTTATCAGAACCGGTAGGATGCGGTTTGAAGTCCACTACATTACTTCCACCGGCAAGAAGCGGTGTAGAATGTGCAAGCGGTACCCATGGAGCATCTTCATGAATGATTTCCTGCGCCTGCATGTACAGATCATTGCGCACATCTTCATCCACTTCGGTCTGAGCAGCAATCAACAGATCGTGCAGCGCCTGGTTTTCATAGTAAGTGTAGTTGTTCGAACCGATATTGTCCTGGTCGAGCAATACATAAAGGAAGTTATCCGCATCTCCGTTATCACCGGTCCATCCCAGCAAAAACGCATCCGCTTCACCATTTGCCGCTTTTTCCAAATACGTGGCCCATTCAAACGAAACGATTTCCGCATTGACACCGATATCAGCTAAATTACTTTGAATCGCTTCTGCCACTTTTTGGCCATCCGGCATGTAAGGGCGAGGAACCGGCATTGCATACAATTCCATATCGAAGCCGTCAGGAAGACCCGCTTCCGCCAACAACTCCCGGGCTCTGTCCGGATCATATTCATAACCCTCAATATTGTCATTGTAACCACTGATTACAGGAGGAATTGGATTTTTCGCCACTTCTGCCCGTCCTTCAAAAAATGCATCCACAATTGCCTGCTTGTCGATTGCATGATTCATAGCCTGGCGTACCAACGGATCGTCGAAAGGTTCGCGCGTAACCGTCATCCCTAAGTAACCGACGTTCATGGATGGCCGTTCGAACAGTTGGAGATTATCGTCTCCTTCAATTGTAGCGCCGTCAGAAGGCGTGATACCATCTGCCAAATCAATCTCACCGGACAATAAAGCGTTCAAACGTGCAGAGTTATCAGGAATGGAACGGAAAATCACCCGATCCAGCTTTGGTTCATCTTCAATCCAGTAATCATCAAATTTCTCAATCGTCACAGAATCGTTGCGGCTCCAATCAACGAATGTGAACGGGCCTGTGCCTACAGGATTATCTCCGAAAGAATCACCCGCCGCTTCAACAGCTGTTGGAGAAGCGATTCCGAAAGGGCTCATTGCCAGGTTTTTCAGGAAAGGTGCCTGTGGTCGCTTTAACTTAAATTCGACTTCGTAGTCACCTGTTGCGGTTACCGATTCGATGACGTGTCCGTCTTCATCGCCAAACCCGCCGAACATCGAACCGTAATAAGGAAATTGGTCAGCATCGCCGCCTGCCCACCGCTCAAAGTTGGCAACGACTGCATCGGCGTTGAACTCGGTGCCATCATGGAACATAACGCCTTCCCGCAAAGTCAGGGTATATGTCAGCCCATCTTCCGCCGCTTCCCAGTCTGTCGCAAGCCCCGGTTCAATTTCGGTATCCTGTTCTCCGAAATTGATCAGTGTATCAAAAATGTTTTTTGTCACTTTAAAAGATTCACCATCTGTAACTGTGATCGGATCCAGTGACACCGAGTCACCGCCACGACCAAACACCAATACTTTTTCTTCGCCCGAGTCTCCGCTGTCGCCCGTATCCCCCGAATCCGTTCCAGTGTCTGTTCCACTGTCAGCCGAGTCATCGTTGTTGCAGGCAAACAGCAGCAACGTCAACAGCAGCAACAAAAATGCCAGTGAGAAAATTTTTCTATTCCCCAAAATTGACCCCTCCATTTGTGTGGTTTATTATCATTGCGGCCTGGATTCTTCGTAAAGATGACAGGCAACAGAATGACCTTTCTCAACTTCCGCAAAAATTGGAACAGTGGTCTCACAAATAGCCATTTTAAAAGGGCAGCGTGTATGGAACCGGCATCCGCTGGGAGGGTTGGCCGGACTTGGTATATCCCCGGCAACCAGCATTTCTTCTCTCAGGAATTCGGGATCCGGAACAGGAACAGCAGACAATAAAGCCTGCGTATAGGGATGAAGCGGTTTTTCATAAAGCGCTTCACTGTCCGCAAGCTCAGCCATCTGCCCAAGATACATCACGCCGACACGATCACTGATATGACGCACTACACCGAGGTCATGAGCGATGAAGATATAAGTCAATTTCAATTCCTGTTGCAGATCCTGCATCAAATTCAGTACTTGTGCTTGAATGGATACATCCAATGCGGACACAGGTTCGTCCGCGATGATCAATTTCGGATTCGTCATGAGCGCACGCGCGATGCCGATGCGCTGACGCTGGCCACCGCTGAATTGATGCGGGTAACGCTTCGCGTGGTAGCTGCTTAATCCGACAATCTCCAAAAATTCATGAACTTTTTTCTTCCGCTCTTTCGGATCTCCTATATTGTGGACATTCAAAGGTTCCATTAATATTTTTTCAATCGTATGGCGTGGATTCAGGGAAGCATATGGATCTTGAAAAACCATTTGAATATCTCTTCTGGCTTTTCTCATTTCGTCATTCGAAAGCTGCGTCAATTCCTGTCCATCAAAAAACACTTTTCCGGCAGTCGGTTCCAACAGGCGCATCAGCATGCGCCCTGTCGTCGATTTACCGCATCCTGATTCTCCCACAATCCCAAGGGTTTCCCCTTGCTGCACGGCAAAAGAAATGTCGTCCACTGCTTTCACATAGTTTTTCACCCTCCCCAGTATCCCGGCTTTGATCGGGAAGTACTTTTTTAACCCTTCAACTTTTAACAGCGGTTCTGTCATGTTCTGCCGCCTCCTTCGGATCGAATAGGAAACAGCGGGTTTTGTGATCGTCAGCGGTTTGATAAAGCGGCGGATCTTCCTGTACGCATCGGTCAAAAGAAAATTCACATCTGTCTGCAAAACGGCAACCCACCTGGATGGTGCCTGGCTTTGGGACATTTCCCGGAATAGAATACAGACGCTCTTTTTTGTAGCGCATGTCAGGTACTGACTCCAATAATCCTCTCGTATAAGGGTGTTGTGGATTCTTAAAAATCGTATTGACGGGACCTTCTTCCACCACTTTTCCCGCGTACATGACAATCACCCGTTCGCAGGTTTCAGCCACTACACCCAAATCATGGGTAATCAGCAAAACGGCTGTATTCAGCCGGTTGTTCAGCTCTTTTATCAGTTTCAGGATCTGTGCCTGGATTGTGACATCAAGGGCAGTTGTCGGTTCGTCCGCAATCAGCACTTTCGGATCGCACAACAATGCCATGGCAATCATGACGCGCTGCCTCATTCCCCCTGACAATTGATGCGGGTATTCTTTCATTAATCCCTCGGCTCGCGGTAATCCCACTAATTTCATCATCTCCACGGCACGGTCCTGGATTTGCTGCTTTGACCAATCCCGCTTGTGTATTTTAATGGCTTCCCGAAGCTGGTCCCCTATTGTAAAAAGGGGGTTCAGCGAAGTCATCGGTTCCTGAAAAATCATGGCGATGTCATTGCCGCGGATATTCCTCATTTTTCTTTCAGGCAGTTTCGTCAAATCCTTATCTTGAAATAAAATTTCTCCTTCAGTAATCTTTCCGGGAGGGCTCGGGACCAATCCCATTATTGAAAGGGATGTTACGCTTTTCCCACAGCCGGATTCCCCCACAATCCCGAGCACTTCCCCTTCATCAATATGGAAGTCAACATTGTCCACCGCCGGAATTGCTCCATCGTCGGTAAAGAAAGTAGTTTGAAGCCCTTTGACGTCCAGTATTCTTTTCGGCTCTTTCATGACGTCACCCTTTCAATACATATTATACTGAATATTTAGTTAATTCTAATTATACTTTTAATAAAAAGTATTGCAATAGGTTTTTTCAAGCTGTCTGAAACACATACTCAACAAAAAAAGCCTCCGTTTTACGGAGACTTTGTTGTCTTCAATTGAAATGTTGGACTTGAAACAGATTGTAATAGGTCCCTTGCTTTTTCATAAGTTCATCATGGGTTCCCTTTTCCGCCAGTTCCCCCTGGTCAATAACAAGGATTTGATCAGCGTGAGTGATGGTCGACAACCGGTGAGCCACAATTAATGTAGTCCGGTCGTGGGCCAATCGTTCCAATGACTCCTGGATCAGTGATTCACTTTCCAAATCAAGCGCTGATGTCGCTTCATCCAGAATAAGGATCGGTGGATTCTTCAAAAAGACACGGGCAATGGCCACGCGTTGTTTCTGTCCTCCTGACAACTTCACTCCACGTTCCCCTACTTTTGTATCGTAGCCTTCCGGAAGCATTTTGATAAAGTCATGGGCGTTTGCTGCTTTGGCCGCTGCCATTACTTCCTCATCCGAAGCTCCCGGTTTCCCCATCAGGATATTCGATTTCACAGATTCACTGAACAAAATGGAATCCTGCAACACAATTCCAATTTGATCACGCAGCGTATGGACTGAGACGTCTTTGACATTATGGTCATCCATATAAATGCCACCGTCTGTCACATCGTAAAAACGTGGAATCAAAGAAATAATTGTCGACTTGCCGCCGCCGCTCATGCCGACAAGAGCGACCGTTTCCCCAGGCTTCACGACAAAATTCAAATTCGACAAGACTTCAGCGCCTTTTTCATCGTAATGAAACGACACATTACGGAACTCCAATTTGCCGTCCACCACATTCAAATCCCGGGCACCTTTCTTATTCGTCACATCATAATCCTCATCAATCAATTCGAAAACACGATCCATTGATGCCAATGACTGCACGAGAGTCGTCGATGAATTCACCAAGCGGCGAAGTGGGTTGTACAGACGTTCGATGTAGGCGATAAATGCCACCATTGTGCCCAATGTCAGATTTCCCTGGATGACCTGATACCCTGCATACCCAATTACCAACAAAGGAGCGATGTCAGTAATGGTATTGACCACCGCAAAGGCTTTCGCATTCCACTTGGTGTGATCGATTGCTTTTTCCAAGAATCCATCATTCGTTTTGTCAAAAATCTTTTGTTCGTGCTTTTCGAGCGCGAAGCTTTTAATGATGCTCATTCCCTGCACGCGTTCATGCAAGTAACTCTGGACATTTGCCAAAGCCTGTGAGCGCTGGCGGGTCAAATCCCGCAAACGGCCAAAGAAGTATTTGACACTGAATGCATAGAACGGGAAAGCCAGGAGCGTCACGATAGTCAAAGGGACGTCCATTGTCAGCATAATGCCGATAGCTATTAAGATGGTCGCCAAATCGAGCCAAAGATTCATCAGGCCGATCATGACGAAATTTTTGGTCTGCTCCACGTCATTGATGACACGGGAGATGATTTCTCCTGCACGTGTGTTGGCGTAGTACCGCAAACTCAGTTTTTGCAGGTGGTCGTACAGATTCTGACGGATATCATACAAAATTTTATTGCTGACGAATTGTGCATAGTACTGACGGTAATATTCAATCGGCGGCCGGAAAATGAAAAACAGGATGGCCGTTCCACCGAGCCACAAGTAAAGCTGGCTCAACTTTTCCGCATCTGACAAAGCATCCGCTCCGACAATATCATCAATCACTATTTTAATCAGTAACGGTATAAACAAAGGGATGGCAAATTTAAAGATGCCGATGAAAATTGTCAACGCAATCTGCCAGTAATAAGGTTTTACAAACTGCATGTAGCGCTTCATACTGCTCAAAACATTCTCTCCTATCCATTCAAAAGGAAAAACCTGTTGGCAAGCAACAGGCTTTCACTTTAATCTCGGGACCGATATTGTCTATGAAATTGATATCGGTTCGTCCAAACTTCGATAAAATCAGGGGCAAAAGGTCCTCTTCTCTGTTTAATCCAACCAATCAGTTTATCTACATTGCGATGCAGAATTTGGTCAATGACTTCAGGATAACCCATTTGCCGTTTGTGGTCTTCGTATTCATCTTCATCCAGCAGCGTGTATGACATATCGGGAAACACTTTCACATCCAAATCATAATCGATGTATTTTAATGATCCATTGCTGTAGACAAAAGGGGAACTGACGTTGCAATAGTAATATACGCCGTCGTCACGCAGCATACAGATGATGTTAAACCAATGTTCCGCATGAAAATAACAGATGGACGGTTCACGTGTTAACCAGGTTCTGCCGTCAGATTCTGTCACCATGGTACGTTCATTTGCGCCAATGACAATATTGTTTGTCCCTTTTAATACAGTGGTTTCCTGCCAGACACGGTGGATGCGGCCGTTATGTTTGTAACTGTGGATTTGTATTGTTTCTCCCTCTGCGGGAATCGCCATGTACCATCCCACCTTTTCGTCTAAGCCCTATATTTACTTCTGTTTTAACATTATAACAATGTACACTGGAAACATACAGTAATATGAAGGCTTTAGTCTCAGATTACATTACAACCGAACGGCCTCCATCTACGATAATCGTCTGCCCACGTATCATATCAGAGCTGTCCGAAATGAGGAAAAGAGCGGTTTTGACCATGTCATCAATCTCCACCATGCGGCCAGCCGGCGTATTAACACGGGCATCCTCAAGCAGTTCTTCTCTGTTCGGGAAATGCTTGAGGGCTTCTGTATCAAGCGCTCCGCCTGATACCGTATTGACCGAAATACCCAATGGCGCCATTTCGACAGCCAAGTAACGCGTAATTGACTCAACTGCTGCTTTGGATACACCGATGGTTGTGTAGTTTTCCAGATACCGAATGGAACCAAGTGAACTGATGCCGACGATTTTTCCGCCTTTGTCCATTAATTTGGCTGCTTCCTGCGCACCGAAAAGCATCGCTTTGGCATTGATGTTCATCGTCCAATCCCAATGCGATTCTTCCAGTTCCATAATCGGACGCAACACTCCGGACGCCGCATTTGACACAAAAACATCCAAACGGCCAAATTCTTCTTTGATCGTTTGGAACATGCCGCGTAATTTATCGACATCTCCGACATTCGCCCGCACCAGCAAAGCTTTTTGGCCTCTTTCTTCAATTTCCTTTACTGTTTCCAGAGCCGCTGTCTTGCTTCGTGCATAATTGACAACGATGTCGTACCCCTGTTCAGCCAGTGCAATTGCCATTGCTTTTCCAAGCCCTCTGCTGCTGCCCGTTACTAATGCCACTTTTTGTTCCGCCATGGTCAAATCTCTCCTCTTTGTTGTAATGCTTGTTTCATTTTTTGAACTGGGCCAGAGATCGGTAATAGATCCAGTTCCTCCCGTGTCACCCACTTCATATGGGACGGCAGTTGTAAATTTCGGCCTTCCGCCATATATCCTTCCACATTCCATGTTAAATGAGAAAAGACATGTTTGAAAGAAATAATTTTCTCTGCACTGCTGATTACTCCCTGCAGCTGTTCGGAAAGCCGCTCTTCTATTTCATGTGGAAAGGCGTCTTGCGGCGATTCGATCATTGGGAACTGCCACATATTTGCGAGCAGCCCAAAGGAAGGGCGCTTTTCCATCAGGATTGCGTCACCGTCACGGATAGAAGCCATGACGTAATTCAATGCTTTCGTCTTTTTCGCTTTTGTTTTGATCGGCAATTCATGCTGTCTGCCTTCATGAAAGGCATGACAATGTTCACGCACCGGACACAGCAGACATTTCGGGGAAGTTGGCGTGCAGATTAAAGCTCCCAATTCCATCAGACCCTGATTGAACGATGAAGGGTCTTCATGACTGATTATATCGGTTACCGCCTGCTCAAAGATTTTGCGTGTTTTCGGCTTGGCGATGTCTTCCTCGATCAACAGAATTCTTGATAGCACACGCATTACATTTCCATCGACAGCATGTTCCGGAATGCCGTAAGCGATGCTCAGCACAGCGCCTGCGGTATAAGGGCCGACACCTTTCAATGAAGAGATCTCCTTGCGGCTGGCCGGTACGACTCCGTCATATTGCTCAGCCACTTCTTTTACGCCCGCCTGCAGATTACGTGCACGTGAATAATAGCCAAGCCCTTCCCACTGCTTCAATAATATTTCTTCGTCCGCTTCCGCTAAATCATACAATGTGGGAAATTTTTCTACAAAGCGTTTATAATAAGGAATGACCGTCTCCACGCGGGTTTGCTGCAGCATAATTTCGGATATCCAAATCTGGTATGGATCTGCGGTCCGCCTCCACGGCAAATCTCTTTTTTCAGCAGCGAACCAGTCAATTAAATCTTTCTGAAATTGCAATTTCTCAATCTTAATGGCAGTTGCCTCCAATCACATAGATTATTTCACGTTAATTTCGGGTATATATTTGTTGACGAACAGTGTCATTTCAGCAAAAAATGACGGTTTCCGATAAAATTCAATTTCACCAAAGAGGGGGTTGGCCAATGGATACAGGTACACATATTGTAATGGGCATCGCGCTTGGCGGCTTTGCGATGGCCGACCCGGTAGTTGCCGACCATTCCGTCACCATGACTGCTGTCTTTGCGGGCACCATTATCGGTTCGCAAGCCCCGGATATTGATACGGTACTTAAGCTTCGCAATAACGCGGTTTATATCCGCCACCATCGTGGCGCTACACATTCAATTCCGGCTGTTTTGACTTGGCCGATTCTTATATCGCTTGTATTGTGGCTGTTAATGCCCGAAGCAAACCTGCTGCACTTATGGTTATGGACGTTCCTGGCTGTTTTCCTGCATGTCTTCGTAGATATTTTCAATTCCTACGGCACGCAGGCATTGAGACCATTTTCCAATAAATGGGTGGCGCTGGGCGTCATCAATACATTTGATCCGATTATTTTCGGGGCCCATGTCATCGCCCTGATGATCTGGGCATTTGGCGCCAACCCTGTTGTGACGATGACCATCCTGTATGTGCTGCTGGTTTTCTATTACATTGCACGCTTTTCAGTACAATCGGCAGTCAAACATGCTGTCCGTGTCACTTTGCCTGATGTAGAGATGGTGATTGTCGCTCCGACCATGCGATTCTTTCAATGGCGTATTGTCGCGGACTCGGACCGACACCATTACGTGGGCCGTGCCTATGGCCGGTCGATTAACATTTACGATAAATTCCTGAAAAAGCCGCTGCCGAAGTCCAACCTGGTTCAGGCTGCCCTGAAAGACAAGAACCTGTCCGCGTTCGTCTCTTTCTCCCCGCTTTACCGCTGGGAAATCAACAAATTCGACGACAAGCTTTTCGAAGTCCGTCTGATTGACCTGCGGTATCGAAGCAACGACTATTACCCATTCGTGGCAGTCGCACATTTAGACGAACAATGCAAAGTCGTCAATTCCTACACCGGGTGGATATTCAGCGAAGACAAACTGATGCAGAAACTGGATTTCAGCGAGAATTAGGAAAAGCGGAGGCGCCCATGTAGGCTTATGACCCCGACAGCCTGGACGCCGGAGCCTGGACACTAAAGAAAAGCGCAAGTACCTATGCACACAAAGAAAAACGCACACCCACGTGTGCGTTTTTTCTAATTGAGTGGATCGTTCAGTAAATGCGCATATTTCGGATTGCTGCCGGCGAACTCATGGATGTTGTCACCATAACTTTCAATCCACTGCCGAATGACTTTTTCGACTACAGCCGTCCCCTGGTAATCATATCCCGCTTTTGCATAAGAAGCTTCAAAATCGGATACCAACAGCTCAATCCATGTACGCGCTTTTTCTTCTGTCAGGTTCGGGTTTTTGTCCTGTAATTCGGTTACTAACTGTTCGATCACTTCATTCATTGGCCTACTTCCCTTCTTTTAAAGGACGCAGCATGGAAATCGGCAACGCTTCCGTGTACTTGTCTCCACCAAGCCGATACCCCCATGCAAACCTTCCTTTTAAGTAATCAATTTGAAAATAGACGTTCGGGTCTCCTTCAATGCGATAAACTTCGCCTTTTTTAAAGTCATTGGGATCCAGCAGATAAGCTGCTGCCATAATCGCTTTTCTTTCCAGTACCGCAAACTCATTGACGATGCCCAACTGTTCCGCTTTCCTTGCCTGTTCTTTCAGTCGCGCAATTTCCGTACGCAACTCCTGTTCATCCATATCACTGTAACGCTTTTCTTCAGTCATTTTCTAACTCCTTTTTCTCCATGTATTCACTGATTACTTCCGAAGGAAACCCTTTTTGGTATAACCCTTGCTTTACTTTTGATTTCAAATCTGACCCTGTCAGCTTGCTGCTGTGTTTTCTCCATAATTTGTCGCCTTGTGCAGTGACAATGTCTGACCACTGGTCTTCGTCTTTTTCGAAGTCCAGGTTTTCAATGGCTTGATTGATCAGCGGATAGGAATAACCTTTTCTCATCAGCGAATCAGCAATTTTCTGTTTGATCTGGGTGGGTGTTTTCATCTTTTCTTTTTGAACGATTTTTGCTGCCAGCCCCTGGGCGATTTCCAACTGCTGTTCTTCTGAATAGGAATCCAGAACCTCTTCCTGGATCTGTTTATCAATACCCTTTTTTTGCATATCCTGCTGGATTGCGCGCGGACCCTTTTTCCCGGAGTTCATCTGCGTCCGCATAAACGCTTCCGAAAACGCGCGATCATCCAGAAACTTGTGGTCATACAGCTTCTTGATCGCCTCGTCCACAACTGCATCGCCAAATTCCTTCTCTTTCAGCTTGCTGCGCACTTCCCCTTCGCTTCTCATCCGAAATCCAAGGTAATAGAGAGCCTTATTATATGCTTTCCGGACCTGATCTTCAAAGACCATCTCTTCAATGGTCCATTGATCCAGTTCTTTTCCTTTTGTCAACTGATACCTGACAAGCACCGTTTCGTCCACGCTGAACGCAAACTTCTCGTCGAAAAAAATATTATAACGTTCTGGATTATTTTTTCCGCGTGTGATTTTTGTGATCATCGGCATTTACCGGCACCTCTCTTCCTCATTTATTATACACCTTTCACGGTGGTAATTGCATAGGAGAGCCTGTTTACGGGTAAAGTGACCTAAATGGAGGCGATGGAAATGAAAAAGAAAATTGCGATCACCGGTGGCACAGGTTTTGTCGGCAAAGAATTAACCAATGCTTTGCTTAACAGAGATACCGAAGTGTTCATTTTAACAAGACGTCCAAGACCCCCAGAAACACGTGTAACCTACGTTCCTTGGCTGACCGAAGGGGCCGCTCCGGAAAAAGAGCTTGAAGGGATTGATGCCATCATCAACCTGTCGGGCTCTTCGATTAATGATGGCCGCTGGAACGAAGAGCAGCAAAAAGAAATTTACAGAAGCCGGATGACCTCGACCGCCGAAGTGCTGCGAATCATTCAGGCACTCGAGCACAAACCGAAAACATTGATCAATGCCAGTGCCATTGGTGTGTACGCTCCTTCTGAAACAATTACCCATACCGAGCATTCCCAGGATTTCGGCACCAATTTCCTGGCAAAGACCGTGCATGACTGGGAGAGTCTGGCGGAAGAAGCGGCGGCTTTCGGTCTTCGCGTGGCGTACGGCCGGTTCGGCATTATTCTGGGAAAAAATGAAGGGGCGCTCCCCTTGATGACACTCCCTTATAAATTATTTGCAGGCGGTCCCGTTGGCTCAGGAAACCAATGGGTGTCATGGGTTCATGTACATGACGTGGCCAGAGCCATCATGTTCGCCCTGGATCACGAAGAACTGAAAGGACCATTCAACATCACTGCTCCTGACCCAAAGCAGATGAGGGACTTCGGCAAAGAAATTGCCAAGGCTCTTCAGCGCCCGTACTGGATTCCTGTTCCTCCGCTTGCCTTGAAGCTTGCACTTGGCGCAAAAAGCCAATTGGTGCTGGAAGGCCAGCGGGTCGTGCCTGCCGTATTGGAACGGCACGGGTTCCGCTTTATGTTTCCTGACCTTCAATCGGCACTGGCTGATCTCTACAAATGAGGTTATAATGGACGGATGATTACTTGAAGGACGTGAGGAAATGACCGAAAAACCAATCATCACTGAAGGACAGAAATTTCCGCTGACGATCAAACGGCTTGGCATCAACGGTGAAGGTGTCGGCTTTTTCAAGCGCAATGTGGTGTTTGTGCAAGGCGCATTGCCCGGAGAAGAAATTACCGCGCAAGTGACGAATGTCAAACGGAACTTCGCTGAAGCACGAATATTGAAACTGCGCAAACCGTCGGCTCATCGCCAGACGCCTCCCTGCCCCATCTACGACGCCTGCGGAGGCTGCCAATTGCAGCACATGACATACAACCAGCAACTTGTGGAAAAGCGGGACCTGGTCGTTCAGGCGCTGGAACGATACTTAAAAGGAACAACCGTGAAAGTTGAACAGACCATCGGCATGGATGATCCGTGGCATTACCGCAACAAAAGCCAGTTTCAGACGCGGCCTAAGGGATCGAAAGTCATGGCTGGACTGTTTGCCGAAGGGTCCCAGCAGCTGCTGGATATCGAACAATGCATTGTTCAACACCCGGCTACAACCGAAATTACCAACGCCGTCAAACGGGTGCTGGAAGACTTGAAAATTCCCATCTATGATGGAAAGTCGATGAAAGGTGTCGTCAGAACCATCGTCGTCAGAACAGGAGTTACCACTGGAGAAATTCAATTGGTCCTTATCACGACACGTGAAGAAATTTCCAAAAAAGCCCTGCTGATCGATAAACTGAAAAAACTGGATCCGAACATCGTCTCCATCGTCCAGAATATCAACAAGTCAAAGACGTCCTTGATTTTCGGTGAAGAGACGAAAACATTATTCGGCAAAGATACTATCCATGAAAAGCTCGGTGAACTGTCATTCGATCTATCAGCGCGCGCTTTCTTCCAGCTTAATCCAAAACAGACAGTGAATTTATACAATGAAATCAAACGCGCAGCGGAATTGACCGGAAAAGAATCGATTGTCGATGCTTATTGCGGAGTAGGAACGATCGGTCTTTGGCTGGCTGATCAGGCCAAAGAGGTGCGCGGCATGGACTTGATTGAAGAAAGTATCAAAGATGCCAATGCCAATGCGAAAAAACATGGTTACAAAGCCAAATACGTTACAGGCAGCGCGGAGCAATGGCTTGAGAAGTGGCGGAAAAACGGCTATGTGCCGGATGTGCTGACAGTCGACCCGCCTCGAACCGGCTTAGCAGACTCGCTTTTGAAAACCATTTTAAAAGTCAAACCGAAACGTTTTATCTACACTTCCTGCAATCCTTCCACGTTGGCGAAAGACTTGCAGCAACTGACGAAAATCTATCGTATCGAGTACATTCAACCCGTGGATATGTTCCCGCAGACTGCACAAGTCGAATCAGTGACCAAACTGGTGTTGAAATAAGAAAAGACATGGAGTCCGACTCCATGTCTTTTCTATTGTTCAGCTCATTTCTACAGTTGCTTCGCTTTTTTTATTGCCGCGCACCAGGATGATGAAGAAAATTACCAGCAGCATGGCCGCAATCAGCAGCAGGAAGCTGATGCCTCCTGAAAATTCAACAAAGAGCCCTCCTAAGAACGGGCCGGCCAAACTGCCGATACTGAAGGCGATGCCGCACAGCAGGTTCCCGGTCGGCAACAAAGACTTCGGCATCAAATCGGTCATATAGGAGATGCCAAGAGAGAATGTCGATCCAACAAACATTCCAGCCACTGTGAAAAAAGCGACCGTCAGCCAGGCGTTGGATTCGAAAAAACTGGCCGTACCGAATAACACAGCGCCTCCCAAAATCGCAATCAGCAAAACATTCTTCCGACCGATCCGGTCACTCAATGAACCAAGTGGCAATTGCGTGGCAATGGCTCCCGCAGAAAAAGCCGCCAGTATGACAGAAACCATTCCCACTTCGATTGATTGCCGGAGGGCATAAACCGGGTAAATGGCATTCAGAGAAGCTTCCAGAAAGCCATAGCCGAGCGGTGGCAGAAATGCTACCCAGGCTATGGCAATAGCAGCTTTAAACCGGCCGGCTGTCCCTTTTGTTGAAATGGACCCGGCAGAAGTATCCGGAAAATCGTTGCGCAATAAAAAGACCAGTGCCCAGGCCAGCAGACACATAATCCCCGAGACAATGAAAGGTAAAGCTTCGAAAACATTGACCAGCGGAACGAACAGCGGGCCGGCTCCGAAACCGATGCTGAAAGACATACCGTAAATTGCAATATTGCGGCCGATCCGGTGTGGAGCCGATGTACTGGTGATCCAAGTCTGCGTGGAGAAATGCAGGGCCTGGTCTCCAATCCCGATCGCTATCCGGAGAATAAACCAGAACAACACGCTTTTCCACAAAGGGAACAGCAGCAACGAGACAATCACAAGACCGCCCCCTGCCAGAATAAGGGGTTTGTAGCCAAAGCGCCTCAATTGCGGTTCCATAAAAGGCGCAACTACTAAGATGCCTATGTACAATCCAGTGGCACTTAAGCCATTCAAAGTTGACGAAACACCATCCTGTTCAAAGATAACAGCAATCAATGGCAGCAACATACCCTGGGAGAATCCGGAAATGGAGACAATTGAAACAAGTATCCAAAACCGTCCCCGTTCACTTTTCAAAAAATATTTCATTGTATCCTCCTTGGTCGAGCACGTTCATTTCCATTTCACAGGAATTCAGATACAATTTTATCATAAGGAGGAGGATAAGCATGAATTTTTCAATGACAGAAAATGGGTTTACAGGAGATCTGCCTTTCGGGGAACTAACAATCTCGGGACAGGAAGGCCACGGCTTCCGTCCATTCCAATTGCTCATCTCTTCGCTGGCCGTATGCAGCGGTGGTGTCATGCGCAAAGTGATGGATAAGATGCGGATGCCAGCTGATGACATCCAAATTGAGGTGAAGGAAGTGGTTCGCATCGAAGAAGAAGCCAACCGCGTGGCTAAAGTACATCTGCATTTTACCTTAAAAGGCAATATTGACGAATCAAAAATGCCGCGTGTCATGGAATTGACGAAAAAGAATTGTTCCATGGTCCGGTCCGTGGAAGGCTCTATAGAAGTAATCGAAACTTATGAACTCATTTAAATTGATGCATACAAAAGGCTCAGTCCGTATCTATAAACGCAGATAACGGCTGAGCCTTTAACTTTTAAAATTATTGAATTCTTTTCTCATAATATCATTCTCGGCTAAGCTGCCGGTGAAATGTTCGAATCCCCTCCTTCTTGTCAACAATCAAATGACTGATACGGTTGGTTTCGACGATTCACTTCAGCCTCCCCTCTCTATTAAATTAACAATAGTTTAACATGAAAATGTAATTGTGTAAACATTCAAAATACATAAAATACACAAACAATTCTTTTTACCTACAGGCTGGTTGAACTTTTTTGGTCTTTCCGCTACGATAAAAGGCGAAATGAGGTGTATCAATGGGCAAATCCATTACTGATAAAGAACAGCAAGTACAATACATGAAGCAGCGATTGAACATTTTTCTGGAAGTGCTGGATGCAATCGAGCCGGAAAGCACGGAACTGGAAGACATCGATCGCTTGATCGCCATGGTTGATGAACTGGAAGACAAAATGCAGCAGTTCAACTCACGTCCGAGCGATGAAAAGTAACCTCCATCACCAACCGTTTTGAATAGAATGAGCGGAACATGAAAACCGGAGAAACATGAACTGTCGCAGTTCACATTTCTCCGGTTATTTCTTTGACCCGGTTATTGATTTCCCGCCTTCTTTGCATGACAGCATTGATCTGTCCGCCAATCATCAGCAGCATGGCTGAAAGATACAACCACAGCATCATGACGATAATCCCGCCAATGCTTCCGTAAGTAGCGGAGTAATTGGCAAAGTTATTGATATAGACAGAGAAACCGAATGACAGCGCCAGCCATCCGACAGCTGCAAATGCGGCTCCTGCCAACACACTCCAAAAACTCAATTTAATATTCGGGACCGCCCAATAAATGACCGCACATACGATAAAGATGATGAGCGGCGGTATTGTAAATCTGAGAGCATTCCAAACCCTTAAAAAGTCATCCTCCAACCCCATGAACGAAAAGATCAGAATTCCAAGCTGTTCACCAAAAATCGGCAAAGCCAGTGCGATGATCAAGATGAGAATCATTAAGACAGTCATAACGATCGACATGCCTCTGGCGATGAAAATAGGCCGGTCTTCTTCAACTCCGTAGGATAAGTTCAAAGACTTGATCAAGGCATTCATGCCGAGACTGGCTGACCAGATAGTGGCGAGAATACCAAACGATAACAACCCTGTGTTTTGTGTAGTCAATACTTCGTTCAAGGTGGTTTCGATCAATGTATAGACTTCTTCAGGAACAACTTCATTCATGAAGTTGAAAATCTGGTCTTCCGATAAATTCAAATAAGGCAGCAAAGTAATCAGAAAGATCAACAATGGAAAAATTGACAGAAGGAAAAAGAACGCCAACTGTGCTCCAAGTCCTGGAACGTCGACGTCTATAATCCTTTGGAGTAATTCCTTCATGAATCCGCCCCCCGTTGTTACGTCATGGGAGACGGCCAAATTCCCCTGCTTTCTGCTTCTGCCAAAGTTGGTTCCATTGGTTTTCGCTGAAGGTTTCTTCACACCTGCTATTCGATTAAGAACGGTTGCCCGAACTTGATTGTGAACCGGGCTGTGACCCCGAATTGGAATTATTCGAAGACGAAGAATTTTCGTCGTCCGTCAAAGAAGAGGATGGTGATGGATCTTCTTCTTTCACTGCTTCCATTACATCTTCTTTCGTATCAACAACGGCATCTTTCGTATCCATAAATGCCTCTTTCGTGTCCATCGCCATTTCTTTCACTTCAGGAGCCATCTCTTTCAGCTCGTTGACTTTGTTGCCGACGTAAGAGGCGTCTTCTGAAATACGGGAATAGAGATTCTGCATCTTGTTTGCCTGCTGCTGAACAGTCGACATCAGTTCGTCTCTATTTGTAGCATAATGCTGTACATTGCTCGATACTTTTTTCGATTTCTGCATAACGTCGTTGCGTGTGTTGCGGTCCAGCAATGAAACGAGTACACCCATCGCTGCTCCCACTAATAATCCTGTCATCAATTTGTTTTGGCTCATTCTGAATTCCTCCCAATTTTTAAGATTCTACCATCTCTTTGGATTTTTTCCCTGATCAGCTACAATTTAAACACTTTCGGTATATTATTTTAAAAAACGCTTGACTCTCCGCTTCAACTTTCGGAATATTAAATCTACAGGAGGTGAAAAAAGTCACGTTGCACCATACATATTAAGGGGGATTCCAATGGAAAGAATTGAAGAATTTTTAGGGGTAGTCAGCGGTTATGTGTGGGGAATTCCGCTTCTGGTATTGATTGTAGGAACCGGCCTTTACCTGACGATCCGTCTTGGTGTCCTGCAACTGCGTTTATTGCCTTACGCGTTGAAGCTGGTATTCACCAAAAACAAAGACAAAGACTCAAAAGGCGATATCAGCCATTTCCAGGCATTGTCAACCGCGATGGCCGCCACTGTCGGAACCGGTAACATTGTCGGCGTGGCGACTGCGGTCGTCCTGGGCGGCCCGGGAGCCGTTTTCTGGATGTGGCTTTCTGCCTTCTTCGGAATGGCGACCAAGTACGGGGAAGCCGTATTAGCGGTCAAATACCGCATCGTCGATTCCCGGGGCTTGATGGCCGGTGGACCGATGTATTATTTGGAACATGGCCTAAAACAGAAATGGCTTGCTGTATTGTTCGCTATTTTTGGAGCGGTTGCTGCTTTCGGTATCGGAAACGGTACTCAATCCAATTCGGTCGCTTCCATTGTAGAAGACACATTTGATGTGGCTCCGTGGATCACCGGTCTTATCTTAATGGTTTTTGCCGGAGCAGTCATTATCGGCGGCATTAAAACAATCGGTAAAGTAACTGCATTTTTTGTTCCAATTATGGCTCTTTTCTATATTATTGCTGGGTTGATCGTTATGGTCCTCAACTTCGACTTGATTCCGGCTGCGCTCGGTACGATTTTCAGCGCCGCTTTTACTGGAGAAGCTGCGGCCGGCGGTGCTGTCGGTGCTGCTATCCGTTTTGGCGTAGCGCGCGGTGTATTCTCAAACGAAGCGGGTCTGGGCTCTGCCCCGATTGCTGCCGCGGCGGCCAAAACGGATTTGCCTGGACGCCAGGCACTTGTTTCCATGACACAAGTGTTGTTCGATACACTGATCATCTGTTCGATTACCGGGATTACAATCGTCATGTCCGGTCTTTATACAGACAGTGGCCTGGAAGGCGCACCGTTGACGAGCGCTGCCTTCGGTGAGTTTCTTGGAGGGGTCGGTCCATATATCGTATCGATCGGACTGATTTTCTTTGCCTCCTCCACTATTATCGGCTGGTCCTACTATGGAGAAAAATGTTTCCAATATCTATTTAAGAACCCTGCCCTGTTAATTGTTTACCGCGTCGTTTTTGTTGGGGTCGTGTTTGTCGGAGCAACCGTTTCTCTCGATGTTGTGTGGTCTTTCTCTGATGTCATGAACGGCTTGATGGCCATTCCGAACTTGATCGGTTTGCTCGGATTGTCGGGAGTCATCGTTTATGAAACGAAAAAGATCGTTGCGAAAATCAAAGAAGAAAAAGAAGCGGAACGTCTTGGCAATGGTAGTGACCCCTTAAAGTTAGAGTTTTATTTACGC
>NZ_RIAX01000020.1 GCF_003719725.1 Planococcus salinus | reverse complement strand
GACCGCGACATCGTTTTTCACAGACCAGGGCTCAGTGACGCGGAAACCGACAGCAGTTTCACTTTCATTACTTGTATCTGGGATTAAAGCATAACCTCCAGCCAGTACTAGTGCTGCTAATGATAAAGACAATAATTTTTTCATCTTACTCCACTCCTCATTTTGTAATTGATTAAGTTCCTATATGCTTGTCTTGATTTGTTCCAGCAATTAGCGGCTTTCTCAAACTTCTTCTGCTGTGAATAAACATTTCCTACATGGCCGTAATGATAAGCCAATTCATGAAAATGATTATTAGCTTCTAAACTCGGAAGCAGCTGTCCAGTAACTACTTTTTCATATTCATCGTACTCTTCATTGACAAGGTGAACCAAGCAAATAAATTCACAGTACAATTCTTTAAACTCATCACTGTTAAGAGAATCCATATTCAAATTATTGGACTCTTTCAGTTCAATTCCCTTTTCGATCCATTCCTTTGCTTCATTTATTCTTTCCATTTCCAAATTGCATTTTATAAGAGCGGTATAACTGAGTAGAATATCTGCAATATATTCAGGTGGAATATGTTGCAGGGAACTTTCCAAATGGATAAGGGCGATATCATATTCCTGCAGCAGAAAATACGTGTAGGCGTAATTATACTCAGTAGTGAATTTCAGGATATCATTCTCTAATTTGCTGCCGATTGTATAGGCGTTTCGGTAATGCTCAATTGCTGATTTGAAGTTACCGAATTGAAATTCAGACAAAGCTATATTTGAATGACATTCAACGATGCGTTTCGGTATAAACTCCTGTTGATAGATTTTCAACGCCATTTTTGTGTACTTGTATGCCCGATCTGTTTCCCAGCATTGAGAAGAAGAGATGCCGATGGAGTAGTACAAGTCACCCATCTCTGTAGAGGCGAGGTGGGAAGGCGCGATTTTTTCTGCAAGCAGATAAGTGTTCAAGGCAGTCTCATAGTCGTTTAAGATGTAATGATAATTACCAAGGTATTTATGGAAAAGATAAAATTGTTCCTGGTCCATAAACTCCTTGAAGCGTTCCATTTCTTTGATTTTTTCCTCGGCACTTTCCAGATCACCCGTGATAATGAAATATCTGATTTGTTGGATGGAATATTCCAACTCGATATTTTCATCTATATGAAGCAATGGATGATTGTGTATATCTGCATACTGTTCCATGATTTTCCCTTTGTTTTGAGGGTGCAGCAAAGCTGATTTGAAATTCTTCACCAATACTTTTCCGACAGGATTGTCTTTCGGCGCCAATGGGATTTCCAATTTCTTGCATAGCGCTTCTAAAACCTGTAGTGAAGGTTCCTTTTCTCCGGCTTCAATCTTTTTCAATTCTCTTGGAGTAAGTATGTTTCTAGCAGTCTCTTCCAAGCTTTTTCGTCTTTTAACTCGATGGTATTTCAGCCGTAATCCGATGTCCATACAGTCTCTCCTTTCCATTTGCATGGGCAGAACCTCAATCATCCACGTAGGAGAGTTGCTTTCCAACTTATTCGGGGGTTCCGAAAAGTAGGGCATTGAAAGGTAGTTAAGTACGATAACTTCCGCCTCCACATCTCTTAATATACTTAAAAGAAATATCTTTAATCCATGATATCACCAATTTTCAAAATTAACTGCTTTTTTATGACGAAAATTTTGAAATTTGAAAAAAGGTAAAATATACCTATCAATAGAAAGAAGTGTATATTAATCGTATGAGATGTTAAATAAAGTAAATCGTCTCTGACTACTTTGCTATTAAGTTTAGGGCTTGTTTCTTTTCGGGTAAAGGACCAAAAAGGCTATTTGTGGGAGGTTTTTATTTGTGAATTCTAAAAACTATGTGCTTGCAGTCGTATATTCTGAAGAAGAAGTGAGGCATAAGGTAAACGAATTGCAAAAGAAAGGGTATGATAAACGCCAGATTCATATTATGGCTAATAATCCCGCTTCACTTCATTCAATAGAAGGCATTGAAGAAGAGAACATAGAAGAGGCAGGTTCCCTGAAAGATCAGCTTAAAGGGTTTATAACGGGGGAAAGCAGTGTAAGAGAAGGAATAAAATCTCTCGGCCTTTCTGAAGAAGAGACGGAACGCTACACTGCTGCAGTGGCAAGAGGCGGATTTTTGCTGTCGGTGGAAAAGGGCTGAAAAGAAGGCATTCGCTGTTTGTCACAGACGGAAATTTACAGGCATTACGCAGAGATGAGGAGGAACAATATGAATAAAACACAAGTATTGCGCACATTGATTGTGGAAACACCATCGGTTCCGGGCAATTTTGCAAAAGTGGCGACGGCGATCGGGAACGCAGGAGGGGATATCGGAGACATCAAAACCATCAAGATAGGAACATTGTCCACTGTGCGGGATATTTCCGTCCAATGTGAAAATCTGGCTTGTCTCGAAGAAGCCGTTCAGGCAGTCCGGGACCTCGGAGGCGGCATACAAGTTCATGCAGTGAGCGACGATGTTATGAAAGTCCATGAAGGCGGAAAAATTCACATGAAAAGTCGAACCGATGTCCGTTCAGTTGGTGACCTTCGCCGCGTTTATACACCAGGTGTTGCTGATGTGTGTACGGCGATTCAGGAAGATCCGGAAAAAGCCAGGTACTTCACCAGCATTGGAAACACAGTAGCCATTGTCACAGACGGTACAGCGATTTTAGGGTTAGGCAATATTGGACCCGTAGCGGGAATGCCTGTAATGGAAGGGAAGTCAGTGCTGTTTGACCAATTTGTAGGCATAAGCGGTGTACCGGTACTTCTGGATACCAGCGATGTGGATCAGGTGGTCGAGACCGTAAAGCACATTCATCAGGGATACGGTGCCATTTTACTCGAAGATATCGGTTCTCCTCATTGTTTTGAAATTGAAGAGCGGTTAAAGGCGGAATTGCCGATTCCTGTTATGCACGATGATCAGCACGGCACTGCGGTAGTGACGCTGGCGGCAGTTTTATCTGCCTGCAAGGCTGCGAAAGTCGATCCTGAAAAGGCAATAGTCGGTCAAATTGGATTAGGAGCAGCAGGGCTTGCCATTTGTCGGATGCTGATGGCGTACGGCGTGAAAGATGTCTATGGCACTGACCGTGATGAAGAAGCGCTGGAACGGCTTCGTTCCTACGAAGGGAAGACCTTGGGTTCCCTGGATGAGTTAATGGAAAAATGCGATATTGTCATCGCGACTACTGGAGTTTCAGGCTTAATCAAGCCAGAGATGGTAAAAGAAGGACAAATCATACTGGCGTTATCAAACCCTCATCCTGAAATTAAACCTGAAGATGCATTAAATGCCGGAGCTGCCTACGCGGCTGATGGCCGACTGATCAACAATGTATTGGGGTTCCCGGGGATTTTCAGAGGGGCTTTGGATGCAGGGGCTAAAGAAATCACTTACTCCATGCTGATTGCTGCAGCTGAAGCAATTGTCTATCAAACCAAAGAAGGCGAATTGGTGCCTCATGCGCTTGATCCAAGCGTTCATCGGGCAGTCTCGCAAGCAGTGGAAAATGCAGTTTCCAGGTAGTTTAAGGGTAAAGCCGGTTGTCTATTCGGACTTTACGTTTAAACTGGCTGTAAGAACAAAGATAAAAAATTCATTTCGGTAAAGTGTACAGGTTTGTGACATCTTCCTTACAACCGAGCAGTATCCAGCTCTGCAGGTTTTAGTGATTGCCCTCTTCGGGTACATAGAAGGTAAGACCATAAACAGGAGGCTGAAATCCATGAAATCGACGAACCGTGATTTTGAAGTAGTTTATACCTTAGATGAACTCGAACAAAAAGTGGAAGAAATGAAATTGCGTGGATATAAGGAAAAAGATATTCATGTTTTAGCGAATGACAATGATGTGCTGGGAGCAGCAGAAAGTCAGACCAATGTTCAGACTCATGAAGCAGGTACTTTTACAGAAAAGTTCAAGTCGTTTTTTACAGGAAAAGATGCTGTAAGGGAAGAGCTCGAAAGATTGGATTTAGAAGAGTCCACTATAGAAGGTCTCCACAGAGAACTGGATAATGGAGGAATCCTGCTTTATACAGACCATCAACCGATTGAGCGGGAAGACGAAAATTTCACTTCTTTCGGTGACGATACCCGAACCGTCGATCTTGACGAAGAAAAACGAAATACCGCATTTGCTCCTTTTGGACGCGATATTGAGCGTGATGGCAGAAAATTTAATGATGAGAATATCCGCGATGAAGATGTCCGTATTCCGCCGGAAAGAGTGGAAAACGATTCAGACGAAATTTATACTAGAGATGCAGCAAGGGAAGAGCAGCATGGGGAATCAGGACAGCATGATAAATTCAAAGACTCGCGGACAGACGGGGAAAACATTCACCCGACTACCGGAAGCAATCATCCTAAAGACGAAGGAGCTCCCGGGGAACAGTATATGGACCATGAACCGAATGTGGAAACCCCTGAAGGAGAACGTAATTTAAACAGGGAGGATGGAGTCAACAAACGGCAGGATGAACCATCGCCAGGCGTTGACCCAAATTTGGGGCCAGCACCGTTTGGCCGCGACTCAGAAGAAGAGCATCTGGCAAATACGGAGCGGGATGATTACGACCCGCCAAGAAATCCTCGGGATCACCGGGATTTCCACAATGATGTGGAAAAAAAAAGAGGAACTCCACCAACTCCTAGGTTATTTTAAAAAAAGCGTCAGCCCTCAAATCGGGCTGACGCTTTTTTGTTAAGCTCTGTTCTATTTTAAAACTTTGGCGCCTTTAATTTCTGAACATCAGGCATTTGTATGGTACTCTTTTCCTTTCAATCGGACCCACAACATCCCTGCAAGAGTCCCTGCGATGCTTGGCACCAGCCAACCGATCCCCTGAGAGAATAAAGGCAGGATCCCCAACACGTTGTCTATTGCTTCGAATGTGATTCCGGCACCTCTCAACCCATCAAAAACACTGACTACAGCCGTTAAGCTGAGAGCCAGTATGTAGACGACCGGCTCCCGGTTAAAGGCGCGGTCAAAAAACGACAGCAGGACAAGAACGATCGCCAGTGGATAGATGGCAAGAAGGACCGGCAAGGAAATTGCAATCAATTGAGTAAGCCCTGCATTCGCCACGATCATACTGAACCCGGCAAAAAAGAAAACATAGCTTTTATAAGAAAACCTCGGAGCGATTTTATTGAAAAACTGGGCTGCAGCTGTCACTAAACCGATTGAAGTCGTCAAACAGGCGAATGTAATGGCTGCAGCGAGAATCATCGCTCCCGATTCCCCGTACAGAACGAAGGAAGAGGCGGCAATGATTGCTCCTCCATTGTCGAGCAAGCCTACTTGTTCAACACTGGTGGCGCCAATATAGCTGAGGGACAGGTAAACAACGGACAACCCGATTGCCGCAATGAGTCCGGCATAAACAGTAGTGAGCAAGATGGAGTTTTTGTCCTCCACTCCTTTGGCCCGAATGGACTGGATCACCACGATGCCGAAAACAAGTGCGGCAATGGCGTCCATCGTTAAATAGCCCTGAAGGAAACTTTCGAAAAATGCTTCTGTTTCATAATTCCCTATAGGCGCACCAATGTCGCCCATTGGCGTAATGATGCTTTTTGCCGCAAGCAATCCGATCACTGCAATCAATATCGGGGTCAATATCTTTCCAATCCGGTCCACGAGTTTCGTAGGATTCAATGCAAACGAAACAGTAATGGCAAAAAAGATGACAGTATAGATCAGCAAGGCAATTGATGAAAACTCCGCACCATCCGGCAAGAATGGAGCAGTGCCGATTTCATAGGCAACTGTGGCTGTACGTGGAATACCGAAAAACGGCCCTATAGCTAAGTACACAATCACCGTGAAAATGATTCCGAAATATGGATTTACGCGACCTGCAATGGATTGCAGGTCTCCGCCCGCCTTGGCAATGGCTAATATGCCGAGAAGAGGCAGTCCCACACCCGTGAGAAGGAATCCAATGATGGCCGGAATAAGCTGTTCTCCTGCCAACTGACCCAGGTAGGGAGGGAAAATTAAATTGCCTGCCCCTAAAAACAAGGCAAAAAGCATAAAGCCAATCGTAATAATTTCATTGAAAGAAAGCGTTTTCTTTTTCATTATAAGCTCCTTCATAAAGCATTGCATAGTGTTCTATTATAACCGAATTCTCTAATTTTTGAAAACCTTCTATGCAAAATATTTTTGTTTTGAAAATGGTTTTACACAGGAAGTTTGAAAAAGCAGGGGGTTACGGAAAAATTCCTGCAGCAGGATGGATAATTAAAAACAAAAAAGCTTCCGGGTTCTGTACCGAAAGCAATGCCTTTTTCTATATCATTATTGTATAAGTTTGCTCAGGGTTTGTTTTGCTGAATTTTGAACACATATACAGAGATCTTGTTCCGCCAATCTTTTTAACGTTGCTAAAGGTGCATTCGGATTTTCTGCAACTCCTTTTCTTACTTCTACATGCTGGTCCAGAGAGAGGTCAACAAGCAAACCTTCACACGAAATCGACTTAGCCAATTCCGCTCTATAAATATAATCCATTCGCAAGACAGCAGCTTCGTCGTAAAAACTCCAATTTTTTTTATTTGCATAAGATTGAAGACTTCCGCCCATGCATTACACCTCTGTTTTTAGAATATTCTGTTTACAATTCTATTATAACATATTCCTTATCAGTTGAAACGGAATAATCAGAAAAATATTCTCGTGCTTAAAGAAGGTACAGGGAAATTTCAAAGCGGAAAACAGAAGAAAAGGACCACGGTTATCAATTGAAGAAAATCTAAAAAATAAAATATATATAAAAATGTTAAATAATTCAAAAGAACCTTGTAACAGCAGGAAGCAAATAGTATATTGGCTTCATGAACCTGAAAGGAAGTTATCCGTGAAGAAAATAACCAGTACCTTGTTAATCGCCGTTCTTTTAGCATTCATCTTTTCTGCATCCTTTTTCAGCACTGAAGCACAAAGTTATTTTACGGATGTTAATGACCGTTATAAAACAGCGGTCGATCACTTGGTGACAAAAAAATACGCTCAAGGAATCAGTGATACCCGTTTCGGCACAGATAGGGAGATCTTGCGCATCGACGCTGCCGTAATGGTGGCAAAAGTTATGGGCTATACTCCTGAATCCAAAAGCCCGGATGCCGGGTTCACCGATGTTCCATCAAACCGGGCATGGGCAGTGAACGCTTTGGCGCACGCGGGAGTTATCAATGGAAAAAGCTCCACCTCCTACGGGTCTTATGATACGATGACCCGATCTGAAATGGCCAAAGTCATTGCGTCTGCCTACAACCTGACCTCTTCGCACAATTCCATTCCGTTTACTGACGTTAACCCAAAATTTGCAGGGTATGTAGCGGCATTGGTGGAAGCTGAAATTACCTTTGGAACAGAACCGACAAAATTCGGCGCTTATGACAACATAACCCGCGGGCAATTTTCATTGTTCGTATACAGAGCAGACTTATTGTCGCTCGACACCACACCCCCGGAAGTTATATCAGTGGATTGATATTTTTCTGAGAAAGTCACTTAACGTTATTGTAGACGAGGATAATTATGTTAAAATAGAGTAGTAATTACCTGTTTTTATAATATATATTGAGCAGACTTGGTTGAAGCAAGGAAAGGAATCCACGCATCTTCATTGGTGGATTCCTTTCCTTTTGCTTTTTTTCAGGGGGAAATATTACAAAAGGAGATACATAATGCATATAAGAAAAATTTTATCCAGTATCATTGCGGTTGCAGTAATTTCTACAGTCGGCATGGAGAACACAGATGCCGCTATGATTTCTCAAGGTGTTTACCATTCAGCCACGACTGGCACGGTGGCAGGAAACCCTCAACGCATCAATCAATTATCTGTAAATATGAACAAACCCTATACGACCATCGATCTGGGAATAGCAGATCCTTTTACTTCCTTAACAACCACTTCCGATTTAAGCCGTTCTCATTCAACAGATCAGCACCATATTGTCGGAGCAGTCAATGCATCGTTGTTCACTTTTGAAAATGGTCTGCCGACGTATTTATTGGCAGATGGCAATGAAATCGTCAATTTAGGTGTGGTTTCCACTAATTTCAATGATTTCATGCACACGCCGGCTGCCTTTGGTGTAACTTCCGACAACAAAGCGAAAGTGGATGAGTATGAATTGTCCTACACAGTGAGCCATAACGGTGAAACAGCTGAATTGACTTCTCTGAACAGGGAACGCCAGAGAGGGGAAAGCATTCTTTATACATCCAGTTGGCCGTATCCGACTACACGGACCAACAGCACAGGAATGGAAGTGGTTGTCACTACGGCTTCTTCTGTTAATACAGGGTATGAATTCGGTGAAGAGCTGACCGGAAAAGTTACAGCAATCCGGCCATATGGTCAATACACAAGTGCCACAATTCCCGCAAACGGCTTTGTCATCTCAGCTGTGGACAAAGCGGAAGTCGATAAAATCCGTGATATAAAAGTAGGGGACACGGTCGGTTTGACGGTGGATGTTGAATCGGAATGGAAAGGCTCCAACTTTATGTTGGCCACCGGACCTCTTCTGGTACAAGATGGAACGGTTGATTTGTCCATCGATTTAAACAGCCCGCGTGTTACCCAGCGGACAGCCCGAACAGCAGTAGCGGTAAATGAAGATGGCTCCAACGCCTATTTCGTCACGGTGGACAGTGCTGCAAGTGGCAGTACAGGCATGACGTTAATCGAATTTGCCAATTACTTAAAGTCCATCGGAGCTTACAATGCCATCAATTTGGATGGTGGCGGCTCAACCACAATGGTCACCCGAAAATATGGGGATCGTTATCCCACATTAGCCAATCGGCCGGTTTCTGGCTATGAAAGAAAAGTGTCAGCCATCCTGGAAGCTGTCAGTACTGCGCCTTATGGCCAGGAAACGCATATAAAGGTGAGCCAAAAACAGGAAGGCATTGTGGCAGTCGGAGCTTCTGTCGGTTTTCAAACCGATTTAGTACTGGATCAATATTATAACCCCTTAACGATCGATCAATCGAAGCTGGTCTTGCTATCAGTCACGAACGGCATCGGGAAAATCGAAGACAATCAGTTTGTCGGAGTGAAGGCAGGTACAGGAAACGTAAATGCCACTTACGGAAATGCTCCTGTAACGATTCCGGTCACTGTCACGGATTCCATCGATCAGTTGATCGTGTCGCCGACAGACATCAGACTGGGAACAGGTGAAAAGGCGACAGTCCAAGTGACAGGGGTAAGCAGCAGCGAAAAAGTGATTTTTAATCCAGCGGCTGTTGACTGGTCTATCAAAGGGGAAATCGGTTCGTTGAATGGGACTTCTTTTACAGCCTCTGACAAACAGGGGACAGGGTCACTTGTGGCGAGTTTCGGTTCTGTCAGTCAATCCATCCCGGTTCATGTGTCAGACCAGCCTCTTCCTTTAAGTTCACTCGATTCCACGAATGGATTAACGGCTAAGGAAATCCTCGCAGAAGCGTCAATTACTGCTGAAAAAACCATTGACCCGAAAGAAGGAGCAGGATCGGTCAAACTTTGCTACGATTTCACTTCCTACAAAAATGGCACTTCGGCGGCATACTTGACCTGGAATTCGGCATTTAAAATACCGGGTCAGCCGAAAAAACTGGGAGTGTGGGTTTACGGCGACGGCATGAACCATTGGTTGCGCGGTTCGTTAAAAGATGCCGATGGAAAAGAATTTGTAGTCGATTTTACTGCCGAAGATCAGTTGAACTGGGTGGGCTGGAAGTACGTCGAAGCTGCACTTCCGAACAACGCAGTGGCACCGCTCAGCTTGCAGAAGATATACATTGCTGAAACGAAATCGACAAGAAAGACGAAAGGATCAATTTGGCTGGATGGCCTGCAAGCTGTCTATCATTCCAAAGAAATCAAGGAAACAAGTTTTACACCGGATGTGGATGCCCGCATTGTTGAAACAGATAAGAACTTTACGGTAACATTCTCTCAGCCGATGAAAGAGCAGTTTGTTCACGAGAAGTATATATATGTAGAAGATGAATTTGGGGTTCGTCAGCCGGTCACTGTTAAAAAGGGGGATTCTCCTGAAAAAATGATCGTTCAATCACCGGCCGACGGATATGAAAAAGGGAAAAACTACCGGCTGGTCGTTACCCATTTCGTACCCAATACGATGAACATTCAAATGACGAAAGACCACATCACAGAATTTATCGTACAATGAAAAAAGCTCAGCAATTTTGCTGAGCTTTTTTTCGTTTTATTGTGGAACCCGCGCTGTCCACCGGGACAGGTCAGGGGTTTCGTTAGTGAGCATTTCTCTCGGGAAGATGAAGGTCCATGGTTTGGATGTGTTGGCTTTGATCATCAAATTGTCCAGTTTGAAAGAACCTTTGACTACTTGTTCTCCTTTGGCATCCAAAACTTCAAGCGGCAATTTTTCCAATTGAATCTGCTTGGTATGACCGTTTCGGATAAAGACGGAAATTGCCAAGTTGCCTTCTTCTGTAAACTTGGATTGAAACCCGGTAATATTGACTTCCCGTGGCTTTAAAGCGGGCAGATTCTTCACCAATTCTTTTAAGGAAAGTTTTTGATCTTTTGGTAACGCCTCTTCCCAGGCGGGATCCAAGTCCAATGAATGAGGAACAAGAGATTGCACGTTAAAAGCCAAAGACCACTGGTCCGTTGGGACTTCTGTTGATTTCAGGTTCTCTTTTTTGAATTTGAAGACCCACGGGCGATTTGAAAACGGAGGCAAGGTGCCGAGTTCAGACAAGTCGAATTCCTGTGAACCCACCACGTCATTCGTTGCATCCAGCAGCATCAATTCGGCTTTTCCGAGCTTGATCGGCCGGTCGAGAGAAGAGCGGAAAAAGGCTTGGACATTCCAGTCGCCTTTTCCTTTATCCACATCAATTTGAATGCCGGATAATGATAATTGATCGGCTTTTAAAGGAGGCAGGTCATTGGACAGGAACTTTAATACATATTCCTGTTCTTTGCTGACTTTCCAGTCCGATGCAATTGACAGCTCAGTCACCACTTCGTTTTTATCCTGGCTTTCCTCATTCGTACCGTCCAGAAGTTCAGTGGAAGATACTGCAGTGTCGGTTCCGGTCTTTGTTGCGTTTTTGAAAAATGAAAACAAGTTCATTCATTTTCCTCCTTTCTTTCACTTTCCAGCAGCCGCAGAAAGCCGAGCAGCTCTGAAGAAACAGAGAGGCGAAGATTTTGGAAGTTTCCTTCAAACAATTCCAGCCCTTCACGTTGATAAACTCTCATGGGATCTTCCTGTTGATACGACCTCAAACCAATCCCTTCTTTCAAATGAGCCATATTCTCAAGGTTCTTCACCCACATTTGATCAATGTATGTTCTCATGACAGATGGAATCGTACGGGCTACCCGCTGGTTATTTTCATAGCTGTGGATCAGTTCGAATACTTCATCCAAGGCAGGTTTTGTCGCAGCTTGAATCTTTTTCGGTTTGTTGGCATCTGGTGGAATAGGAACTTCTATGCCCAACAATTGCTGCAGGGATTCCTGGATATCCAGCAGGTGTCCGACTTCGATTTCCCCATCCTCAGGTAGCGTCGTGGATATGATGTATTCAACTGCATCCTCAATCATATACTTTAACAACTTACTGTTTTCATCGCCGTTCAATACGCGGTTACGCAATTTGTAGACAATTTGGCGTTGGTCATTGATGACGTCATCCAATTTCAAATTGTATTCACGCATGGAGAAATGAGCACCTTCTACAATACGTTGTGTCCGTTCCGTCAATTCGTGAACTTCTTTGTTGGTGACTTCACCGTTTTTGGCGGTTGTTATTTTTTTGTTGAATTTTTCCAGGTCTTCTTTCGCGAAGCGTTTGAACATGTCATCTTCCAGCGAAATGATGAACTGTGTGGATCCAGGGTCTCCCTGGCGGCCTGAACGACCGCGAAGCTGGTTATCGATTCTGCGGTTCTCGTGCTTTTCTGTACCGATTACATGCAATCCCCCGACATCCGCTACTCCTTCGCCGAGAACAATATCGGTCCCACGGCCGGCCATGTTGGTGGCAACCGTGATTTGGTTGAGCTGTCCCGCCTGTGAAATCAAGTAAACTTCCTGTTCCACACTTTTGGCATTCAACAATTGAAATTCGAGGTTTGCCGCTTTTAAGTACTTCGCTACATCTTCCGACTGCAGAATAGAAGTGGTACCGATCAATATGGGTTGCCCTTTTTTATGGCGGGCAACGACTTCTTCGGTGACCGCTTGGTATTTTTGGTCCGCTGTTTGAAAAACACGGTCCGTTAAATCGATACGGGCACGTGGTTTGTTGGTGGGAACCTGGACAACATCCATACCATAAACTTCACGGAACTCTTTTTCCTGTGTCTTGGCCGTTCCGGTCATGCCGGACAGAATCGGGTACATACGGAAGTAATTTTGGATAGTAATTTGAGCCTGAGCTTTATTTTCTTCTGTAATTTCCAATTTTTCTTTCGCTTCAAGCGCCTGGTGCAATCCGTCCGATAAGGTTCTGCCGTCCAACGTCCGTCCGGTGAACATATCCACCAGCATGATTCTGCCGTCTTTTACAATGTAATCAACGTCACGCTTGAACATGACGCGCGCTCTGACGGCCATGATGACGTAATGATAGAGCGTCTGATGCTCCAATTCATATAAATTTTCCACGCCAAATGCTTTTTCGACTTTTTCAATGCCTGTATCGGTCAATGAAGTCGCTTTGGTTTCATCATCAAAATCATAATCGATATCTTCCTGAAAGCGCGCTGCCAATAGCGCAGCGATTTGGTGAAGATCAGCACTGGCTTTCATTTTACCCGCAACAATCAGCGGTGTTTTTGCTTCATCGATTAATACGCTGTCCACTTCGTCAATGATGGCGAAATGGTATTTCCGTTGGACCTTGTCTTTGTTAGCTGCTGCCATATTATCACGCAAGTAGTCAAATCCGAATTCCGTACCGACTCCGTATGTAATATCCGCTTGGTATGCAGCTTGTTTTTTTTCAGCTTCCATCATCGGCAGGTTTAATCCAACTGTCAGTCCCAAAAAGCGGTGGATTTGACCGATTTGATCGTAGTCCCGTTGAGCCAGGTACTCATTTACAGTTATTACATGAACACCTTTTCCTTCGAGCGCTCGTGTATAGGAAGGGAGGGAGGCGACCAGGGTTTTTCCTTCACCTGTTGGCATTTCTGCTATATTGCCTTCTGCCAGCACTAATCCACCGATGAGCTGGACATCAAAATGCCGCATATTCAATACACGCTTGGAAGCTTCGCGGACTACCGCAAAAGCATCAGGGATAATTTTTTCTATTTTCTTCCCATCAGCCAGTTGCTGACGAAAGTGGGAAGTCATCGTTTGCAGATCCTCATCGCTCATTGCCGCGTATGTGGACTCTAAGGAATTGATCTCATTAACAATGCGGTTGTACTTCTTTAGTTGTCTGGTGTTGGGTTTATTTGAACGCTTAAATAACGTTACCATGCATGATAGTCTCCTTTTTCAGCTCCATTGCTACTTGCTCATTTTAACAAACTTTGGTGACAATCTCCACATACCATAGAACCTTTTCAGCTGAAGAGCGTCCAGTATAATGAAAGGGAAGATGGTTTTATTTTCATGTTTTTCGTGGTATAGTAGGAATGGATATATATGTAGAATGAGAGTTTTAAGGAGGAAAGATATGCTTTACCTCACTTTGGTTATAGCATTTGTTGCATCGATCATTTTGACGCCGATTGTAAAGCGGTTCGCTTTCCGTGTAGGTGCAGTTGATCGTCCCAATTATCGAAAAGTTCATGGACGTATTATGCCGCGGTTAGGCGGATTAGCTATATTTGGCTCTTTTATCATCGGTTATTTTATATTAAGGCCTGTAGATCCTATTTCCAATTCGGTGGAAGCCGCATTCATCCCGATTACATCGGCTATCATAATCGGTGCTTTCCTCATCATCGTTACCGGCGTCCTTGATGATATGTATGAAATTACCGCAAAGGCAAAAATGCTCGGCCAACTGTTGGCTGCCGGTATTGTTGTCGTGGGTGGCGGTCTGGAAATTTCCTTCATCAACTTGCCGTTTGGCGGAGAGTTGAGCTTTGGTTATCTAAGCATTCCGTTGACTGTGCTGTGGATTGTCGGAATTACCAACGCCATCAATTTAATCGATGGCCTGGATGGTTTAGCAGCCGGCGTTTCCACCATTGCGTTGATCACGCTTGCGATCATGGCATTTATCATGGGAGATCCATTTGTCATGGCGACGGCAGCCTTGCTTGCAGCAAGCTCAATGGGCTTCTTGTTTTACAATTTCCATCCAGCCAAAATCTTCATGGGCGATACGGGTGCTTTGTTTTTAGGTTTTATGATTTCCGTATTGGCTTTGATGGGATTCAAAAATGTAACGGTGGTGGCTTTGATCATCCCTATCATCATGCTGGGTGTGCCGATTTCAGATACATTCTTTGCCATTGTGCGCCGTGTACGGGAAAAGAAATCCATTTCAGCTGCTGATAAATCGCATTTGCACCATTGCCTTTTGAATATCGGTTTTTCACATCGACAGACTGTACTGATTATTTATGGAATCGCTGCATTGTTTGGCTTAGCGGCATTGCTGTTCTCTCAAGCCACTTTGTGGGGAGGCATCCTGCTTATCAGTGTCATGCTGATCGCCATTGAATTGTTTGTGGAAGTGGTCGGTCTTGCCGGAAAAAATTATCGGCCGCTCATCAACTTAGTGAAAATGATTGGAAAATAAAAAGACTTAACAAAAGCGTCTGCTTTTGTTAAGTCTTTTTTTACATATTGGATCAGTAACCTCTTTCAGAGGCTTTTTGTTCTGAAAAATCAATTTCGCTGCTGTCGGTAAGTGTGGATGTATCCGGTTTTAGGCCAAGATGGCTTTGTAGAACATCCTGGATTTCCATTAGGGATTCTTCATGCAATTGCCAGTAATAAACGCCTGTGGACATATCATCGTAACCGTCCAAAGTGATGGTTTCCACCTCTGGGCTTCCGCCTTTTGCATATTCAAAAAAAGACTGCATGTCTTTAAAGGACAGGTTGGTTTTCATGTTATCTCCGATTGCATCAATGACATCCCCGTATTTCGTGATGGACGAAGCGGACAAAATTTCATCCATAATAGATTCAATCAGCATCTGCTGCCGCTTTCCACGCTGGATATCATTATCATAGTGACGGGTTCTTGCCAGAGCCAAGGCTTCACGTCCATTCAAAGTTTGCAGACCTTCTTCCAAAACAATGGCATTGTGGACATCATTTTCATCTTTTTCCGATAAATCATAAGGAACCTCGGCCTCGATGCCATCTAATGCGTCAACGATATCGATAAATGCTTCGAAATCCATCCGGACATAATAATCGACCGGAACTTCCAGCAATCCTTCCACACTTTCAATGGTGGAAGAGGGGCCGTTATAGCCGTAAGCATGTGTAATCTTGTCTTCATAGCCTGCATCCGGGATATAAGTATAAGTGTCCCGTGGGATGCTCACCAATTTGACGGACTTGTCTTCGTTGTTCAAAGTAGCCAGTACTAAAGCATCCGACCGAATGTTATCATCGTCCTGATCTCTTTTTTCGCTGTCGTCAACGCCGATAAACAATACGGAGACATTATCATGCAACGGCTCTACTTGTTCTTCGCGAAGGTCTGACATCGTTCGGTTATCTGCTTCTTCAAACGCTTGGTTTGCCGCATTTTCCGCTTTTTTTACCAGGAAAATCCCATATGCGGAAACACATACGAGCAATGAGGCAACAAGTGTCGCAATAATTTTCAATGCGGTCCGCTTTTTGCTCGTCCTGCTTTTTCGATAATCTTTACGTTTCATGTTATTAACTCCTCTATGGGGTGGGCTAACCGATTCTTCCAATTCGGGAATACCAAACTTCTATTACAGTATTAGACGCAGAAACACAGCATTTGTTTCAAGTTAGCTTTTATATAAAGATTATACAGTGAAGATAGACCTGCGTAAATGAAAAGAATTAGGACACGTGGAATTCCAGGAATTCACTTCCGTCAGGTTGAATGACGGCTTGCCCATTTGTCAATTCATTGATCCAATTAGTGAAATTCTCTGTTTCTTCGACGGGTACATAAATCAGAATGTCGACATTTTCAGCATACAGGATGTCTTTTAACGGGTATGCAGATTGCCGCACTTCATTTTCCAATTTCCCAAGCCATCCATAGTCGATGGAAACTTTCATCAATTCATGAAGTCTGCGCTCGACAATGCCGGCAGCAGCCAATGCTTCAGTGGCAGACTTCCCATATGCCCGGATCAATCCGCCGCCTCCCAGTTTGATGCCGCCGAAATAACGCGTAACGACAATTACTGTGTCTTTCAATCCCTGTTTCTTCAATACTTCAAGGATAGGGACTCCGGCTGTGCCGCTCGGCTCTCCGTCGTCATTTGCTTTTTGGATGGAATCGTGTTCTCCGATTAAATAAGCCGAACAATTATGCGTTGCGGAACGGTGGGTGTTTTTTATGGATTCAATGAATTCCAGGGCCTCTGCTTCGGTTTCTGCTCTGGCTGCATGCCCGATAAAACGGGATTTTTGAATAACAATCTCAGCGTCTGCGGTCCTGCCGACAGTCATGTAATTTCCTCGCAATTTGATTCCTCCTGTTGTAAAATAAAATCAGATAATTTGTAATGTATATTTAATATGTAATTGCTTATATAGTGATATAATTGTAAAAGCCGAAACAGGCAGAAAGGTGCAAGCTATTTTTCACCTGTTACCAGTTCACTTTAACTAAGGCGGTTTTAATATGGCTAAAAGACTCAACGCGCAAGCGTTAGATTCTATTTTTAACGGATTACTCGAAAAAATGGAAGACACAAAAAGAGAAATATTCGTGATCAGTGAACAAAGTCGCCGAAGTTATGAAAATATGAAAGACGAGTTAGAAATCGTTCGCAACAATATTGCCCGTGTGATAAAAGCGGGCGAAGTGTTGGAAAAAAAAACTCGGGCCGCCCGCAGACGCCTAGCTGAAGTGACGCAGGTCATCGATACATTTCCCGAAAAACAAGTGAAAAAAGCATATGAACAAGTCAATGATCTACAAATGCAGTTGTCGGCTAACCGTTCGGAAGAAAAAAAGTACAGGCGACAGCGAGATGACCTGCAGCGTCGGCTGCAGCTGTTGTTGCAAACGATCGAACGTGCCGAAGTCCTGGTTAACCGAGTGAACATCGCATCGAATTATTTAGCTTCTGATTTGGAAGAAGTGGACGATGCGATAGACAATACGAGGCTAAAGCAAGATTATAGCCTGCGCATCATTGAAGCGCAAGAAGAAGAACGGAAACGGCTGTCTCGCGAGATTCACGATGGCCCTGCTCAGATGATGGCCAATGTTCTCCTCAGATCGGATCTGATTGAAAGAACATTCCGTGAGAAAGGGCCTGAAAAAGCCTTTCGTGAGATTTCTTCATTAAAAGAAATGGTGCGGCACGCCCTTACTGAAGTCAGGCGGATTATTTATGACTTACGGCCGATGGCATTGGATGATTTAGGGCTTGTGCCTACGTTGAAAAAGTATCTTGAAACGATTGAAGATTACAACCAGGGGGTCCGGCTGAACTTCCGGTCCCTCGGCAATGAAGCCAGGCTTCCAAACAATCATGAAGCTTCGATTTTCCGTCTTGTACAAGAAGCAGTGTCAAACGCAATCAGGCATGGCAAGGCAACAGAAATCGAAGTGGAGGTCGAATGGATGAAAGAACATGTCAGCCTGGTCATAAAAGACAATGGCGTGGGATTCGATCAAAGCCTGGTGAAAGACCAGTCCTTTGGGTTAATCGGTATGAAAGAGCGGATCGATTTAATAGAAGGAGATTTCTTCATCAATTCTTCTCCAGGCAATGGGACAATGCTAATGTTTCAGATTCCGCTTAAAACGGCATGATAAGATACGGTATTCGAGGAGGACAACATAATGACAAAAATTATTATTATTGACGATCATCAACTATTCCGTGAAGGGGTAAAACGCATTCTGGACTTTGAAGACTCTTTTGAAGTCGTGGCAGAAGGCGGAGACGGCACGGAAGTGATAAAGCTGTACGAAGAAAACAGACCGGATGTGGTATTGATGGATATCAATATGCCGCAGAAAAACGGAGTAGAAGCGACCGGCGAATTGATCGAAAAATTTCCGGATGCTAAAGTCATTATGCTGTCCATTCACGATGATGAATCGTATGTTACACACGCATTGAAAACCGGTGCGCTGGGTTATATGCTGAAGGAAATGGATGCCGAAGGGATTATCCAGGCCATTAAAGTGGTAGCAAAAGGCGGTTCTTATTTACATCCGAAAGTCACGCGCAATCTAGTGATGGAATTTCGTCGCTTGAGTGAACGGGAAAACAAAGGCTCATTTCACCAAACGGAAATTCGTCGCCCCTACCACTTGCTGACCAAACGGGAAAGCGAAGTGCTGCAGTTATTGACGGATGGGCAAAGCAACCGGGTCATTGGCGAAACACTGTTCATTTCCGAAAAAACGGTTAAAAACCATGTCTCAAGCATCCTGCAGAAGATGCAAGTGAATGACCGGACACAGGCAGTGGTGACAGCTATCAAAAACGGCTGGGTGGAAGTCAGATAAAGAGCGGCTGACGCCGGTTGGACTGGATAAAATCAATGCTAAGAACTAATGCAAACTCAGAAAACGGCTCTGCTTTTTCAAAAAAGCGGAGCCGTTTTTAAGGAGTTTTTGACACAGCTTGTTCATTGTATTCCAGACATGCATCTGTCAGAATGGACCGCAGGAGGTATGCTGGATGAAAAAAATGATCGTACTGGGAGGATTGCTTCTCGTAATGGGCGCCTGCTCAGATTCAGAACAATCGTCGACCAATGAAAATTCCGTAGAAGACGGCAATTTAACCAATGAGAACAACGCAGTTGACCATGGCATCGAAGACGAAGAATCCGTAGGCTTTACGTTAAATGAAAACGGTCAGGCCATAGAAGCGGATGTGCCGGAAGAAGAAGCTGCTGCCATTTTAGGCGCATATGAAGAATATATTGAAGCCTTCAATGAAGAAGACATCGATCGCTATATGGAAGTGATTGCACGGGAACCGGATGGATTTGACCGTGAAGAAGATCGTGCAGCTTTGATGGATGCGTTTGAAACATACGACACTGTTTATGAAACAAGCGACGAAACGATTGTTGAATACGAAGAAGGCCGTGCAGAAGTTTTTGCTGAAATAGAAATGACAATTAAAGAAACAGGCACCAGCAAGAATACTACCCAGTCGGGTCGCCATGTGGTGGTCTTTAAGACGGAAGACAGCGACTGGAAAGTGACAAGTTTATACGCTATAGGCAACCAGTAAAAATTCCTGAATTCTTCAGGAATTTTTTTACGTTTTACGGCGTGGTTTTGGTAGACTGAAGAAGGAGGATGATAATGATGAAAACAGCGATTGTTACAGACAGTACTTCCTATATACCGGAAGCGATTCGAAAAGAACATAACATCCATATGATTCCTCTTCAGGTCATGTTCGGGAATGACTCGTACGAAGAGGAACAGGAATTGAGCGTGGAAGAATTTTATCAAAAGGCAAAAGAGGAGTTCCCGAAGACGTCCCAACCGCCAATTGGCGAATTTGTTACTCTGTACAGGGAATTGGCAAACGATTATGACCATGTCATTTCGGTTCACTTATCAAGCGGCATCAGTGGAACTTTGCAAGGGGCAATGCAGGCTGGCGAAATGGTGGAAGAAATTCAGGTTCATGCCTTCGACTCGGAAATCTCTTGTGCCATGCAGGGGTTTTACGTGTTGAAAGCAGCAGAATTGGCGAAAGCGGGTATGGATGTTGACAGCATCATGGGTGAACTCAGCAAGATGAAGCAGTCGATGCGTGCGTATTTCATGGTGGAGGATTTGATGCACCTGCAGCGTGGTGGCAGGTTATCAGGTGCGCAGGCAGTTATCGGTGGGCTGTTGCAGATCAAACCTTTACTGATATTTGAAGAAAAAGTTATTATACCGTTTGAAAAAATCAGAACCCGAAAAAAAGCGATGAAGCGAATTGCTGATCTGTTGCAGGAAGATGCTCTTTCAGGGGAACCGATTCGAGCGACAGTTATCCACGCCAACCGTCCTGAAGAAGCCCGGCAATGGTTAACGGAATTGGAAAAGTTGTGTCCGCAAGTCGATTTCGAAATTTCCTATTTTGGTCCTGTCATCGGAGCACATCTTGGAGAAGGTGCGATGGGACTGGGGTGGGTAAAAAAATAAACTGCCGGCCTCCGGTTAAGGAAGGACAAATTGCATGACTGACATGGAAGAGTTTTTCACCGGCCGCATTTGGTTGCGGCAGTTTTGCCCTTTTCCCGTAGAACAGATTGACGCCGCACTTCAGAATGGAATGCTGAGGCTCACGAAAGGGATAACAGAAAGTCGGCAATGCACCCGTTGTCTCGAAACATCCACGGATAAGATTATAGCTTTTCACTGTTCGAACTGTGAAAAGGAATGTTTATACTGTCGCCACTGCATTCAAATGGGCCGCATCAGTTCCTGTACGGAATTGCTTACCTGGGCGGACCCATCCCCAATTCCTTCAATCCCCCATTCATTCGTTTGGAATGGCATACTGACCCCTTCTCAAAAACAAGCTTCCCTAGAAGTATCAGCAAGCGTTTCAAGCAAGGCTCCACATCTTGTGTATGCGGTGTGCGGCGCCGGTAAAACCGAGATGCTGTTTCCTGCAATTTTTAAAGCGTTACGGAGTGGAAAGCGTATTTGCATCGCCGCTCCGCGAATTGATGTTGTACTGGAACTGTCGCCAAGAATCCGTTCTGTTTTCCCGGAAACCATCGTCCATACGCTTTATGGCGGTTCGCCGGTTGAGTCCGGATTTGCTTCGATCATCATCGCCACTACCCATCAATTGTATCGCTTTCAATCCGCATTTGATGTCATGATTGTTGATGAAGCGGATGCTTTTCCTTATTCGTTTGATGCTGCTCTGCAGCGGGCGGTGAAAAAAGCGATGAAAAAAGATGCGGCTGTCGTATATGTTTCCGCTACACCATCCGTGGAATTGCTGAAAAACACTTCAAATCAATCTCGACTGTTTCGCCGTTACCACGGGTATCCGTTGCCTGTACCGAGATACAAAGCGTTATGGAGTTATAAAAAAACGTTTGCCCGCCAGAAAATACCAGACCAATTGAAAACATGGGTCATTCAAAAGATTGAGCAGAAGAAGCCTTTCTTGCTTTTTTTCCCTTCCATTGAACTGATCGAAGCCGCTATTCCTCTTTTCAGGAAAGTGCATCACTCCATCGAAGCAGTACATGCGGAAGATCCACTCCGAAAGGAAAAGGTGATGAAATTGAGGGAAAAGCAAATTCCTGGAATCCTTACATCCACCATTTTAGAAAGAGGGGTTACGATATCGGATGTCCAAGTGGCCGTCGTAGGTGCTGATGAAAGGATTTTTGATTCTTCAGCTTTGATTCAAATTGCCGGACGTGTCGGCAGATCAGCTGATTACCCCACTGGAGAAGTAACCTTTTTTCACAATGGCCTGTCAAAAGAGATGGACAAAGCCAGGAAATTGATTGTTTCATACAATAAAGGCGGGCAAGGATGAATTGCTATTTATGTGATACCGAGCTTACATTCGCGCCTTCCTGGAGAGGTTTGTTCTTCAAAGATATACAGGAAGTCATTTGCAGGAAATGCAAAAGCGGCTTTGAAATTATTACAGGACAAGTTTGTGAGACATGCGGAAAAAGCGGGGAAAGGCAGTGTGCAGATTGCCGCTCTTGGGAAGCGACAGAATATGCAGGACTCATTCACTCGGGAAAAAGTTTATATCAGTATAATGCAGCCATGAAAAGTTTTCTTCATCAGTACAAGTTCATGCAGGATGTTGTGCTGGCTGAAGTATTCGCCGGGGAAATCCACAAAGCTTTACGGAAATCGAAAGCGGTGATTGTGCCGGTTCCCATGCATCCCGAAAAACTGAAAATAAGGACATTCCCTCAAGTTGAACGTTTCCTCGATGCAGCAGGATTGCCCTGCCAACAATTTCTGGAGAAGTCCGAAGACGTGCAAGGAACCAAGTCAAAAGCGGAGCGACTGGCAGCCGCGACTTTATTTCAGTGGAACAGAGAAAAGGTTCCGGAGAAAGTCATGCTTGTGGATGACTTATATACAACGGGAACGACGATGCGCCATGCGGCAAAAGTTTTGCGGCAGCATGGGGCAAAAGAGGTTTCTTTGTTTACGCTCATCAGAGGATAACCAAAGAAAAACTGCCCGTTTATTACGGACAGTCCATCAATGTTCGTATATCATTTTTCTTGTCATGCCGCCATCAATCGTTAAACATTCTCCAGTGATAAATGAATTTTCAGGATTGCTTAAAAAAAGGCAGGCACGCGCTATATCCGAACCGTCTCCAACGCGGCCACTCCAGTGTTGAGCATGATCGATGTCACGCAATTTCCCGGGGTCATCTTCATGGATCCATCCCGGAGCGATGGAATTGACACGGATGGAGCGTTCGCTGAACGTCGCTGCAAGAGAATGGGTCAACGCATAAATGCCACCTTTGGAAGCGGAGTAGGTCTCCGTGTTCGGCTCCGACATAAAGGCGCGTGTTGATGCCATATTGACAATGGAGCGGATATCATCAGTCATATAGCGGGCAGCTTCACGGCTGCAAATAAATACAGATTTCAGGTTGGTATCCAGGACATGATCCCACTCTTTTTCCTCCACCTCCCAGATTGACCGGAACTTTGAAACGCCGGCGTTGTTGATCAATACGTGGATGGGTCCGTAATCCTCATGGATTTGAGAGAACACTTGCATGACTTGCTGAAAATCGCCGACATCGCATTTTCGGTACTCAACGCCATCAAGAGTGACCTGCACGAGATCCAGTCCGATGACACGGGCTTGTCTGTCGGCAAAGTGTTCCGCAATCCGTTTTCCGATTCCTTGTGCGGCTCCGGTTACTACAACAGTTTTATCGGTGAACATAGTTATCAACTCCTTGTCATATTGTTTACCTGAAATTTAGCTGAACGAAACTTTTTACGTTTCAAGCAGGAATGGAAAGGGAAGTTGTAGAATTGTACACATATAGCACAACAAGAAGGAGGAGTTAACATGCTTCAATATAATATCAAAGGCGACAACGTCGAAGTGACTCCCGCTGTTCGCGACTATATCGAGAAGAAAGTGGATAAGATTGAACGCTACTTCCCGGAAGGCACTAACGCGACAGCGATGGTATACTTGAAATCTTTGAACCATACCCAGACAAAAGTGGAAGTAACCATCCCGATGAAAAACTTAACGCTACGGGCTGAAGAGCGCCACGATGAAATGTATGCAGCAGTCGATTTGATTGTCAGCAAACTGGAACGTCAAATCCGTAAATATAAAACAAAAATCAACCGCAAATTCCGTGATCGCGAAGGAATGGGACTTGCATTTGCAGCAGCAGAACAAGTTACAAAACCTCCATACGATACGGGGGAAAACGGTGATTACGATGATGAGGAAACGGACGAAGATCTGACAATTGTCCGCACAAAACAATTCGAGCTGAAACCGATGGACGAAGAAGAAGCGGTGCTGCAGATGAATATGCTCGGCCATAACTTCTTTGTTTTCACTGATGCCGAAACCAATGAAACGAATATTGTCTACAAACGAAAAGATGGCACGTATGGATTGATCGAAACCAGTCAATAAGATGCCGGTAAAGAAGCCTCTCGTAATGAGAGGCTTCTTTTGTTGCTTTTGTCCGCCATTCGCTAAGTAAAGGAGGTTGGACGTTTCGCCAAATCTTCCAAGCTGTCTGTTACGCAAGTCTTTGTGTTCTTCATTATTTGCACCGTGTTGTGCGCAGTGGTAAAATGAAGGATGAGATTTTACGATTGCAATGGTTTTGCTGTATGATTGGAGCTTTGACAAAAGCAGTCACTGCAGCTGGATATAACAAAAGCAAAAGCGATCCGGCACCATTTTGGCTGACCGGATACTATGCAGGGAGCGGTTATAAATGCTTGGAGTATTGAATAAGGTATTCGACCCGAACAAACGGGATTTAAAAAAATTGGAAAAGACGGCGGATAAAGTGGAAGCGCTGGCAGCTGATTATGCCGCGCTTTCCGACGAGGCACTGAAAGCAAAGACGGAAAGTTTCATCGAGCGCCATGCAAAAGGGGAAACGCTTGATGAGTTGTTGCCGGAAGCATACGCCACAGTGCGTGAAGCGGCAAAACGGGTACTCGGATTATATCCGTTCCGTGTCCAGATCATGGGTGCTGTCTCGCTTCATGAAGGCAATATCTCTGAGATGAAAACAGGGGAAGGGAAAACACTGACATCCACCATGTCGGTGTATTTAAATGCGCTTACCCGAAAAGGTGTCCACGTGGTGACAGTCAATGAATACCTGGCGGGCCGTGATGCTCAGGAAATGGGCCAATTATACGAATGGCTCGGTTTATCGGTCGGCTTGAATTTGAACAGCTTGACGAAAGAGGAAAAACGGCAGGCATATGCAGCCGATGTCACTTACAGCACAAATAACGAATTGGGATTCGATTATTTGCGCGATAACATGGTGCTTTACAAAGAAGACATGGTCCAGCGTCCGTTGCATTATGCTGTTATCGATGAAGTCGACTCTATTTTGATCGATGAAGCACGCACACCTTTGATCATTTCCGGGCAAGCGTCAAAATCGGCGCAGTTATATATGCAGGCCAATGCGTTTGTGCGGATTTTAAACAAGGAAACGGATTACACCTATGATGAAACGACAAAAGGGGTAGTTTTGACAGAAGAAGGCATTGAAAAAGTCGAGAAAGCTTTCAGTATCGAAAACTTGTTTGACATCAATCATGTCCGTTTGAACCACGCCATCAATCAGTCATTAAAAGCTCATATAACAATGCAAAAAGATGTGGATTATGTGGTTCAGGAAGGCGAAGTGGTCATCGTTGACCAATTCACCGGCCGTCTGATGAAAGGGCGACGCTATTCAGACGGGCTTCACCAGGCCATTGAAGCAAAAGAAGGGCTGGAAATCCAGAACGAATCAATGACGATGGCGACGATTACATTCCAAAACTTTTTCCGTATGTATGAAAAGCTTTCCGGGATGACCGGTACAGCGAAAACAGAGGAAGAGGAATTCCGCAATATCTATAATATGAACGTTATTGCCATCCCCACCAACAAGCCGATTATCCGGGATGACCGCGTTGATTTGATTTATTCATCAACTGCAGGCAAATACCAAGCCGTTGGTGAAGACATTGCCGAACGCAATAAAAAGGGCCAGCCGGTGTTGGTTGGTACAGTAGCGATTGAGACTTCTGAAATCATATCGGATTTCCTGACGAAAAAAGGCATCAAGCATTCGGTGCTGAACGCTAAAAACCACGCCCATGAAGCGGAAATCATTTTAAATGCCGGTCAAAAAGGTGCTGTGACCATCGCTACGAATATGGCTGGTCGGGGAACAGACATCAAGCTGGGTGAAGGCGTCGTTGAAGTCGGCGGCTTAGCAGTCATTGGTACAGAACGCCATGAATCACGGCGTATTGATAATCAGTTGCGTGGACGTTCAGGGCGTCAGGGAGACCCGGGTGTAACGCAGTTTTACTTATCATTGGAAGATGACCTGATGCGCCGCTTCGGTTCAGATTCGATGCGGAATATGATGGGCAAACTGGGAATGGATGATTCACAGCCTTTGCAGTCAAGAATGGTGACCCGTTCCGTTGAATCTGCCCAAAAACGCGTGGAAGGCAATAACTTTGATGCGCGGAAACGATTGCTTCAGTATGATGACGTACTTCGCCAACAGCGGGAGATCATCTACAAAGAACGGATGGAAGTGCTCGAAACGGACAATATGCGGGCTTTGGTTGAAAGAATGATCGATAGTTCCATTGAACGCATGGTTCATACGCATACAATGGAAGAAAAACAGGAAGACTGGCATCTTAAGTCACTTGCTGATGTGCTGATGGCGAACCTTCTACCGGAAAACGCCCTCTCAGAAGCGGATCTGCAAGGAAAGACAAAAGAAGAGTTGATCGATTTCATCAAAGCTGCGGTGATAAAGGAGTACGATGAAAAAGAAGCAGAAATGTCTTCTGACCGGATGCGTGAATTTGAGAAAGTGGTCCTGCTGCGCTCGATTGATACCAAATGGATCGATCATATCGATGCCATGGACCAGCTTCGGCAAGGTATCCATCTGCGTGCATACGGCCAAAACGATCCGCTGCGTGAATACCAGAACGAAGGGTTTGCGATGTTTGAAGCCATGGTGGAAGCCATCGAAGACGACGTGGCAAAATATGCGCTGAAAGCGGAAATCCGCAACAACCTCGAACGCGAAGAAGTTGCGAAAGGGCAAGCGGTCAATCCGAAAGAAGACGGTGGCGCGCCGGCAAAAAAGAAAAAAGCACCTGTGCGTAAAGAAATGGCAGTCGGCCGAAATGAACCTTGCCCTTGCGGAAGCGGCAAAAAGTTCAAAAACTGTCACGGAGCAGCTTCGTAATAAAGAAAAGCGCAAGCGCCCGGTCTGGTACAGCCTAAAAGTCTGTATTGTAGAAACATGCTACAAAAACCGAAGGGCCAGAGCCCTTCGGTGTTATTTTGAGGAGGAAAATATTTTATGATGGAATTAGCGAATGTCCGAAACGAGCTCGACAAATCAGCCAATAAACTGGCGGACTTTAGGGGGTCTCTTTGACTTAGAGAACAAAGAGGCACGTATACAGGAATTGGATGAAATGATGCTGGACCCGAACTTCTGGAATGACCAGGAAGCGGCACAGGTAGTCATCTCCGAATTGAACGGGTTGAAGGAAATTGTCAACGCCTATTACGGGTTCGTAGACAAACAGGAAAACCTGGAAATGACACTGGAATTGTTGCGTGAAGAAGCGGATGAGGATTTGCATGAAGAACTCAGCTCAGAAATGAAAGGGTTCATGGCTGCCTTAAGTGATTTTGAACTTCAGATGCTTTTGAGCGAGCCGTATGACAAAAACAACGCCATTTTGGAGTTGCATCCAGGGGCAGGCGGGACAGAATCACAGGATTGGTGTTCCATGCTGTTGCGGATGTATACGCGCTGGGCTGAAAAACGCGGATTCAAAGTGGAAACGCTGGACTATCTCGCAGGAGAAGAAGCCGGGGTCAAGTCTGTCACACTGGGCATCAAAGGTCACAATGCCTACGGGTATCTAAAAGCGGAAAAAGGGGTTCACCGGTTGGTCCGGATTTCTCCATTCGATTCATCGGGACGCCGTCATACGTCGTTTGTGTCATGCGAAGTCATGCCGGAAATCACAGGAGAAGTCGAAGTGGATATCCGGACGGAAGACTTGAAGATTGACACGTACCGGGCGAGTGGTGCTGGTGGGCAGCACATCAATACAACCGACTCTGCTGTGCGAATCACTCATATTCCGACAGGCGCCGTCGTGACTTGCCAACAGGAACGGTCTCAGATTAAAAACCGCGAGAAAGCGATGCAAATGCTGAAAGCGAAATTATACGCTCTCAAAATAGAAGAGCAGGAAAAAGAGCTTCTTGAAATCAGAGGAGAACAAAAAGAAATCGGATGGGGAAGCCAGATACGGTCCTATGTATTCCATCCGTATTCGATGGTTAAAGATCATCGGACAAATTACGAAACCGGGAATCTGCAAGCGGTCATGGACGGCGACATTGACGGTTTCATCAATTCACTTCTCCGTTCAAAAATGCAATAAGACAAAGCCTCAAAGCTGCATAGCTTTGGGGCTTTTTGCTTTATCGGGATGAAGTTCACACGACGGTTGCAGTTTGGTATACTCTGACAGTGTCTAAGCGAACTTTCAAAGAAAAGAGGCAATTTCATAATGAATAAAAGAAATCAGCGGAATCGGAAAGAACCTCATCCTCTTCTTTCGATTACAAAAGATTACGTCAGTGTAATCATCGGCGCGGCAATTGTGGCAATCTCATTCAACGTTTTCCTGTTGCCCAACGAAGTGGCGTCCGGGGGAGTCAGTGGCATCAGTACGATATTGAAAGGGCTTTTCGAATGGAAACCGGCATTTGTCCAGTGGGCGTTCAATATCCCCTTGTTTGTTGCAGGGGTTATTTTGCTTGGAAAAAATTTCGGCATAAAGACTGCAGTCGGAACAGTATTTCTGCCGTTTATCGTCTATCTTACCGAGGACTGGGAAGCGTGGACTTTGAATCCTTTACTCGGCGCTTTATTTGGCGGCATTATGGTCGGCTTGGGATTGGGAATCGTTTTTCGCGGCAACGCGTCTACGGGCGGAACGGATCTGGCAGCTCAAATCATTACGAAATACACTGGTTTGACACTCGGAACAAGCGTGGCGTTGATAGACGGCATGATCGTCCTGGCTGCAGCTTTGGTTTTTGATATCGAACAGGGACTGTATGCGTTGATCGGGCTCTACGTGACGACCAAAACGATTGATATGGTTCAAATCGGTTGGGGCAGATCGAAACTGGTTTATATCATCACGGATTATCAAATGGAAATCCGTGATGCCATTTACGAACATGTAGACCGTGGCGTTACGAAATTAACCGCTACTGGAGGTTATACTGATTCCGAAAAACCGATTATCATGGTGGTGGTCCATCAGACTGAATTTACCCGATTGAAACAGACGGTGAAAAACATTGACCCTGCCGCTTTTGTGATTGTTTCAGACGCTTCGGAAGTTTTGGGGGAAGGTTTCAACCGAGTATAAGTAAGGTATACTAAAAAGGATAAGTAAATAACTTCTGAGGGAGGATTTTGCATGAAAAAACAATTAATGGCCTTATTCTTTGGATCTGCATTATTGCTGGGAGCTTGCGGAGGCGGCGAAGAAACCACTGAGCCTGCAGATGAAGCACCGGTTGAGAATCCGGGCGGTGAGGAAGCTGAAGAATCAACCGTAGACGCTGAAGCAGTCGTAAACCAGAATTGCACATCCTGCCACGGTGAAAATCTGGAAGGAGCAGGCAATTTCCCTGCATTGAATGATGTTGGTTCGCGTTTATCGGAGGAAGAAATCAGAGAAATTATTGATGAAGGCCAAGGATCCATGCCACCAGACATTATTGAGGGAGAGGAAGCGGACGCTGTCGCCCAGTGGCTGTCTGAACAACAATAGAATACGCTGTGTAAACAGTCACAAGGAAGCCGGCAGCAGCCGGCTTTTTCCTATGCAAAAATAATGATAAAAATAAAGAATTAATGATAAATTTTTTATTTATTTCGTCAATTATATTGATTTAACAGGATATTGACAGTCATAAATGGATGATAAGACCTACAAAATATTTCATCGGAAATTTTGAAATGATATATAACTGTAATATAAAAAAATCGCCGAAGTGATATAATTAACGTGCTTGAATAGAAAACGCAGCTCTGGGAATACTCAATTAATATAGGTGGTTAGTAAATGATTCAAATGAAGAACGTTTATAAAAAATATCCGAACGGCATCGTTGCTCTCAATGGATTAAATGTAGAGATCAAGCAAGGTGAGTTTGTTTATGTCGTTGGACCAAGTGGAGCGGGCAAGTCCACTTTTATCAAGATGATATATCGGGAAGAACGGCCTTCAGCAGGTCAGATGATGGTGGACAATGTAGATATTGCTACATTGAAAAATAAAAAAGTGCCTTTGCTGCGCCGTCAAATAGGCGTGGTGTTTCAGGACTTTAAACTGCTTCCAAGATTGAATGTGTACGAGAATGTCGCATTCGCACTTGAAGTAATCGAGGAAAAGCCGAAT
>NZ_RIAX01000002.1 GCF_003719725.1 Planococcus salinus | reverse complement strand
GGGCGAAAATAAGTTAGCTTATTTTCCCTCTACTCGATTAACTATGGAACTATTCAGCGGCAGCAGCGTACTAATCAGTAAAGGGAAAAAGGGGGCAGATTATGTGTAGACGCCTGATGGCTTTTGCAGTCAGCATACTAATGGCGGTTTTGTTTTTTGTTCCGCAGCAGGTTCTCGCTGCTCCAGACATTACAGTAGATGCCGAGGCGGGAATAGGCAATAAGGTGAAATCGGGAGAAGGGATGCCGGTTCAAATCACTTTTTCGAATGCCGGATCGGCGTTTTCGGGTGACGTGGTGCTGAGTTATGCGGAAAGTTACCGGCTGGGCACCGGTTTGGCCATCCCCGTGGAATTGGCTGCTGGAGAAAGCAAGACGATTCAATTCGCTTCGAATGGCATATCCGATAATTATTTTCCGGGTGGGCAGTCAAGGCAATCCATATTTTTATATGAAGGTGGATGGGAGAACGGCACATCCATTGATTTCAACGGTACTAAAAATTTCCGGCCTTCTTTTTTTGCACCGGATTCTGTGGTCATTGCTACTTTAACGGCAAACTCAGATCGCCTTCTGCAGCTTGAAGAAATGAATGTTGGCAACAGCGGAACTACGGAAATCTATCATCTCAATCAACAGGAGGAATTTCCGCTGCCTGCCGATCCGTTGGCCTGGGAGATGATTGATTATCTGGTAATTGATGAATATGCTTACAGCGATCTGCCGGATGCACTTCAGCAAACCATCTTGCAATGGGTGCAGCAAGGAGGCAAGGTTATGTTCGGAGCGACCGGCAATGTCGCTGCCGAAGCTGGGAATTTAAATGAGTTTCTCCCTCTGTCGTTAGGAGAATCTGTGGAAGCTGATTTGCCTTCATTGGAAAGTACGGTACCTGCCTATGAAGCGGCAGCAGTTGGAGAAAGTAACATACTTTTGGGGCAAGAAGAAGCCATTCTGGCAGCCAGTCAACCGGTCGGCGCAGGAGCCGTGATACAGACCAGTTTTTCCCTGGGGGATGAGATGGTCACGGCGCAACAAGGTTACACAGAAACAATGGAGAGTTTGTTTCATACTGATGCGGTTGTGCAGAACATGTACCAGGATTTGTCCAGCAAAGAAATGATTGCCGATGAAATGGCGGCTGTCAATGAATTGTTTGAGAGTTTTGCCGTATCTCAGACGCTGATCATCGCGATTATTTTTGTTTATATTTTGTTGGTGGTACCGGTTCTTTATACGGTGCTGAAGAGAAAAGACAAGCGTGAATATGCCTGGATCGCTATTCCGGCAATTGCTGTTTTGACCTCCATCGGCTTATTTGTGATTGGTGCCAAAGACCGCATTACCAATCCACAGATTCAGCAAACCGGTTTTTTTGAAGTAACTGCCGATCAGGGGCTGAACGGCTATTATATGAATTCCCTGTTGTCCAATCGTGGAGGCGATTATGAATTCACGGCTCCTTCCTCGACTACTATGACACATCGGTTTTCGACTGATTTTACGGAAGAATCGCCTCATCAATCAGCGATGTTGGAAAAACAGGCAACACAGACGAACTTGACCATCCGTGACATGAAATACTGGTCGGTATCTTCGGTTCTGGGAGAATCGTTGATTGACCAGGCTGGAAGTTTTGATATTCAACTGGAAGTTACAGACCAGACGCTAACAGGGACGATTCAAAACAACTTTCCTTTTGCGGTGGAAGGAATGGCGGTTTGGACCGGAACACGGCAGTTGGCACTCGGAAGTCTGAATCCAGGGGAGACCATAGAGGTCAGTGAAGCGATTCGCTCAGACGTCCTGGCGCCGCCAGCCTCTGTCGGTCAATCGTTCGGTTTTCAACCAATTGCTGATACCGAAGAATTGGAAGAGGCACGAAAGCAGATGGTACTGTCCGTTTCCTATGAACATTTGGCAGCTAATGGCGCTTCGCCTTACCTGATTGCTTATACAAGAGACGCCATTGTACCAGTTGCCTTGGAAGGCCAAAACGCATCGGTTTCTTCGTTGCATTTGATTACACAAAGTTTCGATCCACCTCTCACTGGCACCGGAGAAGTGACATTGCCAGTCGAGTCATTTGATATGGAATTGACGCCTGAGAACCTGGCCAGCCATTACCAGAATATTTCACAGGATCCATACTATTTTTACCTGGACAACGGAGGTTACCGCCTGACGTATACATTGCCGCAGGTTCTGCAGGAAAAAACTTCAAATTGGGAAGAGTTGACGGTCGCATTGGAACGTTCCAATGCATCGGTGTCCATTTTGAATACAGAAACGGGCGAATTTGAAGAACTATCCGGTACAGGAGCACTTTTTGAGAAACAGGCAGACCAATATGTCTCTTCTGAAGGCGGAATCGAACTTTCCTTGCAGATGAATGCCGGATCCGGTTCTCCGGAAATCGTGTTGCCAAAAGTCGAGCTGAAAGGAGTGATAAGCCATGATTGAAACGATTGGATTGACGAAGAAATACGGCTCTTTTTATGCCCTTCAGGATTTGAATCTGGTAGTGGAAGAAGGACATGTCTTCGGGTTTGTCGGAGCGAACGGTGCAGGGAAGTCGACGACGTTCTCAATTTTGGCTACTCTTCTTCAGCCGACTGCCGGCGATGCATTCATCAATGGAATGAGTGTGACGGAAAAGCCGCATGAAGTACGAGCACAGATCGGCTATATGCCCGATTTTTTCGGAGTCTACGATCAGCTGAAAACAGATGAGTACCTGGATTTCTACGGGGCCAGTTATGGATTAAAGCCGAAAGAGCGTGAACAGCTCATTCCGAAATTATTGGAACTTGTCAATTTGGAACACAAGCGATACGACTATGTCGACTTGCTGTCGCGCGGCATGAAGCAGCGTCTTTGTTTGGCTCGGGCATTGATCCATGATCCGAAAATCCTGATTTTGGATGAGCCTGCTTCAGGGTTGGATCCGCGGGCGCGCGTGGAAATGCGGGACATCTTAAAAGAATTGAAAGCGATGGGCAAGACGATTTTGATTTCTTCCCATATTCTTCCGGAACTTGCGGAAATGTGCGACAGTATCGGCGTCATCGATTCCGGCAAGTTGATCGCTCAAGGATCAGTGCATGAAATACAGGCCCGTTTGCAGCATGAAAAAATAATTAATGTCAAAGTGGCCGGTTCTTTGGAAGCAGCGGTGGCATTTTTTGAAAACGATCCGTTTGTTTCCCGGATTGTGGCAGTGCCGGACAAAGGAATGCTGCACTTTTCATACAAAGGGACAGACGTCCAGCAAATCGAATTGCTGCAAAAAGCAATGGCACAGCAATTGCCGATCCGGTCTTTTGCAGAAGAAGAAACCGATTTGGAAGATGTCTTCATGGCGATTACGAAAGGAGCGGATGTCCGATGAAAACGCTTCTGGCAAATCCGGTTCTGGTGAAAGAGTTGAAGCTGAGGTTCCGGAACATAAAAAGTTTCAGCGGCATATTGTTTTATTTGGTCGCCATGAGTGTGTTTGTTTTCGGCTTTATCTTTTTAACGACTTCACTGACAGGGAGCGGTTTTTTTCGACCGACAGAGAGCTTTCTGCTGTTCAGCATGATGTCATATATTCAACTTGGCCTGATCTTGTTCATCACACCTGGACTGACAGCTGGCACGATCAGTTCGGAGCGTGAAAAGCAGACATTGAATATTCTGCTGACTACTTCCCAGACGTCGTTTCAGATCATTTTCGGTAAAATGACTTCTTCAGTGGCATTTTTGTTATTGATGATTGTAGCAGGCCTGCCGATCTACAGTCTGGTGTTTTTATACGGCGGTGTTTCACCGGGACAGATTGCTGTTATTTTCATGTTTTACCTGCTGACTTTGTTGGCGATTGGAAGCATCGGAGTCCTTTTTTCCACACTGATCCGAAGAACTATCGTTTCGATGATCACTACTTACGGTACGATGATTTTCCTGACCGTGGTGACAGGGTTCTTTCTGCTGATTTCATTGCAGATCTCGCAGTATGGAAATGCCATGCCGAACTTTTCGCCGATGTCCTATTTTTGGGCAAGCATCAATCCTCCTGTCGTCTTGTTAACATTGCTGCAGCCGGCAGTTGCTGATCAAATCCTGAATCTGGCCACAGTGACGTTCCCGTTATGGGCTGGATATTTCATTTTTTACAGTGTGCTGACTGCTGCGGCAATTTTTTTATCGGTTAAAAGGCTGCGGGTCAATATGCATAAATACAAATAAGGAGGGGGAAGAAATGGACAACCGTGAGATCAAGCGCTATATCAGGAAAGCGAATCGTCTTTTGAAACTGGTTCATATAAGCCGTTCTTTGCAGCAAGCAATTTTTTTCGGATTGCTGGCTGCGGTTTCATTGCTCGTAGTGTCACGGTTGTTCGTCTTTCCTTATTATGAATTTTATGCATATATTGCAGGGGCTGCGATGCTGATTGTGTGGCTGTCAGTATCATTCAGGACATTGCCGCAAATCCGCGATGCAGTACAACGTCTTGACCACTTCACGCCCCATAATGAACTGCTGACAGTGTGGAAGATGAATGAAGAGAGTTTTTTGGCAAAGGAACTCACGAAAAAAACAGCGGCGCTCATTCCAATGAGTTATCAACTGTTCAAAAAAGAACCGAAATACTGGGTTCTCGGCAAGTGGCTGATAGGGAGCACGGTTCTATTACTAGCGTTGACCTGGCTCTTGATGTCTCCAAGTTCTCTGCAGCAGGAGGCCCGGCAAATCGAGCGGGACCGTGAGCTGATTGAAGATGTGGTGGAAAAGGCAAAAGAAATAGAAGAGCAGGCGAAGACAGAAAAAGTGAAAGAAGAGATGCAGCAGTTGAAGGAATCGGCAGAACAGGCGGAGACAGCTGAACAAGCTCTGAAAGAACTGGTGAAAAAACAAAAAGAGCTGAAGCTGCAGCAACAGGAGTTGGCGGCAGAAGGCCTGGGAGACGCTCCGGAAGCTACTGACGCAGCGGATGCGGCGGAAAAGCTGGCCGGACAGGCGGGAGAGACGCAGACCGCTCTCAGCAATTCAGGAAACCCGGTATCATTTCCTTTGCAGCAAACCATTGCCAACAGCCAGGAAAGCAGTACTGAAGACGGCTCGGAAATTGAATCCGCCGGCGAAGCAGACGGTTCCTCCGGTTCTCAGGACATAAATGAAGACGGGGAACCGGAAGCAGGCTCAAGTGATTCGAACGGACAGAGTGGAGAAACAAGTTCTGCAGAAGATGGTGCAGGAAGTGAAGACGGGCAAGGTGAAGGACAAGGTTCTGGTCAAGGAGCCGGCGAAGGGCAAGGGTCTGGAAGCGGTTCAGGGCAAGGGGAAGGAAGTGGCTCTGGATCTGAATCAGGTGACGGCCAAGGGCAAGGTGATGGGGCTGGAACAGGCCAGGGCAGCAGAGAGTTTGTGACATTACCTTCGAGACTTGGCGGGGAAGGTGAAGTGGAAGTTGATCGAGGCGAAGTGGGTGACGGTGAAGCGGCTGATGAACAGGAAGGAACCGTCCCTGCCGAACGCGGTACAGCGAGACCTTATGCCGATGTTGCAGGTGATTATTCTGAATCCTATTTCACCAGTGCTGAGCGCATCGGATTGCCTGCTGACTTGCAGAAAGTTGTGGAGCAGTATTTCACATCGATGGAATCCAATGAATAGAAAGCAGGGATACGATGACAAACGCAATTGAACAATTTACTGACATGAGCAAGAGGCTGCAGGATGTCCGTGAAGAAATCGGCCGGTTCATTGTCGGACAGGAAGAAGCGATTGAGTTCTCGCTCTACGCTATTTTGGCAGATGGGCACGCGTTGCTGGAGGGCTTGCCCGGCCTCGGGAAAACGATGCTTATCCGCACGATTTCTGAGGTGCTGGATCTGTCTTTTTCCAGAATCCAATTTACTCCTGACCTGATGCCTTCTGATATTACAGGAACCAGTCTGATTGAACGCGACGGGGACGGCAGGCAGCACTTTACGTTCCGTGAAGGACCGATTTTCCATCAGATGGTGCTGGCAGATGAAATTAACCGGGCAACTCCAAAAACACAGAGTGCCCTGCTTGAAGCAATGGGGGAAAAGACGGTGACCATATTGGGGGATACCAAGCCGATGAAACGGCCGTTTTTTGTGCTGGCGACACAGAATCCGATTGAAATGGAAGGAACCTACCCGTTACCGGAAGCTCAAATGGACCGCTTTCTTTGCAAAATTCTGGTGTCGTATCCGACGCGCTCTGAATTGGCGGAAATCAGCAGACGGACGACAGGATCAGACAACATCGAATTGACGAAAAAAATGGACACGGCTGCTTTACTGGAAGCACAGCGTATGACCAAAGAAGTGTTGATTGCTGATGATATCCTCATGGTGGCGGTAGACCTGATTCAAAACACACATCCCGATCAAACGGAATTTGAAGAAATCCGTCAGTATATTCAATATGGCAGCGGGCCGCGGGGCTTGCAGAGTCTTATTCGCCTGGCAAAAGCGCGCGCTTTGATCGAAGGGCGATACCATGTATCCATCGGCGATTTGAAGCATGTCGCAAAGCCGGTTTTACGGCATCGGCTGTTGCTCAATTATGAAGGGGAAGCGGATGGCAAAGAGGCGGATGAGCTGATTGACGTGGTGATCGGTACAGCCGGGAAGGGGAAAGCAAAATGACTTTTTTGCACCTGCCCGCTGACTGGGTTTCCCGCTTGAGTCGTTACTCCATTGCGACAAAAGCGAAAATCCGGGGTCATCACAAAGGATCCCATCGCTCGGCACGGTTCGGTTCCTCATTGGATTTTTCCGATTTCCGGGAATACCACCCTGGAGATGATGTCCGGCATATTGACTGGAATGTTTATGCCAGAACGGATCGTGTCTACATAAAACGTTTTTTGGATGAACAGGAAATGCGCGTCCACCTGATGATTGACAGCTCGAAGTCGATGGAGAGGAAATGGCTTTTTACGAAACAGCTGGCTTATACGCTCGGTATGATGGTATTGACAAAAGATGATCGCCTTACCGTTTCTGGAGGGCAGGAAAAAACGGTGCCTTTTCGGAAAAAAGGGAAATCCGCCAGGAAATTGTTCGAACATTATATGGCATCGCTTCCTGGTCCCACTCAAAATTCGTTCGCCGGAAATGCAGGTTTTTATGTAGCTAAAGATTCCACGGTACTGTTCATCTTATCGGACGGTTTGGAACCGATTGATGACTGGGTCTTGTTTTTCAAACAAACACCCAGGTTTTCACAGGATGTCCGATTTCTTCAGATCAGTACGGCGGAAGAAAGGAATCCTTCCTTCGACGGGGATATGCGTCTGATTGACAACGAAACTCAGGAGGATGTAAATGTATCGATGACGCAAGGGGCGTTAAAGGCTTATCAGGACAAACGCGAAGCGCATAATAAGGCGTTGGAAGCGGTTTGCAGAAAACAGGGCATCCAGTATATGCATGTGCATGCCGAAGATGGCATTCAGCAGATTGTTTTGCAGCAGCTGGCAAGAAGAAATTGGATTGAGTGAGGTGAAGCGGTATGGGAATTTCAGGATGGGGTTTGATCTGGACGGCAATCATGCCGCTCGCCGTCATTCTGTATTATTTTTTTCGGAAAAAATACAAAGACCAAACGGTTTCTTCCACTTTGCTTTGGCGGGAACTGATGAAAGAAATGCAGGCGTCCCCTTTTTTGAAAAAGCTGCAGCATCAGCTGTTGTTTTATTTGCAACTGGCAGCACTGATACTTTGTGTAGTGGCGCTTCTTGGCCCTTTTATCCATTCTGAAGAACTGGAAGGAAATGAATTCATCTTCATCGTTGATACATCTGCCACGATGCTCGCCGGTACACCGACACGCTTTGAACAGCAGCAGGCAACGATGACAGAACTGGCCGCTCAGACCGGCGGCAAGCCAGTGACCATCATAACGACCGGAGCCAGCCCGGAAGTTGTGCTGCGCCATGAAAGAGAGCCGGCAAAAGTGACAGAAGCCATCGACCGGTTGGCGGTCACTTATGAAAAAGCGGAAATCGAGCAGGCGCTGCTGTTTGCCGAAACACTTGTTGACAACGATTCGACCGTTATTCACGTGTTTACTGATGCACTGGATCGAAGCGTTTTTACCCACAAGGCCGGCTTTGCCTACGAAGTCCATGGGTTCGATAACAGTCTGCAAAACCTTTCGATCCGCCAATTCGGTTTGTCGGAAACAGACAACGGCATGCGGGCCTTTGTCCAGATCGTCAATAACAGTGCGGAAGCAATGGAAGGAATCGTGGAAATCCAGGGCGGTAATACCACTGAATCGGCTCAAGTATCTCTGGAGCCAGATGAAGAGGTGCTGGTGCCATTTGACAGTTTGCCGCAGGAAACGGTATGGCAGGCAACATTAGATGCAGCAGATGAGTATAGGGCGGACAATGATATGGTGTCCTACGCCCAAAATCCGGTCCAGGAAGTTTTTGTTGATTCCAGGTTGCATGAACTGCTGGCCACCGGTTTCGAATCGTTGAATTTGGATGTCAATCTCGTGGCGCCGGATCAATTGCAGAATCTCTCCGGAGCGCCGGTGGTCACCAATCAAACCGCTTTCCTTGAAAGTGAAGAGCCGGTTCTGCTGATTGGGAGAGATGATGAAAGTACCCACCAAGCGGCTGGGCAGGTGGAAGCGGCGAATCATCCTTTGTTTACATATGCGGATCTCGAGGATGTCTATGTTTCTGAGCTGTATCCGCCGTTTGAAGGATTCGAAACCATCGCCACGATCAACGGTGAGCCGTTTATCCAATTGTCACCGACAGGAGACATCATCGTTTTGACAGATGTCCAGCTTACCGACTGGCCACTGCATCCGTCGTTTCCTTTGTTTTTATGGAGTGCCTCGCAGGAATTGTCAGCCACTGAAAACTTCCTGGGATTTTTTCAGCCAAACGAACACCGTTCAGTGCCCCTGATGTCGAGCTCAGGGGAATGGGAGATTTTTAAAGACGGCAGTTATCTGTATTCCTATATGGAAGGACAGGGGCCTTTTATTGCGCCGGAACAGCCGGGGCGTTATGAAGTAAGAGGAGACAGCGGAAAACGGGAACTGGTGGTGCAATTGAGCAGCGAAGAAAAAGAACTGGCTTCAGGTTCCACCTATTCGATTGGGACTGCAGAATCGACAGAAGAAACGGTTCAATTTTCGCTTGTTCCTTGGCTGATCGCAGCTGTGCTGCTGCTTCTTTTTGTGGAATGGGAGGTGTACAGGCGTGGAACTTCGAATCGATGATCCCTGGTGGCTTCTACTGCTGGTGCCTACGGTGGTGTATTTTATCTATCTTGGTTACACCAGTCTGCAAGAAGCAACGAAGCTTTTTAAATTGGTATTCGGGTTGCGGTTGACGGCAGTCATGCTGTTGATCTTTGCTTTGGCTGCACCGTCTATTTACCGCCCGGTTACAGAAGAACAAGTCATTTTCCTGATGGATCGTTCGGCGTCGCTGGAGGGAATGCAAAGCACCATGGCCTCGTGGGTGGAAGGCGCTGTTGAAAATAAGGCGGACCATCAACTGGCAGGTGTTTATACATTTGCTGAAGACTTTCAGTCGCTGGTGCCGGTTTCAGAAGAGTGGGATTCAATGCCGACAGAAATGACAATCGGACAGAACAGCCATACCGATTTGGCGCAGGCGCTTCAGCTTGCCTTAAACAGTGGCGATACCAGTTTGGCGATGCGCCTTGTTTTGATGACCGATGGCAATGAAACCAGGTCTTCTGTCATCGACAGTCTTGACTGGCTGGAATCGGAGCGGCTTCAAGTTGATGTTCTGCCTGTCGAACAGCAAGCCGGAAAAGATGTGGCGATTACCGAATTCACCACACCTTCTTCTGCTTTTCCCGGTGAATCGCTGCCTTTTTCATTGGCGATCGAATCGGACAGGGAAGCTTCAGCAGAACTGATCATCTCGATGAACGATGAAGAAATCGACAGAACTGAAATTATGCTGTCACAAGGCCGTAATCTACTGGCCTACAATTATCCGGCGTCGAAGGAAGGCTTGCTGAAGTTCGAAGCACGACTGGAAATCGCTGATGACGCTTTCCTGGAAAATAATGCGATGTTCAGTATGACGGAAGTGGAAGGAAGTCCCGAAGTGCTGGTGGTCAGTGGCAATGAAACCAGCCCGATTTCCGATTTGCTTGACGGAGAAAAGATTGGAATCACCGAACTGACAGCCTCGCAATTGCCGGAAACTTTATCTTCGGTCCTGGCATATGACTCCATCATTTTTGACAATGTTTCGGGGACCACTGTCGGTGAGCAGCAAATGAACGTCATTGAACAGGCTGTGCAGCAGTTTGGTGTCGGATTTGTTATGGTCGGAGGCGATCAAAGTTTCGGCCTCGGCGGTTACTTCAAGACCCCGATTGAGAGAATCTTGCCGGTGGATATGGAAGTGAAAGGCAAGCATGAACTGCCGTCTCTCGGACTCATCATCGTGATGGACCGTTCCGGCAGCATGGCAGGCATGAAAATGGAGTTGGCCAAAGAAGCGGCGGCGCGCTCGGTGGAATTGCTGCGTGAAGACGATACAGTGGGTGTTATTGCATTCGATGATCGGCCGTGGGAAATTTTGCCGACTGAAAAGCTGGCTGATCCGGAAGATGCCATTGACAAAATATTGTCGATCGGACCCGGAGGCGGTACGGAAATCTTCAGCTCACTGGAAGAAGCGTACGGACAATTGGAGGAATTGGAATTACAGCGGAAACACATCATTTTGCTGACAGACGGCCAATCGGCGACTGCGGGCGATTATACTTCGCTGATTGAAGACGGCAAAGAACACAATGTCACACTGTCCACGGTTGCCATCGGCCAGGATGCTGATCAGATTTTGCTGGAAACATTGGCCGACGCGGGTGCCGGCCGTTTTTATGATGTCAGCGATGCCAGCACCATTCCAGCGATCCTGTCCCGGGAAACGATGATGATGTCCAGAACCTATATCGTCGATGATCCGTTTCAACCGATCGTATATGAAAGCGATTGGAGTTCTCTTTTCGTGGACGGAGTCCCGGAGATGAACGCCTACATTGCGACCACTCCAAAGCCGGCCGCTTCTGTTGCTGCTGAAAGTACGGAAGAAGATCCGGTGTTGGCTTCATGGAATTACGGATTGGGCAAAACCATTGCCTATACCTCGGACAGCGGCTCGTGGAGCGGTGGATTCCAAGCATGGCAAAACTGGCCGGCTTTCTGGAACCGGACGGTAGCAGAGTCCTTTCCGGCGTTCGAAGAGATTCCATTCACTGTGGCGAAAAAAGAGCAAGGCGTTTATACAGTGGAAGATCCGACGCAGTCATCAGCTATCTTGAATGTCACAGTGGTCGATGAACAAGGAAACGAATTGCCGTCAGAAACAGAACCCGTAGCTCCGGGGAAAGTGGAGGTTACACTGGATGCTGACCCGGGTCTGGTGTTCTTCAGCATCGCCAACGAAACCGGCGCCGCTTTCAAGACCGGATTGACGATTCCCTATGGAGATGAATACAGAATCAGTGAACCGAATATGTCTCTGCTTCGGGCAGTCGCAGAGCGGACGGGGGGAGAAGTAGTGGAATCACTGGACGAGTCGTTTCGGGACATTCCCTACAGCAGTGGAACGTTGCAGCCGATCCAACGAAGTTTGGTGCTGCTTGGGATGATGTTGTTTTTCCTTGATATCACGCTCAGGCGTTTTGGGTTGAAAATGCCATCGAAAGAAGCTTTCATCAAAACTGAAACAAAAACGGACGCACAATCCAACACCATCGAACAATTAATAAAAGCGAAAAAGAGAAATTAATCTCTTTTTCGCTTTTATTTTGTCTATTAACTTCTGCTGGTCGCGAGCAGTTGCTGTTTCTTCATGGACCAGATATTGGCGATGAAGAAGCAGGTGATCAAAATGGCTGTTCCTGCCATATAAGGATAACTCATATTGATATCGAACAGGATGCCGGCCATCGCTGGACCGATCATGTTGCCCAGGCTCATATAGGCATTGTTCATGCCTGCAGCGAATCCCTGCTGGTCTCCGGCTAGTTTCGAAATGAGCGTATTGATTGCCGGCCGCAGAAGGGAAGCGGCTGTGAAAAAGACGGCGGCAACCAGCAGGATGGTCCAAAACGTGCTGACAAGCAACACGCCGATCATTGCGGCAGCGGCGACCAATAAGTTGACCAGAATGACTTTCATTTCTCCGTAAAGCTTAAACAGGCGATTGATGACAAACGTCTGGACGATGACTCCCACGAAGCCGCCGGTAGTGATTAAAACAGCAATTTCCTTTGGAGTGAAATTGTATTTTTTGTCGACGTACAACGAGATGGTCGATTGGAAGTTGGCCAAACCGAAGGCGAAAATGAGCATAACCAGCAACAGGACGAAATATGGCGTATACACCGAGCGTTTCATCTGCTGCAGGATGTTTTCATTCTTGTTGGATGCGGCTTCAATCGTCGGGGCCACATTCGGCAAGGCCATAAAGGATAAAAACGCAGCTACGAGTGCGACCGATGCAGCGACATAAAAAGGGAATTGCAGACTGACTTCAGCTAAAAAACCACCAAAACCGGGCCCGATCATAAAACCAAGTGACATCGAAGCACCCAGCAGTCCCATTCCTCTGCCGCGTTCTTCGTAAGTTGTAATATCGGCCACAAACGCCATCATCGGCGGAATCAGGAACGCTGCTCCGAGACCGCTGAAAAACCGGGCGACATATAAAAGCCACAAGTTAGGCGCTAATCCGAATGCCAGCTGCGACAGACCGAAAACCACCAAACCGAAAATGATTAAATTTTTCCGGCCGTATTTATCCGATAATTGACCGGATAAAGGAGAAAACAGGAATTGGGCGAAAGCGAACGTGGCAATGAGTGTTCCAAGCGCTTGTCCTGCAACTCCAAATGTATCTAAATAAGCGGGCATGATCGGAATGATCAAACCGATGCCGCTCATGGCGATGAACATATTGAACATGAGGATATATAATGCGAAATTCGAGGTTTTTCCCGCCATGCTGGAACCTTCTTTCTTATTTGTTTCGTGACTCTAAATTTCAGTGTTGCAACATTAACTACTATACCCTATTTTCGCTCAAGAAAAAACAGGCAGAATTGTCTGCCTGTTAATTTTCCATATCCATTTTAAACTCCAGAAAGAATTCATTGTAGACGCCGAGCATTTCAAGGCCAAGGTTTTCATAAACTTCGAGCCGCCCCCTCAGTTCTTCGGGTGGATAAAATCGCTCATCTTCGATGACTTCAGGGTCCATCAACTCGGTTGCCGCTTCGTTCGGTGTGGAATAGCCGACATAATCAGCATTTTGCGCTGCCACTTCCGCATCAAGCATAAAATTGATAAACGCGTGGGCGCCTTCGACGTTCGTGGCAGTAGCTGGAATGATCATATTATCGAACCAGAGATTTGATCCTTCCTGAGGGACTGAAAAGTCAATGTCTTCATTGATCCACATCATGTCCGCTGCCTGGCCGGACCAGGTAAGAGCTACAGCCGCTTCTTCGCGGCGCATCATTTCAACGATTTCATCCCCAATGATGGCTTTCACATTGGGTCCGAGTGTCTTTAACTTTTCAGTGGCTTCACGGAGCTTGTCCATATCAGTCGAATTGAGAGAATAGCCGAGACTGTTCAAGCCCATGCCGATGACTTCCCGTGCGCTGTCGACCAGGACAACTTCCTGTGACAAGGCGGGATCCCATAAATCGTCCCAGCTTTCGAATGTCTGGCCGTCTTCGAGCAACGTCGGATTAAAAGCGATGCCGACAGTACCCCAGAAATAAGGAATGGAGTATTCGTTGCCCGGATCGAACGGCAAATCCAGGAAGTAGGGATCGATATTTTCAAGATTCGGGATCTTACTGTGATCAATTGGCAACAGCATGTCACTTTCTTTCATCTTTTCAATGGCATACTCGGAAGGCATGGCCACATCATACGAAGTGCCGCCTTGTTCGATCTTTGTCATCATGGCTTCGTTTGAAGCAAACGTTTCATAGACCACTTGGATATTCGTCTCTTCTTCAAACTGCTCGATCAATTCAGGATCAATGTATTCCCCCCAGTTAAAAACGGAGATGGTCCCGCTTCCGGTTGTGGCAGAGCTGCGTTCAAGCAGCGAGACAGCATACAGCAGCAAGCCGCTGACTGCCAGCAGCACGATGCTGATTCGGATGATGTCTTTCATGATTGTCCACCTCTCGTTTCGGCAATTTGACGCGAACGCTGATTAAAGACATAATAGCCGACGACCAGCGCCAGCGTAATGATGAAAATAAGCGCAGACAAGGCATTGATCGTCAAGGTGATCCCGGTACGTGCCATGGAATAGATTTCCACAGATAATGTTGCAAATCCGTTGCCTGTCACAAAAAACGTCACAGCAAAATCGTCGAGTGAATAGGTCAATGCCAGGAAAAAGCCGGCGAATATGCCGGGTTTGATGTAAGGGATGATGACGCGTGTCAGAATATCCCGTTTGGACGCCCCCAAGTCGCTGGCAGCATCGATCAGCGACGAACTCAGCTCCATCAATTTCGGCAATACCATAATGACGACAATGGGAATACTGAAAGCGATGTGGGAAATCAGAACAGAAGCAAATCCGAGTTTGACACCGACCAAGGTGAATAATATTAAAAATGATGCACCTATGATCACATCAGGGCTGACGATTAATATATTATTGAGCGACAACACCGCGCTCCGAGTTTTGCGGTTGCGTAAAAACACGATGCCAATAGCACCCAGAACACCGATGACAGTTGAAATAAAAGACGACAGCAACGCAATAATGACTGTATTCAGCAAAATGATGATCAGCCGTGTATCGTTAAACACTGCAGCATAATGCTCAAGTGTAAAATCTTCAAAACCGGACATCGTACCGCCGCTGTTGAATGAATAAAAGATCAAATAAAAAATAGGGGCATATAAAACGATAAAGACGAACGCCAAATAGATTTTAGAAGGATTATTTAGTTTTGACATTTGTCGTTCCTCCTTTGTCCCGCTGCCCGGTAAGCATCATAATGATAAACATGAACAAAATCAGAAATACGGCAATGGTCGATCCCATCCCCCAGTTCTGGGTCACCAGGAATTGCTGCTCGATGGCAGTCCCGAGCGTGATGACTTTGTTTCCCGCTATGAGACGTGTAATCATAAACAGCGACAAGGCGGGGATAAATACCGCTTGTACGCCGGATTTCACACCGCCAATGGCGAGAGGGAAAATGATTCTTCTGAATGTGGTCCAGGAAGAAGCCCCCAAATCCCGTGACGCATCGATCAACGCCGGGTTGAGTTTATCAAGCGAATTGAAAATCGGTAAAATCATGAACGGGATAAAAATATAAACCGATACAAAAACGAAACTGAAGTCCGTGAACAAAATCTGCTGCTGGCCGATTCCGAGAAACTCGAGAAACTGATTGGCGGGGCCATACAGACCGAAAATCCCAATAAACGCATAAGTCTTCAGCAAAAGATTAATCCATGAAGGAATGATGATCAACAACAGCCATAACTGCTTGTGCTTCGTTTTCGTCAGCAAATAAGCTGTCGGATACGCGATCAGAATGGAAAATAAAGTGATCAGAAAAGCGTACCAAAAAGAGCTGAGAGTCATCCGCAAATAAACGGAAGTGAAAAAGTTTCGGTAATTTTCCAGGGTCAGGTTGCCGGATAAGTCGAAAAAAGAGAAATAGGCAACGAGTGCAATCGGTGTGATGACAAACAAGGCGATCCATAAATAATAAGGGAGCAGGTAAATAGGGCGTTTTGAGCTATTTTCCATAAGACGTTTCTCCGTACGATTCCAACCTTGCGTCGAATGCTTCTTCTGATTCGTTCAAACGCATGACATGGATTGCTTCCGGGTCGAAATCCAGGCCGATTTTCGAACCGACTTCCGCTTTGCGGGTGGAATGGACGAGCCACTCATTTCCTGCTTCATCGATGGTCGAAATCTCAAAATGGACGCCGCGGAACAATTGCGTGTCAACGGTAACTGTCATTTTGCCTTGATCAGCCTGCGTAATTTCCAAGTCTTCCGGACGGATGACCACTTCCACTTTTTCGTCCGGATTCAATCCTCTGTCGACACACTCGAATTCCTTATTGGCAAAACGGACGCGATAATCAGAAGTCATGAAGCCCTCCACAATATTGGATTCGCCGATAAAGTCAGCGACAAACCGATTGATTGGTTCATCATAGATATCCATGGGTGTGCCACTTTGCTGGATTTCCCCAGCTTTCATGACAAAAATCTCGTCTGACATGGCCAGTGCTTCTTCCTGGTCATGGGTAACGAAAACAAAAGTTTTGCCGAGGCGCTGCTGCAGTTCTCTCAACTCGTATTGCATTTCCGTGCGAAGTTTGAGGTCGAGCGCCGACAACGGCTCATCCAGTAAAATCACTTCCGGGTCATTGACGATGGCACGGGCTATCGCAACACGCTGCCGCTGGCCACCGGACATTTCTGAAATCTCCCGGTTGTCATAGCCGACAAGGTTGACAAACTCCAGTGCTTCTTTCACGCGGCGCTTGACTTCGGATTTTTTCACTTTTTTAATGCGCAATCCAAATGCCACGTTCTCATAGACATTCAAATGGGGAAACAAAGCGTAATCCTGAAAGACAGTGTTGACTTTGCGTTCATTCGCCGGTACCTTGTTGACCAGGTTTTCTTCTATATAGACATTTCCATTGGTGGGAGCAATGAACCCGGCGATCAATCGCAGAATAGTGGTTTTGCCACAGCCGGAAGGACCGAGAAGTGTATAGAATTTTCCGCGCTCCAATTCGAAATTTACGTTATTTAACACGGCACCGGTTTCTTCGTACGTTTGAGTGACGTTTTCAAACCTGATAATCGGTTTTTCAGCCATTTAAATTTCCTCCTAATCTATAAATACGATTGTGTTGCTACAATGATCATCTCCGAAATCCCCTGATGGATGTTGGTGAGGCGATGATGATCTGAAGCTTCGTAGTAAAGCGAATCCCCTGTTTCTGCGATATATTCCTGTTGTCCTAGTGTAAGACGGATTTTTCCTTCGATCACGTAAATGAAAGTTTCGGCAAGGGAAGGTTCAAACCGTTTAAATTGCCCGTTTTCTTTCAGTGTTAAATACACCGGCTCCATTTCTTTTTCATTGGAAGAAGAGACCAGCCAGTCGATTTCATAGCCTGCGTCTTTGTCGACATGGATTGTATGGTCTTTTGGTGTATAGACAACTTTGAGGTTTTTTATATCGTCATCGAAGAATTCTTTTGGGCTGGTTCCAAGCACTTCCAACAAAGAAAACAGTGTTTCGATGGAAGGGGAGTTCATATCTCTTTCAAGTTGAGAAATATACCCTTTGCTTAAATCTGTCCGTGCGCCCAACTCTTCCTGGGTCAACCCGTTTTTCAAGCGAAGGCGTTTAATTTTGCTGCCGATTAACATCGGAATTCTCCTCGTTTCTTTTCATAAAAATAGGGATATGGAAAAGTTTACTTTTAGTATACTTTTAGTTTACAATCAGCATCTTTTATTGTACAAAATAAGGACAAGAAATCAAGGAAAAAAGATTTTTTCGTGAAATCGTTTCTTTTTATTGCTTTTTACACAACAGATTTACTATCATAAAGAATGTTAATTTGATTTGATGTTTGTTATGATGAAGATATGCGTTATGTAAATTTTGTTAAGTTTTTTAAGTAGCACAACCTACTTTCCGGGAGTGAAAAAAATGAATGGAAAAATGAATTTTTTCCTTGATCCGAAGAACCGCGTCGTCCACAAGCCTTCGATTATGAATTATAAGAGCGAGCAACAGGGACTTTATTTATTGGCCAACAAGCAGTTTATCAATTGGATGGATGTTCATACGTATTGCCATACCTGTTTGACGGCATTGACGTTTGATGATGAGTTTGATGCGAGTTATTGTGCAGATTGCAACGAGTGGCGTGAAGAGGCGTGCAGTGATATAGAATGTGAGTATTGCGAAAACCGGCCGAAAAGGCCATTGGATCCCCGCCGATGAGCGGGGTTTTTCATGCAGATTTTTTACTGGGATCTTTATGCATATGGTAAGCTAAGTACATAGCAGAAGTGAGGGATGGGGATGAAGAAGGAATTTGTAGTGATCGGGCTGGGCCGTTTTGGCGGCAGTATCGTCCGGGAGCTGATTGAGCAGGACGCGGATGTTATGGCGATCGATAAAGACACAGAGCGGGTCGATGAATTCGCTTCGATTGCCACCCAGGCAGTAGTGGCGGATACAACAGATGAAGCGGTATTAAAGTCGCTTGGTATCCGCAATTTTGAACATGTTATTGTGGCGATCGGTGAAAATATACAGGCCAGTATTTTGACGACATTGATGCTGAAAGAAATCGGTGTAAAGAAAATATCGGTCAAGGCCCAAAACGATTACCATGAGAAGGTTTTGCGGAAAATCGGCGCTGATCAAGTGGTGCATCCGGAGCGTGATATGGGAATACGGATTGCCCATAATATGTTATCCAATAACGTCCTGGACTATTTGGAACTGTCGGATGAACATTCCATCATGGAAATCCGGGCAAACGAAAAATTGGCTGGATTTACGCTCATCGGTTTGGACATCCGAGCCAAATATGGCATTAACATTGTAGCCATCAAAAGAGAAGAGGATATCATCGTTTCTCCTCAAGCGGATATGATGATCGAGATGGGAGACGTCTTAATCATCATCGGTTCTGATGCGGACATTAACCGTTTTGAAAAGAAAGTCATGAACTGAAAAAAGGAAGTCCCGGTTAAGGGACTTCCTTTTTTTTACACTTCCATGATGACTGGTAAAATCATCGGACGGCGTTTGGTTTTTTCATACAGATATGGTCCCAGAACATCCGAGATTTCACTTTTCAGCTCGGACCATTCGGTGTTTTTGCCGTGAATTTTTTTGTTCAGGTGACGATTCAGCATCTGCTGTGCTTCGTAAATCATCGTTCCGGATTCGCGCATGTATACAAAGCCACGGGAAATGATGTCCGGCCCTGATACCATTTTGTTTTTCTTCATATCTATGCTGGCCACCACAATGACCAATCCTTCTTCAGAAAGGACACGACGGTCGCGGAGAACGATATTTCCGATATCCCCGATGCCGCTGCCGTCAATGTACACATCTCCCGAAGGAATGCGTCCGGCTACAGAAGCTTCATCCTGTCCTAAGGCAAGAACATCGCCATTTTCCATGATGAATGTGTTTTCTCTTGGCACATCGCAATCCACCGCCAGTTCAGCGTGTTGGGCCTGCATGCGGTATTCACCATGGATCGGCATGAAGAATTTCGGATTGATCAAACGGAGCATCAATTTGTTTTCTTCCTGCGATCCGTGTCCGGAAGTATGGATGTTATTCAATGATCCATGAATTACATCTGCACCTGCACGGAACAACAGGTTGATGGTACGGTTAACGCTGCTTGTATTGCCGGGTATCGGTGAAGAAGAAAAGACAACTGTATCGTTCGGCTGAATCTGAATCTGACGATGCGTCCCGTTGGCGATTCTGGAAAGAGCCGCCATAGGCTCTCCTTGTGATCCCGTACATAAAATCAACACTTCATTGGCAGGCAGGCGATTCAACGTCTGCGTATCAATAAATGCATCTTCAGGAGCTGTGATGTATCCAAGCTCCCGGCCAATGGTGATGGCGTTATCCATACTGCGTCCAAAGACGGCTATTTTACGGCCTTGTGCCACTGCTTCATCCGTTACTTGCTGCAATCTGTAAATATTTGATGCAAAAGTCGCGAATATTAAACGGCCGTCAACTTTTCTCATGATGTCTTTGATCGTTTCGCCGACTTTTCGTTCAGACATGGTAAAGTTAGGGATTTCAGCATTGGTGCTGTCCGATAGAAGGCAAAGAACGCCTTCACTTCCGATTTGAGCCATTTTCAGCAAGTTGGCAGGCTCTCCCACCGGTGTGAAATCGAATTTGAAATCTCCGGTATGGACGATATTGCCTGGAGGCGTCTTCACGACGATTCCAAATGAATCAGGGATGCTGTGGGTGGTGCGGAAAAAGCTGACTGATGTTTTACGGAATTTGATGACATCATCTTCTTCAATTTCCACCATTTTTGTCTGACGCAGCAACCCGTGTTCTTCCAGTTTTTTGCGGAGCAGGCCAAGAGCCAGTTTGCCGCCATAAACAGGAATATTGATTTTTTTCAATAGGTAAGGAATACCGCCAATATGGTCTTCGTGACCGTGTGTGACAAACAGCCCTTTGATCTTATCGATGTTTTTTACAAGATAGGTATAATCCGGAATTACATAATCGATCCCGAGCAGATCGTCTTCCGGAAATTTGATGCCGGCGTCAATCAGGATGATTTCATCCTGGAACTGTACGCCATACGTGTTTTTGCCGATTTCGCCTAGTCCGCCAAGTGCGAAAACAGCCGTTTGGTCATTCTTTACAAACTTCATTGCCCGTTCAGTCTTTCTACTTCAAAATCCTGGCTGGCTTGTTCATATTCAAGATGCTTGTCTTCAAGAAGCTGAACAAATTCAATGTTGTAGTTGCGGTCTTTTAAATGATGTCGAACTTCCCGCTCGGAAGATGCTTCGACATAGAGGCTTTTTGTGTTTTCGCGGACGGGTACCTCAGACCGGTTTTCCTGGTAAAATACTTTAAAAATCATAGTTTGCTCTCCTTTTTACACGTTCAAAATAAATTCACTTTCTTTATATTATCACGACATTGCCTTAAAATAAAGAATAGCCCTTCTTATTTAGTAAGAAGGGCTGTCGAAGTTATGCAATTTTCTTTTTGTTCATAATACCGTTCAGCTGTTTGCGCAATTTTCTTCTTAAACGCTTCAGCATAACGAATCACTCCTTATGGATATTATATTGTATTTTCTGATAATTGTAAAGGTGGCTGGACGTGATAAGCTTTTCACAGCAACGGGTTTTTGGGGCTTCGGGTTGGGTGTTCTGAAAACCAGCCGGGCTTTCACTGGCGAAGGCAGAACTGTCTTGTCTTCTGTTGTGAGAAAGATCTTGGGTCTGTCTATACGAGGAGATAATTGATGGAGTCGAGACATGTTTGTGTTTTGAAGTTCATACAGCGAGGTAGAAATAGAGACAAGAACAAACCGTCCTTTCCGCTGGTTTGCTCGACATCCACAAAACAAGTACAATCAACAAATGTGTATAAATATCGTTAAAACGCAAAGAATGGAGAATGCCCGATGACAAAATTATTGCTGTTGGATATTGATGGGACTTTATTGAATTCCAAAAAGGAACTGCCTGCTTCAGCAAAAGACGCTGTGCAACAGGCAAGGCAAAATGGCCATCAATTGGCAATTGCCACCGGCAGAGCGCCGTTCATGATCAGGAACCTGCTGGAGGAATTGGATATTGATACATATATCACGTTTAATGGTCAATACATTGTACAGCGCAACGAAGCGATTCATAAGGAAGCGTTGGATGCTGAAACACTTTCCAAAATAGTGGAATATGCAGAACGCCGTGATCATCCTGTCGTTTTTATGAATGATCAACGAATGGTCTCTACCATCGATTATCATCCGGACATTGATGAAAGCATCAAAAGCTTGAAATTTCCTCATCCCAAGAAGGTGGAAAATTTTCATTTGGAAAATGATATTTACCAAGCGCTTGTTTTTTGTGAAAAAGAAGAAGAACAGCAATATCATGATGCTTTTCCAAGTATTCAGTTTGTACGATGGCATCGTGTGTCCTGTGATATTCTGCCGAAGGGAAGATCAAAATCGACCGGCATCGAGCAGCTCATCAAAAAAACCGGCCATTCGATCGAAGAGACCATCGCTTTTGGTGACGGGCTGAACGACCTTCAAATGATGGAGACCGCAGGCTTCAGTGTAGCAATGGACAACGGCCATCCAAAAACAAAGGAAAAAGCTTCCTATATCACCGATCATGTGGACGATGACGGCTTAGCAAAAGCTTTTCATCACCTTGGATTAATCTAAAAAAGACTTGGGCTTCATTCGCCCAAGTCTTGTTTTATAGGTGTTGCATTTTCAATTTCTGCAAAAGGGTTTTGTGAATTGATGTGGTCAAAAAACATAATGCCGTTCAGGTGATCCAGCTCATGCTGGAAAGCGATGGCCGGCAATCCTTTTAATCTCATTTTGAATTCCTCGCCCTCCAGGTTGAATGCTTTGACGGTGACCCGGGCATAACGTGGGACATAGCCGGGAATGGAGCGGTCAACCGACAGACACCCTTCACCGGAAGTCAAATAAGCTTTTTCCACTGAATGGCTGACGATTTTCGGATTGACGGCAATCATGCTTAGATTCTCTCCTGTGCTTTCGTCGAAATGCAAAGCAAATATTCTTTTGGGAACATTGATTTGAGGAGCGGCAATCCCGACTCCCGGGCGCAAATCATATTTCTGCGCCATTTCCTCGTCCTGGCTGTTGATGACGTATTCCAAAAGGTCTTCACCAAGTTTGCGATCTTCTTGTGAGAGCGGAAATTGCACTTCTTCGGATCGTTTTCTAAGCGTAGGATGACCTTCGCGGATTATATCTTTCATGCGTATCAAGTTTTTTCATCCTTTCCTAATTGTTGCACTGCCTTTTAGTATACCGAAATGAAAGCTTTCGGAAAAGGAAAAAGCCGCATTTGTAAGTTGTGTTTTATTTTTTGAGCGTCTATAGTTAATTGTATGTACACAAGGAGGGTTTTGCGTGAAGAAAGCAATAATGGCCACAGTTTTTTCGAGTGTGTTGCTTCTAAGTGCATGTTCAGGGTCCACGCCCGGTGAACAGCTGGATACTGTACTGAAGGATACATTTGAAGCGGAACAGGAATATCGGGATGTCCAAAGCGAGCTGGAAGAGTTGGAACAGACCGAACAGGCGACTTTTGAATCTATTATGGGATTGACACAAGAACAGCAGGAAGAAGTAGATGCGCAGGCTGAAGAAGCGATTGCATCTGTGGAAGAACGGCTGGCTTTATTGGAGACCGAAAAAGAATCGATGAGTTCGGCAAAAGAAGAATTTCAGGAAATTGATACCGTAATCGAAGAGGCGGAAGAGGAAGATGTAAAAGCGGACCTCGAAGCTCTAAAAGCAAAAATGCAGGAACGCTTTACCGCTCATTCAGATTTCGTGGTTGAATACGAAGAGCTGGCAAGGCTTCAAAAAGAATTGTATGAGATGTTGAAAGATGAAGAAACCAACCTGCAGACCCTGCAGGAAAAGACGGTGGAAGTGAACGAACAAAACACTGCCGTTCAAGATGCTGTGACAGTCTTCAATGAAAAGACTGAACAGTTTAATGAGATGAAGAACAACTTGATTGAAAAACTTCAGCAAGACGAGTAAAAAGCGGCCCCAAAGGCCGCTTTTTTCTGTGCTATAAAAGATGAAGAAAATCTATTCTGTTTTATAATACAGTGCCGTAAAAAAACTAATACAGTTAATAATAATAGAATTTTCTATAATTTTAGGCACCTCAAAAGATATAGATGGACATTGATTGACCGAGCTATTTATCTAAAGTATACTGAGAAAGAATATGGAGTTGTATCACTAAAAAGATCGATAAATTTTAATACAGATAAAAAGGAGAGTTGCTTTTATGGCTGCAAAAAAATCACAGCAGTTTGATCCAGTGGAAACGCTGAATGCAATCGAAGAAAAGTTTGAAATGTTCCAGATCCTGAACGAAGAAGGCGAAATCGTCAACAAAGAGGCAGATCCGAAGTTATCGGATGAAGATCTTCAGGAATTGATGCGTCGCATGGTGTACACGCGCATCCTGGATCAGCGGTCCATTTCGCTGAACCGTCAGGGCCGTTTAGGGTTTTACGCACCGACAGCAGGACAGGAAGCGTCCCAATTGGCATCGCATTTTGCGTTGGAGAAAGGCGATTTCATCCTGCCTGGTTATCGCGATGTTCCTCAATTGATCTGGCATGGCTGGCCGCTTCACCAGGCATTCCTTTTTTCCCGCGGACATTTTGCAGGCAACCAAATGCCGGAAGGTTTGAATATTTTGCCTCCTCAAATCATCATCGGTGCGCAATACATTCAGGCGGCCGGAGTGGCACTTGGGCTACAGAAGCGGAAAAAAGACTCTGTCGCAATCACTTACACTGGTGAAGGCGGATCTTCGCAAGGTGATTTCTACGAAGGCATCAACTTTGCAGGAGCTTTCCGTGCACCTGCCATTTTCATCGTGCAAAATAACCAGTATGCCATTTCCACACCGCGCGAAGTGCAGACAGCTGCAAAAACAGTTGCACAAAAAGCAGTGGCAGCCGGAATTCCAGGAATCTTTGTCGATGGCATGGATCCGTTGGCTGTATATGTTGCCACGCGTGACGCCCGTGAACGTGCCGTAAAAGGGGAAGGCCCATCACTTATTGAAACGTTCTGTTATCGATACGGCCCGCATACAATGGCAGGCGACGATCCGACACGTTACCGCACTTCCGATATCGACAGTGAATGGGAAAAGAAAGACCCACTCGTCCGTTTCCGTAAATACATGGAAGAAAAAGGATTATGGAACGAAGAGCAGGAAAACGAAGTAATTGAAAAAGCAAAAGAAGAAATCAAGGCTGCCATCAAGAAAGCGGACGGTACACCAAAACAGAAAGTAACTGATCTGTTGGGCATTATGTATGAGGAAGTTCCGTTCCATATACAGGAACAGCTGGATATTTATAAAGCAAAGGAGTCGAAGTAAGCCATGGCACAATTAACGATGATCCAAGCGATTACGGAAGCTCTGAAAACAGAGCTGAAAAATGATGAAAATGTTTTAGTTTTTGGAGAAGATGTCGGTAACAACGGCGGTGTTTTCCGTGCGACAGAAGGTTTGCAGAAAGAATTCGGTGAAGACCGTGTATTTGATACACCTTTGGCGGAATCCGGCATCGGCGGATTGGCCATCGGCTTGTCGCTGCAAGGTTACCGTCCGGTTCCTGAAATCCAATTTTTCGGCTTTGTCTTTGAAGTAATGGATTCCATCAGCGGGCAAATGGCCCGTATGCGTTACCGCAGCGGCGGCAGCCTGAATGCTCCTGTAACCATTCGTTCACCTTTTGGCGGCGGTGTTCATACACCCGAAATGCACGCTGATTCTCTTGAAGGGCTGATGGCTGCATCACCGGGACTGAAAGTGGTTATTCCATCAACGCCATATGATGCAAAGGGATTGCTGATTTCTGCCATCCGCGACAACGATCCGGTTATTTTTCTGGAACACATGAAGCTTTATCGTTCATTCCGCCAGGAAGTTCCTGAAGAGGAATACACAATTCCGTTGGGCAAGGCTGAAGTGAAGCGTGAAGGAAAAGATTTGACGATTGTTACTTATGGCGCAATGGTCCAAGAAAGCATCAAAGCGGCAGAGCAGCTGGAAAAAGAAGATTATTCAGTTGAAGTAATCGATTTGCGGACTATTCAGCCACTCGATATTGAAACGATTATTGCTTCTGTAGAAAAAACAGGGCGTGCAATGGTTGTGCAGGAAGCGCAAAAGCAAGCGGGAATCGCTGCCAATGTCGTAGCGGAAATCACCGACCGGGCGATTTTAAGCCTGGATGCACCAGTCTTGCGTGTGGCGGCACCGGATACGGTGTTCCCGTTCTCGCAAGCGGAGGAAGTTTGGCTTCCGAATGCTAAGGATATAGTAGAAACAGCGAAAAAAGTTCTAACGTTTTAAGTAGCACAGAGAAGGAAGGGTGAAGCAAATGGCTTTTGAATTTCGTATGCCGGATATCGGAGAAGGTATTCACGAAGGTGAAATCGTAAAATGGTTCGTCAAAGCGGGAGATACGGTCGAAGAAGACGATATCCTGATGGAAGTGCAGAACGACAAAGCGGTCGTTGAAATTCCATCACCGGTTTCAGGGACGATCGAAGAAGTTCTTGTGGAAGAAGGAACGGTTGCAGTAGTAGGAGATGTATTGATTCGCATTGATTCACCGGATGCTGAAGATTCTGAAGCGGAAGATGCAGATTTTAAAGGGGAACACAGCGGAGAAACCGGTTCAGATGAAAGTGAAGCTGGAGAAGAAGGTCAGAAGCGCACAGAAGAACTTGCTCAATCTGGAAGCTCTGAAAGTGGTAAGGATATCGATAAGGAACGGGATGAAGATTTGACTGAGCCGTCTGGTTCAGATGGCGAAACAGGTGCCGGCAAACAGCCGCAAGCAGCTGAATCGGATTCGGATGTACGTGTCATCGCCATGCCTTCTGTGCGCAAATTTGCCCGCGACCAGGACGTCGACATCAAGCAAGTGACGGGTTCTGGAAAGAATGGCCGCATTTTGAAAGAAGATGTGGAAGCCTACATGAACGGTGATCAAACTGAAGCCGCTTCTTCAGCTGAACCGGCAGCAGAAACTCAGGAAGCTGCGAAAACCGAAGCGGCACCAAAAGAAGCTCCTGTTTCTGAAGGTGAATTTCCGGAAACGCGGGAAAAAATGTCCGGAATGCGAAGAGCGATTGCCAAAGCGATGGTTAATTCAAAACACACCGCTCCGCATGTAACCTTGATGGATGAAGTGGATGTGACAGAACTGGTGGCTCATCGCAGAAAGTTCAAAGATATTGCGGCTGAAAAAGAGATCAAGCTCACTTATCTTCCTTACGTTGTAAAAGCACTGGTCAGCACATTGCGCGAGTTCCCGGCATTAAACACATCTTTTGATGATGACACCGAGGAAGTCATCCAGAAACATTATTACAATATCGGTATTGCAGCCGACACAGAAAAAGGCCTGCTCGTGCCAGTCATCAAGCATGCTGAACGCAAATCCGTGTTTGCAATTTCAGACGAGATCAATAACTTGGCAACCAAAGCCCGTGAAGGAAAACTATCCGCTGCTGAGATGAAAGGCGCTTCCTGCTCCATCACAAATATCGGTTCTGCCGGCGGCCAATGGTTCACTCCAGTGATCAATCATCCGGAAGTGGCGATTCTGGGAATCGGACGTATTGCCGAAAAACCGGTAATTAAAAATGGTGAAATTGTAGGAGCACCTGTGTTAGCATTATCTTTGAGCTTTGATCACCGGATGATCGATGGTGCAACTGCACAACACGCAATGAACCACATCAAACGTTTATTAAGCGAACCAGAATTATTATTAATGGAGGCGTAGAACTTATGGTAGTAGGAGATTTTCCAATTGAAACAGATACACTCGTCATCGGCTCAGGCCCCGGCGGTTATGTAGCGGCAATCCGCGCTGCTCAAACCGGCCAAAAAGTGACAATCGTGGAGAAGGAATACATTGGCGGTGTTTGCTTGAATGTCGGTTGTATTCCGTCAAAAGCCATGATTTCAGTAGGCCATCGTTTTGAAGAAGCCCAGCATTCAGACGAGATGGGGATTGTAGCCAAAGAAGTTTCCCTTAACTTTGAAAAAGCACAGGCATTCAAAGACGGCGTCGTGAAAAAATTGACCGGTGGCGTGGAATCGTTGCTGAAAGGCAATAAAGTGGAAATCTTGCGCGGCGAAGCTTATTTCGTCGACGAGAATACAGTCCGTGTCATTCAGGAAGATTCGGCGCAGACCTATAAATTCAAAAACGCCATTATTGCGACAGGCTCCCGTCCAGTGGAAATTCCAACATTTAAATTTTCGAAGCGTGTCATTAACTCGACAGGCGCTTTAGCACTTCAGGAAGTGCCGAAAAAACTGGTCGTAATTGGTGGAGGCTACATTGGTACTGAATTGGGTACCGCTTATGCAAATATGGGATCGGAAGTAACGATTCTTGAAGGTGCACCGGATATCTTGGCAGGTTTTGAAAAACAAATGACATCCATCGTTAAAAAAGGCCTGAAGAAAAAAGGTGTGGAAGTGATTACAAAAGCTTCTGCTAAAGGCGTGGAAGAAACTGATTCAGGCGTAACGGTATCTTACGAAGCAGGCGGGGAAGAAAAGACTGTGGAAGCGGATTATGTCCTTGTCACTGTTGGACGCCGTCCGAATACAGACGAAATGGGTCTGGAAGATATCGGCCTTAAAATGAGCGACCGCGGTTTAATCGAAGTCGACAAACAATGCCGCACTAACTTCTCAAACATTTATGCAATCGGTGATGTGGTAGCAGGACTTCAGTTGGCACATAAAGCTTCTTACGAAGGTAAAATCGCTGCAGAAGCAATTGCAGGAGAGAAATCCGAAGTGGATTACCTTGCAATTCCAGCTGTCTGCTTTACCGATCCGGAGCTTGCCAGCGTCGGTTTGACAGAAGACCAGGCAAAAGAAGAAGGCTTTGAAATCACAGCAGCCAAATTCCCATTCGGGGCAAATGGCCGTGCTCTTTCCTTGAATGCTTCTGACGGATTCGTCAAGCTGGTGTCACGCAAAGAAGACGGTTTGCTATTGGGAGCCCAGATTGTTGGTGCAGGCGCTTCAGATATGATCGCTGAACTTGGCCTTGCAATCGAAGCGGGTATGACTGTGGAAGATATTGCAATGACCATTCATGCGCATCCGACACTTTCAGAAATTTCCATGGAAGCTGCGGAAGTAGCTCTTGGAACACCAATTCATATCATTAAGTAACAGTAAGAAAAGCCGCATTTAAATGCGGCTTTTTTTGCGATTTGATTTTGAAATTTCTTACAGGTCTATGGTAAGATGTGGGCAATACAGGAACGGGAGTGATGATGGTGATACATATGAAATGGATCATTTTGGGGACTTCTTTGGCTTTGCTGACTGCGTGCGGCAATGACAATTCCCAAGCCGCTGAAGAACCGGAGGCAGCTCCGGAAACGCAGCAACTTGAGGAAAGCACTGCTTCAAATTCGGAAGAAGTGACGGAAGAATCGGTGGAAAAACCTGAAGAAACAGAAGAGATTGACACAGTGGAAGAGATTGAGCAGAAAGAACCGCAATATCGTGTGAATCCTGCCACGTGGGGGGTAGAACCGATTGCCGATGCGCCAGCAGAAGCAGTGTTGATCACAATCGACGACGCGCCTGACAAGCACGCGGTAAAAATGGCGGAGACTCTGCAACAATTGGATATTCCAGCCATTTTCTTTGTTAATGGGCATTTCCTGGATACCGATGAAGAAAAAGAGCAGCTGCGGAAAATTCATGACATGGGGTTTGCGATTGGCAACCATACCAATTCTCATCCCAATCTGAAGAATCTTACAGAAGAGCAACAGCGTGAGGAAATTATTACTTTATCGGAGACAGTGGAAAGCATAATTGGCGAAAAGCCGGCGTTTTTCAGAGCACCGCATGGTTCCAATACCGATTTCAGCAAAGCGTTGGTGGAACAGGAAGGCATGGTATTGATGAATTGGTCATACGGTTATGACTGGGAACAGCAGTATATGGATGCAGGTGCTCTGGCGGATATTATGGTCCACACCGAATTTTTACGAAATGGCGCGAACTTGCTGATGCACGACCGCGAATGGACGGCAGAAGCGCTTCCGGCAATTGCAGAAGGGCTCAAACAAAAAGGCTACACATTTGTCGATCCTGACGAAATCGAAGGCGTTAATCCATAAAAAAGCTTGGAAGCAGCAGCTTCCAAGCTTTTTCCTTTAGCTATTAATCACCGGATAGCCAGTTGTTCTTTGATGACGCGCAAGTTCTGCAAAGTGTCATCTTCCGGTCCCTGCACGGGCAGTCCGGCAGCGACGTTCATGTGGATATATTCGATGTTCTCCTGCGTGATGATTTCCCCCGGAATGAAAATCGGAATCCCCGGCGGGTACACCATGATGAATTCTGCAGAAATACGGCCGACTGCTTCTTCGATTGAAACCACTTCGGTCGTTGCATAAAAAGCATCGCGCGGACTCATCGCCAGTCGGGGAATATCGGGCAAAAGAACGACGGGTTCGACGACGGCAGCATCGCTTTCAAATGTACGGACCATTCGCTGCAGGGCATTGACCAGTAAATTCAATTCTTTCCTTGTGTCACCGATGGTCACCAGGCACAAAATATTGTACAAGTCCGACAGTTCCACTTCGAGATTGGCATTCTCTCTCAGCCACTCTTCAGCTTGGTGACCGGTGATCCCGAGGTTTTTTACGCTGATCAACAATTTGGTCGGGTCCATGTCAAACGTTGCCGACGAGTTCAATACCTCTGTCCCCACACAATAGAGATGGGGAATTTTGTTGATGCGCTTTCGCGTATCGCGTGACAATCGGATGGCCTGGTCGATCAAATCGTGGCCATGGACAGCCAACTGTCTCCGAGCTGTATCCAAAGAAGCCAGAATTGGATAAGATGTGGACGTAGTCGTCAGCATTGAAAGAGTGGCCTGCACCCGCTTGGCGGACACGAGTCCGTCCCGGACATTCAGTACAGAACTTTGTGTCATGGAACCTCCAAGTTTATGTACAGATGTCGCCGCCATATCTGCTCCTGCTGCCATCGCAGATACCGGCAAGGCCTCATGGAAGTGAATATGGACGCCATGCGCTTCATCCACCAATACCGGGATCTCCCGTTGATGGGAAATGTCAACAATGCGCTTTAAATCAGCGGCAATACCGAAGTAAGTGGGGTTGATTACCAAAACGGCTTTGGCGTCCGGGTATTCATTCAAGGCTTTTTCTACAGCTTCCGCTGAAATGCCGTGCGAGATGCCCAGGTCAGGGTCCACTTCAGGGTGGATGAAAATCGGAATGGCACCGGCAAAGACAATAGCGGACATGATGGATTTGTGAACGTTTCGGGGAACGAGAATTTTGTCGTTTGGCCCACAGACACTCAAAATCATGGTCATGATGGCGCCGCTGGTTCCCTGTACAGAGAAAAATGTATGATCAGCACCAAATGCCTGTGCTGCCAGTTCCTGTGCTTCTTTGATAGCTCCTTTTGGAGAATGGAGATCGTCCAAGGGAGCAATATTGATCAAATCGATGGAGAGAATGTTATCGCCGACAAATTCGCGGAAAGCCGGGTCGACGCCCTGTCCTTTTTTATGGCCGGGTATATGAAATTGAATTGGATGCCGATTCCGATGTTTCAGAAGAACATCAAATAACGGTGTTTCTAATTGAGACAATGGAAAACCACCTCGTTTCTAAAATGAAAAACAAAAAGAATTATAGCATGACGGAACAAACGTTACTACAGAAATAGAAGGATTTCGGCTTATTGCATCGAAATACATATAGGGAAAAGGGAAAGGGGAGAATACATAATGCAATTTAAAACTAGGGTAACAGAACTGCTGGGCACACGCTATCCGATCATACAAGGGGGCCTTGCGCATCTCGCTTATGCAGAATTGGCCGCAGCTGTTTCAAATGCCGGAGGGCTTGGCCAGATTACTGCTATGAGCTTGAACTCACCTGAGGAATTACGGAAAGAGATACAAAAAGTAAGGCAGTTGACGGATCAGCCATTTGGCGTCAATTTTGCCATCGGGGAACGCGGCCGTCCATTTTCTCATATGCTGGAAGTGGCAATAGAAGAAAAAGTGGATGTCGTATCGATGACAGGCGGCAACCCAACACCGATTTTCGATCAATTGGAAGGGACGCCGATTAAGAAACTGGTGCTTGTGGCTGCAAGAAGGCAGGCGGAAAAAGCAGAACAGTTGGGAGCAGACGCAGTCATGGTGGTCGGTCATGAAGGAGGCGGGCATCTGGGCAGAGATGACATCGGAACCATGGTTCTAATTCCGCAAGTGGTGGATGCTGTCTCAATCCCTGTCATCGCTTCCGGAGGCATAGGCGACGGCCGTGGCTGGATGGCTGCGCATGCGCTTGGAGCTGAAGGGATTGAAATGGGTACCCGTTTTATTGCTACAAAAGAATGTGTTCATGCATCAGAGGAATATAAAAATGCACTTATCCAAAGTGCAGAAAGCGATACGGTCATCATCAAGAAAACAATCGGAGCACCGGCACGGACTTTGCGGAATGACTGGACTGATACAATCCTGCAGATTGAAAAAGAGAATCCAAGTTACGAGGCGATCAAAGATTATATCAGCGGCACTGTCAACAAAAAATATATCGCTGGCAATCTTGATGAAGGGTTCGGCTGGGCAGGCCAAGTGACCGGGTTGATCAAAGATGTGCCGACTGTCCAGGAGTTGATGGACCGGATGGTTAAAGATGCCATCGATATCCGTCGCAGATGGGCTATTACAGAATGAAAGCAGGGGATAGACATGGAATATTCTTACCCGTTCTCAACAGAATGGACGACAGACGAAATTGTGGATGTAGTCCAGTTTTTTGAAGGAATCGAACAAGCCTATGAAAAAGGCATCAAACGACAGGAATTGCTGAGCAGGTACCGCCGGTTTAAGGAAGTCGTCCCTGCCATTTCGGAAGAAAAGACTTTGTTCAGGGAATTTGAAGAAGAAAGTGGCTACGCCAGTTTTCCAATCGTCAAAGAAATGAAAGCCGGGAGCGGCGATGAAATGATTAAAGGAAAAAGAATATAAAAAATTCCGCAGTTCCGTTTGAACTGCGGAATTTTTTTATTTATAAACCAGTGATTTGTTTACGAGAACATTGTAGACAGGCAGCAGTTCTTCAAAAGTCGTTTCAGCAAGTTGGTGGAAATCTTCCCGACTCATGGAAGTCGCAAGGTCCCGGGATATGTGGCGTCCAATGACAAACTCACCTTTTTTCACATCCCGCAAACGGATAAGAAGGGCGGTTAAATCCTCTTCATCCATTTCATCCAATGATGTAGCCTGCGGCTTCATATGATCCCCTGAGACCACAAAGCCATCCGGCAATGTGTTCAGTACTTCAGATTGCAGCAGCTGCTCTGCCATGGCGGATTTGCCGGGTGCTTCGTAAATGACTGCCAAAATGATAAAGATATGGCTTTCCCATAATCCGATCTGGAAATGGGGGATGGCCTTGTAGCCGCGCTTATACGGTGCAAAAGCCACCCAGCTGTCATTTGGTGGGTTCACTTTGCGGCGCATGTGTTTGGCAACATGCGGAAAAAACTCATTTCCGGTCTTAGCCGAGAAAAAAGAGGCATACTCTTTTCCCAACTCTTCAAATTTGGGGCGGACACGCGAAGCGAGCAAAGCCATGCGTTGTTCCAGTCCCGGTGTTTCGAAAACTTCAAAGTCCTGCTCATTCCAAAATGATGTCAATTTAATTTCCTCCTTAATTATTGAACATAGGTTTTATTTTAACGAAGATTGGGAACAAATAATATAAATTAAGTTTTCAAGTTTCCGGATCCGGGTAAAGGTAAGTAACAACATCTTAAATTCAGAATTATAGAAAAAAGAACGGAAAGGGGTGCTCGTGATGAAACAGATGATTCATATAATCCGTAAAGCTGATGTTGAGAAGGAATACATCCATGTGTTGAAGCTGGAATTAGATTATGAACTAGCTTCTTTGTTTGACGCCATGCAACAGCAAGACGACGGCGAGATGAAAAAGAGCAAGAAGCGGCTTCATGAGATTCATGTGGAACTGGAGGCACTTCATGCGTTCTAATAAAATGATCTTTATAAGTTAGGCGCCTGCTGACAGAAAGACGGTAGGCGCCTTTTTCGTTATACTGGAAACATAAGGGGGTTGAATAATGGAAATCGGTTCAATGGACAGGTACATAAAATCGCTTATTAAGGAAGCGGGGCATCGGATCCGCAATTCTTTTCTCACCGATATTGTGGTGCAGTCAAAGGCGGATGCCAATGACCTGGTGACGAATATTGACAAAGATATCGAACAGTTTTTCATTTCACGTATCCGAAAAGACTTTCCGGGCCATCGCGTCTTTGGAGAAGAAGGATTTGGAGATACCATCGAAGACCTGGAGGGCATCGTTTGGTTGCTGGACCCAATTGATGGAACCATGAATTTCGTCCATCAAAAACGCAATTTCGCCATTTCGCTCGGTGTTTATCAGGATGGAGTCGGTAAGCTGGGATACATATACGATGTCATGAATGATGATCTGTATCATGCTATCCACCAAGGCGGGGCCTACTACAATGATGAACAGCTGAACCCGCTGCCTGAAACGGATATTGCCACTTCGATTATCGCTATGAATGCGACATGGGCGGGTCCCAACAGGTATGTCGATCATGAAGGAACCATTCGATTGATCAGAGACGTCCGGGGGGTACGCTCCTATGGGTCTGCGGCATTGGAATTGGCTTATCTGGCAAGTGGCCGTGTGGATGCCTATATTTCAATGAGACTTTCTCCGTGGGATATCGCAGGGGGGATGGTCCTGGTCAAAGAAGTGGGCGGTTTGGCGACGAATTTCTCCGGCCAGGACGCCAACTTGCTGGAACAGGATACATTTGTTGCGGCAAACTCGTCCATCCACCAGAAGCTTCTTACGGATTACCTGCGTAAAAAATAACAAACAGGATAAAGTGAAATTAAAAAAAGGACGCGAATTTCGCGTCCTTTTTCAACTTGTTATAAGATGCCGGCTTCCCGCATCTCTTTTTTCTTTTTGAAACCCATACCCATGATTAAGCAGAGCAGCAAGACGGCGGAAAGTATGCCCAAGCCGCTGCGCAGTCCGACAGCCACTCCGATTCCAGCCATGGATAAAAGCGCCAAAATCGAATATAATACAAATATCCATTTTATGTTTTTCAATCGTTTTTCCTCCTGCTGTAAAAGACTGAATTAAAATCTTAGGGTTTTCATCCTATATGTGCTATACTATCACAGTTATGGACTTGAAAAAAGAATATTGGAGTGAAAGTATGACGAACTTACGTAACGATTTAAGAAATATTGCTATTATTGCCCACGTTGACCACGGTAAAACAACTTTAGTGGATCAACTTCTTCAGCAATCCGGGATTTTCCGTTCCAATGAACACGTAGATGAACGTGCCATGGACTCAAACGATATCGAAAGAGAACGCGGAATTACAATTCTTGCGAAAAACACTGCGATTCAGTATAAAGATGCTAAAATCAACATTTTGGATACGCCGGGACACGCCGATTTTGGTGGCGAAGTGGAACGTATCATGAAAATGGTTGATGGAGTTTTGCTGGTGGTGGATGCATATGAAGGTTGTATGCCACAAACCCGTTTTGTATTAAAAAAAGCTCTTGAACAAAACTTGAAGCCAATCGTTGTTGTGAACAAAATTGACCGCGATTTTGCACGTCCTGAAGAAGTGGTTGACGAAGTCATCGAACTGTTCATCGAACTTGAGGCGAATGACGACCAATTGGAATTTCCAGTTATCTTTGCATCCGGCATGAACGGAACAGCCAGCTTGTCTTCTGATCCTTCTGATCAAGAAGAAAATATGCAAGTTATTTATGACGCCATCATGGATCATGTGCCAGCGCCAGTCGATAACAGAGATGAGCCACTTCAATTCCAGGTAGCTCTTCTTGACTACAATGACTATGTCGGACGTATTGGGATCGGTCGTGTCTTCCGTGGAACGATTGAAGTGGGACAGTCTGTCTCTCTGATGAAACTCGATGGTTCCGTGAAGAATTTCCGAGTAACGAAAATTCATGGTTTCATGGGGCTTAAACGCGTCGAAATCCAAAAAGCTGAAGCCGGTGACTTGATTGCCATTTCAGGCATGGAAGATATCAACGTCGGGGAAACTGTCTGCCCTCACGACCATCAGGAAGCATTGCCGATTTTGCGCATTGATGAACCGACTCTTCAGATGACGTTCCTGGTCAATAACAGCCCGTTTGCAGGTAAAGAAGGGAAATTCATCACATCAAGAAAAATTCAGGAACGTCTGGATGCTCAACTGGAAACTGATGTTTCCTTGCGTGTAGATCCGACAGATTCACCTGATGCATGGGTTGTATCCGGACGCGGTGAATTGCATTTATCGATCCTGATCGAGAATATGCGCCGTGAAGGATTCGAGATTCAAGTATCGAAACCGGAAGTTATTGTCCGTATGATAGACGGCGTTCGCTGTGAACCTATCGAACGTGTTCAGGTGGACGTACCTGAAGAATATACTGGCTCAATCATCGAATCTCTTGGAGAACGCAAAGGTGAAATGCTGGATATGGTCAATAACGGGAACGGACAAGTCCGTTTGGTGTTTAATGTGCCAGCCCGTGGACTGATCGGCTACACTACTGAGTTCCTAACGCAAACGCGCGGATATGGCATCATCAACCACACATTCGACAGCTACCAGCCAGTCGCTTCAGGGCGTGTCGGTGGCCGCAGACAAGGTGTACTGGTATCCATGGAACGCGGAAAAGCTTCGACTTATGGCCTGATGGGCATTGAAGACAGAGGAACATCGTTTGTTGAAGTGGGAACTGAGATCTACGAAGGAATGATTGTCGGGGAACATAACCGCGACAATGATCTAACGGTCAACATTGTGAAGATCAAAGCCGCTACAAACATCCGTTCAGCAAACAAAGACCAAACAACGACGATGAAAAAACCACGTCTTATGAGTCTGGAAGAAGCACTTGAGTATTTGAATGACGATGAGTATTGCGAAATTACGCCAGAGTCAATTCGTCTGCGCAAGAAGATTCTTGACAAAAACGAACGTGAACGCATGGCGAAGAAAAAGAAAGTGGCCATCGAAGAATAAAGCATGGGAAGGATGTATAAATAAGTGGACGAACAAGCTTTTGTCTATGATAGTATGTATCCCGTAGCTCGAATCCTATATGAAAATCTGCCGAATTATACAATGGCGGGATATGCGCTTTTTGCGGTAATCTTTCTGTTGTCGGCCTTTGTTTACAAATTAGGGTTTGCCCGGAAGTTGCCAGTGGGCAAAAATATCGTAATCGCTGGCTTTCTTCTTGTCGGCGGGTTGGGCCTAACATTTTTGGCCTTTTTCCTGCCGGTGGTGGAAGGATTAGTCATCGCGGCATTAATTTTAATCCTGTATAAAATTCGCTTATGGCGCGAAAAACGAGAAAACGCTGCATCTCATTGAGATGCAGCGTTTTTGCGTTCAAAGGTTTTATAAAGAACCGGCAAGGCCAGCGCAAAGGTCAAATGAGCAAAAACCCAATACAGATATGCGCTGACATTCGTCATTTGCGGAATGTCATCCCGGATTGCCAGTGCTGACAATGGAAAATACAGCAGAAAAAGAGGGAAGCAAAACCCCAGGCTGAGCAGTACTAAATGGCCGAAAGCATAATTTCGCCTTTTGGCGATGTATACATAAGCGATTCCAATGGCCAAGGAAATAATCAGATGAAAAGCAAAAGCTACAGGTTCTGACCAATCGACGGCCCCGATGAAAGGGATGAAATCCACATTCAATAACAAAGTATACACCCGTTCGCCTGTCATGTATTCAATCCATTTAAGCAAAATCCCAAGAAGCATTCCGCTCCAGAAACCAATCCAAATCCCTTTGAGCAGCTTCATCAAAAATCATCCTCGATGGTACGTGAACTGCGATAAAAACGGAAAGAGCCTGTTGCCAGTCGTTGTTTTGTCCTTTCCGTAATCCGGTCATGGCAGGTTTTGCACATATGGGTATGGATTGGCCGGTTCCGCAGACGTTTGGCCTGCAGAGAATCGTCGACCAGTTCTTCAATAACATCGCACATTACACATTTTACGCGCATGACTCTTCACTCCTATTCGACTCGAATTGCGGTCACGTCCGTAATGGGATTGTCCCGGTTTGACCCGTCAGGCAAAAGAATATGGACAGGCCCGTCTTCTCTTAAGGGCTTTCCATTTTCGCTGAACTTAAAAATCAGTTCTTTCGATTTTTCAATCGGAAAAGCCTGTTCTCCATGTGCCGTTTCAAAAACAACCGTTGTGGCCTGCTCGGAAGGCTCGGCATTCTCGAGGAACGGCTTGAACTCCATGCCAAACGTTTTTGTCAGCATGTCCTGTTTTTCCTGTCGTTTGAATTTCTTTTCGGAATTCAGTGTAGGCGGCACTGTAGCCCCCTCCATGATTTCTCTGGACCAATGTTCGCCCATGCCACGCTTGTATTCTTCAAGCTCGTCTCGTTTGACGGCACCTTCGATGAAGAATGTGTCCAAATCGATTTTACGGTCATCAAAGATCCAGACAGTGGGATCCAATGTAAGTTTAAATTTTACTTCACCTTTAAACGGTATGATAAATTCCATTGCTTAACCCTCCAAAATAATCACTCTCTCATCAAGTATACCTTTTCTTGTCAAATTCCCAAAGGGATTAATTCTAATCCAGATAGAGGCTTGCAATTTCATTGGTTAAAAGATACACTTTAAAGGAGTTCACATGGTGAAATATCAATAAATGGGGGAGTCCTCATGGAACATACTCAGGAACAGACATATCAACTGAAAGCGTTAGAACTCCTCAAGGCAGATGCAGAAAAAATCGAACAATTGATCAAAGTCCAAATGGATCATTTGACTTTGCCTTCTTGTCCTTTATATGAAGAAGTACTTGACACTCAGATGTTTGGTCTGTCACGGGAAATCGACTTTGCAGTAAAGCTCGGGTTAATTGAACGTGAAGTCGGCAAAAATTTAATGGATACGCTTGAGAAGAAGCTTTCAATTCTGCATGAAGCGTATACAAATAAATGACTAAAAACTCAAACGAACTTTGTTTGAGTTTTTTTACTAAACAAATAATGCAAATGAGGTTGAACAATGAAACCATACATCAAGAGATACGCAAAAAATTTTGATTACCCGTTGTTTTTTACATACATCGCCTTGGTCCTGTTCGGTCTGGTGATGATTTACAGTGCCAGTATGGCCTGGTCTGTCAATAGATATGGTTACGAAGCTGACTATTTTTACGAAAACCAGAAATTGAACCTGCTTTTGGCAATACCGGCGTTTCTTGTCGCTTCCATATTCCCTTATAAGCATTTCAGTAAAAAACGAATGATGATGACAGTGCTGCTTGTCATGTTTACAGGCTTGGTGCTGGTCCACTTTCTTGGCTATGAAGGGGGAGGGGCGCAAAGCTGGATTAATTTGGGGTTTGCCAGCATACAGCCATCTGAAATCGCAAAAGTCGGCATCATTTTTTACCTGGCAGGTGTTTTTTCCAATAAGTATAAAAACGGCACACTCAATAAATTGAACGAATCCATCATTCCGCCGGTTACCATCTTGGCTCTGGTCCTTTTTTCCGTCTTCCGGGAACCGGATTTGGGATCTATGGCCATCATTGGAGCCGTTGGGCTATGTGTCATGGCGGCCAGTGGGATTTACATGAAGACGTTTTTCAAACTGTCCGGTCTTGTCATTGTGGCAGTTTCCGTTTTTATCGTCCCTTTCATCATCTTTGCCCAGGATTCCATTTTCACAGAAAAGCGGCTGGGCCGTCTGGAAGCCTTTTTCAATCCATTCAGTGATGAGCTTGGATTTGGTCTGCAGATCGTCAATGGGTATCTGGCCATCGGCTCTGGCGGCTTGAGCGGTCTCGGTCTCGGACAGTCTATCCAGAAACTGGGGTACGTACCGGAACCCCATACTGACTTCATCATGGCGATCATTGCAGAGGAGCTTGGGGTCCTTGGTGTGATTTTTGTCATTGGCGGTCTGGCCTTTATCGTGCTGCGTGCACTCGGCATTGCGATGACCACGAAAGAACCTTTGGCCAGGATGCTGGCGGCTGGCATAGCCAGCATGATCGGCATTCAATCTTTCGTAAACTTGGGCGGCTTGACGGGGCTTATTCCGTTAACAGGTGTCACGCTCCCTTTTATTAGCTATGGCGGAACTTCGGTTATTTTGTTATCGTTAGCTATGGGAGTGTTGATGAATGTTTCCATGTTCCATAAGCTGGAAAAAACAAAAAAATAAGGGGTGTGTTTCAGGTTGAAAACGATTAAGAAAATCTTAGTAGCCAACCGCGGAGAAATTGCCATACGGATTTTCCGCGCCTGTACTGAACTGAATCTTCGGACAGTTGCGATTTATTCGCAGGAAGACAGTGGATCTTTTCATCGTTACAAAGCAGACGAGGCATATTTGGTCGGCAAAGGAAAAAAGCCGATTGATGCTTATCTGGACATTGAAGACATTATCCGAATTGCGAAAGATTCAGATGTGGACGCCATTCATCCAGGATACGGATTTCTTTCTGAAAACGTGAATTTTGCCCGTCGCTGCGAAGAAGAAGGATTGATCTTCATCGGACCGACTTCTAAACACTTGGATATGTTCGGTGACAAAGTAAAAGCGAGGGAACAAGCGATTGCAGCTGGAATACCGGTCATTCCTGGTACGGACGGACCTGTGGATTCGCTTCAGGAAGTGGAAGAATTCAGTAAAACAGCCGGTTTCCCGTTGATGATCAAAGCTTCACTTGGCGGTGGCGGACGCGGAATGCGCATCGTCAAAACGGAGGAAGAACTCGCTTCTGCCTACGAACGCGCCAAATCGGAAGCAAAAGCGGCTTTCGGATCTGATGAAATGTATGTCGAGAAATTCGTCGATAAGCCGAAACACATCGAAGTACAAATTCTGGGTGACACGGACGGCAATATCATTCACTTATATGAAAGAGATTGTTCAATTCAACGCCGTCACCAGAAAGTAGTCGAAATAGCCCCGTCTAACTCAATCAGTCCACAACTGCGCAATGAAATCTGTAATGCCGCAGTCAAACTTATGAAAAATATCAAGTACATAAATGCCGGCACCGTTGAATTTCTGGTGGCGGGCGATGAGTTTTACTTCATCGAAGTCAACCCAAGAATCCAGGTAGAGCATACCATCACCGAGATGGTCACCGGAATCGACATTGTTCATGCCCAGATAAACATTGCACGCGGTCATCAGCTCCACAGCGAGCAAATCGGTATTCCGGCACAGCAAGACATTCCGCTTTTCGGTTTTGCCATTCAATCCCGTGTGACAACAGAAGATCCATTGAACGACTTTATGCCGGATGCAGGAAAGTTGATGGTATATCGTTCAGGCGGTGGTTTCGGAGTACGTCTAGATGCCGGAAACGGCTTCCAGGGAGCAGTCATTTCTCCGTATTATGACTCTTTGCTTGTTAAATTGTCGACATGGGCAGTGACTTTCAAGGAAGCGGCTGCAAAAATGGACCGCAATCTCCAGGAATTCCGGATCCGGGGTATAAAAACCAATATTCCGTTTCTTGAAAACGTTGTCAAACACCCCAATTTCTTAAAGGGGGATTTTGATACCAGCTTTATCGATTCAACTCCCCAGCTGTTTATTTTTCCTGTACGGAAAGACCGGGGAACCAAATTGCTCAGTTATATCGGCAATGTTACGGTCAATGGGTTTCCTGGCATTGAAAAGAAAAAGAAGCCGATCCATTCATTTCCGAGAAAGCCGTCAGTCGATTTTACACAAAGCATTCCTGCCGGCACCAAGCAGATATTGGATGAACAAGGCCCGGAAGGCTTGACGAAATGGATTCATGAACAAAAAGAGGTATTGCTGACGGATACCACGTTCCGTGATGCTCACCAATCACTGCTGGCTACTCGCCTGCGCTCTTATGACATGTTTGAAATCGCTAAAGAGACGGCCCATCTCCAGCACGACTTGTTTTCAATGGAAATGTGGGGAGGAGCGACGTTCGATGTATCGTACCGGTTCCTCAAAGAAGACCCATGGCAGCGCCTGATCAAGCTGCGTGAACAAGTACCCAATGTCCTGTTCCAGATGCTGTTCCGTGGTGCCAATGCAGTCGGTTATAAAAATTATCCTGACAATGTCATCCGGGAATTCGTACGCAAATCTGCCGAAGCCGGCATCGATGTGTTCCGAATATTCGATAGTTTGAATTGGATCAAAGGAATGGAAGTGGCGATTGATGAAGTCCGCCAGTCCGGAAAAGTAGCCGAAGCGGCAATTTGTTACGCAGGGGATCTGCTGGATCCAAGCCGGGACAAATACACGGTGGATTATTATAAGAAAATGGCGAAGGAATTAGAAGCGTCAGGCGCCCATATTTTAGCGATAAAGGACATGGCAGGCTTATTAAAGCCGGAAGCGGCGTATCGCCTGATTTCAGAATTGAAGGATACCGTGTCATTGCCGATTCATCTTCATACGCATGATACCAGCGGCAACGGGATTTACCTGTATTCCAAAGCGATTGAAGCAGGGGTCGATATTGTTGATACCGCTCTTGGAACGATGTCTGGATTGACCTCACAGCCAAGTGCCAATTCGCTTCATTATGCAATGAAAGGCGGCAGCAGGGAAGTCAGAGGCGACATCAAGTCATATGAAAAGTTGTCGCATTATTGGGAAGATGTGCGCAAATACTACGCCGATTTCGAAAGCGGCATGAACAGCCCGCATTCCGAAATCTACGAACACGAAATGCCGGGCGGCCAATACAGCAATCTCCAGCAGCAGGCAAAAGCCGTCGGGCTTGGCACGCGCTGGGAAGAAGTAAAATCAATGTACTCCCGTGTTAACTTATTATTCGGCGATGTGGTAAAAGTTACACCATCTTCGAAAGTCGTCGGTGACATGGCTTTGTTCATGGTCCAGAACGGCTTGGATGAAACGACGGTGTTGACAAAAGGCGAAAAAATCGATTTTCCGGAATCGGTCATCGAGTTTTTTGAAGGGTATATCGGACAACCATATGGCGGATTCCCGAAAGAACTGCAAAAAGTGATTTTAAAAGGAAGAGAGCCGATTACTGTGCGTCCGGGAGAATTGCTCGAGCCAGCCAATTTCGATGCCATTAAGACATCTCTCTACGATATGCTGGAACGTCCGATCACCAGCCATGAAGTACTGGCTTATGCCCTGTATCCAAAAGTCTTCGAAGAATACTCGAAAACGAATATGCAATTCGGTGATGTGTCTGTACTGGATACACTGACATTCCTTTACGGCATGAGGCTGGATGAAGAAATTGAAGTCGAAATCGAAAAAGGGAAAACGCTGATGGTCAAACTGGTTTCCATCGGAGAACCTCAAAAAGATGGCACCCGGATCATTTATTTTGAACTGAACGGTCAGCCGAGAGAAGTCCACATTCAGGATATGACAGTGGAAACAGACAGTGCCGTCAAACCAAAAGCGGACATGACCAACGAATCCCATATTGCGGCCACTATGCCGGGGACTGTGTTGAAAGTGCTGACGGAGAATGGCGCGAAAGTGCAGCGTGGTGATCATTTGCTCGTAACAGAAGCGATGAAGATGGAAACGACGGTGCAAGCTCCGTTCAACGGTGTTGTCAAAGCAATCCACGTAGGTGCCAATGAAGGCATTTCAACAGGGGATCTGTTGATTGAAATGGATAGAGAGTAAACGTACGTTTCAGTAACTCGATATTCCGCAGGACAGTCCCGTTGAGACCTTGTGCTTTTGTCTCTGCTGAAAGTGTCCGGCTGGAACGGGAAAAGCTGACAGGATTATGGTTATTGACAGCCAAAAAAACAGACGGTGCAGATTCTGCACCGTCTGTTTTAATTTTTCGCTTTTGAACGGCTTCTCGAAACGAGGAGCACCATGTAACATAGAAGACCGAACAATAAAGAAATCAGCAATGAATGAAGCAAGGCTACGGCCAGGTTCAATTTTGTCAAAACGACCAGCATCCCGGTGGTCGCTTGTAAAAGAACAATGATGAATGCAATAATCCATCCCCAATAGATTGCCCGCTGCTCTTTGTACTGTGTAAAGGCGTGCCAAGCGATATAACCGAGCCATATGACAATCAGTGCAGCGGCGAAACGATGTCCCATCTGTACCCATTCATACATATTGTTCGGCAAAGCGAAGCTGTCATTGCGGCACAAAGGCCAATCGGAACAAATCAAACTGGATTCTGTATGGCGCACGAGAGCACCGGTATAAACCACGATATACGAATACAAAGTGACGCCGATTGTGTGAAATTTCAACTTGGGACCGATTCGCAAATGGTCAGCGTCAAACTTCCGGTCAACTTCAAAGATCAACAACGTCAACAATAAAACGGAAGCAAACGATATAAGTGATATTCCAAAATGAAGAGCAAGGATGAAGTCTCCCTGGCCCCACAATACTTGTGCGGCACCGATCAATGCCTGTAAAATCAAAAAGAACACAGCCATTGCTGCTAAAAATTTCGTTTCTCGAATATGGCCGAATTTTTTCCAGGACCATACGGCTAAAATGACAATCAAAATTCCAACCGTTCCCGTCACAAGACGGTGAGAAAATTCAATCAGAACTTCCACGGTGATTTCATCCGGAATCAGTTGGCCATTACAGCCGGGCCAGTGTCGGCCACAGCCCATTCCGCTTTCGGTTTTTGTAACAAGTGCCCCACCAAGAAGGATTAAAAGCATTCCTATGGTAGCTGCTACGGCAAACCACTTGATATATTTATTTTGCTGCAAGTATGCCACCCACTTTTTTATCTTAAAACTATCTGTTTTCCTGTTGCCTGCATACTCGATAATATCGAAAGTTTTTGTAAAACACAACGGAAAACGAGGAATAGCGGAAACTTTCGATATTTGGACATAATCCGGCAGTGCTTCACAAACTGTTCAAAAACATTTGGTTTTCTATGTTAAAATAATTCACCTTCTCATGTATGATGAGAGGAGCATATTTCTGAGGCAAATTACATGAAAGTCATGGCTTTTATCGGGAAATTTCGGTTAGTTGTAGAAAAGGAACCGAAATTTAGATATAGTTATGATTAGCGGAATATGCTTACAACTTTGAAAGGAGGGGGTAGTATGTCAAACGGCCGCTCTTTGTCTGCGGAAGTCGCACAAACGCCGGAAACTTCCACATTCATAAAAGATTTTCTGGCACTGATCAAAATCGGTATTGTGAACTCGAACTTGATCACTGTGTTTACAGGATTGTGGTTGGCTTTTCAGTTTTCGGATCGCCATTTTCTGCAGGAATTGGATATCCTGGTTTATACGATTGTCGGTGCAGCGCTGATTATTGCGGGTTCTGCTGCAATGAACAACTACATTGACACTGATATTGATCCATTGATGTCCAGCAAAAAGTCGCGCCCGACAGTGACAGGGAGATTTAAGCCTTCTGCTGTATTGGCACTCGCTTTGTCTTTCATTGTTATAGGCGAAATATTTCTGTTTTCTGCATCTGTATCAGCCGGCATTTTAGGAATCGCAGGAATTTTAGCTTATGTCGTCCTCTATTCCATGTGGTCGAAAAGAAAGCATGTCAGCAATACAATAGTGGGGAGCATTTCCGGAGCAATACCGCCGCTTATTGGATGGGCTGCTGTAGAGCCAGCGCTTGGTACAGGGGCATGGGCTCTGTTTTTGATCATGTTCATCTGGCAGCCACCGCATTTCTATGCACTGGCTATGAAGCGTACTGAAGAATACCGCGCTGCAAACATCCCGATGCTTCCGGTGATCAAAGGATTTCACCGGACAAAAAAATCCATGCTTGCATGGGTAATTGCGCTGTTCCCTCTGCCATTTCTATTAATGGAGCTTGGAATCGGCTTCATCATCTTGGCGACACTATTGAATATTGGCTGGCTGGTGCTTGCACTGCGTGGATTCAAAGTGGAAGATGATTTGAAATGGGCGAAGACGATGTTTGTCTATTCATTGAACTATATGACGATCCTATTCGTTTCGATGATCATTTTTGCCGTCTTCGTTTAATTTTCATCATGACAGAACAAAAATATTTAAATGGAAGAGGGGTTTGAAAAACTATGGTAAATGGGCTTAAAAAGTGGCGCCTGTTCGCATTGTTGTCAGCATTGCTGGTCTTTCTGGCAGGATGCGGGCAGAAAGAAATCTCCACATTAATACCGGCCGGTGAAGTGGCTGCCGATCAGTTTAACCTACTGATTTTGTCATCTGCAGTCATGCTGTTTGTAATTGTAGTTGTAGTAATCATTTATGTTTTGGCACTTGTGAAATTCCGCCGTTCCAAATTGGGGGATGAGTTGATTCCTGAACAAGTTGAAGGAAGTTCCAGATTGGAATTTATCTGGACAGCTGTGCCGATCGTATTGCTTTTGATCTTAGCTGTTCCTACCGTGTATTCGACGTTTGACTTAGCGGACATTTCCACAATGGACGTTGAAGCGGAAGAAGGCGACGGCATGACAAACTTGACAGTCAACGTCACAGGCAAGCTGTATTGGTGGGAGTTCGAATATCCTGAATACGGGATTGTAACTGCACAGGAGTTGGTAGTACCAACAGATGAGCGTGTCTACTTTAACTTAATCGCAGCTGATGTAAAACACTCATTCTGGATTCCGTCTATTGGCGGTAAACTGGACGTTAACCCTGAAAACGTCAACACATTCTACCTGACATTTGATCAGGAATCATCTGAATTGGATGATGGTGTTTTCTACGGAAAATGTGCTGAGCTATGTGGTCCTTCCCACGCATTGATGGACTTTAAGGTGAAAACAATGAATGCCGAAGACTTCGACCAATGGGTTGCTGCTATGCAGGAAGAAGAACCAGCTCCTGTCGAAGGAGATCTTGCTCAGCAGGGTGAGGAACTCTTCGGAGCTGACGGTGCAGGCTGTATCGCATGCCACGCTACTTCAGGCACAGGCACGAGCGGCGCTGTTGGACCAAACTTAGCGACATTCGGTGATCGAAACCGTGTTGCAGGTTACCTTGAGCACGATGAAGAGAACCTGAAAAACTGGATTTCTGATCCACAAGAGTACAAACCCGGTAACTTGATGCCGGACGATGAAACCTTAAACGGTGGAGAACCTTTCTCTGATCAAGAACTGGATGCTCTTGCAGCTTATCTGATGGGCTTGACCGTTGAAGAATAAAAGAATCGAAGCTTAAAAAGGGAGGTATACATTGTGAGTTCTATTGCTCAAAAAAAGGGCTTCGGTGCTACGATATGGGACTACATGACAACAGTAGACCATAAAAAAATCGCCATCCTCTATCTGATCTCGGGCGGATTTTTCTTCCTGGTAGGTGGATTGGAAGCGATGTTAATCCGAATCCAATTAATGAAAGCAGGAAATGACTTCTTGAGTGCTGGTACATATAACGAAGTAATGACCATGCACGGAACCACCATGATTTTCCTGGCTGCCATGCCTTTGTTATTGGCATTTATGAACGCTGTCATGCCTTTGCAAATCGGTGCACGTGACGTAGCGTTTCCATTTTTGAATTCACTTGGTTTTTGGCTGTTCCTGTTTGGTGGTATTTTCTTGAACCTTTCCTGGTTCATGGGAGGCGCACCGGATGCAGGATGGACAAACTATGCGTCTTTGGCCATTGCATCTGAAGGTCATGGTATCGACTTCTATGCACTTGGTTTGACGATTTCAGGTTTTGGTACGTTGATTGCTGGTATCAACTTTGTAGTTACCATCATCAATATGCGTGCCCCTGGGATGACGTACATGAGAATGCCGCTCTTTACATGGACGACATTCGTAGCGTCTGTATTGATCATTTTTGCTTTCCCACCACTTACTGTCGGTATTTTCTTCATGGTATTTGACCGTATGTTCGGGGCGAACTTCTTTGATGTAACAATGGGCGGTAACACGATTATCTGGGAGCACTTATTCTGGATCTTTGGTCACCCTGAAGTATATATCCTGGTATTGCCTGCTTTCGGTATTTTCTCCGAAATCTTTGCGATTTTCTCACGCAAACGTCTTTTCGGATATACAGCTTTGGTGTTTGCGACAATCCTGATCGGTTTCTACGGTTTCATGGTTTGGGCTCACCACATGTTTACCGTTGGGCTGGGACCTACTGCAAACGCAGTCTTCGCTTTGGCGACGATGGCTATCGCTGTACCAACAGGTATTAAAATCTTTAACTGGCTTTTGACAATCTGGGGAGGAAGCATTACCTTCACAACGCCGATGATTTATGCCATCGCCTTTATCCCATCATTTGTTGCTGGTGGTGTAACAGGGGTTATGCAGGCAATCGCGCCGTTGGATTATCAATTGCACGATTCTTATTTCATCGTTGCTCACTTCCACTATGTAATCGTTGGTGGGGTAGTACTGGCAATTTTGGCAGGTACTCACTTATACTGGCCGAAAATGTTCGGTACGATGCTTAACGAAAAACTTGGGAAATGGACGTTCTGGTTCTTCTTTATCGGATTCCACCTGACGTTCTTTATCCAGCATTTCCTTGGTCTTATGGGAATGCCAAGACGTGTTTACACGTTCGTCGGCGACCAGGGCTGGGATTTGTATAACGCCATCAGTTCTGTCGGCGCATTGTTCATGGCGATCGGTGTCATCATCATGCTGGTCAACGTCATTATGACTACTGTTAAAAACGAACGCGTGGGCAATGACCCATGGGGCGACGGACGGACACTCGAATGGGCTATTCCATCGCCACCGCCATTCTATAACTTTGCACAGACTCCACTGGTTCGTGGATTGGACTCTTACTGGATCGAGAAAATGGAAGGGAACAAGAAAGGCATGACGTTCGCTGAGCCTCTTGGCGATATTCATATGCCGAATAACTCTTTTATTCCAGTCGTGATTTCACTCGGGTTGTTCATCGCATCATTCGGTGCTCTCTATCACCTTGATGGCGATAAGCCTTGGGCGCTTCCAGTACTGATTATTGGATTGGCCATCACATTCATTTCAATGCTTGTTCGTTCGTTGAAAGACGATCTAGGGTTCCATATTACAAAAGCAGAATTGCTTGAAGATCAAAAAAGGGGGGAAACCGATGGATCTAAATAAACAATACACCCCGCGTACGTGGCCGGATCATCCTGAGACGGCTACGATGGAAGGTAAAAATAAGTTTGTCGGTTTCTGGTTGTTACTTGCTGCCGAAACAGTTACGTTCGCGTCGCTTTTTGCCACTTATCTTGCATTAAAAGACAAAGGGCCGAGCGGCATGGAACTTTCTGCTTCCCAGCTTTTTGAACTGCCTTTGGTATTTGCGATGACAATGATTCTATTGACGTCGTCTTTAACAAGTGTTTATGCCATGTACCACATGAAAAACCATAATTTCAAAGCGATGCAGGCATGGCTTGGAATCACGGTTTTACTGGGTGCGACATTCCTTGGTCTGGAGATTTATGAATTTAACCACTATGTCCATCTTGGATTCGGCTATACGCACAGTGCTTTCAGTGCTGCCTTCTATACATTGGTCGGTACTCACGGAGCACACGTATTGTTCGGGCTTTGCTGGTTTATCGCATTGATGCTTCGTAATGCAAAACGGGGATTGAATACGTATAATGCACCAAAATTCTTCCTTGTTTCGCTGTACTGGCACTTTATCGATGTTGTGTGGGTATTCATCTTTACCGTAGTTTATTTGATGGGAGTGATCGGATAATATGGCACATGATGAGCAGACAACTGAAAGATCACAAACGGAATACGAGTTTCTACGCCGTAAAAGAGCAGAGGAAATGCGTGGACAGCTGACATCGTTTGCAATGATGATTTTCCTGACGTTGATTGCATTCACAGCAGTAGCAGCTGATTTCTCGCCATACCTGATCGTACCGATCATTCTTTTGCTGGCAGCAGTGCAAGTGGTATTGCAGCTTTATCACTTTATGCACTTGAAAGAAAAAGGGACAGGCATGATCGCATTCTTCATGTACAGCGGCATGTTCGTTGCCTTTATCACCATCCTGGCATTGGTAACAATCGTTTGGTGGTAAGAAGACAGCTGAATTTGAAAAACCCTCTTATCGATTTATCGATAAGAGGTTTTTTTTCTTTCATGTGTCTGCGCTTTTGCCTGCGTTTTTCTTTTTAATTGTCATAGTTCGTTCATTGATATACGGGAGATGCCACTATATAATGAGGGTACTTATGTTAAAGGAGGTATGTTGGCATGCCGATCAGTATTTTCGGGTTTCAGGCACTGTGGAGTCCGGTATACTTGGGAATCCTCGTTTTCATTACGATTCTATATTTCTTGGTTACTGTTAAATGGAGAGATAAATTCAAAAACAGTGAACCGTTAAAAAGCAAAGAAGCGATTTTCTTTGTGACGGCTATGGTTTTATTGTATGCAATTAAAGGGGCTCCTCTTGATCTGCTTGGACATATTCTGTTTTCAGTCCACATGCTGCAGATGGGACTGCTGCTGCTGTTGATTCCACCATTCTTCATCATGGGAATCCCGACTTGGTTGTGGAGAAAGATTATTGACCTTCCTATCGTCAAACCGTTGTTTACGTTTTTTACCAGACCATTGTTTATATTGATTTTGTTCAGCATCATTTTTTCGTTCTATCATATACCTATGGTATTCGATTTTGTGAAATCGAGCATGGTTCTTCATGCGTTGGTAAATATTATCCTGTTCGTTTCTGCCATATTGTATTGGTGGCCTGTCTCGAACAATTTGGAAGGGACTTTCAAGTTCCATGGGTTGAAGAAAATCGGTTACCTGTTCGGATTGAGTGTATTGATGACACCAGCTTGTGCGCTCATCATTTTCAGTGATACACCTTTCTACGAGACCTATACGAACGGAGAAGCCTGGTTGCAGGCAATGGCTTTGTGTGTGCCGATGGGAACGTTGTCTCAGTTAAATCTGACAGGCCCTGAATTGTTTACGAGCATGTCGACGATTGAAGACCAGCGAACCGGCGGTATTGTCATGAAAGTGCTTCAAGAAGCAATTTTTACCGGCTTTCTGTGGTTTTTCTTTTATGAATGGTTCAAGAATGAGCAAAATAACGCTGACGAGATTACAGCAAAAGCTATTTTGGATAGAAAAGAGATGGCTTATCACAGACATAACCCTCAGTGAACTAAAAGGAGATTAAAGTAGATGAATTTGCCGTTATTGCCGACGATCAGTACTTTCTTTATCGTTTTAAGCGCTATATTAGTAGCGATCGGCTGGAATCTGATACGCCGTCGGAAAATTGAAGCCCATAAAAAAGTGATGTGGGGTGCAGGAGCTGCAGCCTTAACTTTCTTCATCATATATCTATCACGTACCATATTTGTCGGTAATACGTCTTTCGGAGGACCGGATGAATATAAGATCTATTATACGATTTTCTTAATCTTCCATATCACCCTGGCAACCACTGGGGGAGTTATGGGGCTGATCACCATCTGGTGGGGCTGGAAAAACCGTTTGGATAAACACCGGAAAATCGGACCGGTTACAAGTGTTGTCTGGTTTTTCACAGCAATTACCGGAGTGATGGTCTATTTGCTGCTGTATGTTATTTATGAAGGCGGACATACCACTTCTGTATTCAAAGCGATACTGGGAGGATAAAAAAAGAACCTGAGGAGATGGAAATCCATCCTTCAGGTTCTTTTTGGTTAGATTTTAAAATCAAACTTAATCATTCCGGCTTCTTTGGCTGAAGTGAATAAGATGACCAGCAATGGGCCGATGAAAAAGCCCAGAAAGCCGATAAGCTTCAGGCCGATGAACATGGCGATCAAAGTTGCCAACGGAGACAACCCGATTTGGGATCCCATGACTTTCGGCTCGACGGTCCGTCGAATAATCAACAAAACCAATGCCAGAATGGCCAATTGAGTTCCTTGTACCACATCCCCAATGATGAACTGATATATAAACCAGGGAGTCAGGACGATGATGGAACCCAGGATCGGGATGAAATCCACCACCCAAATGACCAGGGACATAACCAAGGCGTATTCCGGGGTGATAAAGTACAGTGCCACCAATGACACAACAAAGATGATGCAGCTTACTAAAAATTGGGCTTTCAAAAATCCGAAGATGACTTTGTTCAGGCGAGCGGCCATAAACCGGACTTTTTCAGCGGTTGTGTCTTTAAAGCGCTTAAAGAGCAACTCTTTCAGGCGCAGTAAATCGAGCATGAACAGGAACAAGGCAATCAGAAAAACGATAAAACTCACAAGAAAAGGAGGAATGCCGGTTAACAGGTTAGTGACGGTATCGTAATTGATGATGGTTAGTATCCAGTCACGGATACCTTCCAGAAAGCCTGCAAATTCCGATTCAAATGACGTGACAACTTCTATGGGCATTTCTTTGGAGGAACGGAAAAAGAAATCTTCTACTTCGTTCCAAATATCGGTCATCCTATTTATATACTCGGGAGCATTTTTTGAAATCTGGATGATCTGTCCGATTACTTGTGTCACTAGCCAATAAAGGATGCCTGAAACAATTAACAAAAATAAAATGAAAACTGTAATGACCGCGGGTTTACGTTGCCATTTGAAGCGTCTTTGGACAAAACCTACAAAAGGTTCGAGAAAAATGGCTGTAATCAACGCAATGATTAAAGGGATGGATATTGGCAGTATGTATATTGCTAATAAGGCAACGATCACCAGTGCCAGCAGGATCGTAAAAACTTTTTTATTCAGCCACTTTGCCACAATTTACCTCCTAAGTTATTCTATCTCCAATAATATCAATACATAATGAAAAATTTTTTGAAAAAACCGCAGTTCAAGGGTGAACTGCGGAAGTTTTATGCTTTGATTTCAAAAGCGGCGATTTCTTTTTGAATGGAATTTAAGATTTCGGCGCAAGTTTTTATCAGGTGTTCCGGAAAATGTTCATCTTCTCCGTATTCAACGCCGAACGGATAGTAATACTTGCCGAGTACCGGTTTCATGACATGAACAACGGCATCGCCGGAATCGATATCACCAGCAACAGCATATGCAAATACCCGTAAGTAATATCTGCCTTCACGGACATCGAATTTCCGATCGAATGTTACTCGTTCGTAATCCCATTGCCCTTCTTTCGTTAATCCATGTTTGCCCATAATATGCTCGAGCAAAGTAAAATCTACGCGAATTTCTTCAAGTCCTGTATTTTCAAAATACATAGGATCTCCTCCTCTATCTCAAAACTGACTGAATGCTCCTTTAATAATAGATCAATTCAGCGGTTGTTGCAATGGCAAGATTGTGTCAGAATGCAGCCGGCTGTTATAATTGCATAAAGCCGACTGAATAGGAGCTGTTCGATTGAAAAACTTATTGCGAATCATGATCATTCTGTCGATCATCCTGGTTGTGTTCTTTTATGTGGATACGTCCATCAACGAGAACGATACATTGGAAGCTCCAAGAACCGTTGATCCACTGCCACTGCCGGAAATAAACGAATCCCCGTTGGATGTTGAAAGGCCAAGTGAGGGACTGTCCACATATATTGGAAAATCAACGGAAAAGTGGTTGGAGGATTACGGTATGCCTGAAAGAATCGAACCTTCCGCTTTTGGCTATGAGTGGTGGGTCTATAATCAGTCGTTCGCCAACTTCATCATGGTGGGCACCACTGAAGGAGAAGTGGTGCAGGTGTATACAGCGGGAACGGCCTCTAATACCGCACCTTACACCATTGGTCAGACACTTGATGAACTTTATCGTTTCACTATCATTGAGAACGAAGTGACGGTCAAATACGGTACCAATACGTACACATTCAATCTGGGTCCAGAAGATGTAAGCAGCCGGATTTTAGTCGGGTTTGAAGATGTCTTTGCGCAGCTGTATGTTGATGAAGAAGATAAGGTTTTGGAAGCTGTCCGATTTACCGATGCTGAAACCCTTATCAGGCACCAACCTTACGACATGATGTATTCGGGTGAATTACTGCCGAAAGTCACTCCATCTTCCAGTCTCCAACAGGCAATAGATGAAGCCAATGCCAGACAGATCATCGACCTGACCAATGTCTACCGTCTGCATCATCAGAGAAAGCCGTTGGCTGTCAACCAGGGAGCCAATGTGTTGGCAAAGGAACATAGTCAATTGATGGCAAGGCAAAATTTCTCTTCTGGTGAAGAGCTGGAAGTGAAAGCTCTGGACCAGCGTCTAACAGATGCTCAAATCAGTTTTGAAGCAGCGGCACAGAACACCGCCACTCAATACTATGATGCTGCAGAAGCGGTGCACGGCTGGATCAATTCTCCCGATCACCGGAAAACCCTGCTGAGCCGTGATTATAACCAAATCGGGGTAGGGGTCTTCGGGAAATATTATACGCAAAGTTTTCTGAAGCAAGAACCGACTGCTGCAGAGCAAAGGTAGAGTCAGCCGAACTTGGGAATGATGAAAAAAGAAGCCGTCGAACTGGCAAGTAATCTACCATCCGGCTCGAGGACATAACCTTCCACAACGATGGTATGTTTTCCTTTTCGCAGGATTTTCGATTCGGCACGCAAAGTTTGTTCTGTTGCCACACTCAAGTAATGGATATTCAAGTTTGTTGTTACAGCGGCGAATCCTTCATCGCATTTGCTGTTTGCCAATGTTCCCATGACCGTATCGAGGAGAGTGGCCAATATTCCGCCATGAGGATTCTTTCCGGTATTATGGATCAGGGGAGTGATTGGCATCTCGATCGTACACCTGTCGTGTTCCAGTTGCCTCTCCATATGCAGAGCGGCCGACAAATACGTCGAGAAGTCGCCTTGCTGCTTTTTCTCCATATTGGCAAGGAAATCCGTAATGACTTGTATATCTTCGTCACTGCCTTTTTGCAGGATGTTCTGCAATAAATTTGTTAAGTGTTCCATCATGCCATTCCTCTCAAAAAGTATTAAAATAAAGTAATATCTGCTATTATTGAACCGTAGAGGAGGAAATCTTTATGATCATGACCTACGAATGGGTTCAAATAACTGACTCTGCAGAAGAGTTAAGCGAAATGATTTTACAATCGGAGCAGGCCGAACAATACAGGGAAGCCTATCGCGCCGTCTATCATGATAAAAATCTTGCAGACGAAATTCAGGCTTTTGCAAGATTGAAAGATCAATACGAAGAAGTCCAAAGGTTCGGCAAATACCATCCGGATTATAAGCGGGTGATGAAGCAGATCCGTGTTGACAAACGCCGGTTGGATTTAAATGAAGCAGTGGCGGCGTTGCGGATTGCTGAAAATGAATTGCAGGATTTGATGGACCAGGTCAGCTTTATTCTTGGACGATCGGTATCTGAATCAGTCAAGATTCCATCGAGCAATCCATTCTTTTCTTCAGACTCGTCCTGCGGAGGAAGCTGTGGTACAGGCGGCAGCTGCTCTTGTTCTGCATAGGAAAAGCGCAGGCGCCTGTATAGCCCCGACAAGCGCTGGAGGACTTGTCAGTGATGGCGTCTTCTGCCATCGCAGACGGCCGTATAAGTCAAAACATAAGAAAATGTGCAAGGTTAATCCCTGCACATTTTTTTATTTGTCTTCAATTTCCGAAACAACTTCAACTGCTATATCCGGGCGATCCGTAATAATCCCTTTTGCGCCTGCAGCAAGCAAGGCACGCATAGCATCGGCTTCGTCAATGGTCCAGTAATGGACAGGAACATTCCGGCTTTCCAAAAACGCTATAAAACGCGGTGAATCGAGACGGAATACAGATGATTTTACCGGTATCTGAAATACGTCAGCCCGTGGCTGATACAGATGACCGAATTGACTCGTAAAGGCTGAGTAGGCTTTTCTCACTTCGTTTTCACCTGCTCCAAGAGCTATGCGATTCTGGGCATACAGGTTAAAACGGTCAATTTGTTCGTCATAGAAACTTGCCACGACGACACGGTCCTGAACTTCCATCGATTCGATCAGACGCCATAATTTTGAGGGAAGCAAACTTCCTTCATACGTTTCCGGAGAATCCTTCATCTCGATATTGACATGCATTTGGGGGAACTTTTCCAACAACTCACGCAATGTTACAATCCGCTCGCCTTTGCCCCGGTATGAATGCTGTCCGTTCAAATCGGTGAAATGATACCCCAGCTCGAAGGACCGCAGTTTCTCAAGTGTCATGTCGGACACTTTCCCCGCTCCATCTGTCGTTCTGTCGAGGTATTCATCATGGAAAACGATGATTTCCTCATCGTTCGTTAAACGAATATCGATTTCAAACCCGTGTACTCCAAGTTCAGCAGATGCAGTAAAGGCAGCCATTGAATTTTCAGGAGCAATGCCAGCGCCTCCCCGGTGTGCCAACACAACCGGCTGATTGTAATTCAGTACTTTTTTAGTCGGCCGGCTCTGCGGGTTCGCTATTGCTTTAGATCCTGCCCATGCAGCAGCTCCCACTGCTACGGCTGTAAGACCTATTTTCGTTTTCTTCCCCATACTGTAAATTGCCCCCTTAAAAAAATTTCTATCGCCATTATAGCGGATTCTGCAGTGGATTGTTAGTCTGCTTTTGAATGGCATTCGCCAGCCGGTTAGAAAAATGGATCTGACGAAACTTGCGCCTATCCCCCAGTTGCGGCTTTTTTCTTTCCTGTGGTATTCTATAAGCTAAGAAAAGAGGGATAATTATGCGTGACCGACAAGGCCTCATTGTTTATGTGCATCATTTAAAACAGGCGAAATCACTTCGCAAATACGGGCATGTTCACTTTATCTCCCGTAAACTGAAGTATGTAGTCCTTTATATGGACCAGGATATGATTGAAAACACAAAAGCAAAGCTCAATAAATTGCCGTATGTCAAGCAAGTGCTGGAATCATACCGTCCATTCATCAAAACCGAATACGAGAATGCCAAGCCGGATAAAGCAAAAGAATACGACTATAAAATCGGGCTGTGATTATTGCATGGGCGGAATATAGTGGTTAAGCCTCAAGATAGCGATTAAGTGATTAAAATATAGAGTTTTGTCTACATAGGCAGAGGAATGTTTGACCGCCATATGAATCGGCAAGTGATCAAGTTCCTTCACAGCCTGTTCAAAAACTTCCAGTCTTTTTGATCCTTCCGGTATGCCTTCACGACAAATATAGATTGGCATGAAATTGCCTTCTTCAGCAGGTTTTAAAGCAGCTGCCAGAGAAAGTACGGTCTTTCCGTCTGCATTTGAAGAAGCAAACACAAAACCGTGCAAAAAACGATGGGAGTTTGTTGAGATCAGTTCACGGAGTTCATAAATATCTCCGTAGCCTTCTCCTATTTCAATGAAACGTTGAATCATTACTTCACGTCCTTTCCACTACTCATTTTAACATCAAGCACTTCCAATGGCATAAGAATTTTAAAAGTAAGAGGCGATAGTATGCGAGTAGTAGCAGGGGCAGCAAAAGGGCTGCCTTTGAAAGCGGTACCGGGCACTACCACAAGGCCGACGACCGATAAAGTAAAAGAATCCATTTTCAATATGATCGGCCCTTTTTTCGATGGCGGCAAGGCCCTTGATTTATTCGCGGGAAGCGGTGGATTGGGGATTGAGGCATTGAGCAGGGGCATCGACACAGTCATCTTTACCGATAAAGACCGAAAAGCAATCGAGACAATCCGGCTTAATCTGGAAAAAACAAAGCTAACCGAGCATGCAGAGGTATACAAAGTAGATGCAGAGCGGGCGATCAGAACCATGAAGAAAAAAGGGATTCGAGCCCGTCTTCTGTTTCTCGATCCCCCTTACCATATGAAGCAGGCTTACGATTTAATGGACAAAGCTGCAGAAAGTGGGATTATGACAGAAGATTCGATTGTCGTGTGCGAGCACGATGCTGAAGTGAAACTTAACGACCGAAGCAGGTTCTACAGCCGTTACAAAAAAGAATCATATGGCAATACAATCATTTCAATTTACCGTTACCAAGGGGAAGAGGGAGAAACCATTGAGTAAAATTGCAGTTGTACCAGGAAGTTTTGACCCGATGACAATCGGACATTTGGATATTGTCAAAAGGGCTTCCAACGTCTTTGACGAAGTAAAAGTGGTAGTGGCGAATAATTCGTCGAAAAAACCGTTGTTTGATGTGCAGGAAAGGATGGCGCTGATCGCAGAGGTGACTCGTGAAATGCCGAACGTGACTGTGGATTCCTTTGGCGGCCTGCTGATTGATTATGCTGTGAAAGTAGAAGCGAATGCCATCATCCGCGGGCTTCGCGCAGTTTCTGACTTTGAATATGAAATGCAAATCACATCAATGAACCGTTTTTTAAATGAAAATATTGAAACCTTGTTCATGGTATCCAACAACCAATACTCGTTTTTAAGTTCCAGCATAGTGAAAGAAGTCGCAAAGTATGGCGGCAATATAAGCGGACTGGTGCCGGAAGCTGTCGAACAGGCGTTAAAGCAGAAATTTCAATAAGCCACGGCATCGTGGCTTTTTGCTTTTAAGCAGGAAAAGGAAAGTGGAGGTGAGGCTATGAAAAACAATAAAGTAATCGTTTTTGTTCTTGTGACCGCATTGGCCATATTTCTGTCGACGTATCAAATGGATGCTTATATATCAAGGCCGGGCGGGGCATATGAGTTGTCACCTTTCGTTGAAGTGCAGGGTGGGGACGAAGACGACGAAGGCACTCTCAGTTTAATGACGATTACCATGATGAATGCCACGCCCAGTCTGTATCTGTTCTCGATGTTCCAGGACGGCTACAAGATACTTCAGCCTGAACAAGTGCGCAGCCCTCACGAAAGTGAGGAAGAATACAATGTGCGTCAATTGAAATTGATGTCTGATTCGCAGGTAAATGCGTTAAAAGTCGCATTTGAGAAGGCCGAAATGCCATATGAACTGAACAATAACGGTGTCTTTGTGCTGAATGTGCTGGAAGGGGGAGCGGCTGAAGATGTGCTTCAGCCTGGAGACCGGGTCGTATCGATCGACCAGCAGGAGTTCAGTGATATGCAGGAATTTGTCAATTATCTTTCTGGCAAAGAAGCGGGCGAGCAAGTGGAAGTCGTGTTTGAACGGGAAGACAGGGAAATCACAGAAACCATCGAGCTTTCCCCACTGCCTTTGGAACCGGAACGAGCAGGTTTGGGCATTTCGTTCGTAGAAGATAAAAACATTACGACAGAACCCGATGTAACCATCAATTCGGAGCAAATTGGCGGTCCTTCTGCAGGCCTGATGTTTACATTGGAAATTCTTAATCAATTGCTGGAGGAAGATATAACAAAAGGATATGATATTGCCGGTACGGGCACCATGGAAAGCAACGGAGAAGTGGGACGCATCGGCGGCATCGACCAGAAAGTGATTGCCGCCGATACGGAAGACATCGAAATTTTCTTTGCCCCTGATGATCTGACAGAAGGGACCACTGAAAGCAATTATGAACTGGCCGTTGAAACCGCAGAGAACATTGATACAGAGATGGAAATTGTGCCTGTCAAAACAATAGATGACGCACTGGATTATTTGGAGTCCCTGTCACCAAAGTAAAAAGGCGGTGTGGTATATTCTTTTTTCAACTGCTCTGTTCCAAGGCCCAGTAAATACATCGTGCTTGCATGAACATCGAGCATTCCCATCGTGTCCGTCAAGTCGGCGGCACGGCTGATAACGGGAAGCCCGATGTTCTTTTTTTGAAGACGCAAATAGTTCCTGCCTGCTCCCGACATGCCGAGGAGCCGCAAATAGGCAGGTGCCTGGTAAGACCGAAGCTGTTCCCAAGTAAAGCCGGTATAGATATGCGTCAGCATCCGCTGCAGGCGTGTACGGGTGTACCGCTTGGATTTGATCAGCCCGATAAAATCGTCAAATGTGGGGGCTTTTTTAGCCGCTTCGTAAAGCAGGTTTTCAATTCCTTCCGTCACTTCTGCGAATTGGCGGATGTTTTCCGGCTGTTCTCTCAAGATAGCGTACCGCAGCAAAGGATAAAATTGTTGCCAGCTGCCGAAAGTACGGCATTGCTGCAGGGCTTTTAAAGATGACGGCGGCATATAAGGCGATAATCCGTCTACAGAGCCGCCTTCAAAAAGAACTTTGCGGATGCCGGTGGCGCTCGCTATCGACACCCCTTGTGTGACAGGATCATGATAATTGGCGCCGATGCGCTGGATGGTCAACGGTTTCATCGTGGAACCGCTTTTTTTAGCAGCCTCTATATAATGGAAGCCCAGGATATTATTTGGCTGCGTCAAATCAGCAAACTCTTCATTTTTCCCTCTCAGTGAAGCGTAGGCCCTATTCAGAGCCTGAGGGTAGCTGATACCGGTTTGAACAGCTTCACGGATCTTTTCCTCATACTCAACGGAATGTTCTTTCAACAACTGATAAGAGCGCAAAAACGGTTCAATCTCTCCTTGCTCACTGCCGAAACAAAAAGATTCACAGCCAATGGCATCGAGCAATGCCATTGCGCCTTTTGCAAAATCGGTGGCTTGGGCTGTAGCATAGACATACGGAAGTTCAATAACAAGGTCGATGCCACCAGCCAGCGCCATTTCCGTTCTCGCCCATTTATCCACAAACGCCGGCTCGCCGCGTTGAAGAAATTGGCCGCTCATGACAGCAATGACCACGTCCGCTCCGGATTTTCTTTTAGCCTCCCTCGCATGGTGAAGATGGCCGTTATGGAATGGATTGTATTCGACGACGATGCCTGTTGCTTTCAATCAGATCACCTCTCTGGTAGAATTAGTTTTCAGTATACAGATACTCGGAACAGTGTGACAAGATTTTATCTTGACATCTTTTTCCTCACATTATATAATCAACTTTGTTGTCTTGAGGTGATTACTTATGAAAATTGCAATCCAACAGCTTCAGAAACATCGCAAAGACGGAATGCCAATTGACGATACCGTGCAATTGGATGCAGTGAAACAACGGAATAGCGATATTCGGGATATTTCACCGATTCACGTCACAGGACATTGTACGATTGGTTCACAACAGTTAACGTGCCAGCTTAATCTCAAAGGCCATCTCATTTTGCCTTGTGCACGAACTTGGGAAGATGTTGAATTTCCGATAAACATCGATTCGGTTGAAATTTTCGACTGGTCTGAAACAGTCCAGGAAGGCATGCATGATAATATTCATCCGGTGACGACTGAAACAATTGATTTTCAGCCGGTTCTGGAAGAGTTGATCTTGCTTGAAATCCCGATGCAGGTATTTAAGGAAGACGCCGATCAAGCCGTTATCAAAGGCGGCAAAGACTGGTCATATTCAACAGATGAGCAAGTGGAAGCTGAGAAAGAAGAAGCACAACCAAAAACGGATCCAAGACTTGCTGATTTAGCCAAGTATTTTGATCAGTCAGATGAATAGAATCATTGTAAGGAGGTGTCACCAATGGCTGTACCGTTCAGAAGAACATCCAAAACCGCTAAAAGACAACGCCGTACTCATTTCAAGTTGTCCGTACCTGGTATGGTAACTTGCCCAAGCTGTGGCGAAATGAAATTGGCTCACCGCGTCTGTAAAGAATGCGGAACATACAAAGGGAAAGAAGTAGTAAGCAAGTAAAACAGTATTTGCTGCTGAAAGGCTATTGAGAGGCCATGGCTCTCGGTAGCCTTTTTCTCTATACATAAGGAGTGTTTTGATGTCCTATCACATTGAATCAGCCGATGGAGTGATGACATTCACCATCGATCGGCCCCATATCCGAAATGCTGTAAATGACGAAATTATCGATGGGATGGAAGAGTTGGTCCGCTCTGCCGGAAAATCTGAAGTCCGACTGGTCATCGTGACTGCTGCGGGAGATCAGGCCTTTTGTTCTGGAGGGGATTTATCTGTTTTTCATGCCTTACGGACGGAAGAAGAAGCGTACCCAATGCTCAAACGGATGAGTCAGGCCCTGTATGCATTGAAAACACTGCCTATTCCTGTTATTGCCCTGGTCAATGGCACTGCTGTCGGGGGAGGTTGTGAAATTGCAACAGCCTGCGATTACCGCCTGGTGAAAGCTCATGCCAAATGCGGTTTTGTCCAAGGCAATCTGGTTATAACGAGCGGTTGGGGTGGAGGCACCTACCTGTTCGAAGCTTTGCAGCATGACCATGCACTTCAAATGCTGGGAGAAGCAAGGCTCTACACAGCCGATGAGCTGGAAACGAATGGATGGGCCACCAAAGTGATCCGGTCGCCAAAAGACATCGACGTTTTTTTGTCTCAAATGAAAAAAGTGAGACCTGAAGTGCATCGCGCATACAAAGAGATGGCTATCCGCAAATGGAAAGAAACCAATTTGGAAGGCCGCGTGGAAGAGGAAGTGCGCCGTTGCGCTCAGTTGTGGGCAGAAGATGCCCACCATGAAGCGGTGGATAAATTTTTGAATAAAACGAACCAATGAGGTTTCCGATTACGGAAGCCTTTTTTCTTTTGTCCATGTGGATGAAAACGTTCCAAAAAAGAGTGGAAGAATTATTTTCATGAATAGTTGAAATCGCTTACAAAATTCGTATATGCTAGGAGAGGGAGAATAAACACAGGGGGTATTTCATACATGAAAAAAATCCTGATTGCGAACCGGGGCGAAATTGCACGTCGTATTATACGGACATGCAAGCGCCTCGGTATCGATACAGTTGCCATTCACTCCGAGGCTGATGGGGATCTGCCTTATGTCAGTGAAGCAACTGAAGCGGTACTGATCGGACCGGGTCCGGTCATGCAGTCTTATTTACAGATGGACAAGATTATCGAAGCAGCTAAAAATCGTCAGGTCGAAGCGATTCATCCGGGCTATGGACTGTTGTCCGAAAATGCCGAGTTCGCCCGGAAAGTTACTGAAGCGGGAATGATATTCATCGGCCCCCACAACAGCATCATTGAAAAGATGGGGGACAAAATCGCGTCGCGCAAAACGATGATCGAAGCAGGTGTGCCGGTCGTGCCGGGCACAGAAGAAGGAGTTGCCACGCTGGAACAGGCCTTATCTGCTGCAGGACAAATCGGCTATCCGGTTATGCTGAAAGCAAGTGCTGGTGGCGGAGGAATCGGGATGATCCGGTGCGAAGATGAACAAGCGCTCAATCAACAATTCGAGTCTGTAAAAAACAGAGCCAAGTCGTATTTCGGTGACGATGTCGTTTTTCTGGAAAAATTCATAGCAGATGCCCGTCATATTGAAGTTCAAATTTTCGGGGACCAGCATGGGAATATTGTCCATCTGTACGAACGAAATTGCTCTGTGCAGCGGCGCAACCAAAAAGTCATCGAAGAATCGCCGTCTCCAAATTTACCGGAACAAGCAAGAAAGCGTTTATGCGACGCAGCGGTAAAAGCAGCGGAAGCAGTGAAATACACAAACGCCGGAACTGTTGAATTCATCGTAGACCATAATCATGATTTTTATTTTTTGGAAATGAACACACGACTGCAAGTTGAACATCCCGTCAGTGAGGAAGTGACAGGGGTCGATTTAGTGGAGTGGCAATTGGCTGTCGCCAACGGCAAAGAGTTGCCGCCGCAGGAAGCGATCATTTCCAATGGCCATGCGATCGAATTCCGGATCTATGCGGAAGATCCGAAAACTTTCTTTCCTTCCCCCGGCACGCTTGAACAAATCAGGTGGGGCGAAGAAGCGCGCATTGAATCAGGATATGAGCAAGGCAATAAAATAACACCGTTCTATGATCCGTTGATTGCAAAAGTGATCATAAAAGGAAAAGATCGAAACGAGGCATTAAGCAAATCCATGGACTTTTTCGCTCATGCTGAAATAGCGGGAGTGAAAACGAATATTCCGATGTTCCGGGAATTTCTGGAGACTGAAGAGTTTGTAACGGGAGAATACGAGACAGCTGTGTTGTCGAATTGGTTAAACCATGACAAGGAGGAGAAAGCGAAATGAAAGAATTGAAAGCATCAATGGCAGGAACTGTTTTGAATATATTGGCAGCAGAAGGGGACGCAGTCAGTGCTGGACAGGCTGTCATCACCATCGAATCAATGAAAATGGAAATTCCGATCGAAGCGGAATTCGGCGGTACCGTGGACAAAGTCCATATTGAAGTTGGCGGTTTTGTGAACGAAGGGGACACACTGATTACACTTAGTGAGTGATTTCAGATTGAAGCAAAGGGGGTAGCTGAAATGACAAGAACGAGTGAAACGACAGGCTATAATGAACGGTTGGAACAAAAGCTCAAGGCGATTTTTGCAGGAGGGCAGCAGAAATACCATGAAAAGATGAAAGAAAGCAATAAATTGTTTGTCCGGGATCGCTTAAGACTGTTGTTTGATGACGGAACATACTCAGAAGATGGCCGGTTTGCCAATGTCGAAGCAGGAGATTTGCCTGCGGACGGCGTAGTCACAGCAATCGGCAAAATCAATGGGCAGACGGTTTGTGTCATGGCGAATGATTCAACAGTCAAAGCCGGCTCCTGGGGTTCACGGACGGTGGAGAAGATTATCCGTATCCAGGAGACGGCTGAGAAACTGCAGGTTCCCATGCTGTACTTAGTGGATTCTGCAGGAGCACGGATAACGGATCAGTTGGACATGTTCCCGAACAGAAGAGGGGCAGGCCGCATCTTCCATAACCAGGTGCGGATGTCCGGCATGGTTCCGCAAGTCTGTCTGCTGTTCGGTCCATCTGCTGCAGGAGGCGCATACATTCCGGCATTTTGTGATATCGTCATTATGGTTGAAGGTAACGCGTCGATGTATTTAGGTTCACCAAGGATGGCTGAAAAAGTGATTGGTGAAAAAGTGACATTGGAAGAAATGGGTGGGGCCCGAATGCATTGTTCAGTCAGCGGTGTGGGCGATGTACTTGTGTCATCAGAGCAGGAAGCGATAGCCGAAGCCCGGCGTTACTTGACGAATTTTCCGGCGAATTTCGCCATGAAACCGGAAAAACTGGAAGGCAAAGCGGCAAAAGCAGGCCGTGCGTTGGAAGAAATCATTCCTGAAAATCAGAATGCACCATTTGATATGTACGAATTGATCGACCAGCTGATCGATGAAGGCAGTTTTTTCGATATAAAGAAACTGTTTGCTCCTGAGCTGATTACCGGCCTGGCACGGATTGACGGCCAAGTCGTCGGAATTTTGGCCAACCAGCCGAAAGTGAAAGGCGGTGTCCTGTTCGGTGATTCTGCCGACAAAGGTGCCAAATTCATCAATCTGTGCAATGCATTCTCAATTCCGCTGCTGTTTCTCGCGGATGTTCCCGGTTTCATGATTGGAACAAAAGTGGAACGTGCCGGCATTATCCGTCACGGAGCCAAATTCATCGCTGCAATGAGTTCTGCGACCGTGCCAAAGATTTCTGTAATTGTGCGGAAAGCATATGGAGCAGGGTTGTATGCAATGGCCGGGCCGGCATTTGAACCCGACATCTGCATCGCACTGCCGACAGCGCAAATCGCAGTAATGGGTCCCGAAGCTGCGGTCAATGCCGTTTATTCGAATAAGATCGAAGCCATTGAAGATCCGAAAGAACGCCTTCAGTACGTGCAGCAGAAACATCAGGAATACAAAGAGGAAATCGACATCTACCGGTTGGCCTCGGAATTGATTGTTGATGAAATCGTGGCACCGCACGACTTAAGGGAAGTACTGATTCAACGCTTTTCTTTCTATGAGTCGAAAGATTTGCCATTACCATATCGAAAACACGGAGTTTTTCCCGTATAATGAATAATAGCCTTGAAGTCTGCTTTCCATGGCAGGCTTCTTTTTTGTGAACAGTGGATTCATGCAGTAGGAAAAGGAGGGGAGAGCGTGAAAGTTACAGTCGTCGGAGCAGGAGCTGTAGGCATGTTGACAGCCTGTTTGTTGGAACAGACCGGTGCTGAAACGCTGCTGGTGACAAGACGTGACGAGCAGGCTAAAACAATCAACGCACAAGGCATAAAAAAAGAAGATGTGGTTTGCAAAGTGAAGGCAACGGCAAATTGGAACGACATCGACCCTGATTCATTTATCCTGCTGGCAGTGAAGCATAGCCAATTGGATGAGGTGATGAGTTTGTTGGAAACAGGATTTTTATCAAATCCCATCGTATTTCTCCAAAACGGTATGCTGCATGTTGAGCCGGCAAAAAACTTGCCGCAGGAACACATAGCTGTCGGCAGTGTTGAGCACGGTGCCTTGAAGCTCAGTGACTGTGAGGTGCGGCACACTGGAAAAGGAACCATAAAATTCGCTTTGCTGAAAGGCGACGAAAACAGATTCTGTCCTCTTCTGGAGACGGAGGGGTTTCCTTGCAGCTGGCATGGGGAAGCAGACAGCCTGCTGTTCAGGAAAGTTTTACTGAACAGCCTGATCAACCCATTGACAGCACTCATGTCCATTAAAAATGGGGAGTTGCTGACGAATCCGTACGCATATGAGCTGTTGAAAAATCTGTATAAAGAATTAGGGGCCGCTTTTCCGGAAATGGAAGTTCTGCTGCCATTTGAAGAAGTTGCTGCGTTGTGTGCATCCACTGCTCAAAACACGTCTTCGATGCTGGCCGATAAGAAAGCCGGGCGAAGATTGGAGCTGGATACCATTGTTCTGTACACATTGCAGCGTTCACCGGTGGAATTGCCCTTATTGCAAGGACTGTATCATCTATTAAAATCAGCTGAGGTTTAAACTATGATTATTATACATTCTATTGGAACTATTTTTATCTTTTGGCCGTTCCTGGCGTTTTTGCTGGTCTGGCTTTCTTCCAGAAAAAGGATGGGGTGGAAAGCTGTTGGTATATCCGCTGATGTCACCACTTTTTTGCTGTTTTTTTCAGTTCCCATGTCGATACAAACGCTGTGGGGATATGCTGCTTCGGGCATAATTTATTTTATAGCCATTATAATCGGCATCGTCTATCTCATCATAGAATGGAAACGTTCGAAGGAAATTATTATTATGCAGTATTTACGGAAGTTATGGCGCACGTATTTTTTGATTTTGTCGCTGGCCTACGCTGCAGTTTGGCTGATCGGCATGGTGATGAAAGTGCAGGAGTATTTCCGGTAACTGGCCTTGATTGGGTTTGACTGCCACGGTTGACGGCTTTCAGATTTCCTGTTCTCCAGAATCTGATTCATCCCCTCGAACGCTTTACTTATGGATAATAGCAAAAGGAGCTGTTGCCCCAAGTTTTTCAGTGCTTATCGGGGCATTGACAGATAAACGCTGTTCTTTTTCCGAGCATATTTTTTTTCGTGATGTGCCGGGTCTGATATAGTAAGTGGGAATGTATAGGGAAAAGGGGACATTTTTTCATGAGGTTAGAGGAACGATACTTAGCACCTGCCAGTAACATAATGACTGATTACATAAATGGCGAAAAAACAATTCGTCATTATTTTTCGTATGAGCCGTCGGATAAAGAGTTCGCCAGGCGGTATGATATTTTGAAGCAACATGAAGTGGACAGAGAAAAAGTGAGCAGCATCATCCGCAACTACATGGGACAACGGGAAATCACAGAAGCAGCCGAAGCGAACCTGAAAGCATTTGAAAAAGGGGCACCGGTTGTGGTGACTGGACAGCAGGCAGGTCTGTTGACGGGACCTCTTTACACGGTTCATAAAGCGATTTCTGTTGTTGTCCTGGCCAAGCAGGCTTCTGAACAACTGAAAGCTGACGTCGTGCCGGTTTTTTGGATTGCCGGAGAAGACCATGACTTAGCTGAAATAAGCCACTTGTATCGTGAAGTTGATGGCCGGATAGACAAGATGAATGTCCCCCATAGAAAATACGGAAAGCATTCTGCTTCAACGGCAGTATTGGACAAAGAAGAGGTTGGTACATATTTGGAAGAGTATTTCCGCAGTTTGCCGGAAACTGACCATACAAAAAAATTACATGCCGTGGTTTTTGATTTTTTGGACAAGGCCAAAACTTTTACCGACTTCTTTGCCGAATTCCTGAATTTCTTCTTCAAAAAAGAAGGACTTCTTTATATCGATGCAGCAAATCCTCAACTTAGAAAGTATGAATCTCCTTATTTTGTGAAGATGATCAATCGGTCGAAAGAAATTGCGGAGACTGTCGTATCAACAGAACAGGCTTTGGTAAAGGATGGTTACAGTGCAGCGATGGAAGCAGATCGGAACGCTGCCAATTTGTTTGTCACTGTAAAAGGAGAACGTGTTTTGCTTCAGCGTGACGGCCAGAACTTTACCGGGAACCAGGGCGCTGTGAAGCTTACGAAAGAAGAATTGCTAGAAGTGGCCAAAACATCACCGGAATTATTGAGCAACAATGTGGTCACGAGGCCTGTCATGCAGGAAATGGTATTTCCTGTGCTGGCTTTTGTAGGTGGTCCGGGTGAGATTGCTTACTGGGCTGCATTAAAAAACACTTTTCAGCTGTTTGACATGGAGATGCCTGTAGTCATGCCTCGTCTTGGCATGACGATCGTCAACCGCCAAATACAGACGCTTCTGCAGAAATACCGTTTGACGTTCCCGGATATAGTGGAACAGAAAAAATTGGTTGACTTACGGAATGTTCTGTTCGAATCGATCCGGGAAAAGGAAGCGGAATCGCTGGTCGAAAACCTCGAGCAAATACTGGTCAGAGAATACGAAGAAATAAAACAGAAGTTCTCCTCTGTCAGTGGAGGATTGACTCCGTTGGTTGAGAAGAATCTGGAAATACATTTAAAGCAATTGAGATTTTTGAAGGACAAGCTGGAAGACGAAGTCATACTGCAAAACAGTGTCCAGTTTACCCACTTCAATATGATTGAAAACGAACTCTTCCCCAATGGAAGTTTGCAGGAACGCATCTACAGCCCGATTCCTTATATGAACCATTATGGATTGGACATGGTGCAGGACTTGCTGGAGTTGTCGTATCAATATGACAAAAATCACAAAATTATCTGGTTCTGAGTGAAAAAAGTCTGCCGCGGCAGGCTTTCTTTTTGTCTCAAGAAGTATCCGTGAGATTTTTTCTGTAACATGGGTGAAATATTTTAAAAACAAGTGGTGAGAAGTGGGGGATTGTGGTACATTAAGTACAATAAGTGGGGTGAAGGGAATGTTCATGGGCGAATATCAACATAGCGTTGATGCAAAGGGACGGCTAATCGTACCTGCAAAATTTCGTGAACATCTTGGGCAGAATTTTGTAATCACCCGAGGCCTGGATCAATGCTTATTTGGCTATACGCTGGACGAATGGGGAAAGATTGAAGAAAAGCTGAAAGAACTGCCAGTCACAAAGAAAGACGCACGGGCTTTTACGCGATTTTTCTTTTCCGGTGCCACCGAAGTGGAATTAGATAAACAGGGACGCATCAACATTCCATCCACATTGGTTTCTTACGCGAAATTAGAAAAAGAATGTGTCATTCTGGGCGTCTCCAACCGTTTTGAAATTTGGGCTAAAGACGCATGGGAACAATATTTTACTGATTCGGAAGAATCCTTCAACGATATAGCAGAGAATTTAGTTGATTTTGATTTTTAAAAATTGAATGGAGGGAATGGATTGTTCAATCACACTACGGTTTTATTGAAAGAAACTGTCGATGGGCTGAACATTCGTCCTGACGGTGTTTATGTCGATTGCACTCTTGGAGGCGCAGGGCATAGCGAGTATTTGGTTCAGCAACTTTCGGACCAGGGTCATCTGTATTGTTTTGACCAGGACGCAACGGCGATTGAGCATGCCAAGAAAAAGTTGCAGAACTACATACATAGAATTACTTTTATTCACTCAAACTTTAAATTCCTCAAAGAAGAATTGGAAAGTCGCGGTTTGCAGAAAGTTGATGGCATCTTTTATGATCTGGGTGTTTCATCTCCCCAACTTGATACCCCCGAAAGAGGGTTTAGCTACCATAACGATGCACCTCTGGATATGAGGATGGATCAATCACAGAGCTTGAGTGCGTACCAAGTCGTCAATGAATGGGCTTTTGAAGATTTGGTCAGGATTTTTTATCGGTATGGAGAAGAGAAATTTTCCAAGCAGATTGCACGCAAAATTGAAGCGGCAAGAGAAAAGCAACCGATTGAAACAACTGGACAATTAGTGGAGTGCATTAAAGAAGGAATTCCGGCTTTCGCCAGAAGAAAAGGCGGCCATCCGGCCAAACGTATATTTCAGGCTATTCGAATTGCCGTAAATGACGAGCTGGGAGCTGCGGAGACATCACTGCAGGACGCAATCGGTTTATTGGCTGTCGGTGGAAGAATCAGCGTCATCACTTTTCATTCCCTGGAAGACCGCCTGTGCAAAACGATTTTCAAAGAAGCTTCATCGCTTCCCGAACTTCCGCCTAATCTGCCCGTCATTCCCTCAGGAATGGAACCGGTGCTGAAATTGATTACAAGAAAGCCTATTCTTCCATCAGAAGAAGAGCTGGAGCATAATAACCGCTCGCGATCGGCAAAGTTGCGTATTGCAGAAAAAATAAGAGAGTAAGGACGTGTTCAAATGGCGTTGCATGCGAGAAGAGAAACCTACATCCAACAGCCGGCCGTTCCTCAAAACCCGAGCAGGCAGCCGGTAAGAAAAAGAAGATTAATCACTAAAGGCGAAAAAGTATTGTATCTGTCTTTCTTGGCAGTATTTGTGATGTGCGCTTTACTGGTATTGCAAAACCAATCGACGATACAAGCGACTACTCAAGAAATACAAACAATTGAACAATCAATCGATGAAAAAGCGAAACAAAATACTGATTTGTCTGTGCAAGTGAGTGAACTGTCTACATATGAGCGCATTTGGTCAAAAGCGAAAGAGCTTGGTCTAAAATTAAATGAGCAAAATGTAAAGGTAGTGCCTGGACAATGAAAAAAAAGTTTCGATTTCAATGGGGAGCCTTTCTGCTGTTTTTAACTTTTGCAGGGCTCTTTTTCATTTTGTTGGCGAGAATAGTGACAATTCAGGCAACTGGACAGGTAGAAGGTCAGGAGCTGGCTGCAAAAGCAGCAGCCAAATACAGCCAGGAAGAAGTGTTGACGGCTGAACGAGGCCGTATTATCGATCGGAATGGCGATGTGATTGCAGAAGACACTCTTACGTATAAAATTGTGGCTGTAGTGGACGAATCGGCAACACAAGACCCCGATGAGCCAAGGCATGTCATAGACGTAGAAAAAACAGCTGAAATGCTGGCAGAGCATTTGGAGACATCGGAAGAAAAAGCTCTATCGATTCTGAAACAAGGAATCGAAAAAGATCGTTATCAAGTGGAGTTTGGAGCTGCCGGAAGAGAAATCAGCCACACTAAGATGCTGGAAATGGAAGAAGAAGACATGCCGGGGATATTATTCGTCCGCGATTTAAAGCGGCTTTATCCCAATGGCGTCTTTGCTTCCCATCTTATCGGATTTGCTTTAAAGGAAGAAGATGACAACGGTCGATTGAAGACAAAAGGGAAAATGGGGCTTGAAGCCATTCATGATGATGTACTGACCGGGGAAAATGGGAAAATGGAATTTGACACTGATAATTGGGGTTTTCTGCTTCCAAACAGCAAATCAGCAGTGACACCTGCCATAGACGGCTCGGACCTTCAGTTGACATTGGACAGAACCTTGCAGAATTTCCTTGAGGATGCGATGTCAAATGTTCAGGAACAATATACGCCCGCGCGTATGATCGGAGTGGTAGCCAATCCGAAAACCGGGGAAGTGCTGGCCATGTCCCAACGTCCGACATTTAACCCTAACACACGTGAAGGGTTGTCGGAAAATTGGTTGAATGAAAGTATTGAATTGACCATTGAACCCGGCTCTCCAATGAAAATCTTTACATTGGCGGCTGCCATCCAGGAGGGCAAGTGGGATCCGGATGCTTTTTATGAATCAGGTTCCTATACTCTTGGCAGTGATACAATCGGCGATCATAACAGCAGAAGAGGTTGGGGAACCATTACATTCCTTGAAGGTTTTCAGCGCTCTTCCAATGTGTCGATGGCCTACCTGCTTGAACGTCTCGGAGGCGAAAACTTCTTGAAGTACATCGATGCCTTCGGTTTCGGGCAAAAGACGGGAATCGACCTGCCGAACGAAGCGTCTGGAAAAATCCTCGACCAGTACCGAAGTAATATTTTGACTTTGACATATGGACAGGGTTCCACGGTTACACCGATTCAAATGATCCAAGCTGCATCGGCGATAGCAAACGATGGTGTTATGATGAAGCCGTATGTTATTGATCAAATAAGAAACAAAGATACAGGAGAAGTCACTGTGGACAGCGAACCGCAAGAAGCCGGCCAACCTATTTCCGCTGAAACGGCAAAGCAGGTGCGAGAAGTAATGGCATCCACAGTCACTTCGGAACATGGCTCGGGAAAAGGGTTCGCATTGCAGGATTACACGGTGGCAGGAAAAACCGGGACAGCACAAGTGCCGGGACCGGATGGCCGTTACATGACAGGGACCAATAACCATCTCTACTCTTTCCTGGGAATGGCACCGGCCGAAGATCCCGAATTGCTCATCTATATCGGTGTACAGCAACCGAATTTGCCTGCTGGAGAATACGGTTCCATCCCTGTTTCGAAAATTTTTACTTCAGTTATGGAAAATGGCTTGAAATACTTGAATATTGAACCGGAAAACACACAAACGGCCCGCACTGTGGAACTGGAAGATTATACAGAACAGTCTTCAGAACACATTGCACCCCAATTGGCGGAAAAAGGGTTGAACGTGGTCAAAACCGGTGAGTCTTCTCAAATTACGGCTCAATACCCTGCTGCGGGAGAAGTGATTCTCGAAGGGGGCACAGTCATACTGAAGACGGAAGGTTCTTCTGTTTTGCCTGATTTTAAAGGCTGGTCCAAGCGAGAATTGCTTGCCTATCAGTCATTGAGTGGATTGTCGATGGAAATCGCCGGACAAGGATACGCAGTGAGCCAGAATTTATCGCCGGGCTCAGCAGTTGGTGCCGGTGACCCTATTGTCATTCAGCTGCAGATACCGGAAAATTCACCTCAAGTCTATTCGGATCATACGACCGAAGACGTTCAGGGCGATCATTCGGAAGTGACGGAAGAAACACAGGGGACACAAGAAGAAACAGAAGAAATGGAATAAACCAGAGAATTAAAGTTGAATTTGATGTTTAAAGGAGCTCTATTATGGATGTTTATTTGCTGCTGGGGTTTGGCATAGCTTTACTAGTGACCGCATTATTGATACCGGTTTTCATACCTTTACTGAAAAGGATGAAGTTCGGGCAAAGTATCCGCCAGGAAGGTCCTGAATCCCATATGAAAAAGACGGGGACACCGACTATGGGAGGGCTTGTATTTCTAATCTCCATCATAGCCACTTCTATACTGGTGGCCTCGCTTGCAGGTGTATTGAATACGGAAATTCTGATTTTGTTGTTGGTATTGTTCGGCTATGGCCTGATTGGATTCCTGGATGACTTTATCAAAGTTGTGCTGAAACGGAATTTGGGGCTGACTTCTCTTCAGAAGTTGGTCGCACAAATCGTAATAGCCGTAATCTCGTTTTTCCTTCTGAATGAAGTGGATTTCGATACCGGCCTGATGGTTCCATTCACCGGGATTTCCATCGACCTGGCAGGTATTTACGTGTTGTTCTTGATTTTTTGGCTCGTCGGGTTTTCAAATGCAGTCAATTTAACAGATGGTTTGGACGGATTAGTGGCAGGGACTGCATCAATCGCATTTGCAGCTTTCGGGGTATTGGCAATTGACCAGCAAGAAACAAGCATTGCTCTTTTCGCTTTTACAGTAGCAGGGGCGTTGATCGGTTTTCTGCTGTTCAATAAATATCCGGCGAAAGTTTTTATGGGAGATACAGGGTCGTTGGCACTTGGTGGTGTACTGGCAATGATATCAATTCTATTGAAACAGGAATTGCTGCTGTTGTTGATCGGTATCGTCTTTGTGCTCGAAACCCTGTCAGTTATTTTACAAGTGGGAAGTTTTAAGTTGCGGAAAAAGCGGATTTTTAAAATGAGTCCGATTCATCATCATTTTGAATTGAGTGGCTGGTCTGAGTGGAAAGTTGTGACGGTCTTCTGGTTGGTAGGTCTCGCTGCTGCTGCGATTGCCCTTGCCTTGGAGGTATTGTAAATGAAACAATTAAAGCAAGTTTATCAAAAGAAAATATTGGTTCTGGGGTTGGCCAAAAGCGGTTTCACTGCTGCCCGAATCCTTCACAAGCTCGGTGCATTTGTAACGGTCAACGATTCCAAGCCTTTTGAAGAAAGTCCGGAAGCCCAGGAGTTGCTGAATCTTGGGGTGACCGTAATTTGCGGGAGACATCCACAGGGACTCTTGGAAGAGGGATTCGAACTTGTTGTGAAAAATCCCGGCATCCCTTATTCAAACATATTGATCCAGGCGGCACTGGAAAAAGAAATTCCGGTATGGACGGAAATTGAGCTTGCTTATTTGATAAGCGAAGCTCCGTTTATCGGCATTACCGGTTCCAACGGAAAAACAACAACAACGACACTGTTGTTTCATATGCTCAACCAGGACGAAAAAAAACCGCTCATTGCCGGAAATATCGGCACAGTGGCCAGCGGTGTTGCAGAAAAAGCAAAAACCGACAATGTTATTGTGACGGAACTTTCTTCCTTCCAGTTAAAAGGGACCTACCAATTTCGGCCGCATATTGCGATACTGACGAATCTTTATGAAGCCCATTTGGATTACCACGGGACAGTGGAAGATTATACAGCATCGAAATTTAACATTAGCCGCAACCAAACAGAAACTGATTATTTCATTTATAATGCCGATCAGCCGGTAGTGGCTGATCACGCTGCAACCTGCAAAGCGCAACTTGTACCGTTTACACTGAAAGGGAAAACGGACACCAGCATCAGCGCGGACGACAAATGGATTTATTGCCAGGGTGAGCCATTGATTGAACGGTCGAAGATTTTGCTGGCCGGCCTCCACAATTTGGAGAATATTATGGCGGCAACTGCTGCAGCTCTGCTTTGGGGCGGTACGAAAGAAACCATCATCCGTGTTCTGACGTCCTTTACAGGAGTGAAGCACCGCTCTCAATTCATCGTGAACTGGAAGGGACGGAAATTCTACAACGATTCAAAGGCGACCAACGCGTTAGCGACCAAAAGTGCGCTTGAAGCTTTTCCATCTAATATTGTGCTGCTTGCAGGCGGATTGGAACGCAACCATTCGCTGGAGGAATTGCGTCCATACATGAATCGTGTCAAAACACTCATCACTTTTGGAGAGACGGCCGATCGATTCAGTGAATTCGCCAGAAACTGCGGTGTTGAATCGATTGCAAAAGTTTCAACTATGGACGAAGCTGTAGAGAATGCCATAAACCACTCAGCCAGCGGGGATACTATTTTGTTATCGCCTGCATGTGCAAGCTGGGATCAATATGAAAGTTTTGAAATCAGAGGCGATGCGTTCATCAATGCGGTTCAGAAAATGACAGAAGCGAACGAATAACAGAAAGGAATCGGCAATTATGAACAAAGTGATTGATATTGAAGAACGGATCCCGACGCTTCGTGAGCGCCGGAGAAAAAGAACCAATCGCAAGTTCGCTGCTTTGCTGCTCATTTTTCTAATTTTGCTCGCTGTTTTATTGTACAGTCAATCCAAGTACAGCAAGATCCAAAATATAAGTATTAATGGTGCAGCCCTCTTTGAACCTGAGTATTACCAAAAAGCCAGTGGTTTGGAAACGGAGGATTCCATGTGGTCCTTCACTGAAAAAAGCATTGAACAACAACTGGCCAGCCTGGAATGGGTAAAAGAGGTTTCAGTGACAAAGGAGTGGCTGACTGACGTTGAGTTGGTGATTGAAGAACACGAGCCGATTGGCTATTTGGATCTGGGAAACACATATCAGTTAGTGCTTGAAAACGGATTCGCTATGGAAAAGGCAGTCTCGGTCATCGATGGCCCGATTTTTTCGAATTTCGAAAATGAGAAAATGAGGGAACAACTGGTACTGCAATTGGCTGACACCAGTCCGGAAGTTTACAACCTGATATCTCAAGTTATTCTGGAGCAGGGAGACAGAGAAACCGCTTTTGTCACAGTTTATATGAATGACGGAAATGAAGTGAAGGCCATTTTGAGTACATTGGCTGAAAAACTGGCGTATTATCCTTCAGTAATCGCTCAATTGCCGAAAGGCCAAAAAGGAGTGGTCGATATGGAAGTCGGGATTTTTTTCCGCTCCTATGAGGATATGTACGGCCCTCCAAGGGAAGTGAATGTAGAAGATGAGTCTGCGGCCGAATAAGAGCGGGAAAATCAGCAAGTCCATCATCTTTTCACTCGTCTTTCTTGTGCTGGGCTATATTCTTGCTTATTCGTATAACTTGTCCAAAAGCCAAAGCGAACTGGAATCTTTTACAGGAAGCACTCTTTTCGAGGAAGAGGAACGGCTGCGCCAGGAACTTATTGAACAGCAGGAAAGAAATAAATCGCTGCGGGAAGAACTTATGGAAAAACAGGCATCTGTACAGCAGTTTGAGCAGTCTTTTTCAGAAGGCGAAAACCATTCAGCTGAACTTGCGGAAAAAACCGAGGCGCTGAGGAGATATCTTGGAGCGGTGCCTGTTGAAGGGGAAGGTTTGGAAGTCACATTGCGTGATGGTGAATACAAGCCGGACAGTGAAAACCCAAATGATTACATTGTTCATGAAAGCCATGTTTTTCAAGTGATCAACGAATTGTATATTTCCGGGGCTCAGGCAATTTCCATCAATGGACAGCGAATCCACAAAAACTCCCACATTGTCTGTACCGGCCCTGTTATTACGGTGGATGGAGTCCAATATTCAGCACCTTTCATCATTGTAGCCATCGGACGACCGGATGTATTAAAGTCATCCATGGAATTGACCGGTGGCGTATTGGATCAATTGGTGAATGACAATATTATCGTCACAATGAATGAAGAACAGGCGGTTTCGATGCCGGCTCTGCTGTCGGAATCATGATAGGAAGGGACATTATATGCAGAAAAAGGTTTTTTCCCGCTTTACGATTATCTTATTTATTATTGGGTTAATGACAGCGATCCAATATAATACAGTCAATGAGCCAAATTCCCGGGATACACGGGACGTTTGGGAAATCCGCCAGGAGCTTTCGAGGGAAAAGCAGCTTCACTCTGAACTGTTATCGGAAATCGGTGTTCTCGATGAAACTCTTTTAAAGTATGAGGCCGCTTCAGTAGACAGCCCTGAGCAAGTCTTGCAAAGCACAGTGAAAGAACTGAAAGAACAGGCAGGCTTGACACAAATCAGTGGCCCGGGGATTGAAGTCCAAATCGCACCGTCACTGGAAGCGGTAGCAGTGGGGCAAAACATTGAAGAAATTCCTCCCAACCTGCTGATTCGCTTTGTCAATGAAGTCAATCGATTCAAAGGGTTGTCTCTGTCCATTGCTGGCAACAGAATAGTCAATACAACGGCAATAAGAGATATAAACGGTGAAACGACAGTGAACACAGAGCCGGTTGGTCGTCCTCCGTTTTCCATCAAAATAATAGCAGGCACGCTGGAGGAAATCGAAAGAGTCTATAACTTTCTGCTCGCTTCTCCTTTGCTCGATGATTTTTATGTCGAGAATTTATCCGTGAAGGTGACAGAACCGGAAAGGGATCTTGAAGTGGAAGCTTACGAAGAACAACTCAATTTTGAATATTTGGAAGCAGCAGAGGGGGAATAACAATGTGGCTGTCGATATTGGGATTGATACTTGGAATTTCCCTTGGCCTCTTGACAGATGTCCAGATCCCATCCGAATATGCAAATTATTTGTCCATAGCCGTGCTGGCTTCCCTGGATACACTGTTCGGAGGTATCCGGGCCCATCTGCAGCAGATGTATGACGATAAGGTGTTTGTCTCCGGCTTTTTCTTTAATATAGCTCTGGCGGCAGGCCTCGCATTTCTCGGTGTACATTTGGGAGTCGATTTGTACCTGGCCGCCATTTTTGCGTTTGGCGTCCGGTTGTTTCAAAATATAGCTGTAATCCGGCGAATATTACTGGCCAAATGGTCAAATAAAAAGGATATAGAAGAGGCGGCTCGATAAGTTGTAGGAAAATTTACAAAGATGTGCGATTTTACTTAGACATAGGGTCTATTTTACAATAGAATGTAAGTAACGGAAGTTTAATAAGGAGGTGCCACGAATTGAGTCAATCAGAATTATACGTGAGTTTAGATATCGGTTCTTCATCGGTCAAAGTACTAATCGGTGAAATGGCCAATAAGTCGTTGCACGTCATCGGCGTAGGAAACGTAAAATCCAATGGAATCAAAAAAGGTGCGATTGTTGACATAGATGCGACAGTTCAATCGATTAAAAAGGCAGTGGAACAGGCAGAGCGGATGATCGGCAGATCGATACACGAAGTTGTGCTGGGAATACCGGCAAATCAGGCACGTCTTCAACCCGTCAAAGGAGTAGTGGCAGTCAACAGCGAAAACCGGGAAATCACAGATGAAGACCTGGATCGCGTTCTTGAAGCTGCAGAAGTGATTTCGATTCCTCCGGAAAGAGAATTGGTGAATATTATTCCAGAGCAGTATATTGTGGATCATCTCGATGAAATCAAAGATCCACGGGGAATGATTGGGATTCGGCTTGAAATGGATGGTACAATGGTTACGACGTCCAAAACGATACTCCATAACGTGTTGAGATGTGTGGAAAGAGCCGGTCTCCAGATCAGAGAGATTTATGTACAGCCTTTGGTGGCTGGCCATTATGCTTTGACTGAAGATGAGAAAAATCATGGCACCGCCTGCATCGACATTGGCGGAGGATCCACTTCCATCGCTATTTTCCAAAACGGCCACTTGACAGCTTCATCGGTTATACCGGTTGGAGGCGACCATGTGACGAAAGATTTGTCCATCGTCTTAAAAACTCCCACTGAACAAGCCGAAAAGATTAAAGTCGATCATGGCCATGCGTTTTTTGACGATGCTTCTGAAGACGAGCTGTTTGAAGTGCCAGTGATCGGTTCTGATGCAAAAGAGCAATACAGCCAAAAATACATATCTGAAATAATCGGAGTTCGCCTGGAGGAACTTTTCGAACTGATTTTGGATGAATTGTATCGCCTCGGTGTCCAAGATTTGCCAGGAGGTGTCGTTTTAACCGGCGGTATGGCTAAGTTGGAAGGATTGCCTGAATTGGCCAGACACATTTTCCAAACCCGTGTCCGGCTGTTTATACCGGAATTCATCGGTGTACGGGAGCCACAGTATACAACTGCTGTAGGGCTGATTCAATATGCATACATGGAAGACCTGTTCTACGGACGGATCGGAAGCGGTGCGGCATTGGCTGATGTAAGCCATGTACAACCTCAGCAGGAACCGCAGCAGAAAAAGCAGAAGCCACCAAAGCAGCCGAAACAGAACAGCGAAGGTGTCGTGACGAAAGCTAAAAAGATGTTTGATAGATTTTTCGAATAAAAAGTACATTGCATCATGCTTTGAAAAAGCAGAGCAATCATAGGAGGAAAAAGGATGTTGGAATTTGATACAACAATTGATTCGCTAGCAGTGATTAAAGTAATCGGTGTTGGCGGTGGCGGTAACAATGCAGTGAACCGGATGATTGAACACGGTGTACAGGGTGTGGAATTTATCGCAGTCAATACAGATGCACAGGCTTTAAACTTATCAAAAGCTGAAGTCCGTCTCCAAATCGGAGGTAAGTTGACTCGCGGTCTTGGTGCAGGTGCTAATCCCGAAGTTGGTAAAAAAGCAGCTGAAGAAAGCAAAGAACAGCTGGAAGAGGCATTGCGCGGAGCAGATATGGTATTTGTTACTGCCGGCATGGGCGGCGGTACCGGAACTGGAGCAGCTCCGGTAATCGCTGGAATTGCGAAAGAACTTGGTGCTTTGACAGTCGGCGTTGTTACACGTCCATTTACTTTTGAAGGCCGCAAACGTTCAACACAGGCAATCGGCGGTATTTCGACCATGAAAGAATCAGTTGATACATTGATCGTTATCCCGAATGACCGTTTGCTTGAAATGGTAGACAAAAGCACGCCAATGCTTGAAGCGTTCCGTGAAGCGGATAATGTATTGCGCCAAGGGGTGCAGGGTATCTCCGACTTGATCGCAACTCCAGGATTGATCAACCTTGACTTTGCCGACGTGAAGACCATCATGTCCAACAAAGGCTCAGCCCTTATGGGAATCGGGGTTTCTTCAGGTGAAAACCGGGCCTCTGAAGCTGCCAAAAAGGCGGTCTCCAGTCCGTTGCTTGAAGTTTCTGTTGACGGAGCAAAAGGTGTGCTGATGAACATTACAGGCGGTTCCAACTTAAGTTTGTATGAAGTTCAGGAAGCTGCAGATATTGTGGCTTCAGCTTCAGATGAAGAAGTAAACATGATTTTCGGTTCCGTCATTAACGAAAATCTGAAAGATGAAATCGTCGTAACCGTCATCGCAACAGGTTTCACGGACGTTCAAATGCAGCCGAAGTCTCCACGTGGTTCGGGGCTCAGCTCCAACCGTGTCCAGTCAATTCAGCAGCAGACGCCACCACCATCGATCCGGGAAACACGCCGGGAAGAATATCGCCGCGAAGAGCAGGCTCCTTCTTATCAGCGGGAACCTCAAAACCAGGACAAGCAACCTGACGACGGCTTGGACATCCCTACTTTCCTGCGCAACCGACAAAAAAGACGATAATATGAACAGCTGCCACGCCGGCAGCTGTTTTTTCATGCTGATTGAATTGAAAAATAAATCTTTACTTGGTACAATAAGGTGAAACTTACTCAGTATGATTTTCTTCATTTTTTGCTGAGTACTGATGGAACCCTTGTCTGCCTGAAAGGGTAAATTGAACATCTAAAGAAAAGTTGTGAATGCATGGAAGCTATAAAGCCGATTTATGAAGAAATTGAAAATGAAATAAATAGCCTGCAGCACGGCGTAAAAATCATTGCAGTGACAAAACAGGTGGGAATCGCCAGAACCCAGGAAGCAATCGAAGCAGGGATACGGCATCTTGGAGAAAACCGTCCTGAAGGCCTGCTCAACAAACTGTCTGCGATTGATGCAAATGTCGAATGGCATTACATCGGAAACCTGCAGTCGCGAAAAGTGAAAGACGTTATCAACAAAATTGATTACTTGCATTCCTTGGATCGGATGAGCCTGGCAAAAGAGATCCAGAAACGTGCTGAGCAGCCGGTCAAGTGTTTTGTACAGGTAAATGTTTCCCGGGAAGAGACCAAAAGTGGATTTGCTCCTGAAGAGACGCTGGACTTCATCAAGTCGCTTGAAGCTTTTGACAAGATCCAAGTTGTTGGTCTGATGACAATGGCACCCAATACGGATAACGACTCTGTCATCCGCGATGTTTTTAAAACATTGAAATCTCTTCAACTCCGGATTGCAGCTGAGCAATTGCCGCATGCCCCATGCAACGAGTGTTCAATGGGAATGTCGAATGATTATAGAATCGCAGTGCAAGAAGGAGCAACTTTTGTACGGATAGGAACAGCATTAGTAGGAGCGGAAAGCGAGGCATCAGAATGAGTATTAAGAACAAGTTCAAAGATTTCTTCTATTTGGATGAGTATGAAGAAGAACAACAGACAAAACAACCGAGGCAGCAGCCTGCTCCCCGTTATGAAAAGGTGGAGGCGATGCCGCATGAAGTAAGGAAAGCGCCGAAAGAACGCCGGCAAAAACCAGCAGATCCAACGGTTCCCAACCTGGTAAGCCTGCAAAGCGCTTCCAAGTCTTCAAAAGTCAGTTTGGTGGAACCGCGTGTGTACTCGGAAGCACAGGACATTTCGGAACACCTCAAAAACAAGCGGGCAGTTGTGGTCAATCTGCAGCGTATTGAAAAAGACCAGGGCATACGCATCATTGATTTCTTAAGCGGTACAGTATATGCGCTTGGCGGTGATATTCAACGCATTGGAACCGACATCTTCCTTTGTGTGCCGGATACCGTTGAAGTGGACGGAGCTATTTCGGATTATTATTATGATGATCAACAATAAAAGAGGTGTATGAAGACCCAATGATTTTTCTTGTGAGTTTGCTGTTAACCGCTATTAACTTATATACGTTTCTTTTATTTGCCAGCATTTTGATGAGCTGGATCCCGAATTTAAAAGAGTCAGGGTTTGGGCAGATGATTTCCCGGGTCACTGATCCCTATCTGGATATATTCAGAAGATTTATCCCGCCATTCGGCATGATTGATTTTTCCCCCATCATTGCGATTTTGGCTTTGCGCTTCGCGGCTGATGGCATCAGAGTACTTTTCGGCTACTTCTATTAAATGACCTCACGCTTAGTGAGGTTTTTTATTTGTTGAGGATTTTGCTGTATTAGTTGAACTATATTTGTTGAACTAAAGAAATTAGCTTTTATACACCGCTTCGGTCGCTTTGGGCAGAGACAGGAGCACAGGGTTTTAGCGGAGCTGTTTTGCGGAATATCAACCATAGCATTTCATATATTTCATAAATAATTCAGTTCAACTTATATAGGGAGTAAAAAGTGCAAAAGGAGGCATTGAGATGGATTCTATATTTCAACATTTCCGTAAAGATGAACAGCAGTTCATCGAGCAGGTATCAGGATGGATGATTGAAGTGGAAGATCGCTATTCACCCAAATTGACCGACTTTTTGGACCCTCGGCAGCGCTTTATCGTCCAGTCCGTTTTGGGCTCAAGCGACGTACACATGATAGCGTCTGGTGGGTTTGACGAAGCAGAACGGCAGCGAGTCCTGCTGTATCCGTCTTATTACGAACCCCAGCAGGAAGATTTTCAACTGACATTATTCGAATTGAATTATCCATCAAAATTTGTCACTTTGCAGCATCCGGATATTCTGGGCTCGCTTATGTCTCTTGGGCTCGACCGCAGCAAATTCGGTGATATCCGAATGGAGGGCTCACGAATTCAATTTGCTGCAGCTGATGAAGTGGCGGTTTACCTGCAGACAAATTTCCTGACAGCCGGAAAAGTGAAAGTCCAGTTGGAAAGAGTCGAAGATTTCACGGAAGCCATCGCCACTGTCGAGCAATGGTCAGAAGAATCTCATACGGTCAGTTCCATGCGTTTGGATACAGTGATGAGTTCTGTTTACAAGATTTCAAGGCAGAAAGCGGCGGCTTTGATCCATGGCGGCAAAGTGAAGGTGAACTGGACGGTGCAGGAGCAGCCTTCGTTTGAACTGCATGAGTCTGATTTGTTGTCATCCCGGGGATTTGGACGCGTGAAAGTGATGATGGTGGAAGGGCGGACAAAAAAAGACAAGATCCGTCTGCAAATCGGCCGTCTGGAACCCAAGAGTTGAATCCGTTCGGTAAAATGTAAAATAATACTGATATTTCGTTTCATGGAATGTATAATGAGAAGTAACGAAGACTTGTTAAGGAGAGGTGCCCGAAATGCCATTATCCCCATTGGATATACATAATAAAGAATTCAGCCGAGGATTCCGCGGTTATCAGGAAGATGAAGTAAACGAGTTTTTGCAGCAGATTATCAAAGATTATGAAATCTTGCTTCAGGAAAAGAAAGAGTTGGAAGAACGCGTGAAACAAACCGATGAGCGCGTGGGACATTTTACAACAATTGAATCCACTTTGCAGAAATCGATTGTGGTGGCCCAGGAAGCGGCGGAAGAAGTGCGTCGCAATTCCCAGAAGGAAGCGAAACTCATCACCCGCGAAGCAGAAAAGAACGCAGACCGCATTGTCAACGAGTCGTTGATGAAGGCCCGCCGCATTGCTATGGAAATCGAAGAGTTGAAAAAACAGTCGAAAGTCTTCCGTAATCGTTTCAGAATGCTGGTGGAAGCCCAGTTGGATTTGGTCAATACGGACGACTGGGATACGTTGATGGAATATGACCTGGACACGACCAATCTGGATAAGCTGGAACAGGACAAAGACGATTATAACTCTTGACTCTGAGACTTCCTGCTTCTATAATAGCTTCATACTTACAATACGAAAGTGTCTTTACAGAGGCGACTGGTTTATTTATTGTCCAAAAGCAGCAGGTAAATCAGAAAATATCAACAAATAGCACTTAATGCGTTGACAGAGACAGTACTCAATTTTGAATCGACAAAGCGAACCGGGGACAGTGGAAGCCTGGTGTCGATTGTTTTGAGGAAAATCACTCTTGAGCAGGATCGGGGAAATAACAGTACCTGATTTCGTCATTGCCACGTTACGGCAATCGAGTGGCAGTTTCGACTGCAACAAGGGTGGTACCGCGAGAGTTCAGCTCCTCGTCCCTTTCCAGGGATGGGGGGCTTTTTATTATGTTTACAGGAGGAATTAGGATGAATTATAAAGATACGTTATTGATGCCGAAAACGGATTTTCCGATGCGCGGAAACTTGCCCAACCGGGAGCCTGAAATGCAGAAAAAATGGGAGGACATGAATATTTACCAAAAATCGTTGGAGCGGACAAAAGGACGGCCGTTTTTCGTTCTTCATGATGGCCCTCCGTATGCCAACGGAGATCTTCACATGGGGCATGCGCTGAACAAAGTGCTGAAAGACATGATTGTCCGTTCACGTTCCATGATGGGATTCCATGCACCTTACGTACCGGGCTGGGATACACATGGGTTGCCGATCGAGCAGGCTTTGACCAACAAAGGCGTCAATCGCAAAGAGATGTCATTGGCTGAATTCCGCAAGCTGTGCGAAGAATACGCTTATGAACAAATCGACAGCCAGCGCACACAGTTCAAGCGCATCGGTGTCAGAGGAGACTGGGAAAATCCTTATGTAACATTGAAGCCTGCTTATGAAGCCCGCCAAATTGAAGTGTTTGGTGCCATGGCGAACAAAGACTATATTTACAAAGGGTTAAAACCTGTTTATTGGTCGCCATCCAGTGAATCTTCTCTTGCGGAAGCTGAAATTGAATATGCTGACAAAAAATCTCCGTCCATCTATGTTTCTTTTCCTGTGACAGACGGCAAAGGAGTTTTGGCTGAAGGCACAAAATTGGTGATTTGGACAACGACACCTTGGACAATCCCGGCCAATCTGGGAATCAGTGTCCATGCAGAGTTCGATTATGTTGAAGTATCAGTCAACGGTTCGCTATACGTCATTGCCAAAGACCTGCTGGAAGAAGTATCAAATGAAATCGGCTGGGAAAATCCGGAAGTGACACGTGAGTTGAAAGGTGCGGAACTGGAGCATATTTTAGCGAAACATCCACTTTATGACCGTACATCTCTTGTAATGCTGGGTGATCACGTAACAACGGATTCAGGGACTGGCTGCGTTCATACAGCACCGGGACACGGGGAAGATGACTTTTTGGTCGGTAAGAGATACGGTCTGGATGTCCTTTGTCCTGTGGATGAAAAAGGCGTGATGACAGAAGAGGCTCCAGGATTTGCCGGTCAATTCTACGACAAAGCGAACAAAGCGATCACAGAAGCATTGGATGAAGCGGGTGCGTTGGAAAGCCTTTCTTTCATTAAGCACTCTTATCCACATGACTGGCGGACGAAAAAGCCTGTAATTTATCGTGCTACTGCGCAATGGTTCGTTTCCATCGAAGCATTTCGTGACCAAATCCTGAAAGCGATCAATGAAACAACGTTTACTCCTTCGTGGGGAGAAACACGATTGTTCAACATGCTGCGTGACCGCGGCGATTGGAATATCTCCCGCCAGCGGGTTTGGGGAGTGCCGATTCCGGTATTTTATGCGGAAAATGGCGATCCGGTCATCACCGAAGAAACGATTGCCCATATTGCCGGCCTTTTCCGTGAGCATGGTTCGAATGTTTGGTTTGAGCGTTCGGCAGCAGAACTATTGCCTCCAGGGTTTACGCATCCAAGCAGCCCGAACGGCATTTTCACAAAAGAAACGGACATTATGGACGTTTGGTTCGATTCCGGTTCGTCCCACCAGGGTGTACTTGATGAGCGGGAAGATCTTCAGTATCCGGCAGACCTGTATCTGGAAGGTTCCGACCAATACCGCGGCTGGTTCAATTCTTCTTTGACCACAAGTGTGGCGATCAACGGAATTGCCCCATATAAAGGTATTCTGAGCCATGGCTTTACACTTGATGGCAACGGCCGCAAAATGAGTAAATCATTAGGGAATGTCATCGTTCCGGCAAAAGTGATGAACCAGATGGGTGCTGATATTCTGCGTTTATGGGTATCATCCGTGGATTACACAGCTGATGTACGGGTATCTGACGAAAACTTCAAGCAAGTCTCCGAAGTTTACCGAAAAATCCGCAACACGCTGAAATTCCTTCATGGCAATCTGGCGGATTTCAATGAAAGCGAGCATCGGGTTGCTTTTGAAGATATGCGTGAAATGGATCAGTACATGGCTGCAAAATTGGAAAAAATGATTGAAACTGTACGACAAGCTTATGAAAATTACGAGTTTTCGTCAGTTTATCATGCATTAAACAGCTATTGCGCAAACGACTTAAGCTCGTTCTATCTGGATGTGGCAAAAGATGTCGTCTATATCGAAGCTGCTGACCATCCGCATCGCCGTGCTATGCAGACAGTGATGTTTGATTCGTTGATGGCCATTTTGAAACTGGCAGCACCGATCATTCCTCACACAACGGATGAGATGTGGTCTTACTTGAACTTCGTGGATGAGGAAAGTGTGCAATTGACGGACTTCCCGGAGGCGCGGGTTGATGCTTCTTTTGATGGTTTAAATGAAAAATGGAGCCGTTTCATGACGGTCCGTGACGATGTTCTGAAGGCATTGGAAGAAGCCCGTGCGGCGAAGACCATTGGGAAATCACTGGAAGCGAAAGTGGTTGTTTATGGCAGCGAAGAAGTGAAGAACCTATTGGCTTCAGTCGATGAAAACCCGGCTCAACTATTGATCGTATCTCAATACGAGTTTGGCGGGACGCCGGAAGAAGCGCCGGAAGATGCATTGGTGCTGAACCAGGTAACTGTGGCTGTTGAAAAAGCAAATGGAGAAAAATGTGAACGCTGCTGGTCCATTTCAGAGCATGTGGGTGAAGACAAAGCACATCCGACTTTATGTCCTCGATGCGCAGGAGTAGTGGAAGCACAATACGTGTAAACAGTTGGATGAGGTCTGGAGAGCCGAAAGCAATCGGTTCTTCAGACCTTTCACTTTTTTTTATGGTATGTGGTAAAATAGAATGACTGCTGAATTGACGGAGGAACCAAATGTTTATTTATTATGGAATTGCTTTGCTGATCATTGCATTGGATCAGTGGACAAAATGGTTGGTTGTAAAGAACATGGAATTGAATGAGCGGATTTCGGTTGTCGATCCCTACCTGGGTTGGCTCTCACACCGCAATCGTGGCGCTGCGTGGGGAATGCTGGAAGGGCAAATGTGGTTGTTTGGCATCGTAACGATTGCTGTAACAATCGGACTCCTGTATTATTTCCATAAACACGCACGAAAGCAGCCGTTGCTGCAAATTACGATAATGGTGCTGCTCGGGGGGACAATCGGTAACTTCATCGACCGCATGGCCCGCGGGGAAGTTGTCGACTTTGTCGATGTACTGATTCCGTTGGTGAATTATGATTTCCCGATTTTTAATATAGCCGATGCCGCATTGACAATCGGTGTGGTCCTGATGATCGTTTTTATTATTTATGATGAAAAACAACAAAAGAAAAAGGTGTCCTAATGGAAGATTTAACGATACAGATAACAGAGGAAATGACAGGAGAACGGGTGGACAAAGCGGTTTCTTCGATTGATGAAGACTGGTCCCGTTCACAGATTCAAAGCTGGGTGAAAGACGGATTTGTCAAAGTCAACGGTCTGACAGTCAAGCCGAACTACAAAGTGCGGCTGGAAGATTTGATCATTGTGACGCCTCCGGCTCCGGAAGAGTTGGATATAGTGGCAGAAGATCTTGACTTGGAAATCGTTTATGAAGACGAGGATGTATTGGTCGTCAACAAGCCGAAAGGGATGGTGGTTCACCCGGCTCCCGGTCATACAAAAGGGACACTGGTCAATGGATTGATGTATCACTGTCAGGATCTTTCGGGCATAAACGGGATAATCCGTCCAGGTATTGTGCACCGGATCGACAAAGATACTTCCGGCTTATTGATGGTGGCCAAAAACGATGCGGCTCATACGTCTTTGGTGGATCAATTGGTGAAAAAATCCGTGACCAGAAAGTATATAGCGTTGGTGCACGGCCATATTCCCCATGATAAAGGGACAATTGATGCGCCAATCGCACGTGATCCAAAAGAACGCCAGAATATGTCGGTGGTCGATAAAGGAAAACACGCCATCACGCATTTTCAAGTGTTGGAGCGTTTTGGCGATTTCACACTCGTCGAATGCCGTCTGGAAACCGGTCGTACCCACCAAATTCGTGTTCATATGAAATACATTGGATTCCCACTTGTCGGCGATCCGAAATATGGACCCAGAAAAACCATGGATCTCGGCGGACAGGCGCTGCATGCTGAAGTGATCGGCTTTGTTCATCCGAAAACAGGAGAATACTTGGAGTTTTCGGCACAGCCACCGGCTTATTTCAACGAACTTCTTGAATCTCTGCGTAACAAAGGTTGACAACAGCCAAGGTCATTCTTTATACTGAGAACAACCAATCGAATACGAATCACCTTTAATAACAGTCCAGAGAGGCTGAGAAGGTATATATGCTGGCTGGAAGTCTGTCTTCCATGCTGAATTTTTCTGCGCATCTATCCTCTTGCCTCTCCGGCAAGAGGTTTTTTTATTTTGGAAAAGGAGTGGCTGACATGGTGGAAAAAGCGGACATTTTGGATGAACAGGCAATTGCGCGGGCGATTACGCGGATTGCTCACGAAATTATCGAGCGCAATAAAGGAATCGATGACTGCGTTCTCGTCGGTATCAAGACAAGAGGCGCTTTCATCGCAAAACGCCTTGCTGAAAAAATCGAGAAAATCGAAGGGAAACCGATTCTGACAGGAGAGCTGGACATCACGCTTTACCGGGACGATTTAAGCGTCAAAAACAAAAATAAGGAACCGCTTGTTCAGCAGGTGGATATTACTCATGATTTATCAAACAAAAAAGTAGTATTGGTCGATGATGTACTGTACACCGGCAGAACTGTCAGAGCTGCGATGGATGCGGTGATGGACTTGGGACGTCCCGCCCACATCCAGCTGGCCGTACTGATTGACAGAGGACACCGGGAATTGCCGATACGGGCGGACTTTGTCGGAAAAAACATTCCGACATCGAGTGAAGAGCGGATTGTCGTTCAGATGAAAGAAAGTGACGGCAGCGACCGCGTTGCTATCCACGAATGAGAAACGGAGAGAACAGCCAGTGAGTGAAGCAATTTTAGATGTACAAGAAAAACCGAAAACCGGACAATGGATTTCCTTGAGCCTGCAGCATATGTTTGCCATGTTCGGAGCAACAATATTGGTTCCACAGCTGGTGGGGTTGAGTCCGGCGATTGCTTTATTGACGAGCGGAATCGCCACCATTATTTTTGTTCTGATTACGCAATTCAAGGTACCTGCCTATTTAGGATCGTCATTCGCTTTTATTGTACCGATACAGATAGCGACTGAAACAGGAGGCATCGGGTCAGCGATGATCGGGGCCATGTTCGTATCGCTGGTTTATGCCATCGTCTCTCTGATTATCTGGAAGACCGGTTATCAGTGGCTGATGAAGCTGCTGCCGCCCATTGTCGTCGGACCGGTCATCATCGTTATCGGTCTGGCTTTATCCGGAACAGCGGTGGATATGGCGATGACCATTCCGGCCGGAGAGGGCTCTGCTTACAGCTTACTGCATTTCTCAGCCGCGATCGTTACGTTGCTGACAGCAATCATCTGCAACATCTACTTTAAAAACATAATTTCCTTGATGCCGATTTTGATCGGCATCATCATCGGATATCTGTACTCGGCAATGATCGGCATTATCGATTACACGGTAATCCAAGAAGCGAATTGGTTCGCGATACCGGAATTCCTGATTCCCGGAGTGGATTACTCGTTTCAAGTCACACCGACTTTGCTGTTTGTCATGGTGCCGATTGCCATCGTCACCATTTCAGAACACATCGGCCATCAACTTGTGTTAGGGAAAATTGTTGACCGGAACTACATAAAAGATCCGGGCCTTCATCGATCCATAGTCGGCGATGGGCTTGGGACCTTTATTTCCTCCTTAGTGGGAGGGCCGCCAAAAACGACATACGGTGAAAACATCGGTGTCCTGGCTATAACTCGGGTTTTCAGTGTCTATGTAATACTGGGAGCAGCCCTATTCGCCATTTTGTTTTCCTTCCTTGGAAAGCTGATGGCACTCATTGAAACCATTCCGACTGCAGTGCTCGGCGGAATATCTATTCTGCTGTTTGGCATCATCGCGTCTTCGGGTCTGCGGATGCTGGTTGACAACGGCATTGATTTTGGCGATAAGCGGAACTTGGTGATATCTTCGGTCATACTGGTGATTGGAATCGGCGGTGCCCGAATCGAATTCAGCGAATCCTTCGCCATTGAAGGGATGGCGCTCGCTGCAATCATCGGAGTCATTTTGAACCTGGTATTGCCAGGTCTGAAAAAGTCGGAATTGGACGATGGAACTGAATAACTACCTTTTAATGAATGTCCAGAGAGGCATGGAAAGGGTCGAGCACAGGTACAGAGTTCGTCTGTCCTTGTTTCTTCACACCTTCCTGCCTCGGGAAGGTGTTTTTTTATGGAAAACAGGAAGGGAAGGGATCAAATTGCCGAACATGCTATCGATGAATGAAATGGAGAACGACACCATCATGAAGCTGCTGAAGCGGGCGCAAAAGTTCCAAAGTGGAGAATCACTTCCACTCAAAGGAACGGTCGTCAACCTTTTTTATGAGCCAAGCACACGGACAAAAATGAGTTTTGAAATGGCGGAACATCGGATGGGTCTTACTGTACTGCCTTTTGAAACAGCATTCTCCAGTGCCCTGAAAGGGGAAACGCTGTACGATACCGTCAAAACGATGGAATCGATCGGCGTCGACGCAGTTGTCATCCGCCATGGAGAAGAAGAGTATTATCGGCAATTAACCGGGTGCAAAACAGCTGTCATAAACGGCGGTGATGGGTCAGGGCAGCATCCGACGCAATCTCTGCTCGACTTGTTTACAATCTATCAGGAATTCGGAAAAATTGAAGGGCTTCATGTAACGATTGTAGGAGATATCGCTCACAGCCGTGTAGCAAAGTCGAATGCATCAGCGTTAAAGCAATTAGGGGCACACGTTACTCTCATATGCCCATCGGAATGGAGCGGCGGGTATGAATCATCCGACCGGTTGGACGATTTCATAACGCATACGGATGTGGTCATGCTGCTGCGTGTTCAACACGAAAGGCACATTGGAAAGCAAACTTTTTCAAAAGAGGATTATCACAAACTATTCGGCTTGACGGTCGAAAGGGAACGGAAGATGAAGGATTCCGCCATCGTCATGCACCCTGCACCGATCAATCGGGGCGTAGAAATAGCGGATTGTTTAGTGGAATGCAGCCGCTCACGAATTTTTCAACAGATGGCGAACGGCGTCTTTATCCGGATGGCTGTACTGGAATATGCTTTGACAGGAGAAGCTATATAAATTGAACTTAATAATCTCAGCTTGTCGATATTCCGCAAAACAGCTCCGCTAAAATCCTGTGCTCCTGCATCGCTGCGCTGCTTCGTCGCAAATACAGGGCCGAAGGAAGTTCGGCCCATGTATTTCCTGCGGGCTTGCGCTGAACTAACTCGGGCTAGGCGCCCGAGTGGATTTCAGCACTTCGCTATCCCGCTGGAGTCTCCGCTGTTTTGCTCCATATCTTCTAGTTTAACAGCGGAAAAACAGAAGCTTATCTTTTATTTAATAATTTTCTTAGCGCCGGCGCGTCCAAGGGCTGGGCGGAGCTATGAGACGAGTGCTCTTCTCGGCTCATGGCGGGAGCCATGCCCAAAGCGTCCGAAGCGGTGTATAAAAATTAATTTCTTTAGTTCAACGTATATAATAATGAACTCATTTAATATTCGGAATGACAGAGGCTGGCAAATCATGACAACGTGCGGTAGACAAACAGTATGGCAAAGGGAGGCAAAAGTATGGAACGTTATTTGATTTTAGAAGATGGAACGGTATTTGAAGGTACGGCTTTCGGCAGCAGGAAAGCATCAGTCGGTGAAGTGGTGTTCAATACGAGTATGACGGGGTACCAGGAAATTTTATCGGATCCATCCTACTGCGGGCAGATCGTCACGATGACGTATCCATTGATCGGAAACTATGGCATCAACAGCGATGATTTTGAATCGATCATACCCGCTGCCAAAGGACTGGTCGTGCGGGAAGCGGCTGATTTCCCCTCAAACTTCCGCTGCAATTCCACACTTGATGAACTGCTCGAAACAAAAGGAATCCCGGGTATAGCCGAAATTGATACGCGCAAACTGACGCGGTTGATCCGTTCAAAAGGTTCAATCAAAGGAGTCTTAACGGCAGCAGGTGAAGAAGTCGATGTAAGCGAAGTGGTCAGAACTCTTCAGCAGACCGTTTTACCGACAGACCAAGTGGCCCAGGTTTCGACAACTCATCCTTATCCAAGTCCGGGACGCGGCAAACGGGTGGTGCTGATCGATTACGGAATGAAGCATGGCATTTTGCGTGAACTCAATAAACGTGCCTGTGACGTCATCGTTGTGCCTCATCATACAAGCGCCAACGAAATAATGGCGTGGGGACCGGACGGCGTTATGCTGTCGAACGGACCGGGAGACCCGAAAGATGTGCCGCAATGTGTGGAGACCATAAAGCAGTTGCTTGGCGAAGTCCCGTTGTTCGGCATCTGCCTGGGACATCAATTGTTCGCAAGAGCATGCGGTGCGGAAACATTCAAGCTGAAGTTTGGACACCGCGGTGGCAACCACCCCGTAATGGACTTGACCACAGGGCGGGTTGAGATCACTTCACAAAATCATGGATATTCCGTAGACGAAGAAGCGCTTCAAGGGACGCGCTTGAAAGTGACGCATACCGCATTGAATGATGGCACGGTGGAAGGACTGAAACACCTGGATTATCCAGCTTTTACTGTCCAATACCATCCGGAATCATCACCGGGACCGGAAGATTCCAATTACTTGTTTGACCGTTTCATCGAATTGATGACCGCAAATCGAAAGGAGCAACAATATGCCTAAAAGACAGGATATACAAACAGTACTCGTAATCGGTTCAGGACCGATTGTTATTGGACAAGCAGCAGAATTCGACTATGCCGGCACACAAGCTTGTCTGGCTTTAAAAGAAGAAGGGTATCGCGTGGTGTTGATCAATTCGAATCCGGCGACTATTATGACGGATACGGAAATTGCCGACAAAATCTACATCGAACCGATTACGCTGGAATTTGTCAGCAGGATCTTACGAAAAGAACGGCCGGATGCGCTGCTTCCGACGTTAGGCGGTCAAACGGGATTGAACATGGCCATCGAGCTGGACGAATCCGGGATTCTGGATGAACTGGGAATCGAAATTCTCGGGACCAAGCTGGAAGCCATTCACAAAGCGGAAGACCGGGATCTGTTCCGGAATCTGATGAACGAACTGGGAGAGCCTGTCCCGGATTCCGATATTATTCACAATATGGAAGAAGCCAAATCATTTGTGGCGCGAGTCGGCTATCCCGTAATTGTCCGGCCGGCGTTTACGCTCGGAGGAACCGGTGGAGGGATTTGCCATAATGACAAAGAACTTCTGGAAATCGTAACGAGCGGTTTGAAATACAGTCCTGTCACGCAATGCCTGCTGGAGAAATCGATTGCCGGATTCAAGGAAGTTGAATACGAAGTAATGCGCGATGCCAACGATACAGCCATTGTTGTCTGTAATATGGAGAATATCGATCCGGTGGGTATCCATACAGGGGATTCGATTGTTGTAGCACCGAGCCAGACTTTATCGGACCGCGAATACCAAATGCTGCGCAATGTTTCATTGAAAATCATCCGAGCCCTGAAAATCGAAGGCGGCTGCAACGTACAGCTGGCACTTGATCCGCACAGCTTTGACTACTACATCATCGAAGTGAATCCACGTGTCAGCCGCTCATCAGCACTTGCTTCGAAGGCAACAGGTTACCCGATTGCCAAACTGGCTGCGAAGATAGCGGTCGGTTTAACTCTTGATGAAATGATGAATCCGGTCACGGGCCGCACATACTCAGCTTTTGAACCGGCACTCGACTATGTGGTATCAAAAATTCCACGCTGGCCGTTCGATAAGTTCGAAGCCGCAAAACGAAACCTGGGCACGCAAATGAAAGCCACGGGTGAAGTCATGGCGATGGGCCGGACATTTGAAGAATCAATGTTAAAAGCAGTCCGCTCGCTTGAAACCGGCCATTACCATCTCGATTTGAAAAACGCCGATGCCATGAGCGACGAATGGATTGAAAAGCGCATCCGCCGCGCGGGAGATGAACGGTTATTCTTCATCGGGGAAGCGCTGCGCCGTGGTGTAACGATTGAAACCATCCATGACTGGAGCCAAATCGATTTGTTTTTCCTGATGAAGTTCCAGAACATCGTAAGTTATGAAGAAACGTTGCGCCAGAATCCGTTTGATCGAAAAGTGGCGAAAAAAGCGAAGCGTTTGGGATTTGCGGATCGTACCATCGCGAAATTATGGGATGTGGCTGAACAAGAGGTCTATAACTGGCGCAAACAGCAGAACCTGATGCCGGTCTACAAAATGGTCGATACCTGCGCGGCTGAATTCGAATCGGAAACGCCTTATTTCTACGGAACCTACGAAGATGAAAATGAATCGGTCAAAACGGACAAAGAAAGCATCATTGTTCTCGGATCCGGACCGATCCGGATCGGCCAGGGCGTCGAATTTGACTATGCGACCGTCCATTCCGTATGGGCGATCAAAGAAGCCGGCTACGAAGCGATCATCGTCAATAACAACCCGGAAACGGTTTCGACGGATTTCTCAATCTCCGATAAACTGTATTTCGAACCGCTGACGGTCGAAGATGTCATGCATATTGTCGAAGTGGAACAGCCGAAAGGTGTGGTGGTGCAATTCGGCGGCCAGACAGCCATCAACCTGGCGGAAAAGCTGGAACAGAATGGCGTCAGGATTCTAGGAACTTCCCTGGAAGACCTGGACCGTGCGGAAAACCGCAATAAATTCGAAGCGGCACTCCATGAAATCGGTATTCCACAGCCACTGGGCAAAACAGCTGTATCAACTGAAGAAGCAGTGGTCATTGCGACTGACATCGGGTATCCGGTCCTTGTCCGCCCGTCCTACGTCCTCGGAGGCCGTGCCATGGAAATCGTCTACAATGAAACAGACTTGAAGCAGTACATGGAACACGCAGTGGAAGCGAGTCCGGAACACCCTGTCCTCATCGACCGTTATCTGACGGGCATTGAGATTGAAGTGGACGCCATTTCGGATGGTGAGCAAGTACTCATCCCCGGCATCATGGAACATATCGAACGTGCAGGCGTTCACTCAGGGGATTCGATCGCGGTATATCCGACGCAGAATATTTCGGAAGCTTTGCTGGAAATTTTGACGGACTATACAACAAGGCTGGCGAAAGGGTTGAACATTGTCGGATTGCTGAACATCCAATACGTCATTTCCCAAGGTGAAGTGTTCGTTATCGAAGTCAACCCAAGATCAAGCCGGACGGTACCATTCATGAGCAAGATCACCTCAATTCCGATGGCCAACATTGCCACCAAAGCGATTCTTGGGCAAAGCATTATCGAACAGGGTTACACACCGGGGCTTGCGCCAATTTCCAAAGGAGTTTTTGTTAAAGTGCCGGTATTCTCTTTTGCAAAACTGAGAAGAGTTGACATTACACTGGGACCGGAAATGAAATCGACGGGAGAAGTGATGGGCAAGGATTCCACGCTTGAGAAAGCTTTGTATAAAGGACTTGTCGCTGCAGGCATGGAAGTGAAAGACCACGGTTCGGTGCTGATGACGGTAGCGGATAAAGACAAAACAGAAGCAATTGAGTTGGCCAGACGTTTTACAGCAATCGGCTACCACATTTTGGCGACGGAAGGAACTGCCATTGCACTGGGACAAGCAGGAATTCCTGTCACGACCATCGGCAAAATCGGTTCAGACGGCAAAACCTTGATTGATGTCATTCAGAACGGTAATGCACAGCTTGTGATTAATACATTGACCAAAGGCAAGCAGCCGGAACGCGATGGCTTCCGGATTCGCCGCGAATCCGTAGAAAATGGCATCCCTTGTCTGACTTCGCTGGATACAGCAGAAGCGATGCTGCGGGTGATTGAATCAATGACATTTTCTGCAGAAGAAATGGGGGCAGGTGTATGATTACACAACAGCAAAAAATCAGGCAGGAATGCATGGTCATTGTGGAACAAAAAGAGATTGCCGACAGCATCTTTGAACTGACTGTAGAAGGAGCGCTGACTGAAGAAATGTCAGCGCCAGGCCAATTCGTCCACATCCGGGTGGCTGACAGTTATGAACCTCTGCTGCGGCGTCCGCTTTCGGTAGCGTCCATCGATTTTGAGCATTCCCGCTTTACGATGATTTACCGTGCTGAAGGAAGAGGCACCAACCTGCTTGCAGAAAAACGGGCAGGAGATGCACTTGATGTTTTGGGTCCTCTGGGCAATGGCTTTCCTGTAGATAAAGCAAAGTCGAAAGCATTTTTGATCGGTGGAGGGATTGGCGTTCCGCCGTTGTATGAACTGGCGAAAGCATTGAACAAAAAGGGGATTGAAACAGTTCATATATTAGGATTTGAAAATAAAAAAAGTGTCTTTTACGAAGAGCAATTCCGCGAACTGGGCGACACGTATATTGCCACGGTAGACGGTTCCCATGGCACGAAAGGTTTCGTCACGCATGTATTGGACCGTTTGCCGGCAGACTTTGATACGTATTTCAGCTGCGGACCGACGCCGATGCTCGAAGCGGTCCAGGCGGCATATCCGGAAAAACAAGGATTCCTGTCTTATGAGCAGCGGATGGCCTGCGGAATCGGCGCATGCTTTGCATGTGTCTGCCGCACAACAAAAAGTGAAACGGATTACGTCAAAGTTTGTTCTGACGGACCGGTATTCGCAGCGGGAGTGGTGATTTCATGATAGATACGACAGTAAGTTTACCAGGGCTTGAATTGAAAAATCCGATTATCCCATCATCGGGCTGTTTCGGTTTTGGAAAAGAATACGCCAGATTGTATGATTTGTCGCAGCTGGGCGCTATTATGGTTAAATCCACAACGGTGGAGCCGCGTCTTGGCAACCCGACACCGCGTGTAGCGGAAACGGCTTCCGGCATGCTGAATGCCATCGGCCTGCAAAATCCTGGCCTTCAAAAAGTCATGGAGGAAGAACTGCCCTGGCTGGAGCAGTACGATGTGCCGATCATCGCCAATGTGGCAGGAACCACTACAGAAGATTATGTGGAAGTGGCTAAAGCAATATCCCAGGCGCCAAACGTCCATGCACTGGAAATCAATATATCGTGCCCCAACGTCAAGGAAGGAGGCATCACTTTCGGGACCGATCCGGCTATTGCACAACAATTGACTCAAGCGGTCAAAGCCGTCTCCCGGGTTCCGGTTTACATCAAGCTGTCACCGAATGTCACGGATATCGTGTCAATTGCAAAAGCGGTGGAAGCAGGCGGAGCGGATGGCCTTACGATGATCAATACACTTCTCGGAATGCGTCTCGATCCAAAAACAGGGCGTCCTGTTATTGCGAATATGACGGGAGGTTTATCCGGACCTGCGGTCAAGCCGGTGGCGCTTCGCATGGTTTATGAAGTAAGCCAGCAGACAAGTTTGCCGATTATCGGAATGGGCGGGGTTTCGAATGTTGATGACGTTATTGACTTCCTGTCCGCCGGGGCCAGTGCGGTTGCTGTCGGAACAGCCAACTTCGTCAATCCGTTCATCTGTCCGGAAATCGTCAATCAATTGCCTGAAAAATTACAGGAACTTGGTTATGATAAAGTGGAAGAACTAGTCGGGAGGAGCCATCGATTGTGCGTAAGGTAATCATCGCTTTGGATTTTGCATCAAAGCAGGAAGTGGAAAATTTTTTATCAAACTTTTCAGAGCCGCTTTTTGTCAAAGTGGGAATGGAGTTGTATTATCAGGAAGGTCCCGAATTGCTGCGTTATCTCAAGTCATTGGGACATCAGATTTTTCTGGACTTGAAATTGCATGACATCCCGAATACAGTGGAAGCAGCCATGCGCGGCCTGGCAAAACTCGGCGTCGATCTGGTCAATGTCCATGCGGCAGGAGGCTATGCCATGATGGAAGCGGCAAAGCGTGGACTGGCGGGAAGCGATACCAAGCTGATTGCTGTCACCCAATTGACGTCAACGAGTGAAGAACAGATGCATCATGATCAATTGATCGAAGTCAGCCTGGAAGAGTCGGTGCTGCATTATGCAAAGCTTGCCAAACTGGCAGACCTTGATGGTGTGGTTTGTTCGGTCCATGAAGCGAAAGCGATCGGTGAAGTGTGCGGTGAAGACTTTTTACGTGTAACACCGGGCATTCGTCCAGCGGATGTTTCCAGTGATGATCAAATACGCGTAGCAACACCGCGCCAGGCAAGAGAACAGGGTTCGACACATATCGTCGTCGGGCGAGCCATTACAAAGTCGGAAAATCCGGTAACAAGCTATCAACAGATTTCACAAGAATGGAGCGGTGAGGCATGAAGCGACAAATTGCCAGACAATTATTGAATATAGGAGCGGTGGAACTGCGGCCCCAAAATCCATTTACATGGGCATCAGGAGTCAAATCACCGATCTATTGTGATAACCGTTTGACGATGTCCTATCCGGCTGTCCGGAAAGAAATCGCCAAAGGACTCGCGGCAATGATCCGGCAGCAGTATCCTGACTGCGAAGTGGTTGCAGGCACGGCGACTGCCGGTATCCCTCATGCGGCATGGGTCAGCGATCTGCTGGAATTGCCGATGATTTATGCACGGTCCAAACCCAAAGACCACGGTCAGGGAAATTTGATCGAAGGAAAAGTGGAAACGGGGAAAAAAGTGGTGGTAGTGGAAGATTTGATCTCCAAAGGCGGCTCGGTATTGAAAGCGGCACGCGCGCTGCAGGATGCAGGCTTTGAAGTGCTCGGCATTGCGGCCATCTTTACGTACGATTTGCCTCAATCGGTGGAAACGATTGAAGGAGCCGGTTTCTCGTTCCATACACTGACGGATTTTCCGGCACTGGTGGAAGAAGCGGCCAGTATGAACGCTATCAGCCAGGATGATTTGCCGATGCTCGCAGACTGGCACCGGAATTTAAAAGCAGGAACACTGACGAGCTGACCTAATGGGTCGGCTTTTTTTAATGAAAGCCTGCTGGAAAGTATTTTTGCTCTGTTGGAAAGTAAAAATAGGTTTTTGGAAAGTATTTGAACGGGGAAAGACAGTATTACAGGAGTAGAAGAAGGTAAATGAAAAAAGTGGAATATATTAAATAAATTATTACAAAATTTACTATAAAAAAGATGAAACAGATTCAAAACTGTTTTTTCCAGACTCTTCATGTATCATGAAAATAAAGAGCAATTTTCAGTAGAAGGGGTGGTATGCATGAGTTTTACCAAGCAGGAAATAGATCACTGGAAGCAACAATATCCCTTGTTAAAAGATATTACCAATTTAAATCCGGTCATATGGCTGAATCCGAAAAAGAAACGCATGGAAGAAATCGATTCATTGCCGATTTCCAAAAAAGATATGGAAGAGGCGGCTCAGCTGTGGGAGCGGTTCGCCCCTTATTTGGCCAAGGAGTTTCCCGATACGACAGAAACAAAAGGAATTGTTGAATCGGACCTTCGGAAAGTACAGTCTGCGAAAGAAGGATTGAACCAGCGATATGGCACTCAAATTGAGGGAAGCTTATACTTGAAATGTGATCACGACTTGCCGATTGCAGGTTCGATCAAAGCTCGTGGCGGGGTATACGAAGTGCTTCAGCATGCGGAGCAGCTGGCGCTTAACGCAGGTATGATTACCAAAGAAGACAATTATGAAAAATTTTCAAGTGATGCTTTCAAAGACTTCTTCCATAACTATTCAATAGGGGTGGGCTCTACAGGGAATTTGGCACTCAGTATCGGAATCATTGGAGCGAAGCTTGGTTTTCACGTATCAGTTTATATGTCAGCAGACGCGAAGCAATGGAAAAAAGACCTCCTTCGCAGCAAAGGGGCGACAGTCCATGAATTTGAAGGAGACTTCAGCGAAGCGATTACGGCAGGACGTGAACAGACAAAGCAGAATCCAGATGCATACTTTGTGGATGACGAAGATTCAAAGCATCTGTTTCTGGGTTACAGCGTAGCAGCTTTCCGTCTTCAGCAGCAGCTAAAGGAACAACAGATCCAAGTGGACGAAGAGCATCCGTTGTTTTTGTATTTACCATGTGGCGTCGGGGGCTCTCCAGGAGGCATTGCTTTCGGCGTGAAAATGTTATTTGGTGACCATGTTCATTGCTTTTTCGTTGAGCCGACCCATTCGCCTTCCGTATTGATCGGCTTGATGACAGGGCTGAAAGAAAAAGTCAGCGTCCAGGATTTCGGCATTGACAATCTGACAGAAGGCGACGGCTTGGCAGTTGGCCGGCCTTCCAGTTTTGCTTCATCCATCAGTGAAAAATTGATCAGCGGCATTTATACATTGGAAGATCCGGATTTGTTCAAATTACTGACGCTTCTGGCAGACACTGAAAAAGTGTTTGTGGAACCTTCTGCCACTGCCGGCCTGCTGGGCCCAGGCAACGTAATGAAATCCACATATTTGGAAGAAAATAATTTACAGGAAGAACAGGCGACCCATATCGTTTGGACAACAGGTGGAGCACTTGTTCCTCAGGAAGAAATGAAGGATTTTTACAATAAAGGCAAAAAGCTATGGAGCGAAGGATAAGCCCATACGGAAAGGGTGAAGCCATTGGACATGACATGGATAATGATTTTTGTAGGAGCCGCATTGGTGCTTGTTTATCTGATATACGGCTCAGTGAACGAACGCCTGAAAGCAATGGAAACACGAATGAATATCATGCAGGAAACAATCAGCCAATTGACAGCTGAAGGGCAAGTGACAGAGCCTGCAATCAATGAAGAATTGCGCCGATTGGTCAAAGACGGTAAGACAGTGGAAGCTGTCAAAAAAGCGAGAAAAGCATTCGGGCTGTCACTGCTCGAGGCAAAACGGTATGTTGATGATTTGTAGGTTTGCTGTCGATGAATTTTCTATTGGAAAACCAGAAAAGCATCCGGAAATTTCTTTTCCGGATGCTTTTTCTCATAGATAATCCGCATAGCGTTTCTCCAGGTAATTCTGCAGCACGGTCATGACAGAACAGATCGCCCAGTAAATGAGTGCCACGAGGATGAGCAAAGTCAACAAATCATATTCACGCGCCCCGACTACACGCGCTTTCTGGAAGATTTCCGGCACGGTGATCATGGCAGCAAGTGACGATGCTTTGATCAGATCCAAATAGACGTTCGAAAGCGGAGGAACGGCAATCCGCACCGACTGCGGCAAAATAATGCGGCGCATCGTTTGCCAATAGGTCATGCCGAGCGCCGTTGACGATTCCCATTGTCCTTTATCGACCGAAGCCAAAGACGAACGGAACACTTCTGCAATATAAGCGGCGCAATTGATGGTGAAGCCGATCAGTGCCGCCTGGACCGCAGAAAACTCAACGCCGACAATGGGCAGGGCAAAATACAACAGGAACAAAATGACCAGAATCGGTACTCCGCGCATGAACGAAATATACAGACGTGCAGGCCATTCCAATAGTTTGAACTTCGAAGTGCGTGCCAGAGATAAAAAGAACCCGATGACAAGACCCAGCCCCATGCTGACGAGGGAAATCAGCAGCGTATACCAGATGCCGCTCAGGACGTAGGGAAGTGATTCGACGGCCAGTACTGGATCGAAAAGAAGCCCCCATTCAATATCATTCATCTATAAATCCTCCTGTGATTCAAATAACTGAAATGTATTTTGCGGTAAGTCCTTAAACAAGATAGCATGCACAGTGAACGAGAGCAATGTCTCGCACTGAATCAGTTTGATGGATAAAAAATAAATATTATTATTATGTCTACTGTAAATAGAGATATAGAAATCAGGTCCCATAAGGGGATTATAACTCTTTGGCATCGAATTACGACTTTTCTGCTGTGAACTGCGACTTTAACTTATATATAAGGAATAAAACCTTAAATGGGTAAAGAAAAAATCTGCCGGCAAGCGCCCTTGCTTTTCGGCAGATTTTTTAATTTCATTAAAGACCAGTTGGCTCAACGAATAGTGGCAGGGGAGAAACTCTCATTCCATAAAGCTTTCATTATTTCTTTAATTGAATGACCAGGTCTTCGTCAGGCGTGACGAACACCGTTTTCTGTTCAAAATAAATGACAAATCCAGGTTTTGAGCCATTCGGTTTTTTCACCTGGCGGACTTCCGTATAGTCGACCGGAACCGAAGAAGATTCGCGGGCTTTGCTGAAATAAGCGGCGATGGTGGCTGCTTCGGCAATCGTGGTTTCATCAGGGTCATTGGAATGGATGATGACATGAGAGCCAGGAATGTCTTTCGTATGCAGCCACGTATCTGATTTGGAAGCGACTTTGAATGTCACGTAATCATTTTGCTTGTTGTTTTTGCCGACGGAAATCGGAATGCCGGTACTTGATACATAAGACTCGACGGTCGGTTTTACCGGTTTTTTCTTTTTCTTCGATTTCTGGGCTTTCATGTATCCCTGTTCCGCCAGTTCCTCCCGGATCTCCTCAATGTCAGAAAGTCCCGCTTGCTGCACTTGCTGCATCAGTGTTTCAAAATATGTGATGTCTTCTTCGGTCTTTTCAATTTGTTCCTGTGTTTTGACGACGGCGACTTTCGCTTTCTGATAACGGGAATAGTATTTCTGTGAATTCTCGATCGGCGTTTTTCTTGGATCCAGTGTGATTTTCACTTTCTCACCATTATAATAATTGTCCACTTCGATTTCGTTCAAGCCTTTATTGATGCGATGGAGGTTTGCCATGATCAGCTCACCGTTCAGCTGCAGCTGGTCCCGCTTTTCAGCCTGATTCTGCTCTTTTTTCAATTTTTTCAGTTTCAGTTTCAATTTGGAAATTTCATTTTGCAGCCAACGTTCCAGATCTCCGGCCTGCTGCTTGACCCGGTCACGTTCTGCTTTGGCGTAATACATGCGGTCGAGCAGCTCCCCAAGCGACGGGAATGTCATTTCGCTGCCGCCGATATGCGTGAGAGATGCAGCAGAAAAATAGGATTTTCCATTCTGTTCGACGTAATAGCCGCGAGGCGAATCTGTCAAAAAGTCATCCAAAAAATTTCTGACCGTTTCTTTTGGAGTGTCTGTGTTATCCAGCCGGTACCGAAGCTCGCGGGCGTTCAGCGGAGAAAACCCCGAAATAGTGCTGACCATCTCTTTGTCATCGAGTTCAGTTAATTGTTCGGGTGCTTCGAAAGGATCTTTCTTTTCCTGGGACGGCGGGAATACATAAGGCTGACCCGGCAATACGGTGCGGAATGAATTGACACTCGGCGGCAAATGTTTCAGGCTGTCAAGAATCATCGAACGTTCCGCATCGACCAGGATGAGGTTCGAGTGGCGTCCCATAATCTCCACATACAACTCCCGCTCGATGTCATCACCGATTTCATTCTTTGCCTTTACTTTGAGAATGATCAGCCGGTCCATGTCGTGTTGGATGACATCCGTAATGACGCCTCCTTCAATGTGTTTCCGCAGCAGCATGCAGAACATTGGCGGCTCCGACGGATTGGTGTTGGCCGTTGCCGTCAAGTGAATCCGTGAATAGGACGGGTGTATGGAAATCAATAATTTATGGTTCTTCCCTTGTGCGCGAATATGTAACAGCAGTTCCAGCTGGTTTGGCTGATGAACTTTGGAAATTCTTCCTGACACGAGCTGTCTGAGCTCTGTTGTCATCGCTTTTGTAAATAATCCATCAAATGCCATGAAAATTCCTTCTTTCAAATCGTTTTGTTCCATCTTATCATTTCCAGGGTGTATTATGATATAATAAGGCAGTTAGTTCGAAACCGAAGAATAAAACTCATCTGCAAAAAACAGCTGGACAGACGCTGTGTTTCGCAGAATGAATTGTTTCAATCGCTATGTCTGATTGTGTAGCTGCCTGCTGGACAATGCATTTGTGCAAAGTAACGGCGGCTGATCAGAAACCCGGCGCGGTAAAGAATAGGATGACGAAATGAATGAGGGATAAAATGAGAAAACAACGTGGACTGCTGATTGTTTTATCCGGGCCTTCAGGTGTTGGCAAAGGCACGGTAAGAAAAGAGCTGTTCTCACAGCCGGACACAAATTATGAGTATTCGATTTCCATGACGACGAGAGCCCCACGTGAAGGCGAAGTCGATGAAGTCGATTATTTCTTCAAGACCAGAAGTGAGTTCGAGTCGTTGATCGAGCAAGGACAGCTTCTGGAATACGCGGAGTACGTCGGGAATTACTACGGTACGCCGTTGGAGTATGTCAATAAAATGCGGGATGCAGGACGTGATGTGTTTTTGGAGATTGAAGTCCAGGGCGCTTCGCAAGTGCGGGAAAAAGTGCCCGATGGCCTGTTCATCTTTTTGGCGCCGCCAAGCTTATCGGAATTGGAAGATCGGCTGGTCGGGCGTGGGACAGAAACAGACGAAGTGATTGCTTCCCGTATTCACGCTGCCCGCCAAGAGCTGGAAATGATGAATCTGTATGATTATGTCGTGGAAAATGACAAAGTGGAACTTGCGTGTGACCGGATCAATGCCATCATCATTGCGGAACATTGCAAGCGTGAGCGAGTAGAAAAAAGATATTTTGACATGCTAAAGGAGAATGCCTGATGTTATACCCATCCGTTGATAAATTGAAAAGCCAGATCGATTCCAAATATTCGTTGGTTGCCCTCGCTTCAAAGCGCGCCCGTCAGCTGCACGAACACGGGGATGAAAAACTGGACCGTTATGTCTCCCGAAAAGCTGTAGGAAAAGCGCTGGAAGAAGTAGCTGCCGGAGTACTGAGAAAAGAAGAGCAGGATGAATTTGCAGTTTACGAAGATGAAATTTAACCATTAATCGCAACAGACACGACTCCCAGGGCAATTTTGTTCTTTGGGAGTTTGTTGTTTAGAAAGGGTGTTGGAGTTGTTGTCGAATCGTAAGATTTTATTATGTGTGAGTGGTGGCATTGCTGTATACAAGGCGGTCGCGCTTGTCAGCAAGCTGTCTCAGGCAGGCGCTTCCGTCAAAGTGATCATGACAGAATCCGCCCGCCAGTTTGTGCAGCCGCTGTCTTTTCAGGTAATGTCCCGAAACGATGTATTCTATGATACTTTCGACGAAAAGGACTCCTCCGTCATTGCACATATCGATTTGGCGGACTGGGCAGACTTGGTGATTGTCGCTCCGGCGACTGCCAATGTCATCGGGAAATTGGCAAACGGCATAGGGGATGACATGGTGACCACGACTTTGCTGGCCACGACTGCCCCGGTCTGGATAGCGCCGGCGATGAATGTCCATATGTATGACCATCCGGCTGTCAAACGGAATATCAGCCGGCTGCATGAAGACGGTGTCCGATTTATCGAACCGTCCGAAGGTTTTTTGGCATGCGGTTATGTAGGAAAAGGACGGCTGGAAGAGCCCGAGAAAGTGGCTGCGCTTGTAGCGGATTTTTTTCAGCAATCGCATAAATTGAAAGGCAAAAAGGTCGTAGTGACGGCTGGACCGACACGGGAACGGATTGACCCTGTGCGGTTTTTAACGAATTTCTCCAGCGGTAAGATGGGCTACGCGATGGCCCAGGCTGCTGCGGAACAGGGAGCGGAAACCATTCTGATCAGTGGTCCGGTCTCGTTGCCGGCACCTGAGGGAGTGACACGCATCATGGTGGAAAGTGCGGAGGATATGTTGAATGCAGTAATGGCACAGTATGACGACGCAGATTATGTCATTAAGACGGCAGCTGTTGCCGATTATCGGCCACAGACGATTCACAGCCAGAAGATGAAAAAGCAGGAAGGTGCATCAACCATCGAACTGGAACGGACAGTTGATATTCTGCAGCATCTGGGAAATGAAAAAAAAGGCCAGGTACTGATCGGTTTTGCAGCGGAAACAAATAATGTCGCTCAATATGCCAAGGACAAATTGGCGCGAAAAAACGCGGATTATATCATAGCAAATGATGTGACGGAATCAGAGGCGGGGTTCAACTCCGACAACAACCGCGTAACCATCTTTGGCAAAAATGGCTTGGAGCAAACATTCGAGCTGTTGCCGAAGCAGGAACTGGCACGCAGGTTGCTGCAGGTCATCATCGAACAGGAAGAGAACCATGATCGCTGAAGTAATCGTTGACGTTGCTGCACATCCGATCGACCGGCCTTTTGACTATGCTATACCAAACAAGCTCGAGCCGTTGACAGAACCCGGCATGCGTGTGAAGGTTCCTTTTGGCAACCGGAAAGTACTGGGGTTTATTACAAACATTAAACAGACGACAGAACTCGATTCTGCAAAAATAAAACCGATTCATGAATTGATGGATGTAGTGCCGGTCCTGACGCCGGAACTGCTGGAATTGGCGAAGTGGATGAAAGAGAAAACGGTATGCTTTGAAATCGATGCCTTGCAGGTGATGATTCCTGCCGCTTTGCGTGCCAAGTATGAAAAGCGCTTTGTGTTAAAAGCTTCTTTAGAGGAAATTGCGCCGCAGCTGCGGCCCTTTTTTGCGAAACGGCCTTTTGTGCGCGCTTCAGAAGCGGAAGAATTTTTCAGCCAGCTGAAAAAAGAAATGGACAAAGGAACCATTATGGCGGATACGGATATTTCCCAGCAGACAGCTGTCAAAAAAGTGAGAATGATTCATATTGCCGATTCACTGGAACAGTTGGAAGCCATTGAGATCCGTGCCAACGCCAAGCAACAACTGAAGTTAATGGAGTACATGAAAGCGAATGTCGGACGTGCCATCGAATCTGCACAACTGCAGAAAGAAGCCGGAACGACATTGCCGACCATCTACAGCCTGGTCGACAAAGGGGCCGCTTCCATCAGTAATATGGAAGCGTACCGTGATCCGCAGCTGCTTGCGCAAATTGAAAAGAAGGAATCACTGTCGCTGACACCGGCTCAGCAACAAGCGTTTGATGCGATCAGGCGTTCATTGGACACGTCCAGAACTTTCCTGCTGCACGGCATTACCGGAAGCGGAAAGACGGAAATTTATCTTCAATCCATCGATCAGGTATTGAAAGCCGGTAAAGAAGCGATTATGCTTGTGCCGGAAATCTCCCTGACTCCCCAAATGACGGTGCGTTTCAAAGAACGGTTCGGTGATATGGTGGCCGTTTTGCACAGTGGCTTATCGGCCGGTGAGAAATACGACGAATGGCGCAAAATCCAGCGGGGGGAAGTGAAAGTGGTGGTCGGAGCGCGATCGGCCATTTTTGCACCGTTCCAGAACCTCGGCTTGATCATTTTGGATGAAGAGCACGAATCCAGTTACAAACAGGATGATTCTCCGCGTTATCATGCACGGGATGTCGCCATTTGGCGCAGCGAATTCCATCAATGCCCGGTCATACTTGGAAGCGCCACCCCATCGCTTGAATCCTATGCCCGTGCCCAAAAAGGCGTCTATGAATTGCTGGTGCTTGAAAAACGCGCACAAAACCAGCCGTTGCCCAATGTTGAGATTATCGATATGCGGGAAGAGCTGAAAAAAGGCAATCGTTCGATGTTTTCAGTTCCTTTGGCGGATGCAATCCGTGAACGCCTTGAGAAAAAAGAGCAAGTGGTGCTGTTTTTGAACAAGCGCGGCTACTCTTCTTTTGTGTTATGCCGTGATTGCGGAACTGTGATGCAATGCCCGAATTGCGACATTTCACTGACTTACCACCGCTCAACCGAAATGATGAAATGCCATTATTGCGGCTATGACGAAAAAGTGCCGACAACTTGTCCGGAATGTGAAAGTCAACATATCCGCTTTTTTGGGACCGGTACGCAAAAGGTGGAAGAAGAACTGGCCAAAGTTGTCCCGGAAGCCCGTGTGTTGCGTATGGATGTCGATACGACAAGGAATAAAGGGGCACATGAAAAAATTCTTGCGGCATTTGGCGAAGGAAAAGCGGATATATTGCTGGGGACACAAATGATTGCCAAAGGTTTGGATTTTCCGAATATCACGCTGGTGGGCGTACTGTCGGCTGATACGACCTTGCATTTGCCGGATTTCCGCGCTGCGGAAAAAACCTATCAGTTATTGACGCAGGTCAGTGGCCGGGCAGGGAGAGACAAACTTCCAGGCACGGTTTATATTCAGTCCTATACGCCGGAGCATTACGCCATCACGTTGGCAAAGGACCAGTTGTTTGAACCATTTTACGATCAGGAGATGGCGATGCGCAGAGCCAGTGGGTATCCGCCGTATTTTTACGTTGTCAATATTCAGTTCACCCACGAAGACCTGATGACTGTTTCAGAATACGCGGAACAGACGGTCCGTTATTTAAATTCGCAGTTGTCACCGAGTACAATTATCATCGGGCCATCAGCCTCGCTGATCGCCCGTGTCAACAATAGATATCGCTATCAATGTTTGATAAAATACAAAAAAGAACCGAAATTATCAGAAGTCCTGCAGCAGCTCATTAAAATATACCGTACAGAGTGGCTGAGAAAAGGGGCGACATTGTCGATTGACATGAACCCCACTTCTGTGATGTAAAAAAGAAATGAGGAATTAGAATGGCAATCCGTACGATTGTAAAACACCCCGATGAACTATTGGAAAAATCATGTGCAAAAGTCACTGTCTTTGATAAAGAGCTGGCAGTATTACTGGATGATATGTATGAAACGATGATTGAAGCTGACGGCGTCGGAATTGCGGCGCCTCAAGTGGGCGTCTCGGCCCGTGTCGCAATCGTCGATTTTGGTGAAGGCCAGGATCCAATTGAAATGATCAATCCGGAACTGGTGCTGTTCGAAGGTGCCGATACCGATATTGAAGGATGCTTGAGTTTCCCCGGTATTTTCGGGGAAGTCGAACGACCTGATCATGTGAAGATCAAAGCACAGGAGCGTGACGGTTCATGGTACGAGTTGGAGGCGGAAGGCTACGAAGCACGAGCTATCCTCCACGAAATGGATCATTTGGATGGAGTGTTGTTTACGAGCAAGATTACCAAGTACATTTCGCAGGAAGAACTGGATGAAATTTTGAAAGCGCAGGAAGAGGAGGAACCGGTTTGACCAAAATTGTCTTTATGGGAACTCCTTCGTTTTCTGCGCCCATTCTGCGGATGCTGGTCGAAGAAGGCTATGATGTCATTTCAGTGGTGACACAACCGGATCGTCCGGTGGGCAGAAAGAAAGTCCTGACGCCCACTCCGGTGAAAGAAGAGGCACTGCGTCTGGGGCTTCCAATACTCCAGCCTGAGAAATTGAAAAATCCGGAAGCGATGGAGCAGGTTCTAAAGCTGAATCCCGATTTGATCATCACAGCTGCTTTCGGTCAGATCCTGCCTTCGGAAATTCTGGAAGCACCACGGCTGGGTGCCATCAACGTTCATGCATCACTGCTGCCGAAATACCGGGGCGGAGCGCCCATCCACCAGGCCATCATGGACGGCCGGCAGGAAACCGGCGTGACGATCATGTATATGGTGGACCGTTTGGACGCAGGAGACATCATTTCACAAAAAGCGGTACCGATCGGAAAAAGCGACCATACCGGAATCATGTTCGATAAACTCAGCGAAGCTGGCACTGAATTATTGAAAGAGACTTTGCCTGCTATTATTGAAGGAACGAATAAACGGATTCCGCAAAACGAGGACGAAGTGACGTTTGCACGCAACATCACCCGAGAGCAGGAGCGCATCAATTGGTCAAAGCCAGCCATCGACCTATACAACCAAATCAGAGGATTGCATCCTTGGCCTGTTGCCTATACGACGTTCAATGATGCCAATATGAAAATTTGGTGGGCAGAAGAAAGTACCGGAGGAAAAAGCGGGGAACCCGGAGAAGTCATCGGTTTGGCAGACGATGCAGTCATCGTCCAGACGGGCGACGGAGCACTGGCCATCAAGGAATTGCAGCCCGCTGGAAAAAAACGCATGACAGCGAAAGAATATTTGCGCGGACCTAAAATACAGGTAGGAGATCGGTTTCTATGAAAAACAAAAAATTGCCGGGCAACGTAAGAGATGCGGCGCTGTCCATTCTCTGGGCAGTGGAAAACAAACAGGCATACAGCAACCTGCTTTTGCACAAAACCCTCGAAGGCCACGGGATTTCGGCTAAAAACCGCGGGTTGCTGACCGAAATCACCTACGGAACCCTGCAGCATCAAATGACGCTTGATTACTATCTGGAGCCGTATCTGAAAGGCAAAGTCGAACCGTGGGTGAAAGTGCTTCTGCGCTTATCACTTTACCAGATGCTGTATTTGGACAGGGTTCCGGAACGGGCTGCAATCAATGAAGCAGTAGAAATTGCAAAAAAACGCGGTCACAGCGGAGTGGCTTCTGTTGTCAACGGTGTGCTGCGTTCCATTCAGCGGGGCGGCGTCCGTTCGTTCAATGAAATCAGCGACCCGGTTGAAAAAATTGCCATTGAAACAAGTCATCCGGCCTGGCTCATCAAACGCTGGTCCGAACAGTATGGAATGGAAAAAACCCGCGAGATGGCATTGGAAAACAACAAAATCCCTCCGCAGACGGTCCGTGTAAACACGGTCCGTGCAACTCCGGCAGAAGTGCTGGAAATGTTGGAATCGGAAGGTCTGGAAGCTGTCCAAAGTGAGCTCGTACCGGAGTGTCTGGTGGTCACCAAAGGCCAACCCGCACGCTCTGCCGCATTCGAAAAAGGCTTTATCACCATCCAGGATGAAAGCTCAATGCTTCCTGTTTATGCCATGCAGCTGACACCGGGGATGGAAGTTCTGGACCTGTGTGCGGCTCCGGGAGGGAAATCCACACACATTGCTGAAAAAATGGAAGATCAAGGTGCTCTTTATTCCCTGGATCTGCATCAGCACAAAGTCAAGCTGATTGACGAAACGGCCACCCGGCTGGGCCACTCCATAATTGAAACGGCAGTCGGAGACGGCAGGCAAGGAGTGGAGCGTTTCGGTGCAGAACGGTTTGACCGGGTATTGGTGGATGCCCCCTGCAGCGGGCTGGGCGTCATCAAACGGAAGCCGGATATAAAGTATACAAAAAAAGAAGAGGACTTCGACCGTTTGCAGGATATTCAGTTTGATTTGCTGACGCAGGCGGCGCAGCTTTTAAAGCCGGAAGGAATTCTGGTGTACAGCACCTGTACGGTGGATTCCCAGGAAAACCGGGGTACTGCTGAGCGGTTTCTGAAAGCCCATCCGAATATGGAAAAAATCAGTGTTTCTTTGCCGGAGGCGCTAAAGATGAAAAACACTGGATTTGTTCAGATTTTTCCACAGGATTTTGGAGGGGATGGCTTTTTCATCGCCGCTTTCCGTAAGCGACCGGGTTCTGCACAAGATTTGACCAATTCCTGAAAGAAGCGAGGAGATATAGTTGTTCCAATATGTAGCAGAAAGTGATACAGGATTGAAGCGGGAAGTGAACGAAGACCGCGTCGCTGTGCTGAAACGCCCGGAAGGCTTGCTGCTGGCCGTAGTGGCTGACGGCATGGGCGGCCATAATGCCGGAGATGTGGCCAGCGCGATGACGGTGGAGGCGTTGGGCGAAAAGTTCCTCGCAGAGAAGGCGGATGCTTTTTTAACTGAAGAAAGCAGAAAAGGCTGGCTATCCAGAAGCATTCAACATGTCAATCGGGCGGTTTTTGACCACGCCGGAACGCATCCGCAATGCAAAGGGATGGGCACGACACTGATAGCGGCCATCATTGACCATGACCAATGCACTTTGTGCCATATCGGAGACAGTCGGGCCTATCAGATAGAAGATGAAGTGGTTCAGCTGACACGGGATCACTCCTATGTGAATGTCCTTGTCGATAGCGGAGAAATAAGCGAAGAAGAAGCGGAAGATCATCCGAAGAAAAACTGGATTGTCAAAGCACTTGGGACGGAAGAAGGCATTGAAGCGGATTTCCTGCAGATCTCCCTGGCCGCGTCTTCCTATCTGCTGTTATGTACCGATGGATTGAGCAATAAAGTCACAAAAGAAGCCATTTTTGAAATTGTCCAATCCTCCATCCCGCTTGCCGAAAAAGGCGAAGAGCTGGTGAAACTTGCCAACCAGCTTGGAGGGGAAGATAATATCTCATTGATCCTTTTATCCTCTAAGCTTGAGGAGGTGTAGCCATGATGATCGGCAGAAGTATCAATGGGCGCTATAAACTGCTGAAACTGATCGGCGGAGGCGGCATGTCGAATGTGTACTTGGCGCATGACATGATTTTGGACCGTGATGTCGCCATAAAAATTCTGCGCTATGATTTCTCGAATGAAGAGGAACTGCGCCGGCGTTTTCAGCGCGAAGCACTTTCGGCAACCAGTTTGGCCCATCCCAATATCGTTAATATTTTTGATGTTGGAGAAGAGGGCTCTTTGCATTACCTGGTGATGGAGTATATTTCGGGAAAAACACTGAAAGAGTACATAATCGAGCATTCGCCGGTTGCTCCGGAACGTGCGGTCGAAATCATGAAGCAAATCACTTCTGCATTGGGACATGCCCATCAGAACCAGATTGTCCATCGTGATATCAAACCGCAAAACATTCTGATGGACGAAGAAGGCAATGTGAAAATCACTGATTTCGGCATTGCCATGGCGTTGAGCGCAACTTCTTATACACAAACCAACTCTGTGCTTGGGACTGTCCATTACTTGTCTCCTGAACAAGCGCGTGGAGGCACTGCAAACAAAAAATCCGATATCTATTCTCTGGGGATTGTCATGTTTGAATTGTTGACAGGCCGTTTGCCATTTTCGGGAGAATCGGCTGTTTCCATTGCGTTAAAGCATTTGCAGACGGCGACTCCATCGCTGCGTGAAATTGTTCCGACCTTACCGCAGAGTCTGGAAAATGTAGTGCTGAAAGCCACAGCCAAAAACGAGCAGTACCGCTATCAGTCCGCCAATGAAATGGAAGAGGATTTATCGACGGCTTTATTGCCGGAACGGTTGGATGAACCGAAGTTTGAAGTGCCGGTCGACCAGGACGCAACAAGAGCCATGCCCATCATCAAAGACGAATCAGCTTATGACAGCGTGGAAGAAACCAAATTGCTCAATTCGTCAAAGAAAGCCAAGGAGAATCAGCCGGTTTCTTCGTCGGACAGTAAAAAGAAAAAGAGGAAGTGGCCGTGGATTGCCGGGATTGTCGGCTTTTTGTTCCTTGCCGGCATCGTACTGGCTTTGGCTTTTCCCGGCTGGTTTGAGCCGAGACAAATAGCGGTGCCGGATGTGGCGGGAATGGAACGCAACGAAGCGGTGGAAGAACTGCAGGCTGCCGGATTTGAACTGGGAGAAGAAAGTGAACAGTTCTCGGAGGAAGTGGAAGCCGGAAAAGTCATTCGGACGATTCCCGAAGCTGGGAAAATGAGGAACCGGGAAGCCGAGATCCAATTATTTCTCAGCTCAGGAAAAGAAACCACGGAGTTTGCTGATTATGTCGGAAGCAACATCGACCAAGCAATGGGTTTGCTGGAGTCTCAGAACTTCCAATCAATCCGGCAGGTTGAGGAGTTTTCGGATGAACCTGCCGGAACTATTATTGAGCAGGAGCCGAATGGCGGCACTGAAGTGGTCATAAGCGAGACGGAGGTCGAATTCACTGTCAGCAAAGGAAAGGACATGCGGGAAGTGGCAGACCTTTCCGGCTATAGCGAAGAAGACTTGAATAACTATGCGCGCTCTTCCGGCTTCCATATCCGGATTGTCGGGGAGGAAGCATCCGAAGACGTAGAGGCGGGCAATGTATTATCTCAAAGTCCTGAAGCTGGGGAAGAACTGGAACCCGGGAGTTCCATTGAAGTGATCGTATCTTCCGGCCCGGCGGAATTGCCGCTCAAGACGTATATTCATACAGTTGAGATTCCATATGAACAAGCGGATACAGGCGGAGAAACTGACCAGCCAGCCGAGCAAAGAATCCGGATTTACATTCAGGACCAGACACGGACAATGGCTGAGCCGGTCGAAGAATTTACCATCACAGAGACGGAAACCCGCAGAATCCAATTGCAGATTGCAGAAGGGCAAAGTGCGGTTTACCGGATTGTCCGGGATTCGACAATTATTGAAGAGGAAACGATCGAGTATAATAGTGTTGATTAAAGAAGGAGTGAAAGCATGCCGAAAGGTCAAATCAGAAAAGCTTTAAGCGGGTTCTATTACGTATTGGATCAGGACGGGGAACGCTATATCCAATGCAGGGGGCGAGGTGTTTTCCGCAACCGGAAAATTACACCGCTTGTCGGTGACTTTGTCGATTATGCAGCTGACAATGATTTGGAAGGTACCATTACGCATATTCATGAACGCAAAAACGAGTTGGTTCGGCCACCTATCTCCAATATTGACCAAGCCATTCTGGTGTTTTCAGCAAAACAGCCTGACTTTCACCCGCTGTTGCTCGATCGCTTTCTGACAGCCATTGAATCATTTTCGATCAAACCGGTTATTTGCCTGACAAAGATGGATCTGGTGAATGAAGAGGAACAAGAAAAATTGCAGCGTTACATCGAAGATTATGAAACCATCGGATATGAAGTGATTCCTGCTTTCAAAGGAGATCCCGCATTGGCAGAGCGGCTGCTCCCGGTCCTGGAAGGAAAGACGAGTGTGCTGGCCGGCCAGTCCGGTGTCGGGAAATCGACTTTGCTGAACACCATTCTTCCTTCTTTGGACCTGAAGACAGACGCCATCTCACAGGCCTTGAACCGGGGGAAACACACGACACGTCACGTGGAACTGATGGAAGTGAACAACGGACTGCTCGCGGACACGCCGGGGTTCAGCTCTTTTGATTTTGAAACCATTGAAAAAGAGGAGCTGTCGGCATGCTTCCCTGAAATGGCGGAACGATCCGGAGACTGCAAGTTTCGGGAATGCCTCCATTTGAATGAACCGAAATGCGCCATCAAAGCAGCAGTCGAAGCTGGAGAAATTGCCGATTACCGGTACAAGCATTACCTGAAATTCCTGGAAGAGATTATGAACCGAAAGCCGAGGTATTCAAATGATTAAAATAGCACCCTCTATATTAGCAGCTGATTTTGCAAAGTTGGGACAGGAAGTTGAAGAAGTGGAAAAAGCGGGGGCGGATTGGATTCATGTGGATGTCATGGACGGCCATTTCGTGCCGAACATCACCATGGGACCGATTGTGGTGGATGCCCTGAGACCGTTGAACAAGCTGCCGCTGGATGTCCATTTGATGATTGAAAATCCGGACCGTTATATAGAAGATTTCGCCAAAGCGGGAGCAGATTACATCACGGTGCATGTGGAAGCTTGTCCACATTTGCATCGAACCATCCAATTGATCCGTTCGTTTGGGGTCAAACCGGGCGTTGTATTAAACCCGCATACCCCCGTGGAGACCATTCAGCATATTCTGGAAGACATCGATTTGGTGTTATTCATGACGGTCAATCCGGGGTTTGGCGGACAGAAGTTCATCCACTCAGTTATTCCGAAAGTGCAGCAGCTGAGCGATCTGCTCAAAGAGAGAAACTTGTCAGTGGAAATTGAAATTGACGGCGGCATCAACGAAGAAACGATCGTGCCTTGTGCAAAAGCGGGAGCGACAGTTTTTGTTGCCGGTTCCGCTATTTACAATAAGCCGGACCGTGCGCAGGCGCTTCAGAACATCAAGAAGGCTGGAGAAGAGGCGATTTCGTGATCATCGTCATTACTGCCGGGGGACCGGTTCAGGAATTGCCGGATTTGGCGCTGTGGCAGGAGGCCGATTTCATCGGAGTTGACGCCGGGACCCTGGTTTTGCTGGAAAAAGGAATCACGCCTGTAGCAGCAGTGGGGGACTTTGATTCGGTATCATCCGATGAATTGAAAAAAATTTCCTCGCTGTTTCCCGGACTGCAGCTCGCTCCGGCTGAAAAAGACGAAACGGACACAGAACTGGCGCTCAAAAAAGCGATGACATTTCAGCCGGAAATCGTCATTGTCACAGGTGTCACGGGTGGAAGACTGGATCATTATATGAGTGCATTGCATGCTATTTATTCGTTTCAAATGAAGTTTCCTGCAACGAAATTTTTGCTGGTCAACCGGCAAAATCGCATCCGCTTTCTGAGTCCGGGAAAACATGTGATCAAGCGTGGTGAAGATTTTCGTTTCGTATCATTTTATCCGTTTGCAGAAGCCATCAGAGGATTGTCGCTTTCAAACTTCAAATACGAAGTGCTAAACGAATCCATCCCTTTTGGCTCAACCCGATTTATCAGCAACGAACTTTTTTCGGAAGGAATCGTTTCGATTGAAGAAGGAAGCTGCATCATGATTGAAAGCAGGGATTAAAGTGCATGAAAAAAGCCAGGCTGACAGAAGTCAGCCTGGCTTTTTATCATGAGCGATTAAACGCGCTCAACTTTTCCTGATTTCAACGCTCTAGCAGAAACCCATACACGTTTCGGTTTGCCGTCTACAAGGATACGAACTTTTTGAAGGTTTGCTCCCCATGTACGTTTATTCGAATTCATCGCGTGCGAACGGCTATTTCCAGAACGAGCTTTACGTCCACTAACTGCACATACTTTAGGCATGTAAGTCCCTCCTCACAAGTGAAGCTGAAAATTATAATAGAATTTCAGTTCGTTTTTCGTTTCACATACTATAACAATTTACCACAGCCTTGAACTGTTTGCAACTGATTTTGAGAGGCTTTCAAGAAAAAAACCTTTACACCTTGAAAAGCCGGCTTTTCTTATATAGTCGTTTCATGTAGAATATAAAGTAGTGAAATAGGACTCAAGGAGGAATTTTCAATGTCGATTGAATTGAAAAATGAGTATGGTCAAATCGATATTTCCAATGATGTGATCGCGCAGATCGCTGGAGGCGCAGCGATTGAATGCTATGGAATTGTAGGGATGGCGACAAAACATCAAATCCGTGACGGATTAACTGATATACTGCGTAAGGAGAATTTCGCTAAAGGCGTAATTGTCCGGCAGGAAGGCGCAGATCTGGTCATTGATATGTATGTCATCATCAGCTATGGAACGAAAATTTCCGAAGTGGCTTACCAGGTCCAGTCAAAAGTGAAATATACTATTGCGAAAACGCTTGGCATGTCTGTTAAAGCGGTAAATATTTTTGTGCAGGGAGTTCGTGTTACGAACCCGTAAGAGGAGGAAAATTCGGCTATGAAGTCATTGAACGGAATTCAATTTGCAGAAATGGTACAGATGGGATCTCATCATTTGTATCAGAATGCAGATTATGTGGATGCATTAAATGTATTTCCGGTGCCTGACGGCGATACGGGAACCAATATGAACTTATCGATGTCATCCGGAGCAAAGGAAACGGAAGCGAACGCTCAGGAACATATCGGAAAAACCGCTGAATCGTTATCGAAAGGCCTATTGATGGGGGCACGCGGAAATTCCGGTGTTATTCTTTCGCAATTATTCAGAGGTTTCGGTAAGTACATTGTCAACGAACCGGAATTGAACGCTGCCAAATTTGCAGGAGCGCTTCAACATGGCGTGGAAACAGCTTATAAAGCGGTGATGAAGCCGGTGGAAGGCACGATTTTGACGGTAGCCAAAGATGCGGCAGCAAAAGCGATGGAACTATCCAAAACAGAAGACGATCTCATCGTCTTATTTGAATCAGTTGTAGAGGAAGCGAAAGCTTCGTTGGAACGCACGCCCGATTTGCTGCCTGTCTTAAAGGAAGTGGGCGTTGTGGACAGTGGCGGCCAAGGGCTTGTCTATGTCTATGAAGGATTTTTGGCCAGTTTAAAAGGGGAGCAGCTTCCTGAAAAACACAGCCACGCTTCCATGAACGAATTGGTCAGTGCAGAGCATCACAAAAATGTGGCCGGTTTTATGGACACTGCGGACATAGAGTTTGGTTACTGCACTGAATTCATGGTGAAGTTCGAGGATGGCAAAAAAGAGTTCAACGAAGCCGCTTTTCGTTCGGATTTAAGTGAATACGGCGATTCGCTGCTGGTCATTGCAGATGACGAAATTGCAAAAATCCATATCCATTCCGAAGAGCCGGGAAAAGTGCTTACATACGGCCAGGATTATGGCAGCCTGATCAGCATGAAGATAGAGAATATGCGTCAGCAGCATACAGAACTGCAGGATAAAGAAGCCAAACGTAATGCGGCACAAACTGAAGCGAAACATCCATACGCTGTAGTGACGGTGGCGATGGGTGAAGGCATTGGCGAAATTCTTCGGAGTATCGGTGCTTCCTACGTCATCGAAGGCGGGCAGACGATGAATCCTTCAACGGAAGATATCGTCAAAGCGATTCAATCCATCGAAGCGGAACGTGTACTGATTCTGCCGAACAATAAAAACATTGTTATGGCCGCAGAACAGGCAGCGGAAATTTTGGATATCGAAGCTGCTGTGGTACCGACAAAAGATGTTCCTCAGGGAATGGCGGCATTGCTCGCTTTTAATCCGGAAGCTTCTGTAGAAGAAAACCGGCAAGCGATGAGCGGTGCATCTGAACACGTAAAATCCGGTTCGGTCACCCATGCCGTTCGGGACACGTCGATTGATGGCGTCGAAATCAAAAAAGATGACTTCATGGGAATTTCCCAAGGGAAAATTGTCGTAGCAGATTCCAATTTGGAGCAAGTTGCCAAAGAGCTGGTCAAGAATTTGCTGGATGACGATTCGGAAATTGTGACGATCCTTTATGGGGAAGACGCGACGGAAGATGAGGCTGAAAAATTGGCCGACTTCATCGGAGAATTGAACGACGAAGTGGAAGTCGAAATCCACAACGGAAAACAACCTCTTTACCCTTATATTTTATCAGTGGAATAATTTCCTCAAGCGCATACTTCTGTATGCGCTTTTAACATTCCTCGAAAGAAGTCTCCCTCTTCAAACGTGTGAAGGGTGAAGCCCAGCGGTAAGGGGGAGATGAATGTCGGTTGGCGTCAGCCAAAATGGTCTTTCTGTCTCTAACGGGATATAATCAAAGGAAAACAAATTATTGAAAATTTTTTGTTCGGAAAGGAGGCAGGAGATGGCGAACAAAGCGTATAAATTCCGTCTGTACCCAACCCCCGAGCAGAAGATCCTGTTCACCAAAACCTTCGGCTGTGTCCGTTTTGTTTACAACAAGATGCTCGCTGAACGGAAAGCGACGTATGAACAATTCAAAGACGACAAAGAAGGGCTGAAAAAGCAAAAGCTGCCGACTCCCGCCAACTACAAAACCGAGTTCGAATGGCTCAAGGAAGTGGACAGCCTGGCCCTTGCCAACGCCCAGCTGAATTTGCAGAAAGCCTACACGAACTTCTTTTCAGGTCGGGCAAAATTCCCGAAATTCAAAAGTCGCAAGTCGGCACAAACCTACACAACCAACGTGGTCAACGGAAATATCCAGTTAGTGGACGGTTCCATTAAATTGCCGAAACTCAAACTCGTCAAGCTGAAACAGCACCGGGAAATTCCACCGCATCATGTCATCAAGTCGTGTACCGTTTCCCAAACCGCAACGGGTAAGTACTTTGTGTCGATCCTTACCGAATACGAACACCAGCCGAAACCACGGGACATCAAGCAGGTAGCCGGTTTGGATTTTGCCATGGACGGCTTGTTTGTCGAAAGCGAACAGGGTAAGAAAGCCAATTACCCTCGTTTTTATCGGCAATCAGAAGCCAAACTGGCGAAAGAACAGCGGATTCTGTCACGCAAAACAAAGAATTCCGCTCGCTGGAACAAGCAGCGCATCAAAGTGGCCAAGCTGCATGAACAAGTAGCAAACCAGCGGAAGGATTTCCTGCACAAAGAAGCAAGACGCTTGGCGACTCACTATGATTGCCTCGTCATCGAAGACCTCAACATGAAGGGAATGTCTCAAGCCTTCCGTTTCGGAAAAAGCGTTGCCGATAATGGATGGGGCATGTTCACGGCATTTCTCCAATACAAATTAGCGGATCAAGGAAAACGGCTCATCAAGATCAACAAGTGGTTTCCTTCTTCCAAAACGTGTGCGTGTTGCGGGCAGGTAAAAGACGTTCTGCCTCTTTCCGAACGACTATTTTCCTGTGATTGCGGATTCATCTCCGACAGGGATTGGAACGCCGCCATCAACATCAAAAACGAAGGAATACTGATGTTGGGCTTGACCTGAAAACCAAAACTCTTGGAACAAGAGGGTTAGCTCGGTCTATGTTCGCTGGCTGGTAAAAGTAGCGATAAGTCGAGAAGCCCCCACTTCAAGCAACTCGTAAGAGTGTTAAGTGGGGGGTAGTTCACTCCTGCAAATTCATGTAAACTAAGGCTATAAAGCATAGAGAGGAAGGGGTTTGAGCAATGAAGTTCAAATCTGTTTTTGATATTATCGGCCCGGTTATGATCGGGCCTTCTTCTTCGCATACGGCAGGAGCTGCCCGTATCGGGAGAGTGGCAAGAGATTTATTCGGAAGACAGCCGAAATGGGCGAAAATCCATCTGTACGGCTCATTTGCCGAGACCTATAAAGGGCATAGCACAGATGTGGCCATTATTGGAGGGCTTCTCGATTACGATACATTTGATGAACGCATCAAAACGTCTTTTGAAGAAGCGGAAAAAGTGGGTCTGGACTTTGAGTTTATTCCGGAAACGGGGCATGTAGACCACCCTAATACGGCTAGAATCGTCCTGGGGGATGAACGTTCTGATATGTCGCTCATGGGAATTTCCATCGGTGGCGGAAAGATTGAAATCACAGAACTCAACGGTTTTCCGTTGCGTTTATCCGGTAACCACCCGGCGATCCTGGTGGTCCATGATGACCGTTCAGGATGTATTGCAAACGTTGCCAATTGTTTATATAAATACGACATCAATATCGGTCATATGGAAGTTTCCCGAAAAGAAAAAGGGCGTATGGCGCTGATGGTGATAGAAGTGGATCAAAATGTTGATAAAGAAGTAATGGATGAACTTTCCGAGCTTCCAAATATTACACAAGTGACGAGGATTGCTGATTAACAGGAGGTTTTACTGATGGAAGTGTTATTTCGCAATGTCCGGGAATTGGTGGAACGGGCTGAAAAAGAAGAAAAATTGATTTCAGAGATTATGATTGAACAGGAAATAATGATAACCAATCGCTCCCGCGAAGAAGTGATGCAGCAGATGGACCGCAATTTAACCGTCATGGAAGAAGCGGTGGAAAAAGGATTGCGGGGAGTACATTCGATTTCCGGCCTGACCGGCGGAGATGCCGTGCTGCTGCAGGCCTATATAGAAAAAGGCAATTCATTGTCCGGCCAGCTGTTGCTCGATGCAGTCAGTAAAGCAGTCGCTACAAACGAAGTGAACGCGGCCATGGGCACTATTTGTGCGACCCCGACAGCCGGCTCTGCAGGAGTGGTTCCAGGAACTTTGTTCGCTGTGAAAAATCAATTGAATCCGAGCCGGGAGCAAATGATCCGTTTCTTGTTCACTTCCGGGGCATTCGGTTTTGTAGTGGCAAACAATGCTTCGATTTCCGGTGCTGCAGGAGGCTGCCAGGCAGAAGTCGGTTCCGCGGCAGCAATGGCTGCAGCGGCCATCGTGGAAATGGCGGGCGGAACGGCGCAGCAAAGCTCTGAAGCTTTCGCTATTACGATGAAAAACATGCTTGGTCTTGTCTGCGATCCAGTGGCGGGGTTAGTGGAAGTACCTTGTGTAAAAAGAAATGCCATGGGAGCAGCCAATGCGGTGGTGGCAGCCGATATGGCATTGGCGGGTGTCACCAGCCGGATTCCTTGTGATGAAGTGATTGGCGCGATGTTTGAAATCGGCCAGACCATGCCGACCGCTCTCAAGGAAACCGCCAAGGGTGGGCTTGCTGCGACGCCTACCGGTAAATGGCTTGAAAAGAAAATATTCGGCGGGGCAGTTGTGGGCAGTGGACAGTAAAGAATCGGTCGCCACATTAAAAGGGGTCGGCAAGCAAGCCACCGAAACACTGCAGGAAATGAAGATTGAAACCCTTCATGATCTTATCATGACATTTCCGTACCGCCATGAGGATTTTCAGTTGAAGGATTTGGCTGACACGCCTCATAATGAGCGGGTTACTGTGGAGGGAAGGGTCGAAAGTGAACCTTCCGTCCTTTTTTTAGGGAAGAAGAAATCCAGAACGCAAGTGCGTGTGCTGGTAGGCCGTCATCTGATTAAAGCGGTGTTCTTTAACCAGCATTACATCAAGGCGAAGTTACAGATCGGTGCCATTATCACCTTGACAGGAAAATGGGACCGGGGCCGCCAAATCATCACCGTGCAAAGCCATTCCCTTGGGTCACGGCCAGATGGCGCCGACTTTGAACCTGTTTACAGTTTAAAAGGCTCAATGAATCAAAAGAATTTCCGGAAGCTGATGCGGCAAGCGCTCGATTTGTGCAAAGAAGAGCTGGAAGATTGCCTGCCGTTGTCATTGCGCGATGCGTATCAGCTTGTGTCCGTGCAGGAAGCGTTGGAATGGGTGCATTTTCCTCCCGACGGAGAAGCGTTGAAGAAAGCACGCCGCCGTTTTGTCTATGAGGAATTGCTGTTGTTTCAGTTGAAAATGCAGGCCCTGCGGAAAAAGAATCGTGAGGAAGAAGGCGGTTCGCAGATTGATTATGACCTCCACAAGTTAAAGCAGTTTATTGCTGCTTTGCCATTTGATCTGACAGCAGCCCAAAAGCGTGTGGTCAATGAAATATGCAAAGACATGAAAGAACCTTATCGGATGAACCGTCTGTTGCAGGGGGATGTGGGTTCCGGCAAGACTGTGGTAGCGGCCATTTCCCTTTATGCGGCAGTGACGGCAGGTCTGCAGGGGGCGCTCATGGCGCCAACGGAAATTCTGGCGGAACAGCATGCCAATACGCTGGCTCAATGGTTTGAGCCGTTCGGATTGAACATTGCTCTCTTAACAGGTTCGGTCAAAGGGAAGAAACGCCAGTTGATTCTGGAACAACTGGCTGCAGGGGAAATCGATATCCTGATCGGAACCCATGCGTTGATTCAGCCTGATGTGCAGTTCCAACAGCTGGGGTTGGTCATTACAGACGAGCAGCACCGCTTTGGGGTCGACCAGCGCAGAATCCTGAAAGACAAAGGCTATAATCCGGATGTCCTGTTCATGACTGCCACGCCGATTCCCAGAACGTTAGCCATTTCAGCATTCGGGGAAATGGATGTTTCCGCTATTGATGAAATGCCTTCCGGCAGAAAGGAAATTGAAACTTTCTGGATGAAAAAAGAAATGTTCGGAAAAGTAATCGGACGGATGGAAAAGGAATTGGCGGCAGGACGACAAGCTTATGTCATTTGTCCGTTGATTGAGGAATCGGACAAGTTGGAATATCAGAATGCGGTAGATCTGTTTCAGCAATTATCAAGTTATTTCCAAGGTAAATACAGTGTCGGGCTGATGCATGGCCGGCTGCATCCTGACGAAAAAGAAGAAACAATGCGCGCTTTTACAGAAGGGAACATTTCCGTGCTGGTTTCCACGACGGTGGTGGAAGTCGGCGTGAACGTGCCAAATGCTTCGTTTATGCTGATTTATGATGCTGAGCGCTTCGGGTTGTCACAGCTTCATCAATTGCGTGGACGTGTCGGCCGGGGAAGCGAACAATCGTACTGCGTGCTGCTGGCTGACCCGAAGACGGAAGTCGGAAAAGAACGGATGGCTTCAATGACGGAAACAAATGACGGCTTCGTGCTCGCTGAAAAAGATTTGCAGCTGAGAGGTCCCGGAGACTTTTTCGGACGCAAACAAAGCGGTGTGCCTGAATTCAAGATGGCTGATTTGGTCCACGATTACCGGGCTTTGGAAACGGCTCGGAAAGATGCAGAAAAGCTGGTGAACAGTGAGGAGTTCTGGCGCAGTGAAGAAACCGCCTGTCTTCGTGGGCATTTGGAGGAGTCCGGAGCTCTTTCGATCGGCAGGCTGGATTAGAATGCAAGGTGCAACTTATCCTTGCATTCTTTTTTTGTTATTTATATACTCATATTAGTACCAAGTGCTAATAGCGGGCGGTGACACAGTGAGAAAACCGAAAAAAGAACGGCAACTGGCCTTGCGTGAATGGATAAAGGAAAATCCGTTTGTAACGGATGAAGAGTTATCGGCCAGGTTTGATGTAAGTGTCCAGACAATCCGCCTTGACCGCATGGAATTATCGATTCCCGAATTGCGTGAGCGGATTAAACATGTTGCTGAAAAAACGTTCGAAGACGAAGTGAAATCACTTCCGATTGACGAAGTGATCGGTGAAATCATCGATATCGAACTGGACGAAAAGGCAATTTCCATATTTGATGTGAAACCGGAACATGTTTTCCAGCGCAACCAAATAGCAAGAGGCCATCATTTATTCGCACAGGCCAACTCTCTGGCTGTAGCTGTCATGAACGAAGAATTGGCGCTGACAGTGAAATCTGAACTGCAGTTTCTTCGTCCGGTGACAGCAGGTCAGCGTGTAGTGGCAAAAGCGCAGGTGGTGGAACGCAATCAGGAGAAGAACCGAGCGTATGTAAAAGTGGTTTCTTCTGTGGACCAAGCAACTGTTTTTATCGGTACGTTTGAAATGTATCGGATGACAGAGCAAAGTGAAGGTGGCAACCAATGATAATAGCAGTAGATGGCATGGGCGGCGATCACGCTCCCAAAGAAATTATTGAAGGCGTGTTGAAAGCCTTGGATGAATACACTGATTTAACGGTTCAGTTATATGGGCATACAGAAAAAATGCAGCCTTACTTAAAAGAGCATGAACGCCTCCAAGTGATTCATTGTGAAGAAGTGATCGAAGCGGAAGACGATCCGGTCCGTTCGGTCAGAAGGAAAAAAGACGCTTCGATGGTCCGGATGGCGCAGGCCGTCAAGGATGGTCAGGCAGACGCCTGCGTATCAGCAGGGAATACCGGGGCATTGATGTCTGCGGGGTTGTTTGTGGTCGGCCGAATTGAAGGTGTCGATCGTCCTGCATTGGCACCGACTTTGCCGACAATCGACGGCAAAGGATTCGTGATGCTCGATATGGGGGCCAATGCAGAAGCACGGCCTGAGCATTTGGTGCAATATGCAGTGATGGGCAGCATTTATGCCGAAAAAGTAAGAGGCATCCAAAACCCGACTGTAGGGTTGCTTAATATTGGAACCGAAGAAAAAAAAGGGAACGACCTGACAAAAGGCGCTTTTCCGTTGTTGAAGCAGGCGCCGATCAATTTTATCGGCAATGTGGAGTCCCGCGATCTGCTGAATGGTGCAGCTGATGTAGTGGTGACAGACGGCTTTACGGGCAATATAGTGCTGAAGACAATTGAAGGCACGGCGATGAACGTCTTTTCGATGATCAAAGATGTTTTCATGTCATCGGCCAAAACGAAAATCGCGGCTTTTCTTGTGAAAGACAATATAAGTGGTTTGAAAGGAATGCTCGATTACAGCGAATACGGTGGAGCAGGATTGTTCGGCTTGAAAGCCCCTGTGATCAAAGCGCACGGATCTTCGAACGCCAACGCTTTGTTCAATGCTATACGGCAGACCCGGACGATGGTTGAATTCGATGTGACTGGCACCATTTACAATACACTGAAAAAGGAGAGCGCAGAATGACAAAGATTGCATTTATTTATCCAGGGCAAGGTTCCCAGACTGTCGGTATGGGAGAGAGTTTCCTGGCCGATCCGACAAGCCGTCAGTATTTCGAGAAAGCAGACGAGGCACTTGGGGTGCGTTTGTCTGAACTGATGCTTGAAGGGCCACAGGAAAACCTGACACTCACTTATCACGCACAGCCGGCACTGCTGACGGTCAGCAGTATGATTACCGAGCGCTTGAACCGCGAAGGGATTTATCCGGATTTTACAGCTGGGCACAGCCTTGGGGAATACAGCGCACTCGTTGCTTCTGAGGTCATGAATTTCGAAGATGCCGTCAGAATTGTACATAAACGTGGGTTATTCATGAACGAAGCTGTTCCTGCAGGAGAGGGTGGCATGGCAGCTATTCTCGGCATGTCGAGTCAATCATTGGAAGAAGTGACGAACGAAGTGACGGACCGTTACGGAGTAGTGCAGCTGGCAAACCTGAATTCACCTGGCCAAATTGTGATATCCGGCACTAAACAAGGTGTCGAACAAGCATGTGCTTTGGCAAAAGAGCGTGGAGCGAAACGGGCTATTCCTTTGGATGTCAGTGGACCATTCCATTCCGAACTGATGCGTCCCGCCTCCCAGGACTTGTCAAAAGTGCTGAGTGAAGCTTTCTTGAAAGACGCGAAAGTTCCTGTGATTTCAAACGTCAAAGCAAAAGGCGAAACAAAAGCTGCTCAAATCCAGGAGCTGCTTGTCCGCCAATTGTATTCACCCGTTCTATGGGAGCAATCGGTGAAGGAAATGATCGATTCAGGTGTGACGGTTTTTGTGGAAGTCGGTCCGGGCAAAGTACTCAGTGGACTGGTGAAGAAAATCGATCGTTCAGTCAAATGCCTGCCGGTATTTGACGTGGAATCAATGGAAAAAGCGGTAAAGGAGCTGTCTGAATGAGCAAGCTAGCAGGAAAAACGGCAATCGTGACGGGCGCTTCGCGTGGAATTGGCGCGGAAATCGCACGCAGTTTCGCAGCTGAAGGAGCCAACGTAGTGGTCAACTACAGCGGAAGCAAAGAAAAAGCGGAAGCTGTAGCCGAAGAAATCCGGAAAAGCGGTGGAGAAGCCATCGTGGTAAAAGCGGATGTGGCAGACGCCGACCAAGTAAAGGCGATGATCGATGAAACAGTGAAAACCTTCGGAGCGGTCGATGTGCTGGTCAACAATGCCGGGATTACACGTGACAACTTGATGATGCGCATGAAAGACGATGAATGGGATGACGTCATCAATATCAACTTAAAAGGTGTCTTTGTTTGTACGAAAGCTGTGACACGTCAAATGATGAAACAACGCTCCGGCCGCATTGTCAACATCGCTTCAATTGTCGGTGTCATGGGCAATGCAGGGCAGGCCAATTACGTGGCGGCCAAAGCAGGCGTGATCGGCTTGACGAAAACCACGGCTCGTGAGCTGGCGAGCAGAGGGATTACCGCTAATGCCATAGCGCCGGGATTCATCATGACAGACATGACGGACAGATTGTCGGATGATATCCAGCAGACTATGCTTGGCCAAATTCCGCTTGGCCGTTTCGGAAAACCGGAGGAAGTGGCGAAAGCTGCATTATTCCTTGCCTCCGACGAAGCATCTTATATGACGGGTCAAACGCTGCATCTTGATGGCGGAATGGTCATGTGAGAAAAAGTTTTGTATACTGATTGAGGGGAGGTGACGACATTGTCAACAGTATTGGAACGGGTAACAAAAGTAATCGTAGATCGTCTAGGCGTGGAAGAGAACGAAGTGAAACCTGAAGCTTCTTTCACAGGCGACTTAGGAGCCGACTCTTTGGACGTAGTTGAATTGGTTATGGAACTTGAAGATGAATTCGATATGGAAATTTCTGATGAAGACGCCGAGAGCATGTCAACAGTAGGCGACGCGGTAGCGTATATTGAAAAGAACCAGAATTCATAAGTGAACAACCTATTGGCGCACAATCGCTTTTCCACCATGCGGTTGTGCGTCAATTGTTATTTTGCACAATAGCAGAAAAACAGGTAAAATCGGTAATGAAGAAAGTCGAAGGAAGGCAGATAAAAATGGCTACGAGAAAAAAGACGAACCAGCAAAAGCCAGGGGTCCTGAAAGAAAGTGTCCGTAAAGCTTTTGACCAGCTTCAGCAAGAAATGAATGTAACTTTTAACCAAGCTCCGTTGCTTTATCAGGCTTTTACCCATTCATCTTATGTGAATGAGCATCGAAAAAGATTTTATACAGATAACGAGCGCCTTGAATTTTTAGGGGACGCAGTGTTGGAATTGTCTGTTTCCCATTATCTGTTCATGAAGTACCCGGAAATGAGTGAAGGGGAATTGACCAAACTGCGTGCGGCGATTGTGTGCGAACCTTCGCTTGTTCAATTTGCCAACGAATTGAATTTCGGTTCGTATATTCTTTTGGGGAAAGGCGAGGAATTGACAGGCGGCAGAACGCGTCCCGCATTATTGGCCGATGTCTTTGAATCGTTTATCGGCGCTTTGTATTTGGATCAAGGCCTTGAATCGGTCGTTAAATTTTTGGAAGTTGTGTTATTTCCAAAAGTGGATATCGGTGCTTTTTCGCATGTGATGGATTATAAAAGTCAGTTGCAGGAGCTGGTGCAGCAAAAAAATAACGGTGCTTTGACTTATGAGATCATCGATGAAAAAGGCCCGGCTCACAGCAGGACCTTTGTAACACGTGTTTCGCTTGCTGATGAAGAACTGGGGATTGGCAATGGCCGTTCCAAAAAAGAAGCGGAACAACAGGCGGCGCAATTGGCCATCCGTAAATTGCAGCAGGCAATGGAGGATTAGGAATGTATTTGAAAAGAGTGGAAGTGATGGGATTCAAGTCTTTTGCCGATCGAATCGGCATTGACTTTGTCCCTGGCGTAACAGCTGTTGTCGGCCCGAATGGAAGCGGCAAAAGCAATGTGACCGATGCGATCCGTTGGGTACTCGGAGAACAATCAGCGAAATCGCTGCGCGGTGCGAAAATGGAGGATGTCATTTTTGCCGGCAGTGAATCCAGAAAACCATTGAGTTTTGCAGAAGTGACATTGATACTGGATAATACCGATGGACGAGTCCCTCTCGATTACAGCGAAATCAGCGTAACGAGGAGGGTTTTTCGAAGTGGGGAAAGCGCCTATCTGCTGAACAAGCAAAACTGCCGATTAAAAGACATTACGGATTTATTTATGGATTCGGGACTTGGGAAAGAAGCGTTCTCCATTATCTCACAGGGACGTGTGGATGAAATTCTAAATAGCAAAGCGGAAGAAAGGCGTTCAATTTTCGAAGAAGCCGCCGGTGTTTTGAAGTACAAGCAACGGAAGAAAAAAGCGGAGTTTAAATTGAGCGAAACCGAAGACAATCTGAACCGCGTGCTCGATATCCTGCATGAACTGGATGGACGGATGGAGCCGCTGCAAATCCAGGCGTCGAAAGCGCGCGATTATTTGGATATGACAGAGCAGCTGAAAGATGCCGACATCGCTCTGCTGGCGCATGATGTATCACAACTTGAGCTGGAACTCGGCCGTTTGTCCGAAGATGCCAAAGAACACACAGCAAAAGAACAGGAACTAGCAGAAGCGATTGCTGAAAAAGAACAGGAAATGGCGGCTATCCGGAAGTCGTTGGGTCAGTTGGACAAAGCCATTGACCGCAGTCAGAACGAATTGGTGGAAGCAAGTGCCGAAAGTGAGAAATGGGAAGGCAGAAAGCTCTTGATGTCGGAGAAAAAACATAATGCCGATCGTCAAACGCAGCAGCTGCAGGAAAGTGTGGATGCTGAACAAGCGGAGAATGCACTGTTGCAGAAAAAACATACGGAACAGACCGCTCTGCTTGAAAAGCAGAAAAGAGAACAGCAATCGATTATAAGCCGGATCAAGCAACTGGAAAGCCAATTGCGACTGTCCCCAGCTGATATCGACGATGAAATCGAAGGACAAAAATCGGTTTACATCGATTTGATGAATGAACAAGCAAGTGTCAAAAATGAATTGAAGAATATAGAATTTCAGGAACGGCAATTATCAGAATCGACTGGCCGGATTGCCAGTCAACAATCCGACTTTGACCGGGAACTGATTAAGCTGGAAAAAGAGCGGCAGTCAGCGCAAAAGGATTTGGATGAAGTCCAACAGATGCTGGCAGCAAAGCGGCAGCATTATCGTCAGATGGAAGAAGAGTACGGTCAATTCAAAGAGGGATTTGATAAAAAGCAGGACATGTTGATCCAGGCTTATCAGTCACAAAAGCAATTGACCGCACGCATCGAAACTCTGCAGGAGCTGGAAGCGGATTTTTCCGGCTTTTTTCAGGGAGTACGTGAAGTCCTTAAGGCTCGTGAGAAAGGACACCTCAATGGTATTGTGGGGGCCGTAGCAGAAATTGCCCAAGTGGACCAGCCGTATGCGAAAGCGATTGAAACCGCGTTGGGAGCCTCCAGCCAGCATATTATTACGGAAACCGAAGCTCATGCCCGTGAAGCGATTGAGTTTCTGCGGAAAAAGAAAGCGGGGCGTTCAACTTTCCTGCCGATGAATGTCATGAAGCCAAGGAAGATTCCGGCTCAGACGATCGAGACTATCCAACAGCACCCTTCCTATATCAAAATGGCTTTCGAACTCGTCTCTTATGATTCTTCTTACAGCATGATCATCGAAAACCTGCTGGGCAATGTCATTATCGCAAAAGACCTGAAAGGGGCTACCGCCATTTCGAAGGCGACAATGAGCCGGTACCGGGTGGTAACATTGGAAGGTGATGTGGTCAATGCCGGTGGTTCCATGACCGGCGGTGCCAATAAAAACCAGGCCACTTTCTTTACGAGAAAAGCAGAACTCGAACAGCTGATCACCCAGTCCAAAGAATTGGATGAGACAATCCTGCAGGCCGAGAAAAAAGTCAGCAGGGAAAAAAAGGAATTGGAAGAGGCGGCAGCAAGCCTGCAGCAGCTTCGCGCGGAAGGTGAGCAGTTCCGGAATTTGGAATCCGAACGCTCGATTGTGCTGCGGGAAATTGAAGCCGTTCTGAAAACGACACGAGAACGCTATCACTTGTTCATGGCCGAACAAAAAAACAAAGATTTGGATTTGACTTCTGTCACGGAGCGGAAACAAAGCGCATCGGAAAGACTGAGGCAGATTGAACAGGAATTAACCGGCATTTCACAGAAAATAGATGAACTGACCGGTTACAAGCAGCAGAACGAATCGGCCCGTGATGCCATTCTGTCAAAATTGGCTGAACAGAAATCTGCTTCTGCTGTTATGAAAGAGCGGGTCACACAGCTGGTTCAAAGCGAAGCGGAATTGCTGGAAAGAAAGCTGAAAAGCGACAGGAAGCTGGAAGAAAGCCGGCAAGCCCTTGCGTGGATCCAGTCGGAGGAAGCGGCAAACGGGTATTCTGATGAAGAAATCGTTCAGGAAATCTCAAAATGGACAGCAAAAAAGACCAAAGTGCAACAGCAGATCCAACAAGCCAAAAACGAACGGACGACACAGCAAAAAGAGTTTGATGAGCTGGAAAAAGAAACAAAAGAACAACAGCGGTTACACAAAGGATTTGTGGAAGCCATCCGTATCTGTGAAGTAAAATCGACGCGTATCGACGTTCAGATACAAAGTCTGGTCGGTCAGTTGGAAAGTGCCTATCATTTAACGTTCGACGAAGCGAAACGGTATTCGTTGACAGACGAAGAAAGCGTTGTCCGGAAAAAAGTGAAGTTGCTGAAGCAATCGATCGAAGAGTTGGGCCCTGTCAATCTCAATGCCATTGAAGAATTCGAGCAAGTGGCTGAACGCCATCAGTTCCTGACAGACCAGCGCACTGATTTGAATGAAGCAAAGGACACACTGCGGATGGTGATCCGCGAAATGGACGAAGAAATGACACACCGTTTCGAAGATACTTATCATGCAATCCGCGATCAGTTCCAGCGGGTATTCAAAGAATTGTTTGGTGGTGGATCGGCCGATCTTATTTTAACAAATCCGCAGGATATGCTGCTGACAGGAGTGGAAATTATTGCTCAGCCACCCGGCAAGAAACTCCAGAATCTGAGTTTGTTGTCAGGAGGGGAAAGGGCATTGACTGCCATCGCCCTGTTATTCGCTATTTTAAAGGTCCGACCGGTTCCGTTCTGCATTTTGGACGAAGTGGAAGCGGCGCTTGATGAGTCGAACGTCGTGCGTTACAGTCAGTACTTGAAGAAATTCAGCGAAGATACCCAGTTCATCGTCATTACGCACCGCAAAGGGACGATGGAAGGGGCCGATGTGCTGTATGGCATCACCATGCAGGAATCCGGAATCTCCAAACTGGTATCTGTTAAACTGCAGGAAGAAGTCTAAAAAAGGAGTGGTTAAATGAGTTTCTTTAAAAAGTTGAAAGATAAATTCTCAGGAAATAACGAAGCTGTGGAATCAACAGAAAAATACAAAGAAGGCCTGACGAAAACACGTACGGGTTTTACTTCGAAGATCAATGACCTGGTGGCGCGTTACCGCAAAGTGGATGAAGATTTTTTCGAAGATCTGGAAGAAATCCTGCTGCAGGCCGATGTCGGCTTTGAAACAGTCATGGAATTAATGGATCAACTGCGTTTTGAAGTGCAGCGTCAAAATGTCCGGGACACATCAAATGTCCAATCCGTGATTTCTGAAAAACTGGTGGAAATTTATCAGGCAGGTGAAGAAGAGACAAATGAACTGAATTTCTCGGATGACCTGACCGTAATTTTGATGGTCGGTGTCAATGGAGTCGGGAAAACAACGACCATCGGTAAGTTGGCTCATCGCTTTAAGCAGGAAGGCAAAACCGTTATGCTGGCGGCTGGAGATACGTTCCGGGCAGGTGCCATCGAACAATTGGATGTGTGGGGGCAGCGTGTCGGGGTTGATGTCATCAAGCAAAGCGAAGGCTCCGACCCGGCGGCAGTCATGTATGATGCTGTCCGTTCAGCGAAGTCCCGCGGTGTCGACGTATTGATCTGCGATACAGCAGGGCGCCTGCAGAACAAAGTCAATCTGATGAATGAATTGCAGAAAGTCCACCGTGTCATCTCGCGTGAAATCCCAGGAGCTCCCCATGAAGTCCTGCTGGCACTGGATGCGACGACCGGACAAAATGCGCTAATCCAGGCACAGACTTTCAAAGAAGTGACAGAAGTCACCGGTATCGTGCTGACAAAGTTGGACGGCACGGCAAAAGGCGGCATCGTCCTGGCGATTCGGAGCAAACTGAAGATTCCTGTCAAATTTGTCGGGCTTGGGGAACAGCTGGATGACCTGCAGCCGTTTGACCCGCAGAAATATGTCTATGGATTGTTCGCAGAAGGATTGGACAAAGAAGAACAACTTGAAAACGAAGAAGCAGACAAGTAAAATTACTTGACGGCTTAATTCATTTTCCTGTATGGTGAGGGTTATAAAGAGAGGTGAGCAGCTGATGATGGGATTGGAAAAAACGACGCGCATGAATTATTTATTCGACTTCTATCAAGAATTGCTGACGCCTAAACAACGTAATTATATGATGCTGTACTATTTAGATGACCATTCTCTCGGAGAAATTGCAGAAGCATATGATATTACACGCCAGGCAGTGTACGATAATATCCGGCGGACAGAAGCGATGCTGGAAGAATATGAAGAGAAATTACAGCTTTTCGAGAAATTTCAGAAGCGGCAGCAATTGGTGGCCGAGTTTGAAAAACACCCTTACACGGAAGAACGGGTAAGGGAATTTCTGAATCAGCTGAAAGAATGGGATTAGGAGGCGGAAAAGATGGCATTTGAAGGATTAGCCGAACGCCTGCAGGGCACCGTCCAAAAGATTAAAGGCAAAGGAAAAGTGTCTGAAGCAGACGTAAAAGAAATGATGCGCGAAGTCCGTTTCGCTTTGATCGAAGCGGACGTCAACTTAAAAGTAGTTAAGGGATTTGTAAAAAAGGTCAGTGAACGCGCAGTTGGGCAGGATGTTATGCAAAGCCTGACACCCGGCCAACAAGTCGTAAAAATCGTAAAAGATGAACTGACGAACTTAATGGGCGGGGAACAGAGTAAAATCGAATTCTCGACCAAGCAGCCGACTGTCATCATGATGGTCGGGCTTCAGGGTGCCGGTAAAACGACGACTACCGGGAAACTGGCGGGTGTACTGCGCAAAAAGCATAACCGCAAACCACTGCTGGTGGCAGCCGATGTTTATCGTCCAGCCGCTGTTCAGCAATTGGAAACCATCGGCAAGCAATTGTCACTTCCGGTTTTTTCGAAAGGCACTGAGCTCTCCCCGGTGGAGATTGCACGTCAAGCGATTGAGCATGCCAAAGAAGAACATTTGGATACTGTCATCATCGATACCGCGGGGCGCCTGCATGTGGATGAAGAGCTGATGCAGGAACTGAAAGATATCCGGGCGTTAAAAGAGCCGGATGAAATATTCCTGGTCGTCGATGCGATGACCGGTCAGGATGCAGTCAATGTTGCCCAGAATTTCAATGACAGCCTCGGCATCTCAGGTGTCATTCTGACGAAATTGGACGGAGATACACGGGGCGGTGCCGCTTTATCAATCCGGTCCGTAACGGAAAAGCCGATTAAATTCGTCGGTATGGGCGAAAAAATGGATGCCCTCGAAGCGTTTCATCCAGAGCGGATGGCTTCACGGATCCTTGGCATGGGGGATATGCTGTCACTCATCGAAAAAGCCCAGACCAACGTAGACGAAGAACGGGCAAAAGAGCTGGAAGAAAAGTTCCGCACTTCTTCTTTTACCTTTGATGACTTTTTGGAGCAGCTTGGTCAGGTGAAGCAGATGGGACCTCTCGATGAAATTTTGAAAATGTTGCCCGGTGCCAACAAAATCAAAGGGCTGGAGAACGCCCAAGTGGACGAAAGTCAGATGGACCGTGTTGAAGCGATCATTTATTCGATGACTCCGCAGGAAAAGACGACTCCGGAAATCATCAATGCCAACCGCAAAAAGCGCATTGCCAGAGGTTCAGGAACCACCATTCAGGATGTGAACCGCCTGTTGAAACAATTTGAAGACATGAAGAAAATGATGAAGCAAATGTCCGGCATGAACACGAAAAAAGGAAAAAAGAAGATGAATCTGCAAGGCCTGGATTCTCTTTTTAAGTAAATTTTCTACTGTTAAGAAAAAATACTTTACAAACTATTTAAAGCTTGATAATATAATATCTTGTGTGAAACTATTCGGAGGTGTTTTATAAAATGGCAGTAAAAATTCGTTTAAAACGTATGGGAGCTAAAAAATCTCCTTTCTATCGTATTGTAGTAGCTGACTCACGTGCTCCACGTGACGGCCGTCAAATTCAAACAGTAGGCACGTACAACCCGCTTACAGTTCCAGCTGAAGTGAAAATCGACGAAGAACTAGCGTTGAAATGGCTTCACGATGGTGCGAAACCATCTGATACTGTACGCAACTTGTTTTCTCAAAACGGCATTATGGAAAAATTCCATAATGAAAAACTAAGCAAGTAAGGGAGTTTTTCTATGAAGCAGCTGATTGAAAACATTGTGAAACCGTTGGTTGACCATCCGGACGATGTCCGAATTGAAACAGACGAAAACGCAAACCGTATCGTCTATAAGCTTTCCGTGCATTCAGAAGATACAGGGAAAGTGATCGGTAAGCAAGGACGCGTGGCGAAAGCGATTCGTTCGATTGTGTATTCAGCAGCAGGCAGTTATCATAAGAAAAAGACTTACGTGGATATTGTGGATTAAGAGAAAGGAAGGAGCCCCGGTTCCTTCCTTTTTTCTTCGGACCGGGAGATTCGAAGCAGCCTGCTTTTGTGCTGCTTCCTCTTCCTGCCTGATGTCATTATCCAGAAAGCAAAAAATCATACAGTATTTCTTATGGAAAGGATGGTTGCTCGTGGAATGGTTTAATGTAGGGAAAATCGTTAATACGCATGGCATCCGCGGAGAAGTCCGTGTCATGTCACGGACAGATTTTCCGGATGAACGTTTTGCCGTCGGGATGAAACTGGGACTGTTCAAACCGGATGCAAAAAAGCCGATTATGGTAACAATCGCCAGCCATCGGCAGCATAAAAACTTTGAATTGGTATCTTTTGAAGGATACCCGAATATCAATGATGTGCAGGAATTCAAAGAGTCCTATCTGAAAATTGCGGAGCATAACCTTACGGAACTTGAAGACCATGCTTATTACCACCATGAAATCCTGGGCTGCTCGGTTTATACAACGGAAGGCCGTGAAATCGGCAAAGTCAGTGAAATACTGGAAACCGGAGCAAATGACGTGTGGGAAGTGACTCCTTCGGAAGGGAAAAAGCATTACATCCCATATATCGAAGATGTGGTAAAAGAAGTGGATGTTGATGAAAAGAAAATCGTCATCGAAGCTATGGAAGGCCTGTTGTCGGAATGAATATAAATGTGCTGTCTTTATTTCCGGCCATGTTTGAAGGGGTCTTCAATCAATCGATTCTCAAAAAAGCGCAGGAAAAAAATGCGGTCTCGTTGAATGTCACGGATTTTCGCGAATTTGCGGATAACAAACGGCAAGTGGATGATTATCCTTTTGGCGGAGGGGCAGGAATGGTACTGAAGCCTGAACCGATTTTCAACGCGGTGGAAACATTGGCGACAGAGAAAAAGCCGCGCGTCATCTTGATGTGCCCACAAGGCGAACGCTTTACACAGCAGAAAGCTGAAGAGTTGGCAAAAGAACAAGAGCTGGTGTTTATCTGCGGGCATTATGAAGGATATGACGAGCGGATTCGGGAGTATTTGGTGACGGATGAAATTTCGATCGGTGATTTTGTTCTTACAGGTGGCGAACTGGCAGCGATGACTGTTATTGACAGTGTCGTCAGGCTGCTTCCGGGTGTCCTTGGAAATGCTGATTCACCGGTGCGTGATTCCTTCTCAACAGGCCTCCTTGAACACCCTCAATACACCCGTCCTGCAAAGTTCAGAGGTTGGGAAGTGCCCGCTGTATTGACATCAGGGAACCATGCCAAAGTTGATCAATGGCGTGAAGAGCAGACGCTGAGACGGACACTCGAAAGGCGACCGGATCTGCTTGAAAAAATCGAGTTGACAGATAAACAGAAAAAAATACTTTCTAATTTGGAACAACAAAAAAGATAACGGAATTGCTCTTGCACGCATCATCGATTAGTGATACTATGGACAATGTACTTTTATGTGAAGTACACGATCACGGTGTTCCGCTGCAACAGAAGATGACTGCAAGAGCATCTGTAGAAGGAGAGAAAAAACATGCAAAACATTATTGCAGAAATCACTAAAGAACAACTTCGTACGGATCTTCCAGATTTCCGTCCCGGAGATACTGTGCGCGTCCACGTGAAAGTTGTCGAGGGTACCCGCGAACGTATCCAGGTATACGAAGGAGTAGTAATCAGCCGTCGCGGAGGCGGAATCAGTGAATCATTCACAGTCCGCAAAATCTCTTACGGTGTTGGCGTTGAACGGACATTCCCTGTTCATACACCAAAAATTGCTCAGCTTGAAGTTACCCGTCGCGGTAAAGTTCGTCGTGCGAAATTGTACTACTTGCGCAACCTTCGCGGTAAAGCAGCTCGCATCAAAGAAATTCGATAAGATGGCATCACAGAAAGAGGGCGCATGCGCCCTCTTTCTTTTTTGCTAAAATATCGGATTCCTTGTACAATTAGGACAGAACGTTCAGGGAGGAACGCCCATGGAAACTGAAGGTAAGAAAAAAAATGAGATGTGGGAATGGTCGAAGGCTTTATTGATCGCATTTGGTCTTGCTGCCATTATCCGCTTTTTCTTTTTTACTCCAATCGTGGTGGACGGAGAGTCGATGATGCCGACATTGGAACATGGAGATCGGATGATTGTCAACAAAATCGGCTATACGGTCGGAGAGCCCGACCGATATGATATCGTTGTGTTTCATGCACCGGAGCAAAAAGATTATATAAAACGGATTATCGGCTTGCCGGGTGATCATGTCGCTTATGAAGAAGACCAATTGTACATCAATGGAGAAGCGGTGGAAGAGCCTTATTTGGCCTCTTACAAAGAAGGGATTTCCGGTACGCTGACTGAGGATTTCACTTTGGAGGAGTTAACCGGCCAAAGTACGGTACCTGATGGCTATGTGTTTGTCATGGGGGATAACCGCAGGGCAAGCAAAGACAGCCGCCACATCGGCGTTGTACCGATAGAGGAAATCGTCGGCAGTACAAATTTCGTTTTCTGGCCTTTTCCGGAAGCGGGCCTCGTGAAGTAAGGAGTGTTATTATGACGATACAATGGTTTCCCGGGCATATGGCCAAAGCGCGCAGGGAAGTAACAGAAAAACTGAAATTGGTGGATATTATATTCGAACTGGTGGATGCCAGATTGCCGTTGTCTTCGCGCAATCCGATGATTGACCAGGTGATCCAGCAAAAACCCCGCCTGATTATTTTAAACAAAATGGACATGGCGGATGAAGCGGAAACGAAGAAATGGATCCACTATTTCGAAAAGCAGGGAAACCGTGCAGTGGCGATCAATTCACTTGAAGGCAAAGGGCTGCAGCTGGTGACGAAGGCATCAAAAGAAATATTGTCTGAGAAATGGGACCGGATGATTGCCAAAGGCATTAAGCCACGTGCCATCCGGGCTATGATCGTCGGTATACCGAATGTCGGGAAGTCGACGTTGATTAACCGCCTTTCCAAGAAAAGCTTGGCCAAAACGGGGAATATGCCCGGCGTTACAAAAGCCCAGCAATGGATTAAAGTTGGAAAAGAAATTGAATTGCTTGATACACCTGGAATTTTGTGGCCGAAATTTGAAGACCCTGAAACAGGGTTGAAATTGGCTGTAACAGGTGCCATAAAAGATTCAGTCATTCAGATGCAGGAATTGGCGGTTTACGCATTGAAATTTTTGGAATCCCGCTATCCCGATCGTTTAAAAGAACGTTATGGCTTAGATGAAATAGACGAAGATATTGTCAACAGCTTTGATCATATCGGAAAAAAGAGACGATGTATCACAGCGGGCGGCGAAATCGATTACGATATGACAGCAGAAGTTATCGTCCGCGATATCCGCAATCAGCATTTCGGTCGAGTCACTTTTGATTATCGGGACGAGATGATTGAAGACGAATGACTTCTCTGCCTTATTTATTGGAGTACTGGAGGCTGGCCCGAACACGGGTTCAGCCTCTTTGTTGTTTTACTATAACGAGGAAATGGAATGATGATATGGAGTCTGTATCACAACTGAAAGAAAAATTGAAGCTGGCCGAAACATGGGAACCCTGGATGGCGGATCTGGAGAAGGATCCTAGGAAAAGCGTTCAGACGTTAGTGGCGGCATGGCATAGAAGAAAAAAACTGAGGGAAAGCTTAGTACATAATCATCAATTGAAGGAACGGTTTGATGGATCATTTAAAGAAAACACCGCAAACAAAGTAGCCGGGATTGACGAAGCGGGCCGTGGGCCGATCGCAGGTCCTGTAGTGACTGCCGCTGTTATTCTGCCGGAAGACTGTACGGAACTCCTCGGCCTTGATGATTCCAAAAAAATAACGAAATCAAAACGGGAGCGATTTGCTGAAATCATAAAAAAACTTGCCGTGAGTTATGCTGTGCATATCCAGTCTTCCGAAGAAATCGACCGGCACAATATCTATCAAGCAACAAAGCTCTCCATGGCAAAAGCAGCCGCGGCACTCAGCGTTCAGCCTGATGTTGTGTTGGCTGATGCGATGCAACTGGATCTGGCGGTTCCGTGTCACTCCGTCATCAAAGGGGACGCAAAAAGCCTGTGCATTGCAGCAGCTTCTATTTTAGCCAAGACTGAGCGCGATAACATCATGGAGCGATACGCAGAGGAATACCCGCTGTATGGATTTGAGAAACACGCTGGATATGGCACAAAAGAACATGTTGCGGCACTTGAGCTTCATGGGCCCTGCCTGATTCATCGGAAGACTTTTGAGCCGGTGAAGACGATCCTGGCGAAACAGTGCTCAGTAAATGAAAGTCAATGATGGTTGCCGTGAAGTTTCTGGACTAGCTCCGACAACTGTGGACATTTTGTGGCAACTTTATTACAATGGTAGAGGTACTAAAATTACGAGATAGACGGTTGATTGGAGGACAAAAGATGAATATCCATGAATATCAGGGAAAACAAGTCCTGAGACAATATGGCGTAGCAGTTCCTGAAGGCCATGTAGCTTTTTCTCCGGAAGAAGCGGTCAAAGCAGCAAAAGAACTTGGTACGGATGTTGTCGTGGTGAAAGCACAAATCCATGCAGGCGGACGCGGTAAAGCGGGTGGTGTCAAGCTGGCGAAAAACCTGGACGAAGTACGCGCTTACGCAAAAGAATTGCTTGGCAAAGTGCTTGTCACTCACCAAACAGGCCCAGAAGGCAAAGAAGTGAAACGTCTGTATATTGAAGCAGGCAGCAACATCGAAAAAGAATACTACCTTGGATTGGTTCTTGACCGGGAAACTTCACTCGTCAATTTGATGGGATCAGAAGAAGGCGGGATGGACATTGAAGAAGTGGCAGCCAATACGCCAGACCGTATTTTCTATGAAGAAATCGATCCGGTTGTCGGCTTGACTGGCTTCCAGGCACGCCGTATGGCATTCAATATGAATATCCCGGCAAAACTTGTCAACAAAGCAGCTAAGCTGATGCTTGGCCTTTACCAGGCTTATCTGGAAAAAGATGCTTCGATTGTTGAGATTAATCCGTTGGTAGTGACAGGTGACGGCCAGGTAGTCGCATTGGACGCAAAGTTCAATTTTGACGCCAACGCTTTATACCGTCATCAGGATATCATGGAAATGCGTGATTACGACGAAGAAGATCCAAAAGAAATCGAAGCTTCCAAGTATGACTTGAGCTACATTTCTTTGGATGGAAACATCGGCTGTATGGTAAATGGTGCCGGCCTTGCGATGGCGACAATGGATACCATCAATTACTACGGCGGAACACCCGCTAACTTCCTTGACGTTGGGGGCGGTGCCACTGCTGAAAAAGTAACGGAAGCCTTTAAAATCATTCTTTCTGACCAGAATGTCAAAGGGATTTTCGTAAACATTTTCGGCGGTATCATGAAATGTGACGTCATTGCAGAAGGTGTCATCCAAGCGGCAAAAGAAGTCAGCTTGAATGTGCCATTGGTTGTACGTCTTGAAGGAACAAACGTTGAATTGGGTAAAAAACTGCTGAACGAATCAGATCTTGATATTGTAGCTGCCGGAACAATGGCAGATGGCGCTAAAAAGATTGTAGAACTTGTAGGCTAAAGAAGGGCAGGGACAAAAATGAGTGTATACATTAACAAAGACACAAAAGTGCTTGTACAGGGAATTACAGGGTCAACTGCCCTTTTCCATACCAAGCAAATGCTTGAATACGGAACAAAAATCGTAGCAGGTGTAACGCCCGGAAAAGGCGGGACTGAAGTTGAAGGAGTACCTGTTTTCAATACAGTGGAAGACGCTGTAAAAGCTACAGGTGCGAATGTATCTGTAATTTATGTGCCGGCTCCTTTTGCTGCAGATGCAATCCTTGAAGCCACTGAAGCTGGGTTGGACATGGCAATCTGCATCACTGAGCACATTCCGGTACTGGATATGGTTAAAGTGAAACGTTATATGGAAGGCAAGAAAACCCGTCTGGTCGGGCCGAACTGCCCGGGCGTTATCACACCGGAAGAATGCAAAATCGGCATCATGCCTGGATACATCCATAAAAAAGGGCATGTTGGCGTAGTGTCACGTTCTGGTACATTGACGTATGAAGCGACGCACCAACTGTCTGAAGAAGGCATTGGCCAGTCAACTGCTGTTGGTATCGGGGGAGACCCGGTCAACGGCACAAACTTCATCGATGTATTAGCAGAGTTCAACGAAGATGACGATACATTGGCTGTTGTCATGATCGGTGAGATCGGCGGGACAGCGGAAGAAGAAGCTGCAGAATGGATCAAAGCGAATATGACAAAACCGGTTGTCGGCTTTATCGGCGGGCAAACTGCACCTCCAGGAAAACGCATGGGCCATGCCGGCGCCATTATTTCCGGTGGTAAAGGAACTGCTGCAGACAAGATCAAAGCGATGAACGAAGCCGGTATTGAAGTGGCAGATACGCCATCTGTCATCGGTGAGACATTGATCAAAGTCATCAAAGAAAAAGGTTTGTATGAGCAATGTAAAACACATTAATTGAAAAACAAGGTGCATCATAATCGATGCACCTTATTTTTCTTTACCTAATTATTGGAGGGATGAAATGGAAAGTGATTTTCAGCACAGGCTGTTGGCCTTGCATTATGTGTATCCAAAACCGTTAAGCCGATTAAACCGGATTTTAGAAAAGGACCCGGAACTGCAATTTTTTTACCGCATGCCCATCTACGAATTAGCCGAAGCACTGAATATCCCCTCTGCTCAAGCCGGCCGCATTAAATCAGCGTATATCCATTCCCTGCAAATCCCTTTCAGGCAGATTTACGAAAAACACTCCATCTTCCCCATCTCTTTTAAACATTCCATTTATCCATCAAGTTTGCACGATTTGATTGATCCTCCGGTGGTGTTATATGCCAAAGGACATATCGATTTGCTGGCCCATCCTTCTAAAATCGCCATTATTGGTTCGAGAGAGGCCTCCGTTTACTCGGAACTGGCCTTGTCCAAAATCATTCCTCCCTTAATTGATCAAAATACGGTTATTGTCAGTGGACTGGCAAAAGGGGCAGACGCCATGGCGCATTCCAAAACCATAAAAATGGGCGGCCGGACGATCGCGGTTGTAGGCAGCGGTTTTTTACATCCCTACCCGAAAGAAAACGCAGTTCTGCAATATATAATAGAAGAAAATCATTTGCTTGTCAGCGAATACCCACCGTATATGCCGCCGAAAAAGTGGAATTTTCCAATGCGGAACCGAATTATCAGTGGTTTATCCAAAGGTATAGTGGTCACAGAAGCGAAAGTGAAAAGCGGAACGTTAAGTACGATTGAACATGCACTGGACCACGGAAAAGATATTTTCGCGGTCCCTGGAAATATCGATTCAGCACTGTCGGAAGGACCGCACAAACTCATTAAAGAAGGGGCTAAGCCGGTCTGGAACGGCTGGCAAATACTCGAAGAATACGAGCGATAAGGGGCGTAAAAAAAGTGCATGAGACAAAAAACCTTGCATTCCTATAAAAACTGTTATACATTTTGCACAGGTAATTCTTATTAACCAACATATGTTACGTTTTAAGAAACCTCTACAAGGAGGAGTATGAATGGCGGATTTTTTAGTGATTGTCGAATCGCCTGCAAAAGCGAAGACAATTGAGCGGTATTTGGGGAAAAAGTATAAAGTTCGTGCTTCTCTCGGACATTTACGTGATCTGCCCCGGAGCCAAATGGGAATAGACTTTGAAAATAATTATGAACCCCGTTATATTACCATTCGAGGCAAAGGCCCGATTTTGCAGGAATTGAAAAAAGAAGCAAAAAAAGCGAAAAAAGTCTTTCTGGCAGCTGACCCCGACAGAGAAGGGGAGGCGATTGCCTGGCACCTGGCCAATGCTCTCGGCATTGATGAAGATACTGAAAGCCGGGTGGTATTCAATGAAATTACAAAAGATGCCATCAAGGATTCTTTTAAACATCCTCGAAAGATCGACATGGATTTAGTGGATGCCCAACAGGCCAGACGCGTTTTGGACCGTTTGGTTGGTTATAGCATAAGCCCGCTTCTATGGAAAAAAGTGAAAAAAGGATTATCTGCAGGACGCGTCCAGTCAGTCGCCCTGAGGTTAATCATCGATCGGGAAAATGAAATCAAAAACTTTGAGCCGGATGAATACTGGTCAATCACAGGAGAATTCGAAAAGAACAAAAAGAAATTTGAGGCTCAATTTTACGGAAATGCTTCCGAAAAAATAGAATTAAAAAACGAAGAAGATGTAAAAGCCGTCATGGCCACGATGAAAGGAAATGACTTTTCGGTAAACCGGGTAGTTAAAAAAGAGAGAAAAAGAAACCCCTCTCCATCTTTCACAACTTCATCCCTTCAACAGGAAGCGGCCCGCAAATTGAATTTCCGCGCCAAAAAGACGATGATGCTTGCTCAGCAGTTGTATGAAGGTATTTCTATCGGAAAAGAAGGCATCACCGGTTTGATCACTTACATGCGGACTGATTCAACACGCATTTCAGAAACAGCAAAAAATGATACCATCCAGTTTATCTCTGAAAAATACGGAGAAGAATATGTAACGAGCAAAGCAGCAGGCAAGCAATCCGCCAAATCGCAGGATGCCCATGAAGCGGTTCGGCCGACAAGTGTACTGCGCACACCTGAATCGTTGAAAAGTATTCTGTCACGCGATTTGCATCGTCTGTACAAATTGATATGGGACCGTTTTGTCGCGAGCCAAATGTCTCCTGCTGTCCTGGATACGGTGATGGCTGAACTGCAGAATGGAGAAGCAGTGTTCCGCGCAAATGGATCTCAAGTGAAGTTTCCCGGTTTCATGAAATTGTACATCGAAGGAACAGATGACCAAAAAGAAGAAAAAGATAATATTTTGCCGGAAATGTCCGAAGGCGATGTCGTCAAAGCGCTGGAAATCAATCCGAAGCAGCATTTCACACAACCGCCGCCCCGCTTTACGGAGGCGCGACTTGTACGTACGCTGGAAGAATTGGGAATAGGCCGTCCTTCAACATATGCCCCGACTTTGGATACCATTCAAAGACGTGGTTATGTCACATTGGACGCCAAACGGTTTATTCCGACAGAACTTGGAGAAATAGTCCATCAACTGGTATCGGAATTTTTCCCTGATATACTGAACATCGAATTTACAGCGAAGATGGAGCATGATCTCGACAGTGTAGAAGACGGCGATGTCGAATGGCGCAATATTATCGATACTTTCTTCCGGGAATTCGAGAAAGACCTTAAAGTGGCCGAAATAGAAATGGAAAAAGTCGAGATAAAAGACGAACCTGCCGGTGAAGATTGTGAACAATGCGGTTCACCGATGGTTTTCAAACTGGGCCGTTATGGCAAGTTCATGGCTTGCAGCAATTTCCCGGATTGCCGGAACACGAAAGCGATCGTCAAGCACATCGGTGTGAAGTGCCCGACATGTAAAGAAGGCGAAATCGTGGAACGGAAAAGCAAGAAAAGACGAATATTTTATGGCTGCGAGCGTTATCCGGAATGTGATTTTGTTTCCTGGGATAAACCGATTGAACGGCCATGTCCGAAATGCAATGAGTTGCTGGTTGAAAAGAAAGTGAAAAAAGGAGTTCAAATCAACTGCACAAATTGCGACTATAAAGAAGAAGTTCAATAATTGATAGAGGTGTTTGATATGACGAAATATGTAAACGTAATCGGTGCCGGCCTGGCTGGAAGCGAGGCGGCTTGGCAAATCGCCAAACGGGGAGTCAATGTGCGTCTATATGAAATGCGGCCTGTAAAGCAGACGCCAGCTCATCATACCGATAAATTTGCTGAATTGGTCTGCAGCAATTCTCTTCGCGCGAATGCTCTGACCAATGCTGTCGGCGTGATCAAGGAAGAGATGCGTCATATGGATTCAGTGATCATCGATTCAGCAGACCGCGCTTCAGTTCCGGCAGGCGGCGCCCTTGCGGTGGACCGTCACGAATTTGCGGGTGCTGTTACAGAGAAAGTTCGTAACCACCCGTTGATTGAAGTGTTCAATGAAGAAGTAACGGAGATCCCGGAAGGCATTACAGTTATCGCGACAGGCCCCTTAACTTCTCCAGCGCTTGCTGAAAAAGTGCGCCAATTGACTGGCGAGGATTACCTGTACTTCTATGACGCAGCAGCGCCGATTGTCGAAAAGGACAGCATCGACATGGATAAAGTATATTTAAAATCCCGCTATGACAAAGGCGAAGCCGCTTATCTGAACTGTCCGATGACGGAAGAAGAGTTCAAACGTTTCCACAACGCTCTGGTAGAAGCTGAAGTGGTGCCGTTGAAAGAGTTTGAAAAAGAGATTTACTTTGAAGGCTGCATGCCAATTGAAGTAATGGCTGCCAGAGGAGAAAAGACTTTGACGTTTGGACCGATGAAGCCAGTTGGCCTGGAGGATCCGAAAACAGGAAAGCGTCCATATGCAGTTGTTCAATTGCGGCAGGACGATGCTGCCGGAACACTTTACAACATTGTCGGCTTTCAGACACATTTGAAATGGGGTCCTCAAAAAGAGGTTCTGAAGTTGATTCCGGGCCTTGAAAATGTGGAAATTGTCCGTTATGGCGTTATGCATCGCAATACGTTCATCAATTCGCCAAGAGTTTTGAAGCCGACTTATCAATTGAAAGCAAATCCGGAAATTTTCTTTGCAGGACAGATGACCGGTGTGGAAGGTTACGTGGAATCTGCAGGCAGTGGCTTGTTGGCGGGGCTGAACGCAGCAAAATTGGCGCTTGGCGAAGAGCTCCATGTCTTTCCTGCTGAAACAGCTCTGGGGAGCATGGCCCGGTACATTACCGAAGCCGATGGATCGAATTTCCAGCCGATGAACATCAATTTTGGTTTGTTTCCGGATTTGGGACAACGCATCAAATCGAAACAGGAGCGCGCCGAGAAGCATGCCGAAAGAGCACTTGCATCGATTCGAAATTATATGAATACAGTGACTGTTTAATTGCTTAAAGCCTCTAAATGTTGTTATAATTTAGAGGCTTTTGTAATTGTGGAAAGGTGGGCTTTGCGTGGAGAAAGAAAAAATGCTTACCTCGTTTATGGGTTATATCCAACTCGAAAAGAATTATTCTGAACATACTGTCCACCATTACGAACAGGATTTGGCGGCTTTTTTTCTGTTCCTCAGCGAAGAAGGAGTGCCGAACATCGAAGAAGTGGAATATTTGCATGCCAGAAATTACGTGACAAAACTATATGAGGAAAAACTTTCCAGGGCAACAGTTTCAAGGAAGATTTCTTCCATCCGTTCTTTTTTCCGGTACGCTAACCGGGAATTTGGGTTAAGCGAAGCGGCCTTCCGCTCTTTGTTCCACCCTAAAAAAGAGGAACGGCTCCCACAGTTTTTTTATGAGGAAGAACTTGAACAGTTGTTTGTCTCCGTTCAGGGGGAAGACAAATTATCCATCCGGAACACGGCCCTCCTGGAGTTGCTTTATGCGACTGGAATGCGGGTCAGTGAATGTGTTTCACTTCGGATGCAGGATCTGGACCGGCAAATGCAGATTGTGAAAGTAATGGGAAAAGGACGGAAAGAACGATATATTCCGTATGGAGAATTCGCGTCCGAAGCACTGGAACGTTATATTGAGGAAGCCCGTCCTAAACTGATGAAACAGCGGGAGCATGTGTCATTGTTTGTAAACAGCCGGGGAGAGCCGTTGACTGACAGAGGGGTGCGCCACATCTTGACGGAATGCATGAAAAAAGCCTCCGCCAATTCGGCCATCTACCCCCATATGATCCGTCATACATTCGCTACGCATTTATTGAATAATGGAGCGGATATGCGGACGGTGCAGGAGCTGCTCGGCCATTCGCATTTGAGCTCTACACAAGTCTATACCCATGTAACAAAAGAACATTTAAGAAACACATATCTGAAATCTCACCCAAGAGCATAGAAAGGGGTTTTTACGATGCAGGAATTTCACGCAACCACTATATTCGCTGTTCAACATAACGGAGAATGCGCGATGTCAGGGGATGGCCAAGTCACATTCGGCAACGCAGTCGTGATGAAACATACAGCCAGGAAAGTACGAAAAATATTCAATGGCCAGGTATTGACTGGATTTGCCGGATCGGTGGCGGATGCCTTCACTCTTTTTGAAATGTTTGAGGGGAAATTGACCGAGTACAATGGAAATCTTCAGCGGGCAGCCGTCGAGCTGGCGAAGCAGTGGCGCGGTGACAAAATGCTGCGGCAGCTGGAAGCGATGTTGATCGTGATGAACAAAGACGAATTGCTGCTTGTTTCAGGAACAGGAGAAGTGATTGAGCCGGACGATGGTATACTGGCGATCGGTTCCGGCGGCAATTACGCATTGGCGGCAGGCCGTGCCCTGAAAAAATATGCAGGGGATAAATTGACTGCTTCAGAAATTGCCCAATCGGCTTTGGAAACGGCTGCTGACATCTGTGTCTATACCAATCATCAAATCATATTGGAGGAATTGCCAAAATGAGACCACAATCAGATTTAACGCCAAGACAGATTTCTGATCATTTGGATCGCTATATTATTGGTCAAAAAGAAGCGAAGCGCTCTATTGCCACTGCGTTGCGCAATCGATATCGCCGAAGCAAACTTGATGAAGAGCTGCGGGATGAAGTCATTCCGAAAAATATCTTGATGATCGGGCCGACGGGTGTCGGAAAAACGGAGATTGCCCGGCGCATTGCGAAATTAACGGGGGCTCCTTTTGTCAAAGTCGAAGCCACCAAATTCACGGAAGTCGGTTATGTTGGCCGTGACGTAGAATCGATGGTCCGTGATCTTGTGGAAGCAGCTGTCCGGATCGTCAGAGAAGAAAAATTCCAAGCGGTGGAGATACAGGCCGAAACGCTGGCGAATGAACGTATCGTGAAACTTCTTGTTCCGTCGCTGAAGAAAAAACAAAACAACCAGAATCCGCTGGAAATGTTGTTTGGCCAAAAAATGGAATCTGAAGAAGACGATGCGACTCCTGAAGTGGAAGTTCGTGTGAAAAGACGGGAAATCGCTGCCGATTTAAAGGCAGGCAAATTGGAAGATGAATGGGTAACCGTCGAAGTAGTAGAAAATGCCCCTTCGATGTTTGACGCGCTGCAAGGTTCGGGAATGGAACAAATGGGAGCCAATATGCAGGATGCACTATCTTCTCTTATGCCGAAGAAAAAGAAGAAGAGACGCCTCACAGTCAAGGAAGCACGAAAAATTCTGACTGCCGAGGAAGCAGCAAAGCTGGTGGACGACGAAGAAGTGGCAGCGCAGGCAATTGAGCGTTCCGAGCAGCATGGTATTATTTTTATCGATGAAATGGATAAAGTGGCAAGCAAAAACAGTTCCTCATCGGCGGACGTATCAAGGGAAGGGGTGCAACGTGACATATTGCCGATCGTGGAAGGGTCAACCGTATCGACAAAGTATGGAGCGGTGAAGACGGATTATATGTTATTTGTTGCAGCAGGCGCTTTCCACATGTCCAAGCCTTCTGACTTGATCCCTGAATTGCAGGGGCGTTTTCCGATCCGTGTCGAGTTGCAGAAACTGGAAGTTGAAGATTTTGTTAAAATTTTGACAGAAACCAGGCATTCATTGATTTATCAGTACAAAGCGCTTCTCGAAACAGAAGGAGTTGTGGTAAACTTCACTGATGCGTCAATTGTCAGACTGGCGGAAATCGCTTATGAAGTAAACCAGGAAACTGACAATATCGGAGCTCGTAGGTTGCATACGATTTTAGAGCGATTATTGGAAGACTTATCTTTTGAGGCATCCGAGATTTCTCCTGCACAAATTGACATTACCCCTCAATATGTGAACGAAAAACTCGAAAATGTGGCGAAAAACAAAGATTTGTCACAATTTATTCTCTAGATTGAGTGATATTAGTTCCAAAAAATATTAAAAACCTTTAGAATATTGAATAAATAAGGTAGTAAATTGTAGGAGGTTCATTTATATGAATTTATTAGGAAAAACAAGACGAATCAATTCCATGCTGCAGGCAGCAGCAGGTAAGCCGGTTAATTTTAAAGACATGGCTGCAACATTAAGCGAAGTTATCGAATGCAACGCGTTCGTAGTCAGCCGTAAAGGGAAAGTGCTCGGTTATGCGGTCAATCAGCAAATCGAAAACGAACGCATGAAAGGGATGTTGGAAGAGCGTCAATTCCCAATCGAATATACGCAAAACCTTTCCAATATAAACGAAACTTCAGTAAACCTGGATATCGACAGTGAACATACAATCTTCCCAGTGGAAGAAAAAGAACTGTTCAAAAATGGCTTGACCACCATCGTGCCTATCATCGGTGGCGGGGAGCGCCTGGGCACACTTCTTCTGGGACGAGTCAATGAAGAATTCAACGATGACGATTTAATCCTGGGCGAATACGGTGCAACGGTTGTCGGAATGGAGATCCTCCGTGAAAAAGGCGATCGCATCGAAGAAGAAGCGCGCAGCAAAGCGGTTGTTCAAATGGCGATTTCATCCCTGTCTTACAGTGAGCTGGAAGCGATCGAGCATATCTTTGAAGAGCTGGATGGCAATGAAGGATTACTTGTTGCATCAAAAATCGCTGACCGTGTCGGCATTACGCGTTCTGTTATCGTCAATGCGCTCCGCAAATTGGAAAGTGCAGGCGTAATTGAATCACGTTCGCTTGGGATGAAAGGGACATACATCAAAGTATTGAACACAAAATTCCTTACTGAACTTGAACAGCTGAAAATGAATTAAATAACTTAAAAAAGAAGCCGGGGTTTTTCCGGCTTCTTTTTTTTGCCTATATTCACTTCAATTTAGCTGTATATATTTAAGAGAAACTTCTTGCGGTACCGTCAATGACCGTGGTATAATTTCAAACGGTGTTAAATACACACGCATTTCGATCTGTTTTGCAGGTGCTTGAAAAAAGTAGCGATTCAGAGAAGAAAAATGCGGAGGAAAAAAACCTATTAGGAGGAAACACACATGTCAGTAATTTCTATGAAACAATTGCTTGAAGCTGGTGTACACTTTGGCCACCAGACTCGCCGTTGGAACCCGAAAATGAAAAAATATATTTTCGTTGAGCGTAACGGTATCTACATCATCGATCTTCAAAAAACAGTCCGCAAATTGGAGGAAGCATACAGCTTCATGAGACAAGTGGGCGAAGAAGGCGGTAAGGTATTATTCGTCGGAACGAAAAAACAAGCACAGGACGCAATCAAAGAAGAAGCAGAACGTTCTGGCAACTACTACATCAACCAACGCTGGTTGGGTGGAACACTTACAAACTTTGGTACAATCCAAAAGCGTGTAAACCGTTTGAAGCAAATCGAGCGTATGGAAGAAGATGGAACTTTTGAAGTTCTACCGAAAAAAGAAGTAGTGCAACTGAAAAAAGAACATGAACGCCTTGTTAAATTCCTTGGCGGAATTCGTGATATGAATGGTCTACCGGACGTAATGTTCGTAGTTGACCCTCGTAAAGAACGCATTGCAGTAGCAGAAGCAATGAAATTGAACATTCCGATCGTAGGTATCGTTGATACAAACTGTGACCCGGATGAAATCGATTATGTTATTCCTGCAAACGACGATGCAATCCGTGCGGTTAAACTACTAACTGGTAAAATGGCGGATGCTTTGCTTGAGTCAAAACCGGAAGAAGATGAAGAAGCTCCAGCTGAAGCTGCTGAGTAATTCACAGGCATTACAGGTGATAAGCGGCGAAACCCACTTATCACCTTTTTTTGAGAAATCAATGACATCCTAAGGAGGAATTTAATCATGGCAGTTACAGCTCAAATGGTAAAAGAATTGCGTGAAAAAACTGGTGCAGGTATGATGGACTGCAAAAAAGCTTTAGTGCAAACAGACGGAGATATGGAAGCGGCTTTGGATTTCCTGCGTGAAAAAGGACTTTCAAGCGCTTCTAAAAAAGCGGATCGCGTAGCAGCAGAAGGAACGACTTCTATTACAGTGCAAGGAAACGATGCTGTGATTTTCGAAGTGAATGCTGAAACTGACTTTGTTGCGAAAAACGAAGGTTTCCAAACGCTTGTCAGAGAACTGGGCGACCATTTGCTTTCTGTAAAGCCGGCAACAATTGAAGAGGCTAATGCGTCTACAATGTCGAACGGTTCTACTGTGGCAGACCACATTTCAAATGCAATTGCGAAAATCGGTGAGAAAATCACTTTGCGCCGTTTTGAACTTTTCACAAAATCAGACGATGATGCTTTCGGTCCTTACCTTCACATGGGCGGACGGATTGGTGTATTGGTTCAACTTGAGAATTCAACAGATGAGCAGGCTGCACGCGACATCGCGATGCATATCGCTGCATTGAACCCTCAATACATTTCACGTGACCAGGTTTCTGCTGAAGAAGTGGAACGTGAACGCAAAGTGTTGACAGAGCAGGCATTAAATGAAGGAAAACCAGAAAAAATCGTTGAAAAAATGGTTGAAGGCCGTCTTGGCAAATATTTCGAAGACATTTGCTTGCTTGATCAGGCGTTCGTTAAGAACTCTGACCAGAAAGTTCGTGATTTCGCAGCCTCAACTGGCGGATCAGTAAAACAATTTGTCCGTTATGAAGTTGGCGAAGGAATCGAAAAACGTGAAGATAACTTTGCTGATGAAGTTATGAGCCAAGTAAACAAAAAGTAAGCAGTACTATAGGATTTATCTTGGGGAACACAAGAATGTGTTCCCTATTTTTCAATAAAAGTGTAATGGAGGGTACCGATGAGTGTTCAGCAATATAATCGCATTGTACTAAAACTTAGTGGAGAGGCGATGGCAGGAGAAAAAGGATTCGGGTTGTCTCCTGAAATCATCAAATCTGTGGCTAACCAAGTGAAAGAAGTCGTTGACCTCGGAGTGGAAGTCGCAGTGGTCGTCGGTGGCGGCAATATTTGGAGAGGCAAGATCGGTTCTGAAATGGGAATGGACCGTGCAACGGCAGATTATATGGGCATGCTGGCAACTGTCATGAATTCATTGGCGTTGCAGGATTCCCTGGAAAAGCAAGGCGTTGAAACACGTGTACTTTCTTCTATTGAAATGCGCCAGGTTGCTGAGCCTTATATCCGTCGGAGAGCCATTCGCCATTTGGAGAAGAAACGGGTCGTCATTTTTGCAGCAGGAACAGGTAATCCATACTTCTCTACTGACACAACAGCGGCACTTCGCGCAGCAGAAATTGAAGCAGACGTCATTCTGATGGCTAAAAACAATGTGGACGGTGTTTACTCAGCCGATCCGAAAACCGATTCAGCAGCTATCAAATATGAAGAGTTGTCTTACTTCGAGGTGATCCAGCAAGGATTGCAAGTGATGGATTCAACTGCTTCTACACTTTGTATGGACAATGACATCCCACTCGTAGTATTCTCAATAATGGAAAATGGAAATATAAAACGAGCTGTACTCGGTGACAAAATCGGGACAGTAGTGAGGAGAACTTTATAATGCCGAAAACTGTAATCAACGAAGCAAAGAAAAAAATGGATAATGCAATTCAAGCTTTTTCACGTGATCTTTCTTCCATCCGGGCAGGGCGTGCCAATTCTGCCATCTTGGATAAATTGACAGTCGACTATTATGGAGCACCTACACCGATCAACCAGGTTGCTGGAGTCTCAGTACCGGAAGCCCGTTTGATTGTCATCCAGCCTTACGATAAAACGGTTCTGGGAGATATTGAAAAAGCCATTTTGAAATCGGATTTGGGCTTAAGTCCTTCCAATGATGGCTCGGTGATTCGTCTTGCGATTCCTGCGCTTACAGAAGAGCGTCGAAAAGAGCTGGTGAAGCAAGTGAAACGGGAAGCGGAAGAAGCGAAAGTCGTTATTCGCAACATCCGTCGCGATGCGAACGATGATTTGAAAAAACTTCAAAAAAACAGCGAAATTACAGAGGATGACCAACGCGGTTATTCGGATGATATTCAAAAAATGACTGACAGCAATATCTCGAAAATTGATGATATCGCTAAAGACAAAGAAAAAGAAATTATGGAAGTATAAAAAGAACTTCTTTGGCAGTAAAGCGTCCTGTACAGCAGGACGCTTTTTCATGCGGAAAAAATGGCAGCCAACATGAAAATAGGCGCACAATGCTATTTTTTTTGATATGATAAGCAATAGACATGCCGATTTGTAATATGTGGAGGATTAATTATGCTCAATAAATTGTTAAGACGTACACCCTATACGATTCCGCAGGATGAAGATCGTTTGATTTCCATATTAAAAGAGGAAGTTCCGGGACATATCGCCATTATTATGGATGGTAACGGCAGGTGGGCGAAAAAGAGGTCCCTTCCGCGTGTGGCAGGACACCATGAAGGAATGAAAACGGTTCGGAAAATTACAAAGTTAGCCAACCATCTCGGGGTGGATACATTAACGTTATACGCATTTTCGACAGAGAATTGGAAACGGCCCAAGATGGAAGTGGATTTCCTGATGCGCCTCCCCGAAGAGTTTTTGTCCACATTCCTGCCTGAATTGGTGGAAGAAAATGTGCGTGTCGAAATGATGGGATATCATCATAATTTGCCTGCTCACACGCTGACAGCGATAAAGCGTGCGAAAGAGGCAACCAAAAACAACACCGGACTGGTTTTGAATTTTGCATTGAACTATGGCAGTCGGGCAGAGATTGTGGATGCTGTGAAGAACATTGCAGCACAGATTGAAGCCGGAACGCTGGATGTTTCAGATATAAGTGAAGAGCATATTTCAGAAGGACTCATGACCAGTAAGCTGCCTGAACCGGACTTGTTGATCCGGACCAGTGGCGAAGTCCGTCTGAGCAATTTTATGTTGTGGCAGTTGGCTTATACAGAACTGTGGTTTACCGAAACTTTATGGCCTGACTTCAGCGAGGAATCACTGCTTGAGGCGATCGAGAGTTACCAAAAACGGAATCGCCGATATGGAGGGCTGAAAGGAGAAGAAGCAAATTGAAGCAACGAATAGTCACCGGAATAATTGCAGCAGCTCTTTTCATCCCTTTTCTTATCATCGGAGGCATTCCGTTCACTTTGCTCATGTACGTTCTCGCTACAATTGGTTTTCAAGAGTTATTAAAGATGAAAGGGCGCAATCTGTGGAGCCTGCCAGGGCTTATTTCACTGATGGCCCTTTATGCTTTTATGCTGCCTAATAAATGGTCCGATCTGCTTTTTGAGTGGACGGGCTATGTGAAAGTGGAGTTTGCTTTTTTAGCAGTCATTCTGCTTTTAATACATACTGTAGTGGTGAAAAACAGTTTTACCTTTGATGATGCAGCATTCGCCATTTTAAGCACACTCTATATCGGGATGGGTTTCTTTTATTTAATCGAAACGAGAGAAGTACACCTGGCTTTTTTGGTGTATGCCTTCCTGGTGGTCTGGTTCACGGATTCAGGTGCTTATTTTACCGGCCGAAAAATCGGCAAACGGAAGTTATGGCCTGAGATTTCCCCCAAAAAAACGGTGGAAGGGTTTGTGGGCGGCATTATATGGGCAATCGGGATCGCTTTGCTCTTCGATTACTTTATCGACCTGAATAAGCCTGTCCTACTCTTGATCGGTGTCACAATTGTGGCTTCCATATTCGGCCAAATGGGCGATTTGGTGGAGTCTGCTTTAAAACGGCATTTTAATGTGAAAGATTCTGGAACGATTTTGCCCGGCCATGGTGGCATTCTCGACCGTTTCGACAGCATCCTTTTTGTAATGCCCTTGCTGCATTTTTTACATTTTATCTAGAAAGGAAGCTTTTGAATGACGAAAAAAATCATTTTGCTGGGTGCAACCGGTTCTATTGGGGTACAGACAGCTGATATAATACGACAACACGCAGAACAATTTACATTGATCGGTTTTTCGGCCGGTAAAAACATGGAAGTCACACGGCAGCTGATCAACGAATTTTCCCCTGAAATCGTGTGTATCCAAAACACCGAAGATGCCAATGAGCTGAACAGGGAATTTCCGCGTGTTTCTTTTGTTTCCGGTCCACAGGGCCTGATCGACACGGCTACATACGAAGCTGACGTGCTGGTCAATGCTGTGATCGGCAGTGTAGGGCTGGAGCCGACACTGGAAGCGATTAAATTAGGGCGGACGATAGCCATTGCCAATAAGGAAACCCTGGTGACTGCAGGACATCTGGTGATGGGCAGTGCCAAACAATACGGCGCTGACATTTTGCCGGTCGACAGTGAGCACTCGGCTTTGTTTCAGGCTTTGAACGGAGAAAAAAGGGAGCAGGCGAGCCGTCTGATTTTAACGGCATCCGGCGGAAGCTTCAGGGACTTGAGCCGACAGGAATTGAAAAATGTAACCGTTCAGGATGCCTTAAACCATCCCAATTGGTCGATGGGATCGAAAATCACCATCGATTCCGCTACAATGGTCAACAAAGGGCTGGAAGTGATTGAAGCCCATGTGTTATTTGATTTTGACTACAATAACATTGATGTATTGCTTCACAGAGAAAGCATTATTCATTCGATGGTTGAGTTCCGGGACACCAGTGTGATGGCACAGCTTGGAACTCCGGATATGCGTGTGCCGATTCAATATGCACTATCTTATCCCGACCGTTTGCCCCGCCCGGATGCCAGTCGCCTGAATCTGGCGGAAATCGGAAAGCTCCACTTTCAGGAAATGGATTATAATCGTTTCCACGCTCTTCAATTGGCTTTTGATGCAGGCAGAGCTGGCGGGACGATGACAACAGTGCTGAATGCCGCGAATGAGCAAGCTGTCGCCATGTTTTTAAATGAAGAAATTAATTTCCTGCAGATTGAAGAGTTGATCGAAAGGGAAATGGATCGACATCAAGTAATTTCAAGTCCTGATTTGGAAACCATCCTACACCTTGATTCTGAAACAAGAAAATCCGTTAAAAACATGCTAAAATAGCTAAAGGCTAATAACGAATAAGGTTTATAAGGATGGGTTGAAATGGAAACAGTTTTAGCGTTTATCATAATCTTCGGTGCATTGGTATTTTTTCACGAATTAGGCCATTTCATCTTCGCTAAACGTGCCGGCATTTTAGTCCGTGAGTTTGCTATCGGGATGGGGCCCAAAATACTGGGCATCACCAGAGGCGAAACGGTCTATACTGTACGTTTGCTGCCCATCGGTGGATATGTCCGTATGGCTGGAGAGGATTTGGACACCATTCAGCTTCAGGCAGGGCATCGGATTGGTGTTTTACTCGACAAAGAGGGACTCGCTGAGAAAGTCATTCTGAACCAAAAAGCGATGTACCCTGATATTCTGCTGTTGGAAGTGGAAGAAGCGGATTTGGAAAAAGAGCTTTACATTAAAGGGTACGATGAAGACGATAAGTTTGTGCGTATCAATGTATCGAGAGATGCGATTATTGAGGAAAACGGAAAAGAGACGATTTTGGCGCCCTATGACCGCCAGTTCGACTCAAAAAGTGTCGGACATCGCTTTTTGACCATTTTTGCCGGTCCTTTGTTCAATTTTGTTCTGGCTTTTTTCATATTTGTGGCTCTCGGATTGATGCAGGGTATTCCGACCAACGAACCAGTGATCACAGAAGTGACGGAAGACAGTCCGGCGGAAAGTGCCGGCATGGAAGACGGCGATCTGGTTACGGAAATCGAAGGGGAGCCGATTCAATCGTGGGATGAATTGGTGGAAGCGGTTCAGGACAACGCAGGTAACCCGCTGGCCTTTGAAGTGGAGCGGGGAGGCGAAACCCTGGAGTTTTCCATCACCCCTGAAATATCCGAAGAATCTCCGGAAGAAGTCGGAGTAATCGGCGTTCTTTATCAAAGCCCGTTGGAGAAAGACGTACTGGGTTCTTTTGTTTATGGAGCAGAGCAGACCGTATTCTGGTTCAAGGAAATTCTTCGACTGCTCGGTATGCTGGTAACAGGTCAGTTCACCATTGACGCTTTGTCAGGACCTGTTGGGATTTACAAAACAACTGAAGAAGTGGCGAAATATGGTATCTATACGTTAATGAGCTGGGGAGCCATGCTCAGCATTAACCTGGGGATTATGAACCTGCTTCCGTTGCCTGCACTGGACGGCGGCAGACTGATGTTCTTTATCGTTGAGGCAATCAGAGGAAAACCCGTCGACCGTCAAAAAGAAGGCATGGTCCATTTTGTCGGCATCATGCTCTTGATGCTTTTGATGATTGTCGTCACGTGGAATGATATACAACGGTTCTTTTTCTAACCGGATTAAGTTGAACTGATTACTTTCACTTTTCTATAGTTCACTAAACAGCTGCGGCAGGACGTCGCATTGTTAATTGTCACGGGCTTGAGTAAATTTCGACACTTATTAATGGGTGAACTATTTAATACCGGCGCGCCCACTGAATAGGCGAATCCAAAGAGGTGACCAAAATCTTTGGTCACCTCCTTGGCGACGAGCTGGTCCATGAGCAATCGTCTTTGCTATGCTCAAAGCGGCTTAAGTGGTATGAAGAGTTGATTTAGTTCAATATATACAATTAAAAATTTTATAGTCAGTTGAGGTGCATTGTGGAATGAAACAAACAGCAACATTTATCCCGACTTTGCGGGAAACACCAGCTGATGCGGAAGTCAGATCGCATCAATTATTACTACGGGCCGGATTTATCCGCCAGAATACGAGTGGTATTTATTCATTCTTGCCCCTCGGCAAACGGGTTCTTCAAAAAGTGGAAACGATCATCCGTCAAGAAATGGAAGCAGCCAATAGCATGGAAGTGTTTTTGCCGGCGTTGCAGCAGGCTGAATTATGGCAGGAAACCGGCCGCTGGTATTCATACGGTGATGAGCTGATGCGGTTGAAAGACCGGAATGATCGCGAATTCGCGCTGGGTGCGACTCACGAAGAAGTGATCACCAGCTTATTGCGTGATGAGATCAAGTCCTATAAAAAGCTGCCATTGAGCTTGTTTCAAATTCAGTCAAAGTTCAGAGACGAAAAGCGACCGCGCTTTGGTTTGTTGCGTGGCCGTGAATTTTTGATGAAAGATGCCTATTCGTTCCATGCGTCTACTGAAAGCCTGGATGAAGCTTATATGGATATGATGAAGGCGTATACGAATATCTTTACACGGCTCGGCTTGAATTTCCGGGCGGTAATCGCGGATTCCGGAGCAATCGGCGGGAAAGACAACCACGAATTCATGGTGTTGTCTGAAATCGGTGAAGATACGATTGCGTATTCAGACAGTTCGCCTTATGCCGCCAATATCGAGATGGCTGAAGTGAATGTGACATACAATGAGACACAGGACACTCCAAAAGAGATGGAGAAGAAAGAAACGCCTGATCAAAAAACGATTAGTCAGGTTGCCGAATTTTTGGGCACTTCTCCCGATCAGTGCATCAAGACGCTGGTTTTCAAAGCGGATGACGAATTCGTCGTGGTGCTGGCCAGAGGCGATCACGACATCAATGACGTAAAAGTCAAGCATGTGGCGAACGCAACACTGATTGACCTGGCAACACCGGAAGAAGTAAAAGAGCTGTTGGGCTGTGAAATCGGTTCAATCGGTCCGGTGAATTTGCCGGATTCAGTGCGTCTTTTTGCAGACCATGCAGTGAAAACCATCGTCAACGGAGTAGCAGGAGCCAACGAAGACGGCGTCCATTACATCAATGTGACTCCAGAACAGGATTTTCCGGTGGAATCTTATGCCGATCTCCGTTTTATCCAAGAAGGAGATCCTTCTCCGGACGGCAAAGGGACCATCAAATTCGCCAAAGGAATTGAAGTCGGCCATATCTTCAAACTCGGCACCACATACAGCGAGCCGATGAATGCCACTTTCCTGAATGATCAAGGAAAAGCGATGCCGTATATCATGGGTTGTTACGGAATTGGTGTATCCCGCGTCATGGCGGCAGTTGCAGAACAGTTCCAGGACGACAGTGGATTTACATGGCCAAATGTCATTGCACCTTATGAAGTGCATATTGTACCTGTAAACGTAAAAGACGATGTCCAGCGTGAAATGGGCGAAGAACTCTATACATTGTTAAAGTCGAAAGGGTACGAAGTGCTGCTTGATGACCGTAAAGAGCGTGCCGGTGTGAAATTTGCTGATGCAGATTTGATCGGTTTGCCGATCCGCATCACTGTTGGCAAGAAAGCGGCAGAAGGTGTATTGGAAGTGAAAATTCGCCAAACTGGTGAAACGTTCGAATGGCAACAGGAAGAAATAATCGATCGTTTAGAGGAATTCTTTAATAAATGATCCGGAAATCTGATAGTATGGGAGGAAAGTACACAGGTACTTTCCTTTCTTTTTCCTAAAAACACAACGAAGGGGATAATTATGACAAACCAGCAAGATTCAAAGATGCGTTTCAAGCTTCTTTTGCAGCATCTCGACTTAACGGATGATGTACATATGCCCTTTTTTGAAGAGGCAGAACTGACACGGATGACAGTCCATAAAAAAGAGCGGACATGGCGTTTTAATGTAAAAACCCAACAGATATTGCCGTTGAAGTTATATCTTTTATTCAGAGAACGGCTTCATACCACATTTTCTGCCATCGCCACTGTGCATCTGAATATCGAGGCAGCAGAGGCAGCAGCTAACGGCGAAACAGTGCTGGAATACTGGCGATACGCAGTAGAGGAATTGTCCGACATGGCACCGCCGTTGAGAGAGCGTTTGTTGTCCCAGACCCCTGACTGGAATGGCAATAAACTAGTTGTGAAATGCATTCATGACCATGAAATGATGGCCTTAAAATCAAAATACAGCAGTAAGCTGGCTGAAGTATATCAATTGTTCGGCTTTCCGCCATTAGCCGTCGATTTCCAGCTTTCCGAAGAAAATCAGGAAGCTGCCCATCAGGCGTTCATGGAAGAACGGCGAGCTGAAGAGGAAGCATTGGCCCAAAGGGCTTTGGATGATATGAAGAAAAGGGAAACTGACCGCAAAGAAAACGGCGTCCCGGCCGGACCGTTCCAAATGGGAATTGCCATCAAGCCGGATGAAAAAATCACGGAAATCCAATCGATTGTGGATGAAGAGCGGCGAGTCACAATTGAAGGGTTTGTTTTTGACGCGGAAGTCCGCGAACTGAGAAGCGGACGCTCACTGTTGACGGTGAAAATCACCGATTACACGGACTCGATTTTAGTGAAAATGTTTTCCCGTGACAAAGAAGACGCTGAACTGATGGCGAATGCCAAAAAAGGGATGTGGTTGAAAGCACGCGGCTCGATCCAGACTGATACTTTTGTTCGGGATCTCGTCATGATGGCGCAGGATATGGTGGAAATCAATCCTCAATTGCGTCAGGATACGGCAAAGGAAAAGCGTGTGGAACTTCATCTTCACACACCGATGAGCCAAATGGACGCCGTTTCATCTGTGGACGCATTAGTTGGCCAAGCGGCAAAATGGGGTCATCCCGCCATTGCCATTACCGACCATGCCGGAGTCCAGTCTTTTCCGGATGCCTATGCAGCCAGTAAAAAGCATGGCATCAAGGCGATTTTCGGCCTGGAAGCCAACCTGGTGGATGATGGTGTTCCGATCGCTTACGAAGAGCGTCATGCTTTATTGGAAGAAGAAACGTACGTAGTCTTCGATTTGGAGACGACTGGGTTGTCTGCTGTCTATGATACGATTATCGAATTGGCAGCCGTTAAAATCAAAGGTGGCCAAATCATTGATAAATTTGAAAGCTTCGCCAATCCTCATCATCCACTGTCGTCCACGACAATTGATTTGACAGGCATCACAGACGACATGGTACGGGATGCACCGGAAGTGGAAGAAGTAATCAGAGATTATCAGGAATGGGCGGGAGACCATATCATGGTTGCCCATAATGCCTCGTTCGATATGGGCTTTCTTTACGTGGCCTATAAAAAATTCGGTATCCAAATGAAGCATGCCACCATCGATACGCTCGAGTTGGCTCGTATGCTGCATCCCGAATTGAAAAATCATCGCCTGAATACATTGGCTAAAAAGTTTAACATTGAATTGACGCAGCATCACCGAGCAATCTACGATACGGAAGCGACTGCTTATTTACTGGTCCATTTGCTGAAAGAAGCGGATCAAAAAGGGATAAAATACCATGATCAACTGAACGATTACGTAGGAAGCGGCGATGCTTATAAAAGGGCGCGTCCGACCCATTGTACGTTACTGGCACAGAACGATGAAGGTTTAAAGAATTTGTTTAAACTGGTTTCCGCGTCACATATTGATTACTTTTACAGGGTTCCACGCATTCCGCGCTCCCTGCTTCAGCGTCACCGAAAAGGCTTGTTGGTTGGCTCGGGATGTGACAAAGGGGAAGTTTTCGAAGCCGTCATGCAAAAATCGATGGAAGAAGTGGAACAGACTGCACAGTTCTATGATTATCTGGAAGTCCATCCAAAAGAAGTCTATTCCCATTTAATCGAGCGCGAGCTGGTGCGGGATGAATGGAATTTGGAAGACATCATCCGCAAATTGGTGAAGGTCAGCCGTAAATTGGAACTTCCGCTTGTGGCCACAGGAAACGTACATTATCTGGATGAAAACGACGCGATTTTTCGTCAGGTGCTGATCGGTTCACAAGGCGGAGCCAATCCGTTGAACCGTCACAAATTACCGAAAGTGCATTTCCGGACGACAACTGAAATGCTGGAAGCGTTCGAATTTCTTGGCGAAGAAACGGCCCACGAGATCGTGGTTCAAAATTCGCTGAAAATCTCAGATATGATCGAAGTAGTTAAGCCGATCAAAGATGATTTGTATACACCGAAAATCGAAGGCGCCGATGAAGAAGTCCGTCAGTTAAGTTACAGCATGGCAGAATCCATTTATGGTTCTCCTCTTCCGGACATCGTAGAAGCGCGGATTGAGAAAGAATTGAAATCGATCATTGGACACGGGTTTGCGGTTATTTATTTGATTTCCCACAAACTGGTTAAAAAATCACTGGACGATGGATATCTGGTCGGTTCCAGGGGGTCGGTCGGCTCTTCTCTCGTTGCCACATTGACGGAGATTACCGAAGTCAACCCGCTGCCGCCCCATTACATTTGCAGAAGCTGTAAGAAATCGGAGTTCTTTGATGACGGCTCGGTCGGGTCCGGTTTTGACCTGGAGGACAAAAATTGTCCTGACTGTAATATCCCTTATCGAAAAGAAGGACAGGACATTCCGTTTGAGACATTCCTTGGATTCAAAGGTGATAAAGTTCCGGATATCGATTTGAACTTCAGTGGGGAATACCAGCCGGTGGCACATAATTACACCAAGGAACTGTTCGGGGAAGACAATGTGTTCCGTGCCGGAACCATTGGTACTGTTGCAGAAAAAACCGCTTATGGCTATGTCCGTGGCTATGCCAACGATCGGGACATGACAATCCGCGGAGCGGAAATCGACCGTCTTGTCCAAGGGTGTACGGGTGTTAAGCGAAGCACGGGCCAACACCCGGGCGGAATTATCGTTGTTCCGGACTATATGGACATTTATGATTTCTCACCTATCCAGTTTCCGGCGGACGCCCAGGATTCAGAATGGAAAACCACACACTTTGACTTCCATTCCATCCATGACAATCTGTTGAAGCTTGATATTCTCGGGCACGATGATCCGACAGTGATCCGCATGCTGCAGGATTTATCAGGAATTGATCCGAAAACGATTCCGACAGACGATCCGGAAGTTATGAAGATTTTCTCCGGTCCGGAATCCCTTGGTGTGACAGAACAGCAGATCGGCTGCAAAACAGGAACGCTCGGCATTCCTGAGTTTGGCACCCGTTTCGTCCGTCAGATGCTGGAAGAAACCAAACCGACCACGTTCTCTGAACTGGTTCAGATCTCCGGTTTGTCCCACGGTACCGATGTCTGGCTGAGCAATGCCCAGGAGCTAATCAAAAATGGCACCTGTCAGTTGTCGGACGTCATTGGCTGCCGTGATGACATCATGGTCTACCTGATTTATCAGGGATTGGAATCTTCTTTGGCGTTTAAGATCATGGAAGCGGTACGGAAAGGGAAAGGCCTGACACCGGAATTTGAAGCGGCGATGAAAGAGCAGGGCGTGCCGAATTGGTACATTGAATCTTGTAAAAAGATCAAATATATGTTCCCGAAAGCGCACGCTGCTGCCTATGTATTGATGGCTGTCCGCATTGCCTATTTCAAAGTGCATTTTCCGGTCCTTTATTACGCGGCCTATTTCACCGTCCGTGCAGAAGATTTTGATGTCAACGCAATGGCGAAAGGGTCACAATCAATTCGCGCCAAAGTGGATGAAATCAATGCAAAAGGACTGGAGGCATCGACCAAAGAGAAAAACTTATTGACGGTCATGGAGCTGGCACTGGAAATGTGCGAACGTGGGTATTCGTTCCAGAAAGTCGATTTGTATAAGTCGGAAGCGGATGAATTTATTATCGAAGGCAATACATTGATCCCTCCATTTAATGCAATCCCCGGCCTCGGGACTAACGCCGCCAAGTCGATTGTGGCAGCGCGGGCGGAAGGCGACTTCTTGTCGAAAGAAGACCTGCAGCAGCGTGGCCGTGTTTCGAAAACCATTATCGAATACATGGAAGACCATGGTTGCCTCGAGGGCATGCCGGACGCCAACCAGCTGTCACTGTTCTAGTCAGTTGCATGAAACAGGGGCGTATGGTATTATTGTAGTAACATTTACTGATAGCTCTGTCGCAGAAGAGTGGGTTCTCCCGCTCTTTTCTGTTGTTATGGCAAAATTTGGCGGGAGGCAATGTATGAGCAAAATTACAGATAAAGTGGAAGAAATCGCACAACCTATTATTGATGAATTGAATCTGGAACTCGTGGATATAGAGTTTGTCAAAGAAGGGCGCAGCTGGTTCCTGCGTGTTTATGTGGATAATCCGGAAGCGCCGATTGATATTGAACAATGTGCACTGGTCAGTGAAAGACTCAGTGAGATTTTGGATGAAATCGATCCAATCGAGCAAAATTACTTCCTGGAAGTATCTTCACCAGGAGCAGAACGGCCATTGAAGAAAGAAAAAGATTACGCGGATGCTGTGGGCAAATTCATTTACATCAAGACCTATGAACCAATCGAGGACGCAAAGGAATTCGAAGGTTACTTGAAATCGTATAATGAAGAACAAGTTGAAATTGAAATCAAAATCAAAACACGCAGAAAAACAATCGTCATACCACGGCAAAAAATAGCTGTTATCCGTCTTGCCATTGATTTTTCTGTAAAACCTGATTGAAGAACCTGGGAGTGAATATAAATGAGCAGTGAGTTATTAGATGCTTTGGATGCATTGGAAAAACAAAAAGGGATTTCGCGCGAGGTGCTGATTGAAGCAATCGAAGCGGCATTGGTGACAGCGTATAAACGCAATTTTAACCAAGCCCAGAATGTTCGTGTGGATTTGAATTTAAGTACGGGAACGATGTTGGTATATTCCCGCAAAGATGTAGTGGAAGAAGTGGAAGATGAGCGCTTGCAGATCTCTTTGGAGGAAGCTAAGGCGATCAATCCTGCCTACGAAATCGGAGATGTGGTGGAGGAAGAAGTGACGCCGCGCAACTTCGGCCGCATCGCCGCACAGACGGCCAAACAGGTTGTGACCCAGCGTGTACGCGAAGCGGAACGCGGTCTGGTGTTTGAAGAATTCGTGGATCGTGCCGATGATATCGTCAACGGCATTGTCGAGCGGATGGATGCGCGCAATTTGTATGTAGGTCTTGGAAAAGTGGAGGCGGTCCTGCCGCAAACCGAGCAGATGCCGAACGAATCTTACCAGCCCCATGACCGCATCAAAGTCTATATTACGAAAGTGGAACGCACAACACGTGGTCCGCAAGTATTTGTATCACGTACACATCCAGGGCTGCTGCGCCGCTTGTTTGAAACGGAAGTGCCGGAAATTTATGATGGCATTGTGGAGATCAAGTCAATTGCACGCGAAGCAGGCGACCGTTCAAAAATCTCTGTGCATGCGCATAACGAAGAAATCGACCCTGTCGGTTCCTGCGTAGGGGCAAAAGGAGCCCGTGTACAGACGATTGTCAACGAGCTGAGCGGAGAAAAGATTGATATTGTGGAATGGTCCGAAGAACCGGTGGTCTTTGTGGCAAATGCATTGAGTCCTTCAAAAGTATTGGATGTCCAAGTGAACGAAGAAGACAAGTCCACCACGGTCATCGTTCCCGATTATCAGCTGTCTCTGGCTATCGGCAAGCGCGGCCAGAATGCCCGTCTCGCTGCCAAACTGACTGGCTGGAAAATCGATATCAAGAGTGAATCGGATGCCCGTGAATTGGGAATTTACCCGAATCCAAATGCCAACACTGAATTACTTCAATCCAGTGATGACAGCGATGACTTTGATTTTTACGAAGAAAAAGAATAATGTAGAAAAGGTGATGTCCGTTGGCTCTACAAAAGAAAATCCCGCTGAGGAAATGTGTAGCTACAGGGGAGATGCATCCTAAAAAAGAAATGATCCGGGTGGTCCGCTCGAAAGAAGGACAGGTAAGCGTCGATGTGACAGGGAAAAAATCAGGTCGCGGCGCTTATGTATCCAAATCTGAAGAGGCAATAGCCATAGCCCGCAAGAAAAAAGTGCTGGACAACCAACTTGAAACAAAAATTCCGGATGAAATCTATGATGAGTTGACACGCGTCGTATTAAGAGAGCAGTTGAAAAAATGACGAAACAAAAAATTCTTCAATTACTGGGGTTAGCCACCCGCGCACGAATGACTATTACGGGCGAGGAACTGGTGCTCAATGAAGTACGCAAAGGCAATGCCAAAATGGTCATTGTGTCTGAAGATGCTTCAGACAATACAAACAAGAAGCTGCATGACAAATGCAGCACATACAAAGTCGATCTCCAAGTTTTCGGAACCCGTTTCGAACTTGGACATGCAATCGGCAAAGAAGAGCGAGTCATTATTGCAATCACAGATGCTGGGTTTGCTAAAAAACTGACAAGCTTATTCGATGAAAATAACCGGGGGTGAGCAGATGACCAAAATTCGAGTACATGAATACGCTAAAAAAGTAGATAAGCCAAGCAAAGAAATCATCCAGCAGTTATCAAAGCTGAATATTGAAGTGGCAAACCATATGGCAACATTAGAGCCAACTGCTGTTTCCAAATTGGATGGCATTTACAAAAAAACTGCACAGGGGCAGCGTCCTCAAGCACAAAACCGCCAGCAAAACAAAGGGGCATCTCGTCCTCAAGGCCAGGGACAAAACCGTTCTCAAGGCCAGAACCGTCCTCAAGGGCAAGGCCAGCCGCGTCCTGCAGGCCAAAGCCAGAACCGTCCTGCCGGAGCAAAAGGTTCAAACTTCACACCGAAAGCGGCTAAACCCTCAGCAGGACCAGGTCAGCGCTCGTCAAATCGTCCTGGAGGCGGCGGACCGGGCCGCGGTGGCCAAAACCGCAACCGGAAAGGGAAACAGCAACGGCCGGCTAATCCGATGCCGCCAATGCCAAGAAAAGAAAAAGAATTACCGGCTAAAATCACGTTCACTGAGTCATTGACAGTAGCAGAGCTGGCAAAAAAATTAGGACGCGAGCCGTCTGAAATCATCAAAAAATTATTCATGCTTGGTGTCATGGCGACGATTAACCAGGAACTGGATAAAGATGCAATTGAATTGATTTGCGCTGAATACGATGTGGAAGTGGAAGAAGAAATTCTGGTTGACAAAACAGATCTGGAAATTTACTTCGAGCCTGAAATTGAAGAGCAAAAAGAAGAACGCCCGCCGGTAGTGACCATCATGGGACACGTTGACCACGGGAAAACAACTTTGCTTGATTCAATCCGGCACACAAAAGTTACAGCCGGTGAAGCTGGGGGAATCACTCAGCATATCGGAGCGTACCAAGTGGTGGAAAACGGTAAGAAAATTACATTTTTGGATACACCTGGCCACGCTGCGTTTACGACCATGCGTGCACGGGGAGCTAAAGTAACGGATTTGGCAATTATCGTGGTAGCAGCAGATGATGGTGTCATGCCACAGACAGTGGAAGCGATCAACCATGCGAAAGCTGCCGAAGTGCCGATCATCATTGCCGTCAATAAAATGGACAAACCAAGCGCGAACCCTGACCGTGTCATGCAGGAATTGACTGAACATGGTTTGGTGCCGGAAGCATGGGGTGGCGAGACCATCTTCGTACCAATTTCTGCGTTGCAGGGGGAAGGAATCGATCAGCTTCTTGAAATGATTTTACTTGTTTCCGAAGTTGGGGAATTGAAAGCCAATCCAAACCGCCGTGCAATCGGTACGGTTATCGAAGCGGAACTTGATAAAGGACGCGGATCGGTAGCAACATTGCTTGTACAGGATGGAACATTGAATGTCGGTGATCCAATTGTAGTCGGCAACACACATGGCAGAGTCCGTGCAATGGTTTCAGACATCGGCCGTCGGGTAAAAGACGCAGGACCGTCGACACCGGTTGAAATCACCGGCTTGAATGATGTGCCGCAGGCGGGAGACCGTTTCGTTGTTTTTGAAGATGAAAAAACGGCCCGTCAAATTGGAGAATCCCGTTCAACCTCCGCTCTTCAGGAGCAGCGTTCTGAAAAGAACCGGGTGACGCTTGACAATTTATTTGATCAATTGAAACAAGGCGAGATGAAAGAGCTGAACTTGATCGTCAAAGCGGATGTTCAAGGTGCTGTTGAAGCTATGGCCGCTTCATTGATGAAGATTGATGTTGAAGGAGTCAACGTCAAGATTATTCACACTGGCGCCGGCGCTATCACAGAGTCCGATATTTCCCTTGCGGCTGCTTCAAACGCGATCGTGATCGGTTTCAACGTTCGTCCGGATGTCAATGCGAAAAGAGCGGCAGAAGCGGAAGGCGTCGATATTCGTCTGCACCGGATCATTTACAAAGTGATCGAAGAAATTGAGTCTGCCATGAAAGGCTTATTGGATCCGGAATTCGAAGAGAAAGTGATTGGGCAGGCTGAAGTCCGGAGTACATTTAAAGTCTCCAAAGTCGGCACCATTGCAGGAAGTTACGTAACGGAAGGCAAAATCACCAGAGACAGCGGTGTTCGAGTCATCCGCGAAGGCATTGTCGTATTCGAAGGCGAAATCGACACTTTGAAACGATTTAAAGATGATGCCAAAGAAGTGGCCAAAGGCTATGAATGCGGGATTACCATCAAAAACTTCAACGATGTGAAAGAAATGGACATTATTGAAGCGTTTGTAATGGAAGAAATCAAACGGAAATGATTGTATATATGGAATGCGAGTTCTTCATACCAACAGCGCATTCGTTGAAAGAAAAAAGGGCGGTAGTCAAAAGTATGTTGACCCGCACAAAACAAAAATTCAATGTTTCCGCGGCAGAGATTGAGCACCAGAATGTATGGCAGCGCACACGCATTGCTTTTGTGACGGTTTCTTCTTCGAAAGAGGCGGCCGAAAAAGAAATGGATCATGTGTTATACTACCTGGAAAGCAACCCTGCCTGGGAATGTATTGATATCCAAAAAGAATATTTGTGAGAACGAGGTGAAGAAGCAATGACTATGCGCTCGAATCGAGTAGCTGAGCAGATGAAAAAAGAGCTTAGTGAAATTATCAGCCGGAAGCTGAAAGATCCTCGCATTGGATTTGTCACTGTAACGGATGTTGAGGTTACGGGAGATCTCCAACAGGCTACTGTTTATATCAGTGTTTTAGGTGATGACGATGTAAAGGAACAGACATTGCTTGGCTTGTCGAAATCCAAGGGGTTTATCCGTTCGGAAATCGGTCAGCGGATCCGTTTGCGCAAGACGCCTGAGTTGGCGTTTGAATTTGATTCCTCGATTGCCTATGGCAATCGCATCGATTCGCTTTTGCGTGACATAAAAGAACCGAGAGAAGATCAATAACCAAAGGCCTGCTGTCTAATTTATTAGATGGGCAGGCTTTTTTTACATACCAAAAGGGAGTTGAAACGAATGGCACTTAACGGCATCCTTCCGTTATGGAAAGAACAGGGCATGACATCGCATGATTGCGTCTTTAAACTACGGAAAATTTTAAAGACCAAAAAAATCGGCCATACGGGAACTTTAGACCCGGCAGTGGACGGAGTGCTGCCGATATGCATTGGCCGAGCGACGAAAGTCGCCGAGTATATCACCGATCAGGGAAAGACATACGAAGCAGAAGTGACAATCGGCTACTCGACGGAAACGGAAGATGCCACCGGTACAATCGTCGAACAGGACACCAGCGACAAACAAGTCACAAGACAGCAGCTGCTCCAGGTATTGGAGGGGCTGACAGGATATATCACTCAAACGCCGCCTATGTACTCGGCAGTCAAAGTAAACGGAAAAAAACTGTATGAATATGCCAGACAGGGCATACAGGTGGAGCGGCCGAAACGGACGGTTGCCATCCAGAAGATCGAGTTGCTTGAAGACCGGCAGGAATGGCGGGGGAAAGAATTGAAATTTGCCATCCGGATCAGCTGCGGGAAAGGTACGTATATCCGGACGCTCGCTGTTCAGATAGGGGAAGCTTTGGGTTATCCGGCTCATATGTCCAGATTGACAAGGACGGAGTCGGGGAAATTTGAAAGAAATGATTGCATAACACTTGCCGAAGTGGCTGAACTTGCTCAAAATGAAGATATCGGCAGATTTTTGAAACCGTTGGATTACGGATTAAGCGCCTTCCCATTTGCAGAAATCGAAGAAAAAGACCTGTTTGCTGTTAAAAATGGCCAAGTTCTTGACCGCCATGTTTTATTGAAAGAGCATGATAAGATGGTCTTTACAGTAAAAGGCGAGGCCGTGGCGCTTTATAAAAGACATCCTGAAAAAGCGGACAAAATGAAGCCGGAAAAAATGTTCGGATTTCCGACAGCGGACGAGGTGTAAGATGAAAATTATCCATTTGAATTACCCAAACCACATCAAGCCAGAAACGGACCTGGGGCGATTATCCCTGGCACTCGGTTTTTTTGATGGTGTACATAAAGGTCATCAACACGTTATTCATGAAGCAATCGAACGGGCAAAGGAACTTCAGGTAAAATCAGCCGTCATGACATTCGATCCGCACCCTTCCCTTGTGCTGGGAGGCAGAAAAGAAGAAGTTTTCTATATCACGCCACTTCACCAAAAGATGAAAATTCTTGAAGACATGGGTGTGGATGTTTGTTTTATTGTGCGTTTTACTTCGGAATTTGCCCAATTGACTCCGGACCAGTTTATTGATGTCTTTATAAAGGGACTGCAGGTTGTCCATGTCACAGCCGGTTTCGATTACTCTTTCGGGCGTAAAGGAAAGGGCGATATGGAAATGATGAAACAATTCGGCCAAGGCAGCTTTGGTGTATCGGTCATTGATAAAATGATAGATGACGAAGAGAAAATCAGTTCCACAAGGATTCGCGGTCTGTTGAAGGAAGGCGAAGTCGGACAGGTATGCCGTCTTCTCGGACGTCCGTTTCAAGTGGAAGGGACAGTCGTCAATGGCGACAAAAGAGGGCGTACAATCGGTTTTCCAACAGCTAATGTAGAGCCGGAACTGGGCACTTTTGTGCCCGGCCGGGGAGTATATGCTGTACGGATCGAAGTTCAGGGCCAGTTTTATGAAGGGGTTTGCAATATCGGCTTCAAACCGACTTTCAATAATCCGGATGTGAAAAAGCTGACCATTGAAGTTCACATTTTCGACTTTGAGCGCTCCATCTACGGAGAACAGGTCGTTGTGGAATGGCATCGCCGCATCCGTGATGAACGAAAGTTTGCCGGCATCGAAGAGTTGAAAAAACAGATAGAACAGGATAAAGCAGAAGCTGTCCGTTTTTTTGGAAAGTGAAGGTCCTCAGTTGATTTTCAAAAACTGTTATGCTATGATTTATCCGTACTAAAAGTACAAACCGTTGCTTGGCAATTCGAATCACCAACGTTTGCTCGGTAATAGGGGATATCAGGAAATAGGAGGTGGAACAGCATGGCAATCACACAAGAACGTAAAAATGAATTGATCAATGAATTCAAAGTGCATGATACTGACACAGGTTCTGCAGAAATTCAAATCGCCATTCTTACAGAAGACATCAACAACTTGAACGAGCACTTGCGTACCCACAAGAAAGATCACCACTCACGTCGTGGTCTATTCAAAATGGTTGGACGCCGTCGTAACTTGCTTAAATACTTGCGCGAGAACGATGTACAGAGCTATCGTGAGTTAATCTCAAAACTAGGCCTACGCCGATAATAACAACCAGTAAAAGCGGGATTCGTCCCGCTTTTTCTTTATGGATAAAAGTTTTACAATAAATCGCACGGATTATCCTTTTTTGATACACTACTAGAAGGATACATAAAAGCAGTCTTTTAAGATTGAAAGAGAGGAGCTCGATTATGGAGCAAACAAAAAAAGTCTATACATTCGATTGGGCAGGCCGTGAATTGCAAGTAGAGGTCGGCCAATTGGCAAAACAAGCAAACGGGGCAGCTTTGATCCGTTATGGCGATACAGCAGTTCTTTCCACTGCAACCGCTTCAAAATCACCAAAACCGTTGGATTTCTTTCCTTTGACGGTCAATTATGAAGAGCGCCTGTACGCCGTTGGGAAAATCCCCGGCGGTTTCATCAAACGTGAAGGCCGGCCATCAGAAAAAGCGACGCTGACAAGCCGGTTGATCGACCGCCCAATCCGACCGCTGTTCCCTGATGGATTTCGCAACGAAGTCCAGGTTATTTCGATGGTCATGTCTGTTGACCAGGATTGCCCATCAGAAATGGCAGCCATGTTCGGTTCGTCTCTGTCATTGATGATTTCCGATATCCCGTTCGGCGGACCGATTGCCGGTGTCATTGTCGGAATGATTGACGGTGAATACATCATCAACCCAACAAATGAACAGCTTGAGCAAAGTTCTATCAACTTAACGGTTGCCGGTACAAAAGAAGCAATCAACATGGTGGAAGCAGGAGCGAAAGAAGTTTCTGAAGACATCATTTTGGAAGCCATCATGTTCGGTCACGAAGAAATCAAGAAATTGATTGCGTTCCAGGAACAGATTGCGGCAGAAGTCGGCAAAGAAAAAACAGAAATCCAGCTGTATGAATTGGATGCGGAATTGACTGCCACACTGAAAGAAGCTGTGGAAGCAGACATGAACGCAGCTGTTCAAATCAATGAAAAGCAAGCCAGAAACGATGCAATCAATCAAGTGAAAGAACAAGCGATGGCCGCTTACGAAGAGTCAGATGAAGAAGTGAAAAAACAAGCTGGCCAGATTCTGGATCAAATGGTGAAAGAGGAAGTGCGCCGTTTGATTACGGATGAAAAAATCCGTCCGGACGGAAGAGGACCTTCCGAAATTCGTCCGTTGTCATCAGAAGTTGGCATCTTGAACCGGACTCACGGTTCCGGACTGTTTACACGCGGACAAACACAGGCCATGAGCATCTGTACACTTGGAGCTCTTGGAGACGTCCAAATCATTGACGGACTGGGGATCGAAGACACGAAACGTTTTATGCACCATTACAACTTCCCATTGTTTTCAGTAGGGGAAACTGGTTTTCTTCGTGGTCCCGGACGCCGCGAAATTGGTCACGGAGCACTTGGTGAACGGGCTTTGGAAGCAGTCGTGCCGGACGAAAAAGAATTCCCTTACACAATCCGTTTAGTGGCGGAAGTTCTGGAGTCAAACGGATCTACTTCGCAGGCCAGCATCTGTGCTTCCACTCTGGCGATGATGGATGCCGGGGTTCCGATAAAAGCTCCGGTCGCCGGTATTGCAATGGGCCTTGTGAAAAAAGGTGAAAACTACACCGTATTGTCTGACATCCAGGGCATGGAAGACCACCTTGGGGATATGGACTTCAAAGTTGCCGGAACTGCAGAAGGCATTACGGCACTGCAGATGGATATTAAAATCGAAGGTTTGTCCCGTGAAATTCTTGAAGAAGCATTGACGCAAGCCAGAATTGGGCGTCTTCATATTCTCGAGTCGATGATGGCAACCATTTCAGAACCACGGGGACAATTGTCTGCATTTGCACCGAAAATCATTATGATCAAAATCAACCCGGACAAGATCCGTGATGTGATTGGGCCAGGCGGAAAAGTGATCAACAAGATCATTGATGAAACGGGTGTTAAGATCGATACAGAGCAGGACGGTACAATTTTCATTTCTTCGGTTGATCAGGAAATGAACTCGAAAGCGAAAGAAATGATCGAAAACATCGTCCGCGAAGCAAAAGTGGGCGAGTATTACGAAGGCAAAGTTAAACGCATTGAAAAATTCGGCGCTTTTGTTGAACTGTTCCCTGGAAAAGATGGATTGCTTCATATTTCTGAAATACAGGAAGAACGGACAAAAGAAGTGGAAGACGTGCTGAAACTCGACGATGTCGTGAAAGTGAAAGTCATCGAAATCGATCGCCAAGGACGCGTCAACCTATCCCGCAAAGCCGTTTTGAAAGAAGAAAAAGAAGAAAAAGAAACAGCGAAACAACAAGATTAATACAAAAGACTAAAATTGCCAGCAACTGTTGGCAATTTTTTCATATCAGGAGGAATGTTTCATTGGTAACAACATATACATGTGACAATGGATTGCGCATTGTTTCTGAAACGATCCCCCATTTCCGCTCAGTAGCAGTGGGGGTTTTTGTAAAAGCCGGCTCACGTGATGAACTGCCCGAAGAAAACGGGTTAACCCATTTTATTGAGCATATGCTGTTTAAGGGAACGAAAACGCGGTCCGCTAAACAGATCGCCCGTGAATTTGACCGGATTGGCGGAGACATGAACGCTTATACATCAAAAGAATACACCTGTTACTATGCGAAAGTGCTTGATCATCATGCAGAGCTTGCAGTAGAAGTACTGGCAGATATGTTCTTCAATTCGACGATGGACCCGGTGGAGATTGAAAAAGAACGCCAGGTGGTACTGGAAGAAATCAGCATGACTGAAGACATGCCGGATGATGACGTCCATGAACAGTTATGGAAAGTCATGTATCCTGACCATTCCATGGGAGATCCAATACTGGGAACTGAAAAAACACTGGCGCTGTTTACAAAAGAAAAAATCATGGAGTTCATGAATCGTCATTACACGCCGGAAAATACAGTCATTTCTGTCGCCGGCAATATCACTCCGTCCCTGTTGCATAAAATCGAGTCGTGTTTTGGCAGTTTCCAGCGAAAAGGGGCAGAGAAGGTATACACCTATCCTGATTTTACATCCGGCTCTTCCCTTAAGCTCAAGGAAACGGAACAGGGCCATCTCTGCCTGGGGTATCCTGGGGTCTCCATGACGGATGAACGGCTGTTTGATTTTGCCGTGCTCAACAATATTCTGGGCGGCTCGATGTCGTCGCGTCTGTTCCAGGAAATTCGGGAAGAACGAGGGCTGGCTTATTCCATTTACTCGTATCATTCCCCTTATTCGGACCACGGGAGCTTTGCGATATATGGCGGAACAGCCAACGAACAACTGCCTGAGATGCAGCGCGTAATTCTGGAGTCTCTGGAAACAGCTCGTGCAAACGGTATTCAGAGTGAAGAAATAGCTGACTCCAAAGAGCAGCTGAAAGGAAGTTTGCTGTTGGGCATGGAAAGCACCAGCGCCCGTATGAACCGGAACGGCAAACATGAGTTGCTGCTTGGCAGGCACAAGAGCTATGAAGAGATCCTGAGACTCATTGATGAGGTGTCAGTGGAAAAGGTTCAGTCTCTTCTGAACAAGTTAACCAAAGCACCAGCTGTATCCATCATTCGTTCCAAAGAAGTTTCCTCATTTTGAGGAAACTTCTTTTTTATGGTTTCAATGCTTTACTACGATGAAATATGATACAATTACGCCAATCAATCTTGAAGGAGAGAGTAGTGTGAAAACGTATAAAGTAGCCATCATGGGCGCCACTGGAGCAGTGGGCCAGCAAATGAAAGTACAACTTGAAAAAAGAAATTTTCCGGCAGGAGAGATTTTATTCCTCGCATCCAGCCGTTCAGCGGGCCAGGAAATTGAGTTCAAAGGCAAAACATACATTGTGCAGGAAGCGGTGCCCGAGTCGTTTGAAGGTGTCGACATCGCATTATTCAGTGCCGGGGGCAGCATCTCCGAGAAATTCGCGCCAGAAGCAGTGAAGCGGGGAGCAGTGGTCATCGACAATACCAGCGCATTCCGTATGGATCCGGAAGTGCCGCTGGTTGTACCGGAAGTGAACAAAAAAGACATGAGATTGCACAACGGCATCATTTCCAATCCAAACTGTTCCACAATCCAAATGGTCTGTGCTTTGCAACCGTTGAAAGAACAATTTGGTTTGTCAAAAGTGGTCGTATCCACTTATCAGGCTGTGTCTGGAGCAGGAATCGGGGCCATCAATGAATTGAAGGACCAAGCTGCTGATTTTGACAATGCCAAGCAGGCGGATGCCAGCGTGCTTCCGGTAAAATCCGCAGATAAACATTATCCGATCGCGTTTAATGCCATTCCTCAAATCGATGTATTTGCTGATAATGGCTATACGCTGGAAGAAATGAAAATGATCAACGAAACCAAGAAAATCATGCATGACGACAAACTGTCAGTAGCTGCTACTTGTGTGCGTCTGCCAGTCGTCACAGGGCATTCAGAATCGGTATATGTGGAGCTGGAAGGGGCTCCGAGCGTGGAAGAAGTGAAACAGGCAATTGCTGAAGCCGCAGGCGTTGAATTGATGGACGATCCATCGCAACAACTGTATCCGATGCCATTGATGGCTGAAGGGCTGGACGAAGTGTTCGTCGGAAGAATCCGTCAAGATCCGGACAACCCGCAAGGATTCCATTTATGGGTAGTTTCCGACAACCTGGTCAAAGGGGCCGCATTGAATTCTGTGCAGATCGCTGAATCGTTGATAGAAGAAAAAATTGTATAACAGCCCCACAATAAAGAAAAATAAACCGGACATGGCGCCGGTTTATTTTTTTCTTTGGACTGTTACCGGTGATTCCCGTATAATAAACTCTATGGATGTGTACGGGTGAATTTTAGGAGGAAATCAATTGAGTAAAGTTAAAAACGAAGTAATAAGAGTGATTCCGCTCGGCGGAGTCGGAGAAATCGGTAAAGCGATGTATGTAATCGAAATCGACGAGGATTTGTTTGTCGTCGACAGTGGATTGATGTTCCCGGAAGATGAGATGCTGGGCATTGATATCGTTATTCCGGATATGTCTTTTCTCGAAGAAAACAAAGAACGGGTAAAAGGGATCTTTCTGACACATGGACACGAAGATGCCATCGGATCGATTGCCTATTTACTGAAGAAGGTCCAGGCACCAGTTTACGGTTCAAAGCTGACCATTGCTTTGGCAAAAGAGCATGTAAAAGAACAAGGTTCTTTAAAGCATGTGAAATTTTTCGAAGTAACCAATAAAAGCCGGATGAATTTTGACAAAACCCATGTAACGTTCTTTCATACCACACACAGTATTCCAGACGCCCTTGGAATCGTATTCCACACATCGGAAGGGGCTATTGTCCATACAGGGGAGTTCAAATTCGACCAATCGGTAAAAGGCAGCTACAGACCGGATATTGCCAAGATGGCGAAGCTGGGAGAAGACGGAGTACTGATGCTGCTGTCTGATTCCACTGAGGCAGAACGCCCGGGTCATACGACGTCAGAAACAGTGGTTGCGGACCATTTGCTGACGGCGTTCCATGCAGCGCAAGGCAGAATTCTAGTGTCACTGTATTCATCAAACTTCATCCGTATTCAGCAGGTGTTCGACATGGCCAAAGCAACGGGGAAAAAAGTCGCCGTAGCGGGCAGAAGTTTGGAAAGCAGCTATGAAGTCGGTTTGCGCCTTGGTTATCTGACCGTTGACGAAGACACGGTCATTTCACTCAAAGACCTGGAAAAATACAACGATGGAGAAGTTGTAATCATTGTCACAGGCAATCAGGGTGAGCCGCTTGAAGCGCTTGAAAAAATGATCAGAAAACAGCACAAAGACGTTAAAATCAAAGAAACCGATACAGTTTTAATCACCTTTACACCATCACCCGGAATGGAAGTACAAATGTTCCAGACGATGAACAAATTGGCAAAAGCCGGAGCCAAGGTTCTGACATCCAATAAGAAAGTCCATGTGTCGGGCCATGGCAGCCAGGAAGACTTGAAAATGATGTTGAATATGATGAAACCAAAATATTTCATTCCCATCCAGGGCGAGTACAAAATGCTGATCGCCCATTCCAAATTAGCCCAGCAAGTGGGAATGCACAAAACGGATATTTTCATTGCAGACAAAGGCGATATTGTGGAATATAAAAATGGGAAGGTGCGCATGAGCGGCCGTGTTCCGGCGGGGAACGTGCTGATTGATGGCATCGGAATCGGCGATGTTGGCAATATTGTCCTGCGTGATCGCAAATTGTTGTCGCAGGATGGCATCTTTATTGTCGTTGTTACATTAAATCGCAAACAAAAGAAAATCGCTTCCGGTCCGGAAATGATTTCCCGCGGCTTTGTTTATGTTCGTGAAAGCGAACAGTTAATGGAGGAGTCCACAGAACTTGTCCGGAAAGTCGTTGAAAAATATGTGACACGGGAAACTTTTGAATGGAATAATATCAAACAGGAAATTCGGGATACATTGAATTCTTATTTATTCCAGCAAACCAAACGCCGTCCAATGATTATTCCGATTATTATGGAATATTAAGAAAAACAAAGTGAAAGGATTTCCAAGCCGTTGCAATCGGGGGAAATCCTTTTTCGATTACATCGGAAACGGGGGATTGAAAATGGCACGGACAGCAGCACGCCCTAAGAAAAAAAAGAAGACGAAAAGAAAACAGCAGATGCCTATGATCCTGTACGAAGTAGTCGGTTTGCTGTTAATCGGGATTGCTGTATTGATGGCATTCCAACTGGGAATAGTCGGAAAGATGCTGTATAATTCCGCAGAATTCATGGCCGGATACTTGGCTTTTCTGATTCCGGTGGCTCTTATTCTGGCCGCATTGCATGTGATGGTGAAGCGCGATTGGCCAAAGCCGGCGATGAAAACCGTTGCAGGTTCATTGTTTTTGCTGACAGGCATATTACTGGTCTGTCATTTGATATGGGCGGCTGGTTCGATTTTGCCGATTACTTCGAGCAATGTCCTATCTGAAACGGTAAAGGCGACTCAAATCAGTGGAACCATCTGGACAAACTATACGGCTGCTGGTGGCGGCGTTCTTGGCGGCATTTTGTATGCCATGCTTCATGTCTTATTTGATACAGCCGGAACAGTGATTGTCGCAGTGATTCTTCTGTCTATTGGTGCAATTATACTTACCGGGAAAACAGCGGCTCCGTTTATTGCGGAGAAAATCCCGAGCGCCAAGCCGCTTTTTTCGTCCATCGGCCAGCGGTTCCAGCAAAAAAGACAGAAACAAAAACAAAAGCGGATTGAGGCCCCACGCCCCAAATCTGAGCCTGAACAAGTAATTGAATTCAATGATGCATTGGGATACGAAGAGTTACATGAAGAGGAACAGGAAGAACAAGAGCCGATCATCTCTGCTTTTACTGAACGGGTAAAGCAGAGACAGGAAGAGCCGGTTAGTGAACAGGCGGAACACCAGGCTGAAACGGTTCCTGAAGAAACGGATGGAAAGAGCGGAGCAGAAATGCTCAGTGGCAGCGAAGAACTAGAGAATGAAGAATATCAATTGCCGCCGCTTAATTTGCTGACCATGCCTCCCCATAGTGATCAAAGTGGGGAGTACTCGGGTATTCAGAAAAATGCCAAGAAGCTGGAGAAGACGTTTCAGAGTTTCGGTGTCCGTGCTAAAGTGACGCAAGTCCATATGGGTCCTGCTGTTACAAAATATGAAGTATTGCCGGACACGGGCGTAAAAGTCAGCAAAATTGTCAGTTTGCACGACGACTTGGCGTTGGCGTTGGCTGCCAGAGATATTCGCATTGAAGCGCCGATTCCAGGGAAATCCGCCATCGGAATTGAAGTTCCCAATACGGAAGTTTCAGTTGTCAGCCTTCGCGAAGTGCTGGAATCCGAAGAAAATAACAAACCGGACGCCAAGCTGCTGTTTGGATTGGGAAGAGATGTAACCGGGCAAGCAGTGTTGACGCAGCTTAATAAAATGCCTCATTTATTGGTCGCTGGTTCTACAGGAAGCGGGAAATCCGTATGTATCAACGGAATCATTACGAGCATCATCATGAGGGCGAAACCGCATGAAGTAAAAATGATGATGATCGATCCGAAAATGGTGGAGCTCAACGTCTACAATGGAATTCCTCATTTACTGGCGCCGGTTGTTACAGATCCGAGAAAAGCGGCACAAGCGTTGAAGAAAATCGTTTCTGAAATGGAACGCCGTTATGAACTGTTCTCTCATACCGGAACAAGAAACATCGAAGGATACAACGAATATGTCCATACGTTCAACGAAGAAAACGAAGAGAAGCATCCGAAGTTGCCGTTTATCGTCGTCATTGTCGATGAGCTGGCTGATTTGATGATGGTCGCTTCAAACGAAGTGGAAGATGCCATTACACGGCTTGCTCAAATGGCCCGTGCAGCCGGCATTCACTTAATCATTGCCACTCAGCGTCCGAGTGTAAATGTCATCACGGGCGTCATTAAAGCGAACATCCCTTCCCGCATCGCGTTCGCTGTTTCTTCTGCCATCGATTCCCGGACCATTCTGGATATGGGCGGAGCAGAAAAGCTGCTGGGCCGTGGGGATATGCTGTTCCTGGGAGCCGGGCAGTCCAAGCCCGTACGTGTCCAGGGTGCTTTCCTGTCCGACTCAGAAGTGGAAAAAGTAGTGGACTTTGCCATCGAACAGCAAAAAGCGCAATACCAGGAGGATATGATCCCGACGGACGTGGAAGAAACATCCGTTGATGAAGAAACTGATGAAATTTATGACGAAGCTGTTCAACTGGTATGTGAGATGCAGACGGCGTCTGTTTCGATGCTGCAGCGCCGTTTCCGTGTCGGGTACTCACGGGCGGCACGGATTATTGACCAAATGGAGCAGCGCGGCGTAGTCGGTCCTTATGAAGGCAGTAAGCCGCGGACCGTACTGGTTCAAAAGCAGGAAGAATATTAGCAGAGGCCTCAAGCATCGTGACAAAAGAATTATTTATTTTGACAAAATTTGAACAAAAAAACAGAGAATTCGACAACATACTATTTATTTCATTTATCAAAAATGGTATAGTAATGCTGATTAGTAGGAATGTTTTACATCAGATGTCTGATCTCTGTCGATGGTGGTGAATCGAATGTCAATCAAATCGGATCAACGTCCTTTGTATCTCCAGGTGATTGATCGCATGAAGCAGGATATTGCGGCGGGCATTTATAAAGAAAAAGAGAAATTGCCATCCGAATTCGAGCTTTCCAAATCACTTGGAGTCAGCCGCGCAACTCTTCGGGAAGCGCTCCGGCTGCTGGAAGAAGATAATATCATCATCAGGCGTCATGGCGTTGGGACTTTTGTCAATCCGAAACCGGTTTTCAGTTCTGGAATCGAGCAGTTGACGAGTGTGTCGGACATGATCCGCCAAGTGGGCATGGAGCCGGGAGCGATTTACTTGAGCACTTCCGAATCCATTGCCGCTGAGGAAGATATTAAACGCTTTCATTGCAGTGATGCGGAAAATATTATAACAATCGAACGTGTCCGTACAGCGGATGGAGAACCCGTCGTCTATTGCATCGACAAAGTCCCTTCGCAATTTATGCCGGAAAATTTTCTTGGACGTTCTGAAAGCTCTATTTTTTCCGCAATTGAAGAATCCGGAGAAATTCGCATCTCTTATGCAGTCACTTTTATTGACCCGGTCGGTTACCATGAAGATGCGTCACCGATTTTGGAATGTGATCCGGAAACGGCATTATTGGTGTTAAAACAGCTCCATTACGATGAAGACGATCAAGTGGTGCTGTATTCAAAAAATTACTTTCGGGCAGACAAATTCAGTTTCCATGTTGTTCGAAAACGTGTGTAAAACAGCACTTCCTGCTAATATGAAAAAATACCTTGGGGGTTATTACATTGATAAAACGTAAATTTGGTCTGGGTCTATCCTTAATGCTTGCTGCTGGTACAATGCTTGCTGCATGTGGTTCTGAAGAAGATACTTCCACTGAAAACACCGGCAACGGTGGAGACAGTGGAGAAGCTACAGAAGAATCAAGCAATATCTCTGTTGCCATGGTTACAGACGTAGGCGGCATCGATGATAAATCCTTTAACCAGTCTGCTTGGGAAGGTCTGCAGAAATTCGGTGAAGAAAACGGCCTTGAAGAAGGCGATGGTGGGTATGCGTATTTGACATCCACTTCAGATGCAGATTACACAACCAACCTGAATAACCTCGCTCGCCGTGATTTTGATGTCGTTTACGGAATTGGTGCGTTGATGCAAGGTGCGGTGGAAGAAATCGCTTCACAGCAGGAAGAGCAACAGTTCGCCATCATTGACGAAGTTGTGGAATTGCCTAACGTAGCCAGCGTTATGTTTAAAGAGCAGGAAGGGGCTTTCCTTGCTGGAGTTGCCGCAGCTCTTATGACGGAGACAGGAAAAGTCGGATTTGTCGGTGGAATGGAAATTCCGGTTATCGAACGTTTTGAAGCAGGATTCAAAGCAGGTGTGGAAGCTGCTGACCCTTCAGTAGAAGTGGATTCCCAATATACAGGTGCTTTTGACAAAGCGGAATTGGGTAAAACAACTGCGAACCGTATGTATTCCGGTGGAGCTGATATTGTTTTCCACGCTGCCGGTGGTACCGGAAACGGTGTTTTCACTGAAGCAAAAGAACGCAAAGAAGCAGACCCTGAAGCCAACATATGGGTAATCGGTGTTGACGCTGACCAGTACGACGAAGGTCAGATTGGCGACCAAAATGTAACAATGACTTCCGTATTAAAAGGTGTTGAAATGGCAGTAATCGAAATTGCTGAGAAAACACAGGCTGGAGAATTCCCAGGCGGTGAAACAACTGTCTATGGTTTAGCTGAAGATGGTATCGGACTTGCTGATTCACGCGGTGCAATCCCTGAAGATGTAATGACACAAATTGAAGATTTCAAACAGCAAATCATCGATGGAGAAATTGAAGTCCCTGAAACAGTTGAATAAACCACATATTATCCCGTTATAAATGGGTAATAATGCTCCGGTTTCGGAGCTGTCTTATGCGGTCATCATAAAGACCGGTTTAACCGGTCTTTATGATTTTTTTTCGTCTATTTTTCAGAAAATTAGTAGATGAAAGGCTTTTGGGCAGAGAAGCCTTTCCTGTATTAATTAAGCTGTGTATTGAACGGGTTAATGGTAGTTGTGGAAATCCTCCGGATGGACGTTTTCCACAGGCATGCAAAGCCGTTTTGCGGAAGACCGAGAGGTAAAAATTATTGGTTCAGCTTATACAGCAAGAAGTTACCAGTTTTCGAGGGAGTGAAACCAGTGGAATATGTAATTGAAATGTTAAATATCCGGAAAGAGTTTGGATCGTTTGTCGCCAACGACAATATCACCCTGCAGTTGAAAAAAGGGGAGATCCATGCTTTATTGGGCGAAAACGGTGCGGGAAAATCCACTCTGATGAACGTTTTGTTTGGCTTGTACCAACCCGAAGGCGGAGAAATCCGGGTGCGCGGGGAAAAAGTGAACATCGCCAATCCGAACGTGGCCAACGATCTTGGTATCGGAATGGTCCACCAGCACTTTATGCTGGTGGAGAATTTCTCGGTAACTGAGAACATCGTATTGGGAAGCGAGCCGACGAAGTTCGGTGTGACAAACAAAAAAGACGCTGCGAAAGAAGTACAGGCTTTGTCTGAACAATATGGCTTAAACGTTGATCCACATGCGATTATTGAAGACATATCTGTCGGAATGCAGCAGCGTGTGGAAATCTTGAAGACTTTGTACAGAGGCGCAGAAATTTTGATTTTTGATGAGCCGACTGCTTCACTGACACCGCAGGAAATCATTGAACTGATCCAAATTATGAAACGTCTGATTGCAGAAGGGAAATCCATCATCCTGATTACGCACAAGCTGAAAGAAATCATGGATGTGTCGGACCGTGTAACCGTTATCCGGAAAGGTCAGGGAGTCGGAACGGTCACTACGTCAGAAACCAATCCGAACGAACTGGCTTCTCTGATGGTGGGGCGGCAAGTGGAATTCAAGACGGAAAAAGGCCCTGCTTCACCAAATGGTGAAATACTGGATATTAAAGACCTGGTCGTTACCGATTACCGCGGTGTTGAAAAAGTGAAAAAACTGAACTTGAAAGTCCGAAAAGGAGAAATTGTCGGCATCGCCGGGATTGATGGCAACGGACAATCTGAGCTGATCGAAGCGATCACAGGGCTCCGCAAAGTGAAAAGTGGAAAAGTCCTGATTCATGGAAAAGACGTCACGGGCTTAAAGCCGAGGAAAGTCACTGAATCAGGCGTTGGACACATTCCCCAGGATCGCCACAAACATGGACTCGTACTGGATTTTCCAATCGGCCATAATATTGCGCTTCAGACTTACTATGCGCAGCCAATTTCAAAGTCAGGCATTATAGATTACAACAAAATCAATGAAAAAGCGGCACAGATCATCAAGGATTTTGATGTGCGGACACAAGGTCCTCATGAACCGGCACGTGCTTTGTCGGGCGGGAATCAGCAAAAAGCCATTATCGGACGTGAAGTGGACCGCAACCCTGAGTTATTGATTGCGGCTCTTCCCACCCGGGGACTTGATGTTGGAGCAATTGAGTTTATCCATAAACGGTTGATTGAACAGCGGGACAACGGCAAAGCGGTGTTATTGATATCTTTCGAATTGGACGAAGTTATGAATGTTTCAGATCGCATTGCTGTTATCCATGACGGGGAGATTGTCGACATTGTCACTCCGGAAGAAACAACAGAACAGGAGCTGGGGCTGCTGATGGCCGGCCAGTCAAAAAATTCAAAGGAACAAGGCGTCAAGAAGGAAGGTGAGGATCAGCATGTCGAATAGAGCGACGAATCTTCTGGTTCCCATCATATCTGTATTGCTCGGGCTGTTGGTTGGTGCCATTATCATGGTTGTAAGTGGATACAGTCCAATTGAGGGATATGTGGCTTTATGGAACGGAATTTTCGGGGATTTATATACAATTGGAGAAACGCTTCGGCAGATCACCCCTTATCTGCTGGCTGGGCTTGCTGTTGCTTTTGCATTCCGTTCCGGTTTGTTTAATATCGGGGTGGAAGGTCAATTGATTGTGGGCTGGTTCGCTGCGGCCTATGTCGGAGTTGCAGTTGAATTGCCAAAAATTATCCACTTGCCTTTGGCTCTTTTAGCGGCAGTAGTGGCAGGAGCGTTATGGGGATTTGTCCCGGGACTTCTAAAAGCGAAATTTCGCGTACATGAAGTAATCGTTACCATTATGATGAACTACATTGCATTACATACGACCAATGCACTGATACGGACGGTTTCAGGTGGTGGCGATCGGACAGAAAGCATTTTTGAAAGCGCCTCGCTGCGTTCTGAGTTTTTCCAGAATCTGACGGATTTTTCCCGTTTGCATTATGGGATCTTTATCGCGCTCGCAATGGTGGCAGTCATGTGGTTCATTTTGGAGAAGACGACACTTGGCTTTGAACTGAAAGCGGTCGGTTTCAACCAGAATGCTTCGGAATATGCCGGCATGAATGTTAACAAAAACATTATTTTGGCCATGGTCATTTCCGGTGCATTTGCCGGTCTGGGCGGAGCGATGGAAGCGCTCGGTACGTTTGAGTATGTATCTTCCAAAGGCGGCTTTACCGGGATCGGTTTTGACGGCATCGCGGTTGCCCTGCTTGGTATGAATACACCGCTGGGCGTCGTTTTCGGCGCATCGTTGTTCGGTTCACTGAAGTATGGAGCTTTGAACATGCCGAATGAAGCGGGTATACCTGTTGAAATCGTGGAAATTGTCATTGCCGTAATTATTTTCTTTGTAGCTTCAGGTTATATCATCCGTCTGTTCCTGCTGCGGGCAGCTAACAAGAAGGAGGCGAAGTAAGATGAGTTTCTTGGAAGTTTTGTATTTCATCGTGCCTTCAGCGATTTTCTATGCTGCTCCACTTATTTTGGTGGCGCTCGGCGGTGTGTTTTCCGAAAGATCGGGAGTTGTCAATATCGGTCTCGAAGGTTTGATGGTGATCGGTGCTTTTGTCGGCATCCTGTTTAACTTATTATTTGCGGATCAGTTCGGGGGCTTGACTCCTTGGCTGGCACTGATTGCTGCCATGGTTGCCGCTCTGCTGCTGTCGCTTGTTCATGCGGTCGCTTCGATATCGTTCCGTGCAGACCAAGTGGTTTCAGGTGTTGCCATCAACTTGCTGGCAATTGCACTGGCTTTGTATCTGGTCAAGCGCATATTCGATAAAGGGCAGACTGACTTCATCACAGAGCGTTTTCAGCGTTACGATTCATTCGGTTTATCCGATATTCCGTTTATCGGCCCAAGGCTTTTCAGTAACGTCCCGGATTTTTCAGATATACCAATAATCGGGCCGATGTTTTTCAGCCAGGTATACATGACATCCGTTTTTGCCATCGCTATGGCGTTCGTCGCCTGGTTTGTCATTTATAAGACACCGTTCGGCTTGCGGTTGCGGTCTGTCGGGGAACACCCGATGGCGGCAGATACGATGGGCATCAACGTCACCCGGATGCGCTATGTGGCCGTCATGATTTCTGGGGCGTTAGCAGGAATCGGAGGCGCAATCTATGCCCAGACGGTGACAGGTGACTTTGGTCATGCGACAATCAACGGTCAAGGATTTATGGCGCTGGCAGCGATGATATTCGGGAAGTGGCATCCACTTGGTGCCATGGGGGCTGCTTTGTTCTTCGGTCTTGCCCAGTCATTGAGTATTGCCGGGTCTTCGATTCCTTTCATCGAGGATGTTCCAAATGTCTTCCTGCTGATTCTTCCTTATGTGTTAACGATTCTGGCGCTTGCCGGTTTTATTGGACGGGCCAATGCACCAAAAGCGAACGGAAAGCCATACATCAAAGGACAGCGTTAAAAATAGCAGAGCCGTCATTGCGACGGCTCTTTTTCTTTGTTTGCAATTGAAGGAAAAAGTTCGGTATAGTTAAGGCATGACGACGAGAGGGGAATTTACATGTTTCATACGAGAAATATTGCAAAAGGCGTTAATGTACATGTTAATGAAACAACGCAATTCAAAACGATAAATTTTTCGGTTAAGTTTAAAGATAAACTGACGAAAGAAAAAGCTTCAGCCCGTTCCATTTTGGCGAACGTACTGCAGCACAGCAATGAAGTCTACCCATCCCATACGGCGCTTCGTATGGTGCTGGATGACCTTTATGGCACCTCCCTTTACATAGATTCCACAAAAAGAGGCAACGAACATATTGTCAGCTTGAATGTCGAAACGGTGAATGACCAGTATTTATCCGAAGAAGGTGTACTCGAAAAAGTGATGAATTTGATGTATATCGTCTTGTTCAAACCGAATTTGGAGAATGGCTTATTCAAAGAATCGGTGTTTACCCGTGAGAAAAATGCTGTCAAACAACGCATCGAATCGATTTTTGACGAAAAGACGCGCTATGCGCAACAACGGATGCTGGATCTTGCTTTACCTGACCATCCGGCTTCCATTCCAGCCAACGGTACAATTGAAGAAGTGGAAAAAGTCACCAATCAGCAGTTGATGGACGAATACCGTGCTATGCTCGAAACGAACGAAGTTGAAATATATGCTGTGGGTGATATCCAATCTGAAACAATCGCTTCTTTTATTGAAGACTATTTCCATTTTAAAGACAGGGAGAAAGCGATTGATGCACCGGCGTTGGAATTGACCAAGCCCAAACAACCCCGTGTGGCAGAATACGAAGACATGAAACAGGGCAAGCTTCACATGACGTTTTTTTCACCTGTCACATTTAAAGACGAGAAGTTTCCGGTCATGCAGTTGATGAACGGCGTTTTAGGGGGCTATGCCCACTCGAAACTGTTTGTAAATATCCGTGAAAAAGAAAGCATGGCCTATTATGTATCGAGTTCCTATGCTTCCCAATTCGGTTTATTGTTCATCTTGGCGGGGATTGATTCGAAACTCGAAGAAAAAGCAGTGACACTGATTCTTGAGCAAGTGGAAGAAATGAAGAAAGGAAATATTACAGACGTGGAACTGGATCAAACCAAAGCCCTTTTGACCAACCAGTTAAAAGAGGCGCTCGATTCTGCACGAGGGCAAATAGATATCTATGACCAGTACACGGAATTATTTGACCCTTTCGAGCCCGAACAAATGATCAATCAATGGAGAGAAGTTACGAAAGAACAATTGGCTGAAGTGGCCCAGAAACTTTCCTTGGAAATGACGTATTTCCTATCAGGCAAGGAGGATGAACCGAATGAATAAAGTACAGTTTGAACAATTAGATGAAACCCTTTATCAGGAAAAACTTCCAAACGGACTGCAAGTGTATATTCTCCCGAAAAAAGGCTTTTCCAAAACATTTGCGACTTTTACAACCAAGTATGGGTCAATTGACAACCATTTTGTGCCGCTGGGCGAAGAGCAGCCAATCAAAGTTCCGGACGGGATTGCCCATTTCCTGGAGCATAAAATGTTTGAGAAAGAAGAAGGGGATATATTCCAGCAGTTCAGCAAGCAAGGGGCTGCTGCCAACGCCTTTACTTCTTTCACGCGGACAGCTTATCTGTTTTCGGCTACCGGTCAAATCCAGGAAAACGTAGAAACATTACTCGATTTCGTCCAGAGCCCTTATTTCACAGAAAAAACAGTGGAAAAAGAAAAAGGCATCATCGCCCAGGAAATCACCATGTACGACGACCAGCCGGATTGGCGCTTGTATTTCGGCATCATCGAGAACTTGTATAAAAACCATCCTGTAAAAATCGACATTGCAGGTACAGTGGAATCGATTCAGGAAATCACAGCTGAACATTTGTATACATGTTATAACACTTTTTACCATCCATCGAATATGGTGCTGTTCATCGTCGGAGCCGTTGATCCAGACAGCATGATGGAGTTTGTCCGGCAGAACCAGGGGCAAAAAACGTTTGATGAACCTGAAGAAATTGTTCGCATCTATCCGGAAGAACCGATGGAAGCGGCGATCAAACAACGGACATTGGAAATGAGCGTGCAAAAGCCCAAGGTGTTTGTCGGCATCAAGCCGGAAAAACTGGATTTATCCGGTTCTGAAATGCTGAAACATGAATTGTCTGCGCAGCTTGCGTATGAATTGCTGTTTGGCAGAACGTCTGACTTCTATCACAACGCGTATGAAAGCGATTGGATCGATGAATCGTATTCCTTTGATTATTCACTGGAAAATGGATTCGGCTATGCGTTGATCGGGTCCGATACGAATGAACCGGAAACGCTGGCTCATGAAGTACTGGAAACTGTCAGAAAAGCAAAAGAAAAATGGCCGTTTGGACAGGACGACCTGGATCGTGTTCGCCGAAAAAAAATCGGCTTTTTCCTGCGGGCGCTGAATTCTCCTGAATACATCGCCAATCAGTTTACCCGCTATGCGTTCAATGACATGAACTTATTTGATGTCGTGCCGATGCTCGAAGAAATTGAAGTAGCTGATTTGCAGGAAGCTTTCCAGTCCGTCAGCGATGAAAGCCAGCAGTCCATCTTTTCCATCATACCGCCGAAGAAGGAAAGCGAGTGAAACGGTTTGCTGTAGTATTGGGAGCTTCAGGTGAAATCGGTCAAAGTATCTGCCGACAATTGGCGGAAGATGGATGGTCTTTGTACCTTCATTGGAATAGAAACGGAATTTCAGAGCTGACGCAGCAATTGGCCGACGAATTTCCGCGTCAGGAATTCATTGCCCTTCAATCGGATCTTTCCCAAAGCGGCAGTGCGAAACTAGTTGCTGACCAAGTGTATGATGCTTCCTGTATAGTTGTGGCAAGTGGTCAGAGCATAGTGAAGCTGCTTACCGAGACAACGTCAGAAGACATGGACGCCCTCTGGCACGTCCATGTCAAAAACCCGGTCGAAGCAATTCGTTTTATCTCGCCGTTTTTCCATAGACACCCGAAATCATATGTCGTCTTTGTCACTTCCATTTGGGGGGAAACAGGCGCTTCGATGGAAACTGTTTATTCCGCTGTCAAAGGTGCCCAATCGGCGTTTGTTAAAGCCTATGCGAAAGAAATGGCGCCTGCAGGAACGCGTGTCAATGCGGTGTCTCCCGGTTTTATCCAGACAAAGATGAACCATTTCTTGTCAGAAGAAGAACTGGAAGAACTCCAGCAGGAAATACCGCTGGGTTTCGGAGAGCCGAAGGACATTGCGGATGCTGTCAGTTTTTTGGTGAATGGCAAAGCCGATTACATGACGGGCCAAATATTGCGGATAAATGGTGGTTGGCATATGTAGAAAAAGAAGGAAACCTTTTCCTTCTTTTTATTCCTTTTCTTAAAGGGGTAAATCCGCTATTATTAAAGATATCAAGAAATCGTTACTACTTAGAATCGAAAGGTCGGATGAGGAATGAGAGAATGGTATTTTGAATACGAAATTCAAGTGAATCGTCCGGGACTATTAGGGGACATAGCTTCTCTGCTGGGGATGCTGCGTGTCAATATCGTCACCATCAATGGTGTCGACCAGGGCAGGCGCGGGATGCTGTTGCGTGCTGAGCATGATGTGCAGCTGGAACGTTTTGAGCAGATCGTTTCGACCATTGACACCATTGTGATCACCAAGTACCGCGAACCGAAATTACGGGACATACTGGCAGTCCGCCACGGACGCTATATTCAGCGTGATGTCGATGATCGGAAAACATTCCGTTTTGTTCGCGATGAACTCGGTCTGCTGGTGGATTTTATGGCAGAAATCTTCAAACAGGAAGGCCATAAGCTGGTCGGTATCCGCGGCATGCCACGGGTCGGGAAAACCGAATCGGTTGTAGCGGCAAGTGTCAGTGCAAACAAAAAATGGATTTTCCTGTCTTCAACGATGATTAAACAAACTGTGCGAAATCAATTGATGGGCGATGAACATAACTCAAACAACATTTTCATCTTGGATGGGATTGTGACAAGACGGGCGTCAGATGAGCGCCATATGCAGCTGGTCCGGGAAATGATGCGTATGCCTACCATCAAAGTTGTGGAACATCCGGATATGTTTATCCAGCAGTCCGAATACAGTATCGAAGATTTCGACTATATTATCGAACTGCGTCATCATCCCGATGAAAAGATCACATATGAAGTAATGGAAAAAAATAACTTCATGAACAGTAATGAGCAAGCAGATATGTTTGGTGGCGGTTTTAACTTTTAAGTAAGTGGGTGGAAAGTGTGAGTGAACTAGGTGATCGCTTGAAAAAAGCGAGAATCGAAAAAGGCTATACGTTGGAATATTTGCATCAAGCCACCAAAATACAGGAACGTTTTTTAATCGGAATCGAAGAAGGCAATTACAGCGGCATGCCAGGCGTGTTCTATGTACGGGCTTTCATCAGGCAGTATGCGGAAGCGGTCGGTTTGAATGCTGATGCCTTGCTGGAAGAATACAAAACAGAAATTCCGGTACCGGCCAATGGAGAAACAGGAACGTCTGTGTCGGAGCCGCTGCCTTGGAGAAAGCGAACATATACAATGAGTCTTTCGGGAACCATGGCTGAAAGTATGCCAAAAATCACTGTGGCTTTATTTATTGTCGTTATTTTGGCCATTATGGTGTTTTTCTATTCCAAACATGCATCCAACGACTCTTTGGAAGAAGATATCGCTGACGATGGCGGTCTTCCGTACGAGGAAACGGTGGATAGCGGAGCTGCTTCTCAGGCGGAACAAACTGAAGAAAAAATACCGAAGCCTGCAGACGAAGCGGCCGAGGAAGCAGTGCCGCAAGATCCGGATTTATCACTGATCGGCACAGCCGGTGAAGATACTACATATTCCTGGGCCGGTCCTGACGCAAAAGAGTTGAAAATTGAAGCTTCCGGCGTGTCATGGGTATCAGCAACCGATGCCAACCAGCAGGAATTAATGTCACCTGCCAGGGAAATGCAGGCCAATGAAAGTGAAATCATTAATGTTTCCGGCCTGTCCCGTATCCGCATCCGAATCGGTGCTGCGCCGAACGTCAGGCTGACATTGGACGGGAAAGCGATCGAGTACAAACAGGACCTCATGACGCAGAATATCATCATCGAGTTTCCGGAATCACCATAGCCATCAACAGATGGCTATTTTTCTTGACAGGTTGAAAGGAGCAACATTAATGAATATTCCAAACCGAATTACGGTATCCCGTATAATGCTTATCCCGATTTTTATGATCATCATGCTGGTGGATTTCAATTGGGGAACCATGAACTTTTTGGGAGCAGAACTGCCAGTGACACATTTTGTAGGGGGTCTCATTTTCATTTTTGCGTCATTAACGGACTGGGTGGATGGGTATTATGCGAGAAAATACAACCTCGTGACCACTTTTGGGAAATTTCTCGATCCGCTGGCGGATAAATTGCTGGTATCCGCTGCATTAATCATCCTGGTGGAATTGGGTTTTGCAGCTTCGTGGATTGTCATTATCATCATCAGCCGGGAATTTGCCGTGACAGGCTTGCGTCTCGTTTTGGCGGGTGAAGGGGAAGTGGTAGCAGCCGGAGGACTGGGGAAAATCAAAACCACAGCACAGATTCTGGCGGTCACGACACTGCTTCTCCATAATCCGATTTTTACCTGGATTGGCTTTCCATTTGCTGACGTGATGCTTTATGTCGCGTTAATTTTTACGATATGGTCGGGCTGGGAGTATTTCTACGCCAATCGCACGGCTTTGATGGCTTCAAAATAACGGAAGAGGTGGAAACAGATGAACGCAGAAATCATTGCAGTAGGATCCGAAATTTTACTTGGACAGATTACCAATTCCAATGCCCGTTTTTTGTCGAACCATTTGGCGGAACTTGGTATTAATGTTTATTACCATACAGTCGTTGGAGACAACGCGGACCGTTTGAAAGATGCCATTGAAATTGCTGAAAACCGGGCTGATTTGATTATTTTCACAGGAGGATTGGGCCCGACCAAAGATGATCTGACAAAAGAGACGATTGCCAGGCATTTGAGCACCACACTCGAAATGGACAGTGAAGCACTTGAATCGATCCAGGCTTATTTTAAAAAAGCGAAACGCGTCATGACAGACAACAACAAAAAACAGGCGCTTGTCCTGAAAGACAGTGAAGTGCTCGTCAACCATCATGGGATGGCTCCAGGCATGCTCTATAAGACAGAGGGCCATGTGTTCATGCTGCTGCCGGGGCCGCCGAAAGAAATGGAACCGATGTTTCAGTTCGAAGGCAAGCCAAAACTGGCCCGGTTGTTGAATAAGGAAGATGTCATTCTTTCCCATGTTCTCCGCTTTTATGGCATTGGAGAAGCAGAACTGGAGGATCGCCTTCAGGATTTACTGGACCAGCAGACAAATCCGACGATTGCACCACTGGCTTCTGATGGAGAAGTGACATTGCGCATCACAGCCAAAACAGATACGGCTGAAAAAGCCTGGACTCTGATCGATAAATCCAAGAAAGAAATTTTGGCTCGCGTCGGTCAATATTTATACGGCTATGATGATGATTCGTTGGCCTCCAAAACAATTGAACTGCTGAAAGAGCAGGAAAAGACAATCTCGGCTGCGGAAAGCTTGACGGCGGGACTGTTCCAATCGGAACTTGCTTCTGTATCAGGAGCCAGTGCAGTGCTTTCCGGTGGTGTGATTACATATAATGAAGAAATGAAAATCTCCCAGCTGGGTTTATCAGCTGAACTGCTTGCCGAATACGGAGTAGTCAGTGAGCAAACTGCAAAAGCCATGGCGGAAGCGGTCCGAGCAAAATTCAAGACCGATATCAGCGTCAGTTTAACGGGAGCTGCCGGTCCTGATGCCCATGGAGATCAGCCTGCCGGAACCGTCTGGATCGGTATTGCGACTGAAGCGGATACGCAAGCTTATCAGCTTCAATTGTCGGGCATGAGAAACACCAACCGTCTGAGAGCGGTGAAACTGGCATTGTATTATGTCATACGAACACTGACGGATTACAACGCGCGCAAAATTTAATTTTGCGCGTTTTTTCGGCTCAAACTTTCATTTTGCTCAACATAGACCATCTAAAAATCATTTTTCTGATGCGAACACGAATAAACGTTCGCTTTTTTCTTGTATATTTCTCAAAAAGCGAGTATAGTAGAGACAGGTAGAAAAAATGGATTTATCTAGAGGAGGATTTCTTTTGAGCGATCGTAAAGCAGCGTTGGACATGGCGCTAAAACAAATTGAAAAGCAATTCGGTAAAGGTTCTGTCATGAAATTGGGGGAAAATACCGACCGCAATATATCATCTATTTCCAGTGGTTCACTGGCACTTGACTCGGCACTTGGGATAGGCGGCTATCCGCGTGGCCGTGTAATCGAAGTATATGGACCGGAAAGCTCAGGTAAAACGACTGTTTCACTTCATGCAATTGCTGAAGTGCAGGCGACGGGCGGCACTGCAGCGTTCATCGATGCGGAGCATGCACTGGACCCTGTCTATGCCAAGAATCTGGGCGTTAACATTGATGAATTATTGCTGTCACAGCCGGATACCGGTGAGCAGGCACTTGAAATCGCTGAAGCTTTGGTGCGAAGCGGTGCCATTGACATCGTGGTCGTCGACTCTGTTGCAGCGCTTGTGCCAAAAGCAGAGATTGAAGGGGAAATGGGCGATTCCCACATGGGATTGCAGGCGCGTTTAATGTCACAAGCCCTTCGGAAGTTATCTGGTGTCATCAACAAATCGAATACGATTGTTATTTTCATCAATCAGGTCCGTGAAAAAATCGGTGTGATGTTCGGTAATCCGGAAACCACACCAGGCGGTCGTGCGCTGAAATTCTATTCGTCTGTCCGTTTGGAAGTAAGACGAGCGGAAGCGTTGAAGTCAGGAACTGACATCATCGGAAACAGAACAAAAATCAAAATCGTCAAGAACAAAGTGGCGCCACCTTTCCGTACAGCGGAAGTGGATATTATGTACGGTCAAGGGATTTCCCGCGAAGGTGAGATTGTGGACCTCGGTGCAGAACTGGATATCATTGAAAAAAGCGGTTCCTGGTATTCCTATAATGGGGAGCGCGTAGGGCAAGGCCGTGAAAATGCCAAGCAGTTCCTGAGAGAAAACGAAAACATCCGCAATGACATTGCAGCGAAAATCCGTGAACACTACGGCATGGCTGCCGCTTCTTATTCCGTTGCGGCGCCTCAACCGGAAGCAGAGGAAGAAGAGTTCAATCTGCTGATTGACGAAGAATAAAAGAGAAATCTGGCCAAAAGCCGGATGGCTAGTTGAAAGAGCCGTGAAGCAGAAGCTGATCGGCTCTTTCTTTTTGATGCTCTGCCTTACATCGGTCATAGTTCAACGGCCGCTTGCGCTTTTCTTAAATGTCCAGACTCCAGCGGCCAGGCTCTCGGGTCATAAGCCAACCCAGCTGTGTGACAGAAAGCGCCACTTCGCTGGTTCGTCTTATGCCCGTCAAGCCTATACGGCCGCTTGCGCTTTTCTTAAATGTCCAGACTCCAGCGGCCAGGCTCTCGGGTCATAAGCCAACCCAGCTGTGTGACAGAGAGCGCCACTTCGCTGGTTCGTCTTATGCCCGTCAAGCCTATACGGCCGCTTGCGCTTTTCTTACTGTCCAGACTCCAGCGGCCAGCCCCTCGAGGTCGCTTCAGCCTTGCAGCCGATGGCCAATAACGCCATCACCTGCAAGGCTTCCAGCGCTTGTCGGGGCTACACGGCCGCTTCCGCTTTTCTTAATGGGTTGACACAATTTAAGTCCATCTATACAATTGAAATTGTATAATTTACTAATTTTTAAACGCTTGATGTGTGCAATTGTTTTAATTATTCAACTTTTGAAAATGGGGAAATTACGAATAGCAAGAGGAGGTGTCCGAATGGGTATTACCGAGTTCATCTTCGCTTTGCTTGGTGTCATCGTTGGTGTGTTTGTTGGGTATTATGCATTAAAAAGAGTAAACGATTCCAAAATGGCGGGTGCCAAAGGTTCTGCAGAGCAGATTATAGAAGATGCGAAGAGGGAAGCCGAAGCACTGAAAAAAGAAGCCTTATTGGAAGCGAAAGACGAAAATCATAAATTGCGTACTGAAACAGAATCTGAAATTCGGGAACGCCGAGGAGAACTTCAAAAACAAGAGAATCGGTTGTTGCAGAGAGAAGAAAATTTGGATCGCAAGGATGATGCATTAAACAAAAGAGAGGCGAGTTTGGAGCGTAAAGATGAAGCGCTCGCCGAAAAACAACAGCATATTGAACAGATGGAACGCAAAGCTGAAGAGTTAGTCGCAAAACAGCAGTCCGAAATGGAACGTATTTCCTCTTTGACCCGCGAAGAAGCGAAGACGATTATTTTGCAGCAAGTTGAAAGCGAACTTTCAACCGATATTGCTGCAATGATCAAAGATACGGAAGCGCGGGCAAAAGAAGAATCCGACAAAAAAGCGAAAAACATCTTATCCTTGGCGATGCAGCGATTTGCAGCTGACCATGTAGCAGAAACCACTGTTTCTGTGGTCAATTTGCCAAATGACGAGATGAAAGGGCGAATTATCGGACGGGAAGGACGCAATATCCGGACACTTGAAACGCTGACCGGTATCGATTTGATCATCGATGATACACCGGAAGCGGTAATTCTGTCAGGTTTTGATCCGATCCGTCGTGAAACAGCCAGATTGGCTTTGGAGAAACTGGTATCTGACGGCCGTATCCATCCGGCGCGGATCGAAGAAATGGTTGAGAAGTCAAGACGGGAAGTCGATGAACAAATTCGTGAAATTGGGGAACAAACCACATTTGACGTAGGTGTACATAACCTCCATCCTGACTTGATCAAAATTTTGGGAAGACTCCGCTACCGTACAAGTTACGGACAAAACGTTCTGAAGCACTCAACGGAAGTGGCATTCCTTTCCGGCCTGATGGCTGCAGAACTGGGCGAAGATGTCACACTCGCCAGACGCGCTGGACTTCTTCATGATATCGGTAAAGCGATTGATCATGAAGTGGAAGGAAGCCACGTCGAAATCGGTGTTGAGCTTGGAACGAAATACAAAGAACATCCTGTCGTCATCAACAGTATTGCTTCCCACCATGGGGATACAGAAGCGACTTCCATCATTTCTGTTATTGTCGCTGCTGCAGATGCTTTATCGGCAGCACGCCCTGGTGCCAGAAGCGAGACGCTGGAAAACTACATTCGCCGTTTGGAAAAACTCGAAGAGATTTCCGAATCATATGAAGGCGTTGAGAAATCATTCGCCATTCAAGCAGGACGTGAAATCCGCATTATGGTAAGGCCGGAACAGATTGATGATATGACGGCTCATCGCCTCGCTCGAGATATCCGGAAACGGATCGAAGAAGAGCTCGATTATCCTGGACATATCAAAGTGACGGTTATCAGAGAAACGAGAGCAGTTGAATACGCAAAATAATAAGAGGAAGGCTTCGATGAATGTCTATTCAAAGAAGCCTTTTTCTTATGGAAAAAGGTGATTATATGAAGATTTTATTTATTGGAGATATCGTTGGATCCATCGGCCGGGAAGCATTGGAGTCGTATTTGCCACGGCTGAAACGAAAATATTCGCCGGATGTGGTGATTGCCAATGGTGAAAATGCAGCAGCCGGAAGAGGAATCACGAAAGCCATTTATCAGGACTTGCTGTTCATGGGAGTCGACATGATTACGATGGGCAATCATACGTGGGATCAAAAAGAGATATTTGATTTTATTGATGAAGTCGATTATCTGATACGGCCTGCCAACTTTTCCGAAGAAGCCCCAGGACGCGGTATGGCCACCATTACCAAGAACGGACAGACGTTGTCGGTGATCAATTTGCATGGCCGCGTCTTTTTGCCGCCCCATGAGGATCCGTTCCAAAAGGCGGATGAGTTACTGGAAGAAGCCAAAGCGATTTCACCGTTGGTATTTGTCGACTTTCATGCAGAAGCGACCAGTGAAAAAATCGCCATGGGCTGGCATCTGGATGGACGGGCATCGGCTGTCGTCGGAACACATACGCATGTGCAGACAGCGGATGCGCGGATATTGCCGAACGGAACTGCCTATATCTCGGATGTCGGTATGACCGGTCCATACGATGAGATTCTGGGGATGGCAAAAGAATCGGTGCTGTACCGTTTTAAAACCAATATGCCGACGCGTTTTGAAGTACCGAAGCGGGGGCGTTCTGTCGTCAGCGGTTTTTTCACTGAAGTGGATGACCAAACCGGAAAAGCCACTTCGTATGAACGTATCTATATCAACGAAGATTATCCTTTCCAGAACTGATGAAGGTGTCGATTCATCGACAATTAGCACACTCTCCTTGTAGTGGGAAGCGATTATTCAGTATAATAAGGTATTGATTGAAAGGAGTTTTTTTCGTGAATGAAGAACAGCGATTACAGTCAAGCCAAGTAAAGGCCTCTCCATCGGAAAAAAAGCCCGAAAAGGATTACAGCCAGTACTTTCAAAGTGTCTATACACCACCGTCTTTAAAAGATGCGAAAAAACGGGGCAAAGAAGAAGTCTCGTATTTTGATAATTTCAAGATTGATCCGCGGTTTGAGAATCTGGGAGCCGGGCGTAAGTTTTACATACGCACATACGGTTGCCAGATGAACGAACATGATACGGAAGTGATGGCCGGTATTTTTATGGAACTCGGATACGACATCACCGACTCTGTAAACGATGCTGATGTAATTTTGCTGAACACATGCGCCATCCGTGAAAATGCAGAGAACAAAGTGTTCGGGGAACTTGGGCACTTGAAACCGCTGAAGTTGGAAAAGCCGGATCTGCTGATCGGTGTCTGCGGCTGTATGTCCCAGGAAGAATCCGTCGTCAACAAGATTCTGAAGACCTATGATCAGGTGGATATGATTTTCGGTACACACAACATTCACCGGTTGCCGGAAATACTGAATGAAGCCTATATGTCGAAAGAAATGGTCGTCGATGTCTGGTCCAAAGAAGGCGATGTCATCGAAAACCTGCCGAAGGTGCGAAAAGGCCAGATCAAAGCATGGGTCAACATCATGTACGGCTGCGATAAATTCTGCACGTATTGCATCGTGCCCTATACGCGCGGCAAAGAACGTTCGCGCCGTCCGGAAGATATCATTCAGGAAGTACGCCATTTGGCGGCACAGGGTTATAAGGAAGTGACGTTGCTCGGACAGAATGTCAATGCCTACGGCAAAGACTTTGACGACATCACTTACCGTCTTGGCGATTTGATGGATGATCTGCGCAGCATCGACTTGCCGAGAATCCGTTTCACCACGAGCCATCCGCGTGATTTTGATGATCACTTGATCGAAGTGCTCGCAAAAGGCGGCAATCTGGTCGATCACATCCATTTGCCTGTCCAGTCCGGGTCGACAAGCATGCTGAAGATCATGGCACGCAAATACTCACGTGAACATTATATCGAATTGGTCCGGAAAATCCGGGAAGCGATTCCGAACGTGTCACTGACCACGGATATTATTGTCGGTTTTCCGAATGAAACGGACGAACAATTCGAGGAAACTCTGTCATTGTATAAAGAAATCGGTTTTGAAATGGCCTTTACGTATATCTATTCACCCCGCGAGGGAACACCGGCTGCCAAAATGGTCGACAATGTTCCGATGGAAGTGAAGAAAGAGCGCCTTCAGCGTTTGAACGCCCTCGTCAATGAGTACGCAGCAGAAGCGATGAAAGCCTACGACGGCAAAATCGTGGAAGTCCTGGTCGAAGGGGAAAGTAAGAAAAATCCGGATGTGCTGTCCGGTTATACGGCGAAAAACAAACTCGTCAACTTTGTCGGTCCGAAATCGATTATCGGCAAATTGGCGAAAGTGAAAATCACAACAACTAAAACATGGTCATTGAACGGCGAATTGCTCGAAGTCGTATCAGGCCAAGAAGTGGGTGTCTAACAAATGACGTATACAAAAGATGAAATCATCGCGAAATCCCGTGAAGTGGCGAACATGATCGCGGAAACAGAAGAAGTGGATTTCTTTAAGCGGGCCGAAGCTCAAATCAATGAAAATCAACAAATCCGCGAAAAAATTGCAAGCTTGAAAAGCCTTCAAAAACAAGCAGTCAACTTCCAGCATTACGGCAAAGAACGTGCACTGGAACTGATTGAAAAGAAAATCCAGAAAATCGAAGAAGAAATCGACAATGTGCCGATTGTCCAGGAATTCAAGCAATCTCAGGCAGATGTCAATGCCCTGCTTCAAATGGTTTCCACAACGATCGCCAACCAAGTGACAAACCAGATCATCGAGACGACTGGCGGCGATTTGCTGCGCGGCGAAACAGGATCGAAAGTCCGCAGCACCAATTACGGCAAGATTAAGTAAAACTGGAAGAGCCTGTGCTCTTTCAGTTTTTTCTTTTCCCCCCGGATGTTTGTTATAATGGAGAAATAAAGTAATGATCTGAAAGAGGTTAAAAAATGGCTCCTACACCAATGATTCAACAATATTTACAAGTGAAATCCGATTACCAGGATGCGTTTCTATTTTTCCGTCTTGGAGATTTTTATGAAATGTTCTATGAAGATGCGTTAAAAGCATCGCAGTTGCTGGAGATTACGTTGACCAGCCGCGGCGGAAACGGCGATGAGCGGATTCCAATGTGCGGTGTGCCGCATCACGCAGCGCAAAATTACATTGATCAGCTCATCATGAAAGGCAACAAAGTGGCCATCTGTGAGCAGGTCGAAGACCCGAAAATGACCAAAGGGGTCGTGAAAAGGGAAGTTGTCCGCCTGATCACTCCGGGAACCCATACGGAAGGAAAAAGCATCGACTCCAAATCCAATCATTTTCTCGCTGCTGCCGAACAGCTGGACGATGGCTTTGCCTTATCCTATGTGGACATCAGTACCGGAGAAGCGTCTTCCACTTACATAGCAGGAGCGGAGAAATCGCTGCTGCAGGAGTTGCAGTCGCTCAATATCAAAGAACTTGTCGTTTCTGAGCAGTTGTATTTATTGCTGAACGAAACGGCGCAGGACCTGGTATTGTCGATTGAGCCGATGGACTTTGCTTTTGATGAAAACGAAACACTTCTGGCTGAATGTCCAGAAGAATTGAAGATGAGCGGGCAGCGTCTGCTGGCTTACATCGCAAGGACGCAAAAGCAGTCGCTTCACCATATACAGGCTTTTTCCTATAATGAAAACGGGCAATTGCTGACCATCGATTTCCATTCCAAGCGAAATCTTGAGCTGCTTGAGTCAATCCGTGGCGGCGAAACGAAAGGCACGCTTTTGTGGCTGTTGGATGAAACGGTGACGGCAATGGGAAGCCGCAAGCTCAAACAATGGCTGCATCAGCCGCTGGCCAATAAATGGATGATTGAGAAACGGCAGCACATGGTGGAAGCGTTGATTGACCAGTATTTCGTCCGCGCGGATCTTCAGGATCTGCTGAAAGAGGTCTACGACTTGGAGCGGTTGTCCGGACGGATTGCGTTCGGCAGCGCCAGTGGCCGCGATTTGGCACAGTTGCGCAGTTCGTTGGAAAAAGTGCCTTCCATTATTGAAGGGCTCAGCAGTGCCGGAAACGGTACCCTGGAAACATTCAGCAGCAAACTTGACCGCTGTGGAGAAGTCTGCAGCTTGCTGGAAGCAATCAGTGATAATCCGCCATTGTCTTCAAAAGAAGGCGGCGTCATCCGTGATGGCTATCATGAACAGCTCGATGAATACCGGTATGCCTCACGGAACGGCAAAGACTGGATTGCCCAGCTCGAACAGCAGGAGCGGCAAAAAACAGGCATCAAGTCTTTGAAGATTGGCTATAACCGCATTTTCGGCTATTACATCGAAGTATCGAAAGCGAATATGCATTTGGCCGACCTGGATCGTTATGAGCGGAAACAGACGCTGGCTAATGCTGAGCGCTATATCACGCCGGAACTGAAAGAAAAAGAAGCACTGATTCTGACGGCGGAAGAACAAAGCCTGACGCTTGAGTATGAATTATTTGTGGAAATAAGGGAACAAGTCAAACAATACATCAACCGCATTCAAAAGCTCGCTTCTACGTTGAGTGAATTGGATGTGCTGATGAGCTTTTCAAACGTGGCGGAGAAGTACCGGTTCGTCAAACCGGATTTTAACGATTCGACGGAAATCGCCATTATTGAGGGCCGCCATCCTGTGGTTGAAAAAATGCTCAACAAACAACATTACGTTCCGAACGACTGTGTGCTGACGGATGAACACAATATGCTGCTGATCACCGGACCGAACATGTCAGGAAAAAGCACCTATATGAGGCAGGTGGCATTGACCATCGTGCTGGCTCAGATCGGCAGTTATGTACCTGCCGAATCGGCGAATTTGCCGATTGTTGATCAGATTTTCACGCGCATCGGAGCGGCGGATGACCTGGTATCCGGCCAAAGTACATTTATGGTAGAAATGCTCGAGTCACAATACGCCATTACACATGCGACAGAGCGGAGTCTGCTGCTGTTTGATGAAATTGGGCGGGGAACATCTACATACGACGGGATGGCCCTTGCCCAGTCGATGATTGAATACATCCATGAACATATCGGTGCCAACACTTTGTTTTCGACTCATTACCATGAATTGACAACGCTTGAGCAATCGTTGAATAAATTGAGCAATGTCCATGTGGCAGCGATGGAGCAATCCGGCAAAGTGGTTTTTCTTCACAAAGTGAAAAAAGGGCCTGCTGATAAAAGTTACGGCGTCCATGTGGCAGAACTGGCAAATTTGCCTCAGCCGATTTTAAGCCGTGCAAGAGAATTATTGAAAACGTTTGAAAAGAATAAGAAGCAACCGTCGAATCAAGTGGAACAACTGTCGTTTTTTGACAGCCGGGACTCCGGCCAGGATGAAGTGCTGCAGGCCATATCGGAGGCTCGGGTGTCCGAAATGACACCGCTCCAGGCGCTTCAGATGATAAACGATTTACAAAACAAGTTAACCGACAGGGAGTGAGACGATGGGTAAAATCCATTTGATGGATGAACCTTTATCCAATAAGATTGCGGCGGGTGAAGTGGTCGAACGGCCGACATCCGTCGTCAAAGAACTCGTTGAAAATGCTGTCGATGCCGGCAGCACAATGGTGGAAGTGTTACTGAAAGAAGCGGGTTTAACTACTATCCAAGTGGTCGACAATGGAAACGGCATGGATGCCGATGACGCGCTGCTTTCCTTCTCACGGCATGCCACCAGTAAAATTGCCAATGAGCATGACCTGTTCCGTATACGGACACTCGGTTTCAGGGGAGAAGCGCTTGCCAGTATCGCTTCCGTTTCAAAAGTGACATTACAAACTTCTGATGGTGAAACCGGTACATTCGTTCAAATGGAAGGTGGCCGATTGGTGGAACACCGGGCCGGTTCTTTGCGGAAAGGGACGGATATCACCATCGACCAACTGTTCTTCAATACACCGGCTCGCTTGAAGTATATGAAGACCCTGCAGACGGAACTTGGCCACAGCATCGATTTGATGAATCGGTTTGCGCTGAGTTACCCACAGATTTCATTCAAATTGTCCCATGAAGGCAAAACGATCCTGCACACGTCGGGAAGCGGGGAAATCCAGCGTGTATTGGCGGACATTTACGGCGTTTCCATCGCCAAAAAGATGGTTCCATTTGACGGTCAGTCACATGACTACAGAGTGACAGGGTTTGCTTCATTGCCGGAAATCACGCGAGCCAATAAAAACTATATCTCGCTGTTCGTCAATGGACGCTGGGTCAAACATTACGCTATCGCCAATACGGTGCACAAAGCTTATCACACTTTTCTGCCGTTGGAACGGCAGCCGATTGTCGTATTGAACATCGAAGGAGATCCTTACCTGACAGATGTCAACGTTCATCCTGCCAAGCAGCAGATCCGTTTGAGTAAGGAAAAGGAATTGATGGAACTGATTCACGACACAATCCGTCGAGCCATCAGATCAGCGGTCCGCGCTCCGGTAATTGAAAAGCCGAAACCGAAAAAGCAGGCGCCGACGCGGCAATTGGATTTATGGAAAACTTCAACCATGGTCCAGGAGCAAGCCGAACCTGTGGCGGAGCCATTTCGGAAGACGACCAACGAACCGCTTGATCTCAACGAACCTTCACGGCGTCCAGAGCCCGAGACGCCGGAACCGGATGTGGGCAGAAGAAAGCGATGGACGGAAGAGCAGGCCATGGAACCAGAAAATGTCGGGATTCCGGAAGAAGAGCCCAGTGAGCAATTTCCTGAACTTGAAGTGGTGGGACAAATTCACGGCACTTATATCGTGGCGCAAAGCCATGACGGGTTTTATCTGATCGATCAGCACGCCGCACAAGAGCGGATTAAATATGAGTATTTCAGGGAAAAGGTGGGAGAAGCCGATCCAGGGGAACGCCAGTCGCTGCTTTTGCCATTGACGTTCCATTACAGCCGGGATGAAGCCTTGCGCCTGAAAGAATCATTGTCTGTACTGGCAGACAGTGGTGTGTTCCTGGAAGAGTTCGGCGATGCATCGTTTATTGTCAGGGAACACCCGACCTGGTTTCCGAAAGGGTTTGAACAGGAAATCGTGGAAGATCTGATTGAGCAGGTACTGAACGACAAAAAAGCGGATGTCAAAAAACTGCGTGAGGAAGCGGCAATCATGATGAGCTGCAAACGTTCGATCAAAGCCAATCATTATTTGCAAAAGCATGAGATGGAACGACTGCTGGCAGATTTGAAAAAAGCAGAGCAGCCGTTTACTTGTCCTCATGGCCGTCCAGTGATCATTCATTTCACAACTTACGATGTTGAAAAAATGTTCAAGCGGGTTATGTAACAGTTGAAGGGGTGATGAAATGGAGAAATATGTATTATCCATCGATCAAGGAACCACCAGTTCACGTGCCGTTTTGTTTAATAAACAAGGGGAATTGATTCATTCGGCGCAAAGTGAGTTCAAGCAGTTCTATCCCCAATCAGGATGGGTTGAACACAATCCAAGTGAAATTTGGGGCTCGGTATTGTCGGTGATCGCTGCTGTGCTGACTGAAAGCGGGACAAAAGAGACACAGATCGATTCCATCGGCATTACCAATCAGCGGGAAACGACGATTGTCTGGAACAGGCATACCGGCAAACCGATATACCCGGCTATTGTTTGGCAATCCAGACAAACCCAGCCAATCGTAAACGAATTGAAACGGCAGAACTTGGAGCAGTGGTTCCAGGATAAGACCGGTCTTCTTCTTGACCCTTATTTTTCAGGCACGAAAGTAAAGTGGATACTGGATCAGGTGGAAGGGGCAAGAGAGCAGGCGGAAAACGGAGAATTGCTGTTCGGTACGGTGGATTCCTGGCTGATCTGGAACCTGACGGCCGGCAAAGTACATGTGACCGACTACACCAATGCTTCCAGAACCTTGCTGTACAATATTTTTGAGTTGCAATGGGACGCAGAAATCTGTGAAATGCTGCAGGTTCCCATGGCTATGCTGCCGGAAGTCAAATCGTCTTCTGAAATTTACGGCAAAACTGACAAAAGCACATTTTTCGGTCAGGAGATTCCCATCGCGGGAATTGCCGGCGATCAGCAAGCCGCCTTGTTTGGACAAAACTGCACGGAAAAGGGAATGGCCAAGAATACATATGGCACGGGCTGTTTTCTGCTGATGAATACAGGAGAGAAAGCAGTTAAATCAAGCAATGGCCTGCTGACTACCATTGCCTGGGGAATTGACGGCAAAGTTTCCTACGCATTGGAAGGCAGTGTTTTTGTAGCAGGATCGGCAGTCCAGTGGCTGCGCGACGGTTTACGCATGCTGAAAACTGCAGCGGACTCCGAAACCTACGCTAAGCGGGTGCCGTCGACCGATGGCGTCTACGTGGTGCCTGCTTTTGTAGGACTGGGTACGCCTTATTGGGATTCAGATGCGAGAGGCGCTATTTTTGGATTGACACGCGGCACAGAAAAAGAACATTTTGTCCGTGCCACGCTGGAATCGCTCGCATACCAAACAAAAGATGTCCTGGATTGCATGGAACAGGATTCAGGAATTGAAATCGATATGCTCCGGGCAGACGGAGGAGCAGTAAGCAACGATTTTCTCATGCAGTTCCAAAGCGATATCCTGCAAAAAAATGTGGAGCTTGCCCGCTTGAATGAGACGACGGCATTAGGTGCCGCTTTTTTGGCCGGCTTGGCTACAGGGTTTTGGAACAGCATCGAGGACGTCTGCAATCTGTCGTCGGTCCAGAAAGAGTACAGTCCCCAAATGGAGAAAGCGACAACAGATGAACTTTACGGTGGCTGGAAGAAAGCGGTGGCAGCAACGCGTCACTTTAAGTAATCTTGCACATATGGATAGGAGGTTTTCGATTGAAGGTCACCAGGGATTTTATCCGAACTTCAGATGATCATGAAATATATTACGAAGTGTATGAACCCCGGAACCCCCAAAAACATGTTCATATACTGCATGGCATGGCTGAACACATCGGTCGTTATGAGGAATTTGCACGTTTCTTGGCCAAACAGGGATTTGTAGTATCCGGCCATGATCACCGTGGCCATGGAAGAACGGCTGAAAGAAACGGCGTAAAAGGATTTTTTTCTGAACAAAACGGCTTTGAGCAGGTAGTGGAAGATGCCGAACACGTTATAACCAATATAAGAAGCCGTGTCGGTAACCTCCCGATGGTATTGTTGGGCCATAGCATGGGGTCATTTATCGCGCGTCGCTATATCCAATTGAACAGTTCCCGTAGAGAGCTGTGCCGAGTCCTGTTATCCGGCACCAGAGGCGCTCCAGGTGTTGAAGGGAAGGCCGGTCTGGCACTGGCTTCCATGCTTTCGAAAGTGAAAGGAAAAGATGTACAAAGCCCTTTGCTGGGAGCTTTGACAGTTGGCGGTTTTATCCGGGAATTCAAAGACGAAGGGTCTAAATTCGCCTGGCTCACAAGCGACAAAAAAGAAGTTGAAAAATATGAAAAAGATCCGATGAGCGGTTTTGCTTCGACTACTCAGTTTTATGTGGATTTATTGGAAGGGCTTGAAGTGATCCACAAAAAGGAGGAAATTGATAAAATACGCAAAGATTTGCCTGTTCTTTTGATCAGCGGAGCACGGGATCCTGTAGGAAACAATGGCAAAGGAGTGTTCAGTTCTGCCCGTCAATATCAGAAGGCGGGCATGACCAATGTGATGGTGTATTTGGCGGAAGATGGCAGGCATGAATTGCTCCATGAAAAAAACAAATACAAGCATTTCCACACTTTTGCGGAATGGATGGCCCAAGATGATTGATGTGCTGGCAATTGTGGGTCCAACCGCATCTGGAAAAACCGCTCTGAGCCTTGAACTGGCAAAGTATTTCGACGGGGAAATCATCAATGGGGATTCCATGCAGGTGTATCGTGGATTGTCGATTGGCACAGCAAAAATAAAACCAGAAGAAATGAAGGGGGTTCCCCATCATCTGTTGGATATCAAAGATCCGGATGAATCTTTTTCAGTAGCGGAATACCAAAGCCTAGTGCGGGAAAAAATCGAAGAAATCAACGCCAGAGGCAAGCTGCCGATCATTGTCGGAGGGACAGGGCTCTACGTGCAGGCGGTACTTTTTGACTACCGGTTTGCCGAGCAGCAAGTCGATGAAAAGCTAAGATCTGCTCTGTATGAAGAACTCAAGCTGCATGGACCACAGCACATGCATGGAAAATTGCTGCAGCTGGATCCCGAAGCAGATATTCATCCCAATAACACGAGACGGGTCATCCGGGCAATTGAAATTGCAATGAGCGGTCAACAGAAGACGGAACGGAATCGAGCTCTTGAACCACTGTATAACGAAGTGATTGTAGGCTTGGACATCCCAAGAAAACTTTTATATGAACGGATTAACCAACGAGTTGACCTGATGATGGAAGAAGGGTTGCTGGAGGAAGTAAAGACTTTGCGCAACCAAGGCATCCACTCAGCTCAATCCATGCAGGCAATCGGCTACCGGGAACTGCAGGCATACTTGGAGGGGAGCATTTCGTTGGAAACGGCGGTTGCACAACTTAAACAGAATTCCCGGAAATATGCCAAAAGGCAATTCACTTATTTTAAAAACAAATTGCCGATTTTTTGGATTGATGTCACACAGGAAATGGAAAAAAACATTCAGGAAATTGCAGACTTTATGCAGGAGAATAACCGTACTCGTCGAATTGAGCTATTGATGGAACAAAAAAAAGAACGAGAGAGAGAAGGGGGAAGATGATGAAACCAGTAAACATCCAGGACCTTTACCTGAATCAGCTGCGTAAAAACAATATTTATGTCACCGTCTTTTTACTGAATGGTTTTCAGTTGAAAGGGACTATCAAGTCTTATGACAATTTTACGGTGCTGGTAGAAACAGACGGCAAGCAGCAACTTATTTACAAACATGCAATTTCCACATTTTCTCCTGCTAAACCTGTAGCCATTGAACACGAAGAGTAATTCCTGGAACCGGCCGTCAGCTTGCGGACCGGTTTTTCCATTGACAGTGATTGACGCGAAAGATAACATTTTTAGATGAATGACAAATCTTACAGATGGAGGATGGTTATGAACAGCATAACACCTGATGAACTGCAACAACGGATAGAAGCAGGAGAAGACTTGAATATTATTGATGTCCGTGAAGACGAGGAAGTGGCAGCGGGCATGATTCCCGGTGCCAAACACATTCCTCTTGGAGAAGTGGCGGACCGTGTGGATGAGTTGGATGCAGACCAAGAATATTACATGGTTTGCAGAGGTGGCCGCCGCAGTGCGATGGCATGCGAAATTTTGGAAGGCAACGGAGTTAAATGTGTGAACGTTGAATACGGGATGACTGCCTGGAAGGGCGAAACCATCGCGTAAGACAGGACAAGACCGTCCGGCTGCGACAGCCGGGCGGTCTTGTTTATGAAGATAATATTTTCCTTGCCGGCAATCTCCATTTGAATGTATAAGATAAAATGCGCAGCACAGTGATGGTAACAAACAAAATATAGAGCAGGGTATCTGTCCGGACGATATCAAAACCGATCAGCAAACCGGCAACCGCTGCCCAAACAGCGTAGATTTCGGCTCTTAAAACAAGCGGTTTTCTGCCCGCCAGAATGTCACGGACCATCCCGCCGCCTGAACCGGTCAAAACGGCTGCCACAACTACAGCATATACCGGCAGTTCCAATTCCACAGCATACATGGCTCCCTGTACAGCAAATGCGGACAAGCCGATGGCATCAAAAAAATGCCCCCACCGATTCCAATGGCCCAGAAGGCGATGTGGAAACAGAAAAACGACTGTTATGGCAATCAACGCCAACTGAAACATCATTTCCTGCTCCCACAGTGCCGATACAGGTACACCGATCAATAAATTCCGGATAGCGCCTCCGCCAAAAGCAGTGACCACACCGAGTAGATAAACTCCGAAAATATCATATTCTTCTTCCATTGCGATAATTGCTCCCGATACCGCAAATGCAATTGTGCCAATCGCACTCAATACTTCCCACGCCACTTTTTGCATCCTCCCCAAAAATTCAACTCTATGAATTGTAGCAGAATTTGACGCGTTTTCAAACTTAGCGTCATAATGGGAAAGTAACTATCAATTAAAGGAGAATACCATGCTTACAAATGTAAAAGCGATCGAACAACTTATTCAGCCGCAATTGCAAAAAGCAGACGATACTGCGTTTCAGAATCAGCAAAAAGTATTGGCGGCTTTTCATCGGCAGAAAGTCAGCGACCATCATTTTCATCCTTCTTCGGGGTATGGATATGATGACGAAGGAAGAGATACTTTAGAAAAAGTGTATGCGGATGTCTTCAAAGCGGAAGCTGCTCTTGTGCGTCCTCAGATCATTTCCGGCACTCATGCCATTACCATCTCACTGTTTGGAATTCTGCGTCCCGGCGATGAGCTGCTGTATATAACGGGAAAACCTTACGATACGCTGGATTCGATAGTATCTGGAGGAGGAGAAGAAGACAGTGGTTCCTTGAAGGATTTCAATATCGGATACCGCCACATCGATTTAACGGAAACGAACGGCATTGACTGGAAAGCCGTCAGAGGAGCGATCCATGGCCAGACAAAAATGGTTGCCATCCAACGTTCACGCGGCTATGACAACCGGCCCTCTTTTACTGTCGAAGAGATTGGCGAAATGGTAAAGGAAATAAGAAAAGTGAAACAAGATGCAGTGATTTTTGTCGACAATTGCTATGGAGAATTTGTAGAAGAGCAGGAGCCGATCGAAGTTGGGGCGGACCTCATCGCCGGATCATTGATCAAAAATCCGGGTGGCGGCCTTGCGAAAATTGGTGGTTATATTGCCGGAAAAAAAGAATTTGTAAAAAAATGCGCTTACCGGATGACTTCTCCGGGTATAGGAAGTGAAGCGGGTGCTTCATTAAATACACTCGGAGATATGTACCAAGGATTTTTTATGGCTCCACATACAGTCGCTCAAGCGTTGAAAGGCGCAGTTTTTACGTCAGCTCTGCTGGAATCGATCGGAATGAAAACAAGCCCTCATTATGCCGATGCGCGAACGGATCTGATTCAATCCGTTTCTTTTGAAACCCCTGAGCAAATGATTGCTTTTTGCCAAACGATACAAGCCAATTCTCCGGTCAATGCGCAGTTCATGCCGGAACCGGCCTATATGCCGGGATACGAAGACGATGTCATCATGGCTGCAGGTACGTTTGTCCAGGGATCAAGCATCGAACTGACAGCCGATGGCCCGATTCGTCCCCCTTATACAGCTTATGTCCAAGGCGGTTTGACATATGAACATGTAAAGATCGCGGTTCTTAAATCAGTGGAAGAGTTAAAGAAAAAAGAATTAGTGTAACGCCGCTCCTGCATGATTTCATGCAGGATTTTTTTATGTAAGGAAATATAACGTTTACTTGACAAGTTATATTACATGAATTACACTGAAAGAGTAGTAATCAGTGAAAAGGGTGAAACAAATGACAAACCGAGTTCGCCGGACGATGCCGCTGCTTCCGATCAGTATCGTTATGCAGCTGACGGAATTGACTGCTCGTCAAATTCGCTATTATGAAGAACACGAGTTGATCCGCCCTGCCCGCACAGAAGGAAACAAGCGGATGTTTTCGTTAAACGATGTGGATACCTTATTGGATATCAAAGGGTACCTGGAACAAGGTCTCAATATTGCAGGGATCAAACAGATCTATGGCTTGAAAGAAATGCCAGAAAATGAAAAGGCGGAGCCGAAAACCTTGAGCGATGCCGAACTGCGCCGAATTATACGGGATGAGAGACTTCTGAACAATAGGCCCGGCAGAGAACCAAGACATGGTGATTTATCCCGTTTCTTCCAGTAAGGAACGGGTTTACAAAACATACATAGGAGAGTGAAGAAGATCATGAGCAAGTATTCAAAAGATGACATTAAAAGATTAGTAAAAGAAGAAGAAGTAAACTTTATCAGACTGCAATTTACAGATATCCTCGGCATAATCAAAAATGTCGAAATTCCTACTTCTCAATTGGACAAAGCACTCGACAACAAAATGATGTTTGACGGATCTTCCATTGACGGATTTGTGCGCATCGAGGAATCGGATATGTACTTATACCCTGACCTGGATACCTGGGTCATCTTCCCTTGGATCACAGGAAAAGGCAAAGTGGCACGTTTAATCTGCGATATTTACAGCCCGGATGGAACACCGTTTGCCGGTGATCCGCGCGCCAATTTAAAGCGTATATTAAAAGAAATGGAAGAACTGGGATTCACTCATTTCAATCTTGGACCTGAACCGGAATTCTTTCTGTTCAAGCTGGATGACCGAGGCGAACCGTCTCTTGAGCTGAATGACCACGGTGGTTATTTCGATTTGGCTCCAGTCGATTTAGGGGAAAACTGCCGTCGCGATATCGTGCTTGAACTGGAAGAAATGGGCTTTGAAATCGAAGCTTCCCACCACGAAGTGGCTCCAGGACAACATGAAATTGATTTTAAATACGCAGATGCCATCAAAGCATGCGATGATATCCAAACCTTTAAATTGGTTGTCAAAACCATTGCCCGCAAACACGGCCTTCATGCGACATTCATGCCGAAACCATTGTTCGGTGTCAACGGGTCAGGAATGCATATGAACGTATCGTTGTTCAAAGGCAATGAGAATGCATTTTTGGATGAAGACGGCGAAATGAAGCTGAGTGAAACAGCCTACCAATTCATGGCTGGTATTATTGAACATGCACAAGGGTTTACAGCTGTTACTAACCCAACAGTCAATTCATATAAGCGGTTGGTTCCGGGATATGAAGCGCCTTGTTATGTTGCCTGGTCTGGCCAGAACAGAAGCCCTCTCATCCGTGTACCAGCTTCACGCGGCTTATCCACACGCGTGGAAGTCCGTTCTGTTGATCCAACTGCCAATCCGTACCTGGCAATGGCTGCATTGCTTGGCGCGGGACTTGATGGCATCAAAAGAGAACTGACTCCGCCAAAACCGGTTGACCGCAATATTTATGCCATGAACAGAAAAGAACGCGAAGCTGTAGGCATTAAAGATTTGCCTGGAACTTTATATTCTGCTTTACGTGAACTGGAAGCGGATGAAGTAATGACAAAGGCATTGGGATCTCATATTCTGAATAACTTCATCGAAGCGAAAGAGATTGAATGGGATATGTTCAGAACAAGTGTGCATCCATGGGAACGGGAACAATACCTGAAACTGTATTAAATGTTTCGCAACCGTCAAGGCTCTCTGCCTTGACGGTTTTTTAATGCCGTTTCGGATAACTTCAATCATCCCGGAAACGGAGATCAAAAAATGCAGAATCAAGACCAAAGGATTAGGTAATTGAGACCGTAAGTCGCATCACAGCGCGTGACTTTCACAATTTCTTTAGAATAAAAAGATGTATTATAGGACCTTGTGTTCGTTTAATTACTAGATATATATGATAATCTTTTGTTATATAGTAGGAGGGTGCCACATGAAACTAACAATAAACGGGAAGACGTTGAACGAAGAATGGAGTAACATGATTGTAAGGGAGATCACCAGGGAGACGAAAGCCAGTCATCCTATGGAAGTGGAAGAATATCTGAAGGATTATACGGTGGAAGAAAATGAGAATGCCTTTATTCTCCGTCCTCCTACCGCTGAAGGCATACATATTAAAATTTTTTAACCATCTGACCAGATGGCTTTTTATTTTGTGAACTGACGTGGTGTAGAAATTTCAATAACCAATTTGCGAGTGGAAGAGGCGGGACTGCTGATAACCGATAATTTTTGTCATCTATGTTAAACTGGATTACAGATCTTTAGACAACCAATAGAGGAGGATAAAGATGAAAAGTTATCGCGTTGAATTTTGTTTTGACCAAGGCAATACAATTGTCCATGAGATCAAAGCTGTCGACAAAGCTTCTGTATTGAGTAACATTCCAACCAACGGCACGTTTGAATTCACGAATGAAAAAACCGGTAATATTTATCGCATTACAGTGAACTTGGTCAAGTACATTCTGGTAAGTGAATTGGAAGCAGAGTGAGCGCCTATTATCTAGGCGTTTTTTTATGGCAGACAAAAGTTTACATAATAAAATTACGGAACAAACAAAAAATGCCGAGAAAATCTCAGCATTTTGCTTAAAAAATTTGGCGGTATACACCTACCACTTTACCCAATATCGTTACTTGTTCCACAATGATGGGATCCATGGACGAGTTTTCCGGCTGCAGGCGGACAAAGGATTCTTCTTTAAAGAAACGTTTAACTGTGGCTTCGTCTTCTTCAGTCATTGCCACGACGATATCGCCGTTGTCAGCGGTTTGCTGCTGCTTGACCACCACGTAATCCCCATTGAGGATACCAGCTTCAATCATACTTTCCCCCATAATTTCCAGCATGAAAATATGATCGTCTTCCGTGCCGTATGCCTGGGGCAGCGGGAAATACTCTTCAACGTTTTCAATGGCAGTAATTGGCAGGCCGGCTGTAACTTTACCGATCAACGGAACATGTAGAACAGGGCTTTTTTCGATTAAAGCTTCCTCTGTACTGATGACTTCGATCGCTCTCGGTTTTGTAGGGTCCCGGCGGATTAAGCCTTTGCTTTCAAGTCGTGCCAAATGGCCGTGAACAGTCGAACTGGAAGCCAGGCCAACAGCTTCTCCAATTTCACGCACAGAAGGCGGATAGCCTTTTACGCGTACTTCGTCTTTTATGAATGATAAGATATCTTCTTGTCGTTTTGATACTTTTTTCAACAGTTTCACCTCTTTTTAGTGATTCTTCACGTTTTTCTATACTAATTATAGCAACTTGGGCTATGAAATGCAAACATAGGTTCGAATTTCTTTGTTGACAAAAACATTTGTTCGTTTTATTATGGGAACATACATTCCGAACACACATTCCAAGGAGGTAAATCCAATGGCACTTATTCGAAAAAATCTTTATCTTACTTTCTTTTTTTCACTTATTCTTCTTTTATCTTTTTCCCATCTTGTGCTTCTTCAAAAAGAGGAGCGGCAGATGAGCCAAATCCATATTGAAAAAGGGGACACGCTCTGGACAATGGCTGAGTCGTTTAGTGGGGACACGCCGCATCAGGAATGGATCAAGGAAATCATGGATGAAAACGGCCTTTCGACTCCCCATTTAATAGCAGGACAAACGATTAAGATTCCCAGAGAAGATCTTAAATTCGCTCCAGATGATACCATTCAATTGGCCGGTGATTCAGAATGACGAAAAAAGCATTCATTTATTGCCGCGTCAGTACCACGAAAGATACCCAGGAAACCTCACTCGAAAGGCAAGAAGAAGAATTGATGAAGTTCGCTTTTGAACAATCCTATCTGGTAGATCAAGTGTTCTCAGACCAGCACAGCGGGTATGAGATGGATAGGGAAGGTTTGTTGGAAATGTTGAATTACATCAAAACAAATACTGTTGACGCTGTCTTTGTTCAAGATGAAACTCGTCTCGGAAGAGGGCACGCACGGATCGCCTTGCTTCATGTTATGAAAAAATACGGTGTCGAAGTATATACTTTATCGGATCAGGGCCCGATCGCTTTAAACGACATGGATGACATGGTGCTTGAAATCCTGGCAGTTGTTGAAGAGTACCAGCGAAAGATACATAATGCCAAAATCAAAAGAGGCATGAAGCGGGCGGTCGAAAATGGCTACAAACCTGAAAAAAATCTGAGCGGCAAAGGAAATCCCGAAGGCCGCGAGCGACTAGAGCTGCCAGTGGACCAAATTGTCAGCCTGAAGGAAAGCGGGTTGACGTTCCATGAAATTGCTGTGACGCTGCAAGGGTTCGGCTACCAGGCAAGCAAAGCCACTGTCCACCGTCGATATAAAGAATTCAAAGAGCTGTCTCAAAGCTGATTTATTGCAGTCCTCTCTCTTTTTTTATACCATATGATAAGAAGAAAGGTGAGTGCATATGTTATCTCCAGACAAAATCAACCGAATCAATGAACTATCCCGCAAGTCAAAAAAAGACGGCTTGTCCGCCGAAGAAGCCAAAGAACAGTCAGCTTTAAGGCAGGAATATCTTCAGACGTTCCGTCAATCGATGCGCGGTACAATTGAAAACGTCAAAGTGATCGATCCGAACGGTGATGACGTTACTCCAGAAAAAATCAAGAACATCCGGGAGAATAAGTATTTAAACTAATACTTATTCTCTTTTTCGTTGTATTCTTTTCTATTGTTGACTAAACTAGTAAGGGATGAAATTTAGTTCTAGAGAGGATGTTACGATGTCAAACCATACAGACCAACTTGCAGTAACAACGATACGCACACTTTCCATCGATGCGATCGAAAAAGCCAATTCCGGACACCCTGGATTGCCAATGGGGGCTGCCCCTATGGCTTATACATTGTGGACCAAACATATGAACCATAATCCGAAAAATCCCGACTGGTTTAACCGGGACCGCTTTGTACTGTCCGCCGGTCATGGTTCTATGCTTCTATACAGCTTGCTCCATTTAAGTGGGTATGGCTTGCCGATGGAAGAAATTCAGAATTTCCGTCAGTGGGATTCCAAGACTCCCGGTCACCCTGAATATGGTCACACAGTCGGCGTGGAAGCAACAACCGGGCCACTGGGGCAAGGAATCGGCATGGCAGTAGGAATGGCCATGGCTGAACGCCACTTAGCTGCTCAGTACAATAAAGACGGCCTGGACATTATCGACCACCACACGTTTGCATTATGTGGGGATGGAGACTTGATGGAAGGCGTAGCTGGAGAGGCGATTTCTTTGGCTGGCCATTTGAAATTGAACAAATTGGTTGTGTTATATGACAGCAATGATATTTCACTCGACGGAGATCTCGGCAAAAGTTTTTCTGAAAACGTTCAGAAACGCTTTGAATCTTACGGTTGGAATTATTTGCGCGTGGACGACGGCAATGAATTGGACGACCTTTCGGAAAAGATTGCAAAAGCAAAAGAATCTGCCGACAAACCAACATTGATCGAAGTGAAAACCATTATTGGTTATGGCGCTCCGAACAAATCCGGAAAAGCGGATGCTCATGGTGCTCCACTTGGTGAAGACGAAATGAAACTGGTAAAAGAATACTATGAGTGGACATTCGACAAAGATTTCCATGTGCCCGACGAAGTATACGATACTTTCAAGAAAGCGACAGAAGAACTGGGCGGCAAAGCGGAACAAGCTTGGAACGAAAAATTCTCTGAATACGAGTCGCAGTATCCAGAACTTGCAGCACAGCTTCAAGCCGCAATCAAGGGAGATCTGCCGGACAACTTTGATGCAGAATTACCAAGCTATGAAGCCGGCAAAAGCCAGGCTACCCGTTCTTCATCAGGAGAAATGATCAATGCCATCGCGAAAGCGGTACCTTCTTTCTTTGGAGGCAGTGCCGATCTGGCAGGTTCCAATAAAACGACAATCAAAGATGCCGGCGATTTTGATGCTGAAAATCCATCAGGCCGTAACATCTGGTTTGGTGTACGTGAATTTGCGATGGGAACCGCATTGAATGGCATGACGTTACACGGTGGTCTTCATGTATTCGGTGGGACGTTCTTCGTCTTCAGCGATTATATGCGTCCTGCTATCCGTCTGTCCGCATTGATGGGTCTGCCGGTGACTTATGTGTTCACACATGACAGTGTAGCGGTCGGCGAAGACGGACCGACACATGAGCCGGTGGAACATTTGGCTTCACTCCGTGCGATGCCGAACTTGAGCTTGATCCGTCCGGCTGATGCCAACGAAACAAAAGCGGCATGGCGTCTGGCATTAACATCCAAGACAACCCCGACGTTGCTGGTGTTGTCCCGTCAAAACTTACCGGTCCTGGAAAACAGCGCGGAACTTGCCGAGCAGGGTGTCGAAAAAGGTGCATACGTCATTTCGCCTGCTGACAACCCTGAAGCATTGCTGCTTGCAACCGGATCGGAAGTCAGTCTTGCGGTTGAAGCCCAAAAGCAATTGAAGGAACAGGGAATTGCTGTATCTGTCGTTTCAATGCCATCCTGGGATCGTTTTGAACAACAGGACAAAGAGTACAAGCAATCCGTTATTCCGAAAAACGTTAAAAAACGTCTGGCAATTGAAGTGGGAACTTCTTTCGGCTGGGAACGGTATACAGGCGACGAAGGCGACGTGCTTGGAATCGATCGCTTCGGAGCCAGTGCACCTGGAGACCGCATCATGAAAGAGCTCGGCTTTACACCTGAAAATGTGGCAGACCGAGTGAAGAAATTGATCCAGGAATAACTGGAAGCGGAAGCATCCGATAAAAGATGCTTCCGCTTTTTTGTATCTCAACGGAAATCCCAGTTACATGGGCAGCTCCCAACTGTGGACAGGGAAACCATTGGTTTTGAGCTATTGCTTTATTTGTAGTCACATCGCTGAAATTATAGTATAATCCTTTTTGGTGCATGAATTATTTAAGCAACACGAGGGAGGTAACAAATTTGGATACTTGGATCTGGGTAGTAATCGTCATCGTCGCATTGCTCGCAGGTGTTGCGCTTGGCTTTTTTATAGCTCGCCGATACATGATGAAGTATTTGCAGGACAATCCGCCGATCAATGAAGAGATGCTGCGTATTATGATGATGCAAATGGGTCAAAAACCATCTCAAAAGAAAATCAATCAAATGATGGCTCAAATGAATAAAGCTTCTACAAATAAACCTACTAAAACAGCTAAAAAATAAAAGGCGCTCATTATGAGTGCCTTTTTTCATTGGCAATAAAGTTTGAAAAAACAGCAAACGGGCATGGTAGAAAAACAGGACAGAAAGGGTGACGACATGTCTGAAGAACAATATGCTTTTTATCTGCCCGTGCTGCAAAAAGAAGAGGACAGTTTTACAGCCCAAACCAAAGGAGATAAAATTTTCCCTGTCTCACTCGACAAGATCAATGACCTTGTAAAGGAGCTTTCGGATTTCCAGCTGGATACAATCGAACTCCATATCACAGGGGTGGCCAAGACGGGGTCGTTAACAGAACTGATCATCGGAGCTGAAGGGCAAGCGGGAATGAAACTGATTCTGAACAAAAAGCAGCAGGAAGAAGAACAGTAGGAAGCGCAAAAGCACTCTCAAGGAGTGCTTTTTAAAGGGACAAGCAAATTATGAGACAATAAGAATTCCGCAACGACTTCCTGGTATTCTTCAGGGTTTTTATTGAATGACTGTGCATGTGCCCCTTCTTCAAACAGTTTCAGCGCTTTTGGTGCCGGTTTCCGTTCATAGAGTTCCTCGCTCATATGCGGAAGGACGAATTCATCATTCAAGCTATGGATGAACAATACGGGACTCTTGATGTGCACAACTGCTTCTTTTGGAGACACGGTGCTGATCGAGTAGCCGTCACGTATTTTCAGAAACAGATTGGCCAGCCTCAAAGCCAATGTAGTGCGCAAAGGAGTGGAAGTACGCATGACGTGAAGGAGCTGCTCCGATATATCCGAGTAAGCGCAATCCGATATGTAAAAATCCGCTGTGTCTTCCATACCGGCATATAGCAAAGTAGTGGCTGCGCCCATCGATTCCCCGTGTATACCAAAAAACAGATCCGGTCCCACGTGTAATTTCAATGCTTTGACGACCGCCTGCAAGTCGATTTTTTCATAATGGCCGAAACTTGTCGTTTTGCCACCAGAGTCACCGTGGCGGCGGTGATCATACACCACGGAATTAAAACCCAGGCGTTCAAACATCCGTGCATATTTAAACGAATTGACTTTGTTTTCGGTTACTCCATGGCAGATGATGACGTAGCAATTGGTATCATGCGGTTCTAAAAAAATAGCTTTGATTGGATAGCCGTTTGCTGTTTCAATCCATTTCTCACTTTTTTTGACGTGGGCATACCAGAACTCGTCATAGCGTTTGGCGGAAGTTTCCCGTTCTAATATCAAGTTCTCATCTTTTTTCTTTAAGTACATAAGGCGGTTGGTGATGACAAACCCCAAAATCGTCAATAAAGCAGTAAACAGGCTGGAAATGATTCCAGCTATCCATAACAATCGCTTTCTCATGGCACTGGCAACTCCTTATCTACGGTTTTTGTACAATGTATACATTCCCGTATTGATGGTGCCTGACACATGGGGTTCTATTGCTTCTACAGCTTTACATAATGCATCCACGTCAATTCCTGTATCGATGTTCATGCGGTGAAGCATGTTCACGACATCTTCGGTTGCCACATTCCCCGTAGCACCAGGAGCGAACGGACAGCCGCCGAGACCGCCCGCAGAGGCATCAAATCGATTGACTCCTGCCTGTAAAGCAGCCAGAATATTGGCAAGCGCCATTTTGCGGGTGTCATGGAAATGAGCCGTTATCAAAGTTTCCAGAAACGCTTCCATTAATTCAGTGAACAAACGATAGCTTTCAGCAGGGGTCGCCATGCCGATCGTGTCCGCAACACTCAACTCATTGACTCCCCAATCGACAAATTGACGGCACAGGTCAATTGTATCACTCTGCTTGACCGCTCCTTCAAAAGGGCAGTAAAATGCGGTGGAAATGCAGGCGCGGACAAAAATTCCATCTTTCTTCAGCTGCAAAATGAGTGGTTTCAGTATTTCCATGCTTTCTGCCGTCGTTTTGTTGATGTTTTTCTGATTGAAGGTATTGGAAACGCCGACAAACACCGCCACAGCATCTGCTCCTGCTGCTAGTGCCGCATCAATCCCTTTTTTATTCGGTGTCAGAACGATTTGGCGCCCCATCTTCTGCGTATGCCGGACAATGTCCTTGGCATCCGCCATTTGCGGTACCCATTTTGGCGAAACAAAGGAAGTCAGTTCCATTTCCTGTATTCCCGCTTTTTGCAGTTCACTGATGAATGTCAATTTGTTTTCCGTGGTTACAAGCTTGTCTTCATTCTGTAAGCCATCCCGCGGTCCGACCTCGATAATCGTTGCATTATTTGGTAAACTGAACATAGTATCCCTCCTGCTTCTATTGTATAGAGAGGTGGGAGAAAAGAGCAACTGGAATTACATAAACAAGGGGGAGAATAGCATGTCACAAGAAATTGTCATTGTCAGTGCAGTCCGTACGGCAGTCGGGTCTTTTCAAGGATCGTTGAAGGATGTACCCGCAACCAAACTGGGCGCCATCGTCATTAAGGAAGCGGTAAAAAGAGCCGGTATACAACCTGAACAAGTATCAGAAGTCATCATGGGAAATGTATTGCAGGCGGGACTTGGTCAGAATCCGGCGAGGCAGGCTGCCATGCAGGCCGGGCTTCCGGATGCGATTCCTTCCATGACCATCAACAAAGTGTGCGGATCGGGACTGAAAACGGTTCAATTGGCTGCACAGGCCATTTATGCGGGAGATGCGGATATTATAGTGGCCGGTGGTATGGAAAACATGAGCCAGGCACCGTATTTACTGCAAAAAGCACGCGACGGTTTCCGGATGGGCGACCAAAAAGTGATTGACAGCATGCTGTCGGATGGATTGATGTGTGCTTTCGGCGACTGCCATATGGGGAACACAGCAGAAAACCTGAATGACCGATACGGCATTTCGAGAGAAGATCAGGACGCATTCGCCGCCCGTTCCCAGGCTCGTGCCGCAGCTGCAATCGACGCAGGGAAATTCGAAGATGAAATTGTGCCAGTGGAAATTCCGCAGCGCAAAGGAGAACCGGTCATCTTCAAAGAAGACGAATACGTCAAACGGGAGTCAACAGCTGAAAAACTGGCGAAATTGCGTCCGGCTTTCAAAAAAGACGGCAGTGTAACAGCGGGCAATGCTTCCGGCATCAATGACGGAGCTGCAGCCGTAGTTGTCATGTCGAAAGAAAAAGCGGATGAACTGGGATTGACGCCACTCGCAACCATTGTGGCAAGCGGCAATGCAGGCGTTGACCCGTCGGTGATGGGCATCGGACCAGTGCAGGCGGTGAGAAACGCCTTGAAGAAAGCAGGCATGTCTTTGGAGGAAATTGAATTGGTCGAAGCAAATGAAGCTTTTGCCGCCCAGTCGATAGCGGTCGACCGCGAACTCAAATTCAATCAGGACAATTTGAACGTCAACGGGGGAGCGATTGCGATCGGGCACCCGATTGGTGCGAGCGGTACCCGTATTTTTGTCACGCTTCTGCATGAAATGCAAAAGCGTGACGCCAAAACCGGTCTGGCGACATTATGCATCGGCGGTGGCCAGGGCGTGGCGACCATCGTGAAACGGCCGTAAAGGAGTGAGTGACCATGGCCAAAAGAAACGAACCCGCTGACAGCAATTTGCCGGATGATATCCTGGCAAAACTGAAAGCGACAAAAAAAGAGCTGGTGAAAGAAGAACAAAAGCGCCGGGAAGAAATCGAAGCGCAAAAAGCGTTCGAGCGGCAGGAACGTGAGAAAAACCTGTCGTTCGCAGAACTTCTTGAACGGCATGGCGATCAGGGCAATAAATACTGAAACAGCATGCAAAAACCACGCAGCCTCAAAAGAGCTGCGTGGTTTTTGATTTTTATTCGTTTTCATCCAATGCGTTGAGTCTGTTCAGGAAGATTGCGTAATCTCCTCTCGTCAGGGAGTTGGCAACTCCGAATTGCGTCTCTGATGTACCTTGCGTAATGTCATACTCGAGAAGTGCCGCTACGGCTTGTTCGTATCTTTCAGCTACGTCGGTGAAAGGCATATAGTCTGAGCTGGCATCCAATTGATAAGCATTAGCGAGCATGATGGCCATCTCGCCGCGTGTAATATTGTCATGGGCGCCGAATGAAGTATCGGATTTCCCGTTGACAATACCTGCCGCTTTTAATGCGCTGATGTACTCCCGGGCCTGGTCACGGTCAGGGACGTCGGTAAACCCGGAATCGGATACGTCAGTGATGTCCAGCTCCAATGCCTTTCCGAGCATGATGGCCGCATCCGCACGTTTGATGTTGTTGCTTATCCCAAATTGGGTTTCTGAAATCCCGTGCGAGATGTCATTGATAAACAGATAGTTTACTGCTTCATAGTATTTTGCTGCTACGTCTGTAAATGGTAAAGGGTTTGGTTCAGGTGTTGGATCCGGATTCGGTTCTGGATCTGGCTCAGGATCCGGAGTTGGTTCCGGTTCCGGCTCAGGATCAACAACAGGTGCTTTGCCTGTAGTAAAGCGATACAGTTTCGACTTTACCTCTTCATCCTTGTTTGCAATAGTTACATACCAGAAGTACTCTGTAAATTCCCGCAACTCTTTCCACTCGGCAGCTGCTGTATCGCCTGGTTGCAAATCGGAACTTTGCCCGATTTTGTCTTCCTGGTAAATATTCAGTGCCACGTAATCTGTTTCAAGTTGCTTTTCAATCAGTGGGGAACCATTGACGTCGAATAAATCGAAATTTGCAGTAAAGCTCTCTTGGTCTTCATCAAACGGTTCAAAATTATAATCATCCCAAAAAGGCGAATACGAGATGAACTGTACGGTTTCATCAGTCGGATCAAAGGTGATTAACCGCAAATAACCCTGTCCTCGTTCTGGGTGCGTATTTCCTTGGTGATTTGATAAGACTTCCAAAACTTCCCGTGTGGAGCCGTCTTCATTTGTGTAGGTTTTAACTTCTCTCGTCGCTCCATGGTGGTGGCCACTCAATACCATTTTGACGTTTTCATTTTTGCTGACAATTTCTCTGTTGACGATTACTGCGTTTGAGGAAGCGTAACTGCCAATTGAATTGATATTTTCATGCATGCCGATAATGGCGTTGTAATCTGAATGTTCGGATAGCACTGAGTTGGCCCATTTGATGGTTTCCGGCAATCCATCTGTACCATACCCCAGATACAACATGATGAACTTATGTTCACCAAATGAAAACAAATCATAGTGATTTTTGTTCGTGCCGGTAGGTCCGGACTGCTCGATTTGTTCATGGTACCAAGGTTTGTCCCGGAATCGGTCAGCCCCTACATATTTTTTGTAATTATCGTAAACAAATATCCCCCGTGTTTCGTTGTCCCCTGTATCGTAATATAATTCAATGTCATGATTTCCGGGTAATACACCATACGGAATATCAGCGGCCTCTAACTTGCTTAAGTTTTCATCCACGACCTCCCATTGGTCCAGTTCTTTGGGAACCTGCACGAGATCTCCGGTATGCATGGCATATTCGAAAGTTCCTTTTTGGTATTCTTTGACCATATAATCTGTCATGGACTCCCAAACTTCAGGATAATCCTGGGCATAATACTGTGTATCCGTAAACCACAGCATCGTAAACGGATCTTCGTCGGTTTCGGGAGTAACACTGGAAGCGTGCACCATCGCTTGAACTTTACCATTTCTTTCGAATTGAGAGCCACTAACATCGGCTGTCAGTTCGATTTTACTTCCTTGAGAATTTCCTTCCTGTTCCTTTAATGGCATCCATTTCTTTGCCTGATAATCCCATGCAGAAAGAGTCACTTTGCCGTCTCCCGGTGTTGCTCCTGTCCAATTCACTTCCACCTCATCGCCTGCAGCCAGTTCTTCCTTTACATTCACTTCAAAGCGGTGATAAGGAAAGCCTTCCTCACTGACTGTTTCCACAGAAGTTCCGTCCGCCATATCGGCGTCTGCTATATCTGCATCGTTGAATGGTGTTTCTTTCGTAACATCAACCGTCTTCAGTGGATCACCGGATGAAACGCCTTGAAACCCGTTTATGCCTGTGTCTCTTTGAAAGTCATATGTATGCCCTTTTCTGAATTCGGCAGTTGCGGCAGTTTCCCCTCTAAGATCCGGAACTGTGACTTGCAGTGTTGGATTGAGCCCTGTGTTTGTTGAATAGTCTCCAGGCTCAATGTTGGTCAACTCAGTTGTTTGTGCGAGGGGAGACATCGCTGCCTGTGAGGCGACCAATAATGCGACCAATGGAATTGTAAACCCCTTTTTCATAACTTTCCTCCTTTAGTATTCTTGCTTATTGATTCAAAGCAGCATGCAATCAAATATACCTATGTAAGAAGTTCTAGATGAAGAGAATAAAAGTATAATAATTACAAATATTGAATCTATTTGTCCATGATAACATGAATTTATAAAAAGTAAACGTTGTTTTCTAATATATTTGAAAATTTAATATTCTTATAATTTCGTTCCACTTCTGGCAGTGAAATATGAACAATAGACAGAGACAGGAGGTGATTTAAAAGCTTACCATCATCCCCGAAGACAAACGAAAAGTTGCCGGAACAGTTTCAACGGTTTAAAGCGGCACGCAAAAAAACGGACGAATGAAAGCATTCGTCCGTTTTTCACTTGAATTGGTTGTTATAGCTTAACTTCCAGCTTGTTTGGATCGATGCAGTCAAGTGCCGTGAAAAAGAGTTCAATCACGATGCTGCTCATACCGGTCTTCTTTGGTCAGCTGTTTTGCCTGCTCGATCTGTTCAGCAGAAACGTCCGTTTCATATGCCGATATGGTATCTCTGATTTGCTGTGCAGAACTGGCGCCGGCGACGACAGACGCCACTGTGTCCTGCTCCAGCACGCTGTGCAAAGATAAAGCGTGGAGGTTTCCATGGACATCCAGCAATTTTTTTAACGTATTTTTTAATTCGTCTGAGCTGTACGTTAAGTAACCGTCCATCGTTTCAGCCCGTTTCAGTCCTTCATTCGTAAGCAAACCTTTGGCCAAACTGCCTCGTGTTACAACGGATTTCCCGGCAGCCCCGATGGGTTCCAGAAATTCTTCCGGCCGGCGGTCCAAAAGACTGTATTGCATCATGATGGAAGCGATATCGCTTGTTTCCAAAAAGCGTTTGATGACATTCGGCCGTATGGAAGAAATACCGTATGCACGGATCAGCCCTTCTTTTTTCAAGGTTTCGAAAGCATCGATCGTTTCCTCCGCATTGTCGCTGATCATGCCGCCATGGAGCTGGTACAAATCGATATAATCGGTCTGCAGGCGCCGCAGGCTATGGTGCACCTGCTCTGTGATATAAGGCTTGGTCGCGTTCCATTTTACTTCGTCCGAATTTTTGTCCCACTCATTGCCGACTTTGGTGGCAAGAACAATATTGTTCCTGTGTTTCTTCAAAGCTTGTCCGACAAGTTCTTCGTTTGTTCCTTTGTTGTACAGGTCGGCTGTGTCGAAATAATTGATGCCGTGAGACAACGCTTCTTCAATGATAAAGGAAGCTTCTTGCAAGTCGGTCGGCAAGGACATGCAGCCGAAACCGATCTCACTTACCTGTAAGCCGCTGTTTCCCAGAAACTGTTTTTTCACATTGTCACCTCAAAGTTTATGTCGTTCCTTCTATGGTATACTTGACGGTAAGAATAGCACAAACGAAAAGGAGGCAATTATGAAAAAGTTTGAAGAAAAAACCATACATACAAATCGTTTATACGAAGGGAAAATCATCAATTTGAAAGTGGATGACGTCACTTTGCCGAACGGTAAAACCTCCAAACGCGAATTAATCGAACATCCGGGAGCTGTAGCCATCATCGCCATAACCGAAAATCAGAAAATTATTATGGTAGAGCAATACCGCAAAGCGCTGGAACGCTCTATCATCGAGATTCCGGCTGGGAAACTGGAAAAAGGAGAAAAGCCGGAATATACAGCAATGCGCGAATTGGAAGAGGAGACCGGATATACAGCTGACCACTTGGAATTGGTTCAAACCTTTTCGACTTCTCCGGGATTTGCCGACGAAATCATTCACGTCTTTTTTGCGAAAGGTCTGAAGAAGTCTACCAGCGAAGCGGTTTTGGACGACGACGAATTTGTCGAATTGATGGAAGTCCCGATTGCTGAAGCGGAAGAAATGATGGCAGACAACCGGATATTCGATGCCAAAACGGCTTTTGCAGTATTGTGGGCTAAACAACGATTATCTATTGAGAATGAAAACAATTCCTAAATTATAATGATTCTAATCAAATGGCGGTGCCCGCTCTTGTAAATGAGAACAGTCTTTTGATATAATAAGGACAGTTTGAGGGAGGGCGTCACATGGAAACAAGGATTGATCGAATCAAAAAACAACTGCACGCTGCGAGTTACAAATTGACGCCACAGCGTGAAGCGACAGTTCGAGTTTTGCTTGAGCATGAAGAGGACCACTTAAGTGCTGAGGACGTCTACCTGCTGGTAAAGGACAAAGCACCGGAAATCGGATTGGCGACAGTGTACCGGACATTGGAATTATTAACGGAATTAAAGATTGTCGATAAAATAAACTTTGGTGATGGAGTATCACGCTATGACTTGCGCAAAGAAGGCGCAGCTCATTTTCATCATCATTTAGTATGTCTGGAATGCGGGGCTGTAGATGAAATACAGGAGGATTTGCTTGAAGATGTGGAAAACGTCGTTGAAAAACGGTGGAACTTCCAAATAAAAGACCACCGTCTTACCTTCCATGGCATCTGCTGGCGCTGTCATGACAGCGGCTCCCAACAATCGCCAGAATGAACGATGCACAAAAGGAAGGATGGCCAGGATGGTCGTCCTTCTTTTTCAATTTCAAAAAATGAGGTGTAACGAATGAAGTATGCAAAAGATGCGTTGGATGATTATTTGCATTTCCTTCGTGTGGAACGGCAATTGGCTGACAACACATTGCTGTCATACGAAAGGGATTTAAAGAACTATTTGCATTACTTAAAAGAAGTGGAGCAATTGGATTCACTGCGCAAAGTGGAACGAGTACATATTCTGAATCACCTTCGTCATTTGAAAGAGACGACCAAAACACCAAGGACAGTGGCCCGGCATATTTCTTCGATACGGTCTTTTCATCAGTTTCTGATCCGGGAGCGTGTCGTTGACCAGGATCCGACTGTTCATCTGGAAATGCCTCAAATGGAGAAAAAACTTCCGACCATTTTATCAATTGAAGAAGTGGATGCGCTGATACAAGCACCCATTACCTCGAAACCGAGCGGCTTACGTGACCAGGCGATGCTGGAACTCTTATATGCCAGTGGAATGAGAGTCAGTGAATGCATCAATCTGGATATAACTGATGTCCATTTGACAATGGGCTTTGTCCGTTGCACCGGAAAAGGTGGCAAAGAGCGGATAATCCCTCTGGGAAAATCGGCGCTGAATGTATGCCAGGCCTATTTGGAGAACGCCAGAAATGAATTGGTGAAAGCCGGTGAGAAAACGGATGCTTTGTTTATCAACCAACGGGGTAAACGGTTAACGAGGCAAGGGTTCTGGAAATTGCTGAAACAGCATGCACAAAAAGCGGGAATCCAGAAAGAATTGACGCCCCATACACTGAGACATTCATTTGCCACCCATTTGATTGAAAATGGAGCAGATTTGCGGGCGGTTCAGGAGATGCTGGGTCACGCGGATATTTCGACCACTCAAATTTATACGCATGTCAGCAAAACCAGATTAAAAGACGTTTACTCTCAATTTCATCCCCGGGCCTGAAACAGGTCAGACTTCCGACAAGAAGGGAAATTATGGTACGATAGGAGCGTAAACAAGGAGGAAAGACTATGACAATTAAACCTTTTAAACGTATTCATCTCGTCGTATTGGACTCGGTGGGCATCGGCGAAGCACCGGACGCAGAAGCTTTCGGAGATGTGGGAGCTGATACGCTGGGTCATATCGCAGAAGCAACCGGTGGATTGTATATGCCGAACATGGAGAAACTCGGGTTGGCAAATATTGTTCCTGTCAAAGGCTTAACGCCAGTAGATACGCCGGCGGCCTATTTTGGAAAAATGCAGGAAGCTTCTGTCGGCAAAGACACCATGACCGGCCACTGGGAAATTATGGGTCTGAACATTGATACACCTTTCAAAGTCTATCCGAACGGTTTCCCGGAACAATTGATCCATCAATTGGAAGAAAAAACTGGCCGTAAGGTGATTGGCAACAAACCGGCGAGCGGTACAGAAATTCTGGACGAGCTTGGAAAAGAGCATATGGAGACAGGTGCCATCATCGTCTATACATCTGCTGATCCCGTTCTCCAGATTGCTGCGCACGAAGAAGTGGTGCCGCTGGAAGAGCTGTACAAAATATGTGAAATCGCCCGTGAATTGACACTGGAAGCGGAACACCTGGTGGGACGGGTCATTGCACGTCCGTTCGTTGGTGTGCCGGGGGCTTTCAAACGGACTTCCAACCGCCATGATTATGCTTTGACACCTTTTGACAGAACCGTCATGAATGAATTGAAAGATATCGGAAAAGACGTAATTGCCATCGGTAAAATCGACGATATCTACAATGGAGCGGGTGTCACAAAAGCGCTTCGGACAAAAGACAATATGGACGGTATGGACAAACTGGTCCAAGTAGCAAAAGAACCGTTTAACGGCTTAAGCTTTTTGAACTTGGTCGATTTTGATGCGTTGTACGGCCATCGGCGGGATCCGCAAGGCTACGGCGCTGCCCTGGAGGCATTTGATCGTCGCCTTCCCGAAGTGCTGGAGCTTTTGGAAGAAGACGACTTATTGATTCTGACTGCTGACCATGGCAATGATCCCACGTTCCATGGTACAGACCACACACGCGAATTTGTGCCGCTATTGGCGTACTCGCCTCGTTTCAAAGGTGGCCAAGAATTGGAACTAAGAGAAACGTTTTCAGATATCGGCGCATCGGTCGCTGATAACTTTTCAGCTCCACTGCCGAAGTTCGGCAACAGCTTTCTTTCAAAATTACTTTGACAAAGGCGGTTTTGTTCCATGAGAATGGTTGACCTGATTGAGAAAAAAAGAGACGGTTTCGAACTGTCGGATGAAGAGATTCAATTTGTCATTTCCGGTTATACAGCTGGTGACATTGCGGATTACCAAATGAGTGCCTTTCTGATGGCAGTCTATTTTCAGGACATGACAGAAAATGAACGGGCGGCATTGACACTGGCAATGGTCGATTCGGGTGATCGCATCGATTTGTCCGCAATTCAGGGAATCAAAGTCGATAAGCATTCGACAGGCGGTGTCGGAGATACAACCACCCTTGTGCTGGGTCCCCTGGTGGCGGCATGTGGTGTACCGGTCGCTAAGATGAGTGGTCGGGGTCTCGGGCATACAGGAGGGACGATTGACAAATTGGAAGCGATTGAAGGCTTCCACGTCGAACTTACTACTGATGAGTTCATCCAACAAGTAAACGATAAAAAATTGGCGGTCGTCGGCCAAAGCGGCAATTTAACACCTGCTGATAAAAAGATGTACGCCTTGCGTGATGTGACGGCCACTGTCAACAGCATTCCGCTGATCGCCAGTTCCATCATGAGCAAAAAGATCGCTGCCGGAGCCGATGCCATTGTGCTGGACGTCAAGACAGGCGAAGGGGCTTTTATGAAAACGGCTGAAGATGCAGAGAAGTTAGCGCATGCCATGGTATCGATCGGCAATGCGACAGGGAGAAAGACGATGGCCATCATTTCGGATATGAGCCAGCCGCTTGGCTTTGCGATCGGCAATGCTCTCGAAGTGAAAGAGGCAATTGATACATTGCAGGGCAAAGGACCTGAAGATTTGACGGAACTTTGCTTAGTGCTCGGCAGCCAAATGGTTGTTCTTGGCGGCAAGGCATCGACGCTCGAAGAAGCCCGTTCCATGCTCGAGAAAGCCATGGAAACTGGCCAGGCCCTGCAGATGTTTAAACAGTTGATCGAAAGCCAGGGAGGCAATTCGAAAGTGGTGGAAAATCCGGAATTGCTGCCTCAGGCCAAAGTGACGGAACAGCTTCTGTCTCAGCAGGAAGGTTATATTTCTTTCATGGAAGCAGATGAAATCGGCACCGCCGCTATGGTTCTCGGGGCGGGGCGGGCGGCCAAGGATTCGGAGATCGATTTGGCTGTCGGCATCGTGCTGCACAAAAAAGTGGGGGATTTCGTACGCAAAGGAGAGGCTCTTGCGACCATCCATGCAAATACTGAAGAACTCGCAGAATGCATGGAAATGTTATATAATAGCATTGAATTTACAAAAGAACCAGTTGATAAGCCACAGCTTATTTCAGCTGTGATCACGGAATAGTTTCCTGTCTTGCTGGGGTATTTCTCAGCAAGATTTTTCACATACCCCATTTTTGTACATCAGGAGGAGTAATATGCATTTATATGGTACACAAACAATTAATGCCAAAGGCCATTTGACAATCGGCGGCACCGATACGGTGGAGTTGGCAACAGAATATGGAACCCCGCTTTTCGTCTACGATATCCAGTTGTTCCGTGAGCGGGCCAGAGCATTTCAGCAAACATTCGAACAGCAGAAAATCGGCTACCAGGTTGCCTACGCCAGTAAAGCTTTTTCGAGCATCGCCATCTACCAGGTGGCTGCTGAAGAAAACCTGTCACTCGATGTAGTCTCCGGAGGCGAATTGTACACGGCGATCAAAGCCGGCTTTCCAAAAGAGAAAATTCATTTCCATGGCAACAATAAAAGCGAAGCGGAACTGCGGATGGCTTTTGAAGAAGAAATCGGCTGCATCGTTGTCGATAATTTTTATGAAATTGATCAGTTGAAGAAGCTATCCGAACAGCTGGAACGGCCAATGAACATATTGCTCCGTGTCACGCCGGGTATCTCAGCACACACACATGACTACATTACGACTGGTCAGGAAGATTCAAAATTCGGTTTTGACTTGAATAATGGGCAGGCAGACAAAGCATTCGCCGAAACGGTTCATCACGCGTTTCTGAAAGTCATGGGTCTTCATTGCCATATTGGTTCACAGATTTTTGATACGGCTGCATTCCGCATGGCTTCTGAGAAGCTGGTCAAGAAAATGGCGGAATGGAAAGAACAGTATGAGTATACATGCCCCGTCCTTAATTTAGGCGGTGGGTTCGGGATCCGCTATACAGAAGAAGACCAGCCATTGGCGCCTTCCGAATACGTGAAAGAAATGATTCAGACGGTCAAAACCGTTTCAGCTGATGCTGGGTTTGACGTTCCGGAAATTTGGATCGAACCTGGCCGCTCGCTGATCGGAGACGCCGGCACGACGTTGTACACAGTCGGTTCCACGAAAGAAGTACCTGGCACGCGGCAATACATCGCCGTGGACGGAGGGATGTCAGACAATATCCGTCCTGCCCTGTATGGTGCCAAATACAGTTCGCTGCTGGCCAATAAAGCAAATGCCGAATTGACGAAACAATATACAGTAGCCGGAAAATGCTGTGAATCCGGTGACAAGCTGATTGAACAGGCACAATTACCGGCAGCAGAACCCGGTGATATCCTGAGTATGTTCTGTACAGGGGCTTACGGTTACTCGATGGCGAGCAATTACAATCGTCTGGCGCGTCCAGCTGTTGTCTTCGTGGAAAATGGGGAACACCAGCTGGTCATCAAGCGCGAAAGCTATGAAGATTTGATCAAGCAGGATGTTTCATACAATCCTCAGGTGACCCGCCGATGAAAAGGTCAAACGTATTGCTGCTGATTTTTATTTTCCTGATGGCAATGGCTTGGGGAGTCGTATACTGGTTTTTCTTCGCTGATAACGTCGTCGGTGGCTGATTTGGAGAGACTTGAGTTATCGGTCGCTTTATAGTAGGATGAATAAAGCCGCTTTAAGACGAAAATGAGGGATTTGATTATGTTAATCAGATATAAGAAATCATTTGAAAAGATCGCTATGGGGTTATTGTCTTTCATGCCTAAAGAGCGTGAACTGAAAAAATTGCAGCAAACGATGCATATATACGAAGAGAACCCGGGTTGGCAGCTTTATCTCTGGAAAAAAGGAGATGACTTTGTCGGTTTGCTGGGTGTGGAAGTGGAAGAGGGATTTTTCACTGTCCATCACGTATCGGTCAATCCTTCCCATAGAGGGGAAGGAATCGGCCACGCAATGGTGGAGAAGATCCAACAGATCATGCAGGGTCGGGAAATGCGTGCCACAAAAGATACGGAACCATTTTTGAAAAAATGTCCAGAAAAAAAAGCGGAACTTTGATTTAAAGGTTCCGCCTTTTTTTTTGCTCCCGCAGACTGATGATGGAAGAACGATCCCGCAAGCGATGCTTATGCATTAAAAAATATGGATCGTGTTCAGCCGGTGGATGTTCAGCTTTGTACTCGTCGGCCATTTGCTTCAACTGCAAAGAAGTCAACGGGATTTCGTAAGCTTCGAATGGTTTTCGCTCCGTTACCGCCTCGATCGAATAAGTAAGAAGCTCCAGCAATTTTTCGTGGTTGAAACCTTCCACCCATACTCCTTTGTTGGCCAATTTCACTTTTGCACGGATAAATGACCGCAAGGCACCTGGGTAATTGCTTCTTCGCCAGTGGTACATGCCGACAGCCAATTGGATCCAGCCGGTCAATGGATGGGTTTTGTTTTTCGGTGCCACGATTTTCCAGTATTCTTCGCCGACTTCATGGCATTCGAAATAATCCTTTTCCATATTGAAGTAAATAATGTATTGCAGAAACAGCGGATGGTGGAGTGGGTGCATTTTAATCCCCTTTCTACTATAATATAGTCAGTATTATTGAACAGTCAGGTGGCGAAACATGTCTTATGAAGTGAAAGTGCAGGCTTTTGAAGGGCCTCTCGATTTATTATTGCATTTAATACACCGTTTGGAAATCGATATTTATGATATTCCTGTTTCCCAAATCACTTCACAGTATATGGAACACATCCGGGCCATGCAAGTGCTGGAATTGAACGAAGCAAGTGAATACCTGGTCATGGCAGCCACTTTGCTGGCAATCAAAAGCAAAACCTTATTGCCGGTCCATGAAAGCGATATGGAAGATCTTGATTACGACTATGTGGAAGAAGATCCGCGGGAAGAACTGGTTTCACGATTGGTTGAATACCGGAAGTTTAAAGAGGCATCCCTACAGTTGAAGGAGCTGGAAATGAACCGTTCCATCATCTACACCAAGGCTCCCACGGATTTGTCAGCATACCAGCAGGCAGAGGCGGTTGAAAATCCGGATCTGGAAGTGAATGCCTATGATATGCTGGCAGCTTTCCAGAAAATGCTGCGGCGCAAACAGTTGAAAGCGCCACTGTCCGCACGTGTTGCCCGACAGGAAATTTCCATAAAAGATCAAATGACTTTCATCGTAAATCGCTTGAAAACCACAAAAGGCCGGACATCATTTGCGGAACTGTTCCCTTCCAACGATAAATCCGTATTGGTGGTTTCTTTTTTGTCCGTGCTGGAATTGATGAAACGGCAAGTCATACAAGTGGAACAGGAAAAGAATTTTACAGATTTAATGGTGGAGCTCAGAAAGGATACGTGGAACTATGAAGACGACTCTTTCGAGTAAAATAGAAGCGTTGTTATTCGTTGCAGGAGATGACGGAATGACGATGAAACAATTGCAGTTTTTAACAGAAGCGGAAGAACAGGAAATAAAGGAAGCTTTGAAAGGGATGGCGGAAAGGTACGGAGACGCCGCGAGCGGCATCACGGTAAAAGAAATGGCCGGAGTTTATCAGCTTGCCACCAAAAAGCAAGTCGCCGACACCATCCAGAAGCTGGCGGAAAACCCGACACCTCAAGCCCTGTCGCAAGCTTCATTGGAAGTGTTGGCGATTGTCGCCTATAAACAGCCACTTACCCGCCTGGAAATTGAGGATCTGCGGGGTGTGAAAAGTGAAAAGCCGCTTCATACATTGACTGCGAAAGGGTTGATCCAGGAGACAGGCCGTGCAGAAGGAACAGGAAGAGCTATTTTATATGGCACCACTAACGAGTTTTTGAATTATTTCGGGTTGAACAGCCTGGAGGAACTTCCCGCTTTGCCTGAAGAGCCGGGACAGGAACAGGACGAGGAAGATTCCGATTTGTTCATGACCAGATTTCAGGAAACGTTTAAAGAAGAAGTGAATGCGTAGCAGGATTTCGGGGGGAGACTGGACAATGGACAGTCTTCTTTTATTTATCTAAAAAGCAAACGAGTATGACATTGAGCAGCTGATGAATGAGAAATCATTTGGTTTCTTTTTGAAGCACGGAAAAGCCAATCTGGAGCGGCTTACAGAATGGATTGAAATAGGCGTATTATGTAAGTGGAACTTAATGGTTATCGCCGATATTCCGCAAAAAAGTGCGCTTTCCTGTGGGAGTCTCCGCTGTTTTGCTCCATATCTTTTAATAAAATGGTTAACATCTTAAGTTCACCTTATATAGTTGTAGTAATTTAACTATCAGATATAATAGAAAATAATAGAAATTGTCATTGTTGAGTCATATTTAACATTCCATTATTTTTTCCTCTTATGTAATAAGGACCGCTAATTAACTTGGTAAATACTTTCTAGGAGGTATAAGATGAAAAAAATATTGATATTATTTTTAATTGTTTTACTTTTGCATGGTTGCGCTGAAAGTTCGAACAGCTCTTATAAATTAGAGGGGGAAAGTGCTAACTGGAAGGGGAAACTGGATATTCAAGAGCATGATATTAACGATGAAATAAAGGAGGAAGCTCTGGGAACATTTGAATACTTGGGTGATAATTCCGATGAAGTAAACAATGTTGTGATTACCATACCCGTTGAAATAGGCGAATCAGGTTTTGCTATCAGGGATTTCAACGAATTATCTTCAAGTAATAGTTTAGAGTTCAACTTGTCAGATAAAGGTTTACTAGGTTATTTAAAAGTTACCAAGGAAATAGACATTAACATAAGCTGGAAAGAAAACGACGAGCGGTACGATGAAAATATAATAATTGAATTAGATGAATAGTACGGCTAGAAATTGATACTTGTTAATGAACTTCAACTACAAGGTGTACTAATCATAAAAAGTGGAACTACTTTCTAATAGTTCCATTTTTTAATTATTAAGAAATATTAGTAAAAATTCTGAATATTCGTTGTATTTAGTTTCCATATGAGGTATTATTAAGTTGGACCCAAAAATGGAAATAGGAGGGAAAAAATGAAGTTAAAACAAATAGTTTTTCTCATATTGAGTTTAATCTTAACTTTGTCAATTTTTCCAAGTACTTCTTTAGCGACAGGAAATGGTAAAACATGGGGTACTTATTTGTCGAGTTCAGGAACTGGCGGATCTGTAACTAGATATAATTCAATTTCCGGAACCGTAGCCAGTCAGTGTAATGGGGTTTACAATACTATGCATAGTTACACTTATGGTTCTTTTAATCTATCAAATTTTTATTTAAGAAGTGATAACCTTAGAATAACATCTATCAGTAAAGGCGCTGTTACAGGTGGGATAGGAATGTCCTATAATACCGAAAACTCCAATACTATTGTGTATAAGAGTCCTTACTATGCTGACCGTTTATATGCTGGAGACTCGTATCCAAATACTTGGAATAGAAGCATTCCTTTAGGTTCAGTAAATCGAGCAGCAGCAGCAATTAGCTCCACGATATCTGGACTTCAAAACTCTGCGGTATGTGACACAGAAGTGCACCAATTATTTTTTGTTGGAGGGAATAGCCGCTCGATGTCTTCCGATTCGTTACCAGTCAATGTAGATGAAGCTGAAGTGCCTGAAGAAATTCAAACTAGCTCAGATGCTATTTCATTTCTTATGAGCGAAGATTTCAGGAAGTCAGATAGTTCAATCAAAGTTGTTGGAGCAATTACGGACCAATTCGTACACAAAAAAACAGGTGAGTTAGTTTCAATTATTCAACAAGACGTTCCAGTTATTATTGCAGATGTTCAAGATAGTGAATGGAGACAAGAAAAGCATGGTAATTTAAATTATGAAGTAGCTACTTATTCCAATGCCGGCGGAACTCCAATTACAACTCTAAAATATAAATCGGGGGATATTTATGTCGGTTTAGTTTCTTCGCTAAATGAAAAAGAATTGATCAAAGTTATGCGAAAGTATAGTAAAGGCAAATTGTTTGAATAAGAAATAAACTTGACAAATTGTAACACTAAAAGCAACACCCAGAAAGGAAGAGGTATCGAGGAACGAATGGAGCAGCTCGCTTTTACAATTGAGCTGCTCCATTTATATTTACAATAGTAAAGTTATTAAATTTAAACCAGAAATCTTTTTGACCTAGTATATTAAGTAGGCTATAATCTGACCATACTTATTTTATCTTTTTATTTTGTCAATCGTGCTAACGTTCCGACGGTGATGACACTATCAAGCTCCTGGACTGATTTGACACATAGTTTCTTTGACTATGGTGACTAATCTTCCCAGGGGCTTTTTTGTTTATCGTAGCAAGCGGAAATCAGGATTTCCTGCGTGTTCTGCCTTAAGCCTGTCGGGACAGAGCGAAGCGCTTTCGCTTTTCGTGAAAATGTGCCATAATTCCGAGAGGAACGAACGGCCAAAGGAAAAATTCAATGAGGTGAACTTATGGAGAGATTACAAAAGATGCTTGCGCATGCAGGCGTGGCTTCAAGACGCAAGGCGGAGCAGATGATATTGGATGGGAAAGTCAGAGTGAATGGCAAAGTAGTCAAAGAATTGGGGACGAAAGTATCTTCCAATGACACCATCGAAGTGGAAGGCGTACAACTTGAAAAAGAACAAAAAGTTTATTATTTACTATATAAACCGCGCGGTGTTATTTCTGCGGTGACTGATGATAAAAACCGCAAAGTGGTCACTGACTTTTTTGAGCATGTGGAAAAGCGGATTTATCCGGTCGGACGGCTGGATTACGATACATCAGGCCTGTTGATTATGACAAATGACGGTGAGTTCGCCAATTTGCTGACTCACCCGAAGTTTGAAATTGATAAAACATATGTTGCTCGTTTAAAAGGCATTCCTGCAAAAGAAGACCTTCAAAAATTGGAGCGTGGCATCAAGCTCGAAGACGGCATGACTGCTCCTGCTAAAGTGAAAATGCTGTCGAGCGACAAAAAACAAAACAAAGCCATCGTCCAGATTACAATACACGAAGGCAGAAACCGCCAAGTACGCAGAATGTTCGAAGCGATTGGCTATCCGGTCCAGAAACTGAGCCGCGAACAATTTGCCTTTTTAACATTGCACGGGTTGAATGCAGGAGAATCAAGAGAGTTAACAGCGCATGAAGTGAAACTGCTGCGAGTGATGGCAGAAACCGGAAAGCGTCATTAACGTTCACAAACCCTTCAAAACTCCGTTCTTTTGTGTCTGGAAACTTTGCTATAATTGGATTTGCATTCAAGCCTCGAAGGAGGAAGGACATTGAACGACAAAAACAGCAACAAAAAAAATAAAAAAAGAAACAGAGCCATTATGAGGTCAGCTATTCTGCTCGTGCTGATTGCAGCGATCGGATACACGATTTACAACAGTGTAACGGCAGAAGATGTCAGTTTGCTGAAAGTCGGAGACGAGGCACCGGATTTCGTTCTTGTGGATTTGGAAGGCGAACAGCATCGATTGTCAGACTATCAGGGAGAAGGTGTATTTCTGAATTTCTGGGGGACCTGGTGCAAGCCGTGTGCCAAGGAAATGCCTGCCATGGATCGCCAGTATGAAGTCTACAAAGAGCAGGGTGTCCATGTCTTAGCTGTGAATATTGCCCAATCCGATTTTGAAGTCCAGTCGTTTGCTGATCAGTATGGTTTGTCTTTTCCGGTTGTCATCGACAAATCGAAAAGCGTCATGTCTGCCTATAATATCAACCCATTGCCCACGACTGTACTGGTAAATCCGGAAGGCAAGGTTGAAAAAATCATCACAGGTGAAATGACGGAACAGGATATTGAATCATATATGGCTTCGATCAAGCCTGAATAAGGAGTTTTTCGAATGGAGAAGGTGCAATGTCAATGCGGTCATGTGAACCCGCCCGGAACGGACTTATGTGAGTCGTGCGGGCGGTCTTTGACTGAAAAAGAACAGAACAACACATTGGCGGATATGAGATACGAAGGAACAGCCAGAAGATCGCAGACATACAATAAATCGATTGTTGATAAGATATGGAATTTCTTTTCCAGTGTCAAAATAGGAGTCAGTATTATTGTAGTATTGCTGGTTGCAGCGTCAATCGGTACAATACTTCCGCAGCAGGCATATGTCCCGGCCAATACAGAAGCGACGATTAAGGCTTATTATGCCGATGTATACGGAGTTCCCGGACAAATTTATCACGCATTGGGATTTCATGATCTCTACAGCTCGTTCTGGTTTATCGCCTTGGTGGGAATGCTTGCTATTTCACTAATCGTGGCCAGCCTGGACCGGTTTGTGCCTTTGTATCGGTCGTTGAAAAATCAGCGTGTACTTCGCCACGTAAGCTTTATGAACAAACAGCGCATATACGGCAAAGGGCCCGGCAACGAAGACACGATGAAAAAAGCGGAAGCGAAACTGAAAGAATTGAAATACAATGTGTCCACAGACAAAAATGGCCTTCTTGCTGAAAAAGGCCGGTTTTCCAGATGGGGCCCCTATGTCAACCACATCGGGTTGATTATTTTTCTTTTTGGCGTCATGCTGCGCATGATTCCAGGATTTTATGTGGATGAAACGCTATGGATCAGAGAAGGTGAAACGCGTGCAATCCCGGATGCACCGGGTTATTTCATCGAGAGCCAAAACTTCGAGTTGGAAACCTATACGGGTGAAGACGAGGAGGCAGTTTTCGGGGAAGCGATTGAACGTGTAGGAAATGTTGCGAAAAACTACCAGACCGATGTTGTACTGTATCAGAAACCGGAAGACAGCCTTCCAGGTGCAACAGACGATATGGAAGTGGTGGATGAATATCCGATCCGTGTAAACCAGCCTTTGAAATTTGACGGATATGCAGTTTATCAGATGGATTTCCGACTCGACGAATTGAAATCCATGACGTTTGCGCTGACCGATAAAGAAACAGAGGAATCTTTCGGTGAGTTGACAATCGATTTGATCAATCCGGATGAGTTTTATGAACTGGAAAATGGAGCTACTGTGGAATTGCTCGGTTATTACCCTGATTTTGATGGATTCGACAATGGAGAACCCCAAACGGCGACTCCTCTTCCGAACAATCCTGGATTTCTGGTGGAAATGACGACTCCCGAAACGCCTGAAGGTGAAACAAGCTTCATCTTAATACAGGAAACGATTGAACCTTTCGGGGAAAACCAATATAAACTAAGCTTTCAAAATGTCGAAACACGCGATGTTTCCGGTTTAACGATCCGCAAAGATAAAACCCTGCCGATTTTGGGGCTGGGCGGCTTGATCTTTATGATCGGTGTGGCACAGGGCATGTACTTTAACCATCGCCGTTTCTGGATCCAGCAACAGGAGGATGGAACGGTCATCCTGGCAGGCCACACGAATAAAAACTGGTTTGGTTTGAAAAAAGATCTTGATCAAGTTTCTGAGTTTGCATCACTTCCGGCTTATCAGGACCAGCAGGAAGAGACCAGGGAACAAGATGACAAGAAAGGTGCTGAATTGACATGAGCTTAGCTGACTTGAGTGCAAATTTATTATATGTGGCTTTTATCGCTTACCTGATTGCGACATTCGTTTTTGGGGGAGCGGTAAAAGGGAATAAGAACGGATCGTTTAAATCAGAAAAACGGTGGGGCAAAGTGGCCATTACCCTCACAGTGATCGGATTTATCGCCAATTTGGGTTATTTCTTTACCCGATGGGGCGCAACTGGTCATGCTCCACTCAGCAATATGTTCGAATTTACGACAGCTTTTGGAATGACCCTTGTTGGCGGATTCATCCTGTTGTATCTCTTATATAAGACACCGGTACTCGGCATGGTCGTGTTGCCAGTCGCTTTGCTGATCATCGCTTTTGCCAGCATGTTCCCGAGCGAAGTAAGTCCGTTAATACCGGCTCTCCAGTCAAATTGGCTGGCGATCCACGTGAGTACTGTGGTGGTTGCTGAAGGGGTTCTGGCGATCAGTGCGGCTGCCGGTTTGGTTTACCTGTTGAAAGTGGTGGATTTGTCGAAAAACTCGAAACAGCGCTTTTGGCTTGAAGCCATCATGTACTCGTTGATCCTGGTGCTTGGATTTGTCATTTCGAGTACGTATTTCTCTTTGACAAATTATGAGGCAAATTTTGAATATGTCGATAAAGAAGGCCAACCCGCAGAAATCACATATAATATGCCCCCTATCTTCGGAATGAACGAATATGTGGCACTGACAGATGACGCCATGACGCCGCTTGCTGAAACGCCAGCTGTGATCAATGCCGGCAAATTGACGACCGTCACATGGTCCTTTATAGTGGGGACGATTCTGTACTGGCTGATCCGTTTGATCGCGAGAAAACGTGTGACAGCGATTTTCCAGCCGTTCGTTAAAAACGTAAACTTGAATTTAATGGATGAAATCAACTACAGATCGATCATCATCGGTTTCCCTCTGTTTTCTTTGGGGGCTTTGATATTTGCGATGATCTGGGCGCAAATCGCATGGTCCCGCTTCTGGGGCTGGGATCCCAAAGAAGTATGGGCTCTGATCACTTGGCTGTTCTATGCTGCATATCTGCATCTGCGGCTCGGCAAGGGCTGGCAGGGCGAAAAGTCAGCATGGCTGGCGGTTGTCGGTTTTGCCATCATCATGTTCAACTTGGTGGCTGTCAATTTGATCATCGCCGGTTTGCATTCATACGCGTAACTAAGAAAAGCGGAAGCACCTAAAAGAAGAAGGTAAGCTAAGATCGCAACATCCTGTCGCAACGCTTACCTGATCCGCTTCCTGCGGACCTCCGACCAGCGCTGGAGGTCTTGCCGGTAATGGTGCTCTTTTCCATTACCGGCAAGACCGAAGCGACTCGAGGGGCTAGGTGCTGGAGTCTGGACAAATAAAGCCTTTTCCAACAGTGGAAAAGGCTTTTTATTTATTTTTGGGATTTTAGACGTTACAATGGGACATAAGAGAAGAAAGTGGAGGGATTGCAATGTCAGAGGAAATTACGGTTTTGGTTGTCGATGACGAAGAAAGGATCCGCCGGTTGCTGAAAATGTATCTGGAGCGTGAAGGATACATAGTGGAAGAAGCTGAAAACGGTGTGCAGGCTTTGGAGATGGCAATGGAAAAAGATTATCATTGCATCCTGCTGGACTTGATGATGCCTGAGAAAGACGGCATTGAGGTGAGTGCCGAACTCCGTGAAACGAAAATGACACCGATCATCATGCTGACTGCAAAAGGAGAAGAAGCCAACCGCGTACAGGGCTTTGAATCCGGAGCAGATGATTATATCGTTAAACCGTTCAGCCCGCGCGAAGTTGTGTTGCGTGTGAAAGCGATTTTACGCCGTTCTTCCGCTTATTCACCGGTTAACAGTTCGCCTGTCTCAAAAGATCTGGTCGTATTTCCGCATTTGACAATTGATCACGATGCCCACCGCGTAACCGCTGACGGCGTGGAAGTGAATTTAACGCCGAAAGAATACGAGCTGCTGTATTTTCTGGCAAAATCTCCAGACAAAGTGTATGACCGGGAGCATTTGCTGAAAGAAGTATGGCATTATGACTTTTTCGGTGATCTGCGGACAGTGGACACCCATGTAAAGCGTTTAAGGGAAAAGTTGAACCGCGTATCCGAAGCCGCCGCAAAAATGATCGTGACGGTGTGGGGCGTAGGCTATAAATTCGAGGTAGGCAATGAATAGAATATGGAATAGTATTGTCGGGAAGCTGTGGATCACCATACTGCTTCTCGTTTCCTTTGTCTTGTTTATTGTGACGATATTGCTTCTGGAGTTTCTGGGGAACTATCACAGCGAGACAGTTGAAGAAGCCTTGAACCAGGAAGCTGCGACGATTGCCCGGATTTTTAATCAGCATGGGGAAATGGATATTTCGCTGACGGTCATCAATGATATTCTTGGCCCCGAAACCAACGCCGTTATTGCAGAAGCTCCTCATGAAAGTACATATTTTATCCACGAAGGGCTTAACGGTGAAGAAGTCCGCGAAGCTATTTTGAATGAGCCGGATTTTCAAAAAGTGTTCGAAACGGATGAAACAGTCATGAAAGAGATGCTTTTGCCGTCACTGTCTGAAGAAGACCGCATGGAGGCGTATATTGTTTTGGCCAGTCCGATAAATACAGGTGAAGAAGTACATGGCACCGTTTTTATCTATCAGTCACTTGAAGTGATGGACCGCACAGCCAACAGAACGACGAATATCGTTTTTCTCTCAGCTTTCATCGCATTTCTCCTTACTACGTTCTTTGCATTCTTTCTGTCCACGCGCATCACTTTGCCGCTCAGGAAAATGCGGGAAGGCGCTTTTGAATTGGCAAAAGGGAATTTCGATACAAAAGTACGTGCGGCTTCAAGCGATGAAATCGGCCAATTGGCGACTGCTTTCAACCAGATGGGCCGACAGTTGAAACATCATGTGGAAGTCATCAATCAGGAAAAAGAACAGCTTTCCAGCATATTGACTTCAATGGCTGATGCGGTGATCACATTTAATCAGGACCGGACAATTTTGTTGAGCAACCCCCCGGCAGAAAAGCTGATACAGCAATGGTTCTTGAAAAAAGATGGTTCAATGGATGAATCTTTGCCGCCTGAGATGCTTCATATGCTCGATCATGTCCTGGAACTGGAGGAAGAGATCGAAGAGGAGCTTGAAATGGAAGGCGCTTATTACGCCATCAGCCTCAGTCCGCTCTACAGCGGTGAATCAATCCGAGGGGCAGTAGTCGTTTTACGCAATATGACCGAGCAGCATCGCCTGGAAAAATTGCGGGAAGACTTTGTTTCCAATGTGTCCCATGAACTTCGTACGCCGATTGCCATGCTTCAGGGATACAGCGAAGCTTTGCTGGATGATGTGGGGGCAACGGAAGAAGAACGGAAAGAAATGACCAAAATCATTTACGAAGAATCTCAGCGTATGGGCCGCTTGGTCACAGACCTGTTGAATTTGGCCCGTATGGAATCCGGACATATGCGATTGTATAAAGAAATCGTCCAGCTCAATAGCATCATTGAAAGAATGACCTATAAATTTTCCCAAATCGCCAAAGAGAACGGATTGAATCTGTCGTTTGCGACAACGATGGACGACTGGGCTGCGGCTGAATTGGATGAAGACAGAATTGAACAGGTTATGACCAACCTCATTGATAACGCCATACGCCATACACCGTCCGGCGGTGAAGTCAGTGTTCTGGTGGAACAGGACCAGGGATATGCAAAAATCTCCGTCTCTGATACGGGAGTGGGGATACCGGAGGAAGATCTGGAATACGTCTTCGAACGCTTTTACAAGGCCGACAAAGCCAGAACGCTCGGCAAAGGAGGCACAGGGCTTGGATTGGCGATAGCCAGCAACATCATTAAAGCGCATGGCGGACAAATTTACGCTGAAAGCAAGGTGGGGGAAGGCACGTCTTTTATTTTCCTGTTGCCATTAAAAAAAATGTAACTTTTTTCGAAAAGGCACGACTAATTCTAAGAACGGGGGGAGTAGATGAAGGACTCCGTTTTCCATCGGCTCTATGATCAATACCATCAAGATGTATTTCAATTCCTCATTTATCTGGTGAAAAACCGCCATTTGGCTGAAGAGTTGATGCACGAAGTATATATCCGTGTGTTCAAGGCATATGACCGTTTTGAAGGAAAAAGCTCAGAGAAGACATGGCTGTTTTCGATTGCCAAGAATGTGGCTATCGATCATTTCCGGAAAGCTGCTGTCAGAAAAAAACATTCGATGGATCATTTCGACTGGGAAACGCAGCAACTGGTGTCACATGAGCGAATTCCTGAAGAAGTTTCGATGTTGAACGAAGACAAGGTTTTATTGTACCAAACGCTTGATACGTGTACTGGGGATCAGAAAATGGTTATCATCATGCGGTTTTTTCAGGACTTGTCGATTGCTGAAACAGCGGAGGTCCTTGGTTGGACACAAGGGAAAGTAAAGACAACACAACATCGCGCCATCAAATCACTGCGGGAAAAACTAACTCAACAGGAAGGGGGAAATGCCAATGTCGAATAACAAATGGGACGATGAGCACATCGAAAATTTGTTGCGGGATTTCCCCAAAATCCATGATGAGCGGCCGAAAGAAGAAGTATATCTTCGGTTGAAGAACCACCGGCCGGTAACCAATGGAAAAGCGAAGCGCTGGCTGCCACTTATGGTCGCCGCACTGGCTTTCGTCACTTTCGGTATATTGCTGGCCTCACTTTTAAGTCAGGGCAGCCAGAACGAAATGAGCGGTGCGGACCAGGCAGAAGAGCAAGGTTCCATCACTTCGGGAGAAAGCGAAAGCGGAGAAAGGGCAGCTGAAGATGCCGCGGGGATCTCCGAATCCGCTGATGAAGAATCGGCTGAAACTTTTTCTATGATGGAGGCCCAGTCTCAAACGGTCGCTGTTTATGAAGAAGATTTGGAGAATCATGCACTGTTCACCGTTGGCTTGACGGAAAATGCTTTTGTCATTCCAGTGTCGTTCCTGATTCCCGATCAGCAGGTGGAACAGGACCTTGGTGCAGAAGATGTAAATACCGTCAATTTGTATAATGAATACGCCGGGGAAATCGATGAAGAAGCCCTCGGTTTCGATGAATACCATCCGTACCTCGGAACAATTTCTTTGTCGGGTCAGCGCGTTGAACATCAATTGCCTGAAGATCATCAGTACGATATGGCCTCAGCTGCCATCGGCGTATACACTGCAAGTTTGAAAGAAACATTCCGCGGTGCGGAGGAAATTGCAGTTGTTCAGGAAGATGGCTCTTTGGCCGATTTTGATCAAGTGGGCCAACTTGAGCCCCTGGAGGCTTCTGTGACCAATGTCGCTTACTACGCTTATACGACAGCCCGGGGCGATATTTATGTAACTCCGGATTATGGGATGGAATACACTTCTCCAACAGAAGCATTCAATGCAATGACTGAAGCGCCGAACGATTTTCACCATCCGCTGATTCCTGGGGATATGTCTTTTACCGTCACCGAGACGGAAGACATCATTGAACTGGAATTTTCAGAGGCGGTCAATTTGGAAAATCTGGAGAAAGACGAAGCGGTCCGGATGATTGAAGGTCTGTCGCTGACAGCCAAGTCGTTCGGCAAACAGGTAAGGCTGCGCAATGTGGTGCAGGAGCAATGGGACCGCTACGATTTCACTGCCCCATTGCCGATGCCGGCAGCTGCAAACCGCCTGGAATGGCCAATTAACTGAACAGAGAAACACAAAAAGGCACAATGTAAGCTTTTCTATTTACATTGTGCCTTTTTTCTAATAATATAAAGATAGCAACAAAATATCGATTCATCTTCGGGGCAGGGTGAGAGTCCCTACCGGCGGTAATTGAACTGTGTTCATAAGCCCGCGAGCCGTAAAAAGCAGGATTTGGTGAGATTCCAAAGCCGACAGTATAGTCTGGATGGGAGAAGGTGAAGGTGCGGACGTTTGTCTTTTACATGCAGGCAAAACGCTTATTCAGTGTGCCTTTTCTCCCTTAAGTCTCTTTTGAGCTTAAGGGTTTTATCATGTTAAGACGATTGCGATCCAAACCTTTCTTCTGGTGAATCACGACAAGGAGAGAGGAATATGAAGAACAAAAAGTTACAAGCAATGATTGTCATTGGTATGTTGAGCAGCATTTCGTTTATCCTGATGCTTTTCAACTTCCCGTTGCCGGCGTTACCGGCGTTCCTGAAAGTGGATTTCAGTGACGTACCGGCATTGATTGCCACCATTACCATGGGACCGGTAGCCGGAATACTCGTCGCATTTTTTAAAAACGTTCTGGATTGGCTGTTTGCAGGAAGCCCTACTGGAGTACCGGTTGGTCACATGGCGAATTTCGTAACCAGCATTCTGTTCATTTTGCCGGTGTATGCAGTATACCGTAAAGTATCGAATAAAAAAGGGATTGTGTTTGGTCTTGCGATTGGCACGTTAACGATGGCGGTTGGAATGAGCCTTCTCAATTACCTGGTGTTCCTGCCGATGTATACGTATTTCCTGAATATGCCAGCAGAGACGGGCAATGCGTTATTCACTACAATCGTTCTGGGAATTTTGCCGTTCAACTTGATCAAAGGCTTGCTGCTGACAGTGGTAGTCATCCTGTTATTCAACAGTATGCAGTCATGGATTGAAAAACAGCGGGCAATTTACCAATAACCATAAAATAAAAGAGCTGCGCTGAAAGCATTTATGCTTTCAGCGCAGCTTTTTCACTGAAGATTAATCTTCATATTTTAAAGGGTCTCCGTCAAATGGAGCGTCTGCCACTTTAATGGAATCTGTAGGGCATCCTTCGAATGCATCTTCCATATCTTCTTCCAGTTCATCTGGAACTTGCTCTGTTCCCATGTTATCATCTAGAATAACAAACGCGATGCCTTCATCGTCGTAATCGTAAATATCAGGTGCAGCAGCTCCGCAAGCGCCACAGGCGATACAAGTATCTTTATCGACAATGGTATACTTAGCCATATCATTTTCCTCTCCTTTATCTCCGAACAAGTTCAGTTATACTATCGTATTCATTCTATAGGTGTTTGTGCAGATTTTCAACCAAAAAACGTTAGGAGGCCCCGTCTTGTTATTTGATGAACTTGTTCTTACCATCATGAAAGCGGTTAATCACCAACGGACTGTTTCTTCTCCTTTTCACTTGATCAAAGGAAAAAAATCGGGCCAGACTCTCCAGGATATCGGCTATTTTCATCTTTATCCATATTTTTCCGTTCTGCCGCGGCTGGAAAAAGCGGCATACGATCAAACGGTGCAGCGTTTCTACGAACAAGGTCTGCTGGTGGAAGGCGAAGAAAACATCCACTTAACAGCAAAGGCAATGGCTTTGCAGACACCGGTGCCGTTGTTGAACGGCTGGAAGTACAGGGGGAACGAGGCGGTGTTTTTCCAGCGGCTGTCTTTGGTGATTCAGACGTTTTCCCATGTCAGCCAGGGGATACGCATATTCGATCCGGTCCAAACAGCTGAAGACATCCAGTCATGGGTCAAATCTTATTTAAGGGCAATCCGATTTCGTGAGCCATCGGTTTATGCTGATTTCAACGCAGAACTCATAACAACGTTTAAAGCCATACAGGCGACCGATCAGCAGAAGCTGATGCTGATGCAGCGGCTTTCAGGATACGGTCTCAGCGGCATGACCTGGAAGCAGATAGCCGGTGTCCATGGCATCCAGCCAATCGATGCACAGTTGCAGACTGTGGAAGTTCTGCATGGTTGGCTGGAAGTGATTGAACAACAGCGTCCCCCGCTGCTCTCGCTTTTGGCGGAAGGCCTTGTCCAGCAATCTGCACTTACCGAAACAGCAAAGCGAACCAAAAGTTTGTTTGAAAATGGTCATTCGCTTGAGGAAATTGCGGCCATACGACGATTGAAAACAAGTACGATTGAAGACCATTTTGTCGAGCTGGCGATGAACGAGCCAGCTTTTGATCACTCGTCATTTTTGACAAATGAAATATTAAAGGAAATCGTTGCTGTCAGCAAAGCGCAAAAAACGAAACGATTGAGGGACATTAAACAAAAAATTCCGCAAGCTAGTTATTTCCAAATTAGACTAGCGCTGGCGATAAAGGAGGAGCAACAATGAATTTGGATGATTTGCTGTTTACTACATATGGGTTCGCTTCGTTTCGTCCGGGACAACGGGAAGTCATTGAGGCAGTGCTTGAGGGGCAGGATGTGATTGCCTTGCTGCCCACAGGCATGGGAAAGTCTTTGTGTTACCAGCTTCCGGCTCATCAATTGCGGGGCAGTGTGGTGATTGTCTCTCCCTTGCTGTCGCTCATGCAGGACCAGGTGTCCCAGTTAAAGAAAATGGGTGAGAAATCGGTGGTGGCCATCAATTCATTCATGAAATCGGAAGACAAGGCGAAAGTATGGAAACACCTTTCCTCTTACCGGTTTATTTTTATTTCCCCTGAAATGCTTACGCAGGATTTCGTCAAAAGGCAGCTGCAGCGGATACAGGTTTCACTTCTGGTTGCGGATGAAGCCCATTGCATATCGCAATGGGGGTTTGACTTTCGTCCGGATTATTTGCGGATCGCAGAAGTGATTCCGTTGCTTGGGCATCCTCAAGTTCTTGCTTTGACCGCGACTGCAACGCCAAAAGTGACAAGTGAAATCAAAAAATATTTGGCCATTGAAAATCCCTTCGTTTACCAGCATCCGATGGATCGGCCAAACATTTCCTATGATGTGAGAAAGTTTAAGACTCAGGATGAAAAAACCGATTGGCTTGTTGACTTTGTGACCAATTTCGAAGGGCCCGGCATTGTCTATGCAGGAACAAGAAAGAAATCGGAGCACCTGGCAGCGTTATTGACAGAGGCTGGTTTAGCCGCCTCGTATTATCACGGTGGCATGGAGCATCAGGACCGCATTTTTGTTCAGCAGCAATTTCAGAACGGTGAATTGCAGTGGGTGTGCTCCACCAATGCATTCGGTATGGGCGTGCACATCGCCAATATCCGTCACGTCATCCACTTCCAAATGCCGACTTCCGTTGAAGGCTACGTTCAGGAAGTCGGTCGTGCTGGCCGAGATGGCGAGCCGGCTCTGGCGACTCTGTTATATGCGGATGGAGACGAAGCACTGGTGGAAAGCCTGTTGATCGACGAACTGCCTACGGAGCATGAAATATATACTGTACACAAAAACGGAATTCAAGCTTCATCTCTTGTAGAGCAAGGGATAATCCGGGAAACAGCTTTTCGGGTCATTTCCTACTGGCTCAATCAATTAGGAGTGGAAGGAACCCTTCAACAAATCGGAAAAATGCAGTCGGAAAAACTGAAACAAGCAGCCAAAATGCGGGGTCTGATAGTCGGGGGCAGGTGCATCCGAGACTACCTTCTCGAATGTTTCAATCAGCAGACTGACCGAAAACCTGCCAATTGCTGCAGTTTTGAAGGGGTGGATTACACCGTGTATAGAAAGCGAATATTGAAAACCACGCCTGACACCCTGACAAGTTGGGAAGCGCGAATCCAAGCCCTTATGCCCATGAAAAATGGGTGAATATGACATTTACAAATGACAGACTTTTCGTCATAATGTAAATAATAGTAAGGATAGGGGTAGTTTATTATGGGAAATCAAAATTATCATGAATCCGCTGAAAAAAACCGCCAGAAAATAACGGACGAAAGCAGCAATTTGCCTTCCAGAAGAAGCCAACGGAAAGCCGCAAAACAAAAACCTGAAAAAGAAAAAAATTTGTTGTTGCCAGTGTTATTCTTCATATTCATTTTAATCCCTGTAGCACTACTTTTCTATATTGCCTTTTTGTACGAACCTGAAGAGCCGGTCACTTCCAACACAATGGAAACGGAAGTGAGTTTTGAAACCAACACAGCTCCGAGTCAGTCGGAAATTGCCGCTATAGCAGAGCAGGAAAAGGCTGAACGTGCGGAGGCTGAAAAAGCTGAGAAACTCGCCCGCCAGGAAGCGGCAGCGAAAGAACAAGCAGAGAAAGAAGCTGCAGCAAAAACGGAAGCCGAGGCGAAAGCGGCGGCAGAAGCCAAAGCTAAAGAAGAAGCCAAAGCAAAAGCTGAAGCAGAAGCAGAAGCCGCTAAAGCCAAAGCAGAAGCAAAGGCTAAAGCAGAAGCTGAGGCACTTGCACAAAAACAAAAGGAAAAAGAAGAAGCCAAGAGGCAGCAGCAGAAAAAAGAGGAAAAGGCTCCATCTTCCGGGAAAACACATACAGTTCAGCCCGGCGAAACATTATACCGCATAGCTGTTAATAATTACGGAGCGGCGGGAGCAGCAGCAGCTGTTGAGAAAATCAAGCAGGCAAACGGTCTGTCATCCAATTCGATCAGTCCGGGACAAACTTTGATTCTGCCATGATTTCGGCCAAAGTTGGTGACAGCCTGATAAAAGAAGAGGTATACTTGCAAGTGAACTCAGTTTTTCAGGACATTCTTTCTGAATGATGAATGTTTAGCCATCGTTCGCCTCGGGAGCCACGAGCTTCTGTAATGTATGAACAAACTGGTTGAAAAAATAAGGAATGACAAGGCATAGGCAGGAAGTTGCTTATGTTTTTTGTTGTATTGAAAGGAATCTGCACGTGAAATGGATTTATCAAAGCGGCCTGGCAGCCAGTGCGCTGCTTCTTTTTATGTGGCGAAACGCTTTTAAGGAAAAGCTGAAGCATCATACTGTGGAACTTGAGACCAAAAAGCCTTTTTCTCCATTTCAGATGTTGTTTATTTCAGATATCCACAGAAGAACGATTAAAAAGGATTTGATTGATTTTCCTGTGGACTTAATCGTCATTGGAGGAGACCTTGCAGAAAAAGGAGTGCCGCTGCATAGAATTGATCGCAATTTGAAGGTTTTATCGGCAATTGCTCCCGTGTACTTTATGTGGGGCAATAATGACCGTGAAGTTGGAGAAGAAAAATTGAGGCAATTGCTGCACAAGCATCAAATTCATATTTTAGAAAACGAATCGGTTTCATTGTTTGGCGAAGCTCATGTAAAATTGGTGGGAATCGATTATTTTGGATTTGTGGAAAATGGCTTTGAAAAAGCTTTTGCCAATGTTTCCAAGGATGACACCGTTATTTTTGTCTCGCATACCCCTTTTGTATTTAATCGCATAAAAGAAAAGTACCAGGTGCACCTGCTGCTGGGCGGACATACGCATGGGGGCCAAATTCGCTTTGGGCCACTGGGTCTTTATGAAAAAGGGGCATTGACGGAAAAAGATGGAAAAGTGGAACTTGTCAGCAACGGTTTTGGCACTACGACTTTGCCTTTTCGATTAGGGGCGGAAGCGGAATTCCACCTTTTTTCCATTTATCCGAAATTGCTGCACTAGCTGACAGGAAAGAATACCAGAATCATTCTGTAAATGATTCTGAAAAAGTAAGAGAGGTAGATTATGGAGTACACAGATGTGATTGTCATTGGGGGAGGCCCCTGTGGTTTGGCGGCTGCAATGGCTGTCAAAGAAATAGGCCTTCACCCGGTTGTCATTGAGAAGGGCAATATTGTCAACGCCATTTACAATTACCCTACTCATCAAACCTTTTTCAGCACGAGCGATAAGCTATCAATAGGCGGAATCCCTTTCATCACCGAAAACAGAAAGCCGAAACGGAACCAGGCACTGGTATATTACCGGGAAGCGGTGAAGATGAGCGGCATTGAAGTCCGGGCGTTCGAGAAGGTCCAAAAAGTAAGCAAAGATACTTTGTTCACCGTTGAAACTTCGAAAAAGACATATCAGGCAAAGTATGTGATAGCGGCAACCGGTTATTACGATCAGGCCAATGATCTGGAAGTGACAGGTGCCAGTTTGCCCAAAGTCATGCACTATTTCAAAGAAGGGCATCCTTATTTCAATCAGGATGTGCTGGTCATCGGTGGAAAGAATTCTGCCGTGGATGCAGCATTGGAATTGCATAAAGCCGGCAGCCGTGTGACGGTTTCCTATCACGGGACCAGTTATTCGAAAAGCATCAAGCCATGGATTTTGCCGGAATTCGATTCCCTGGTCCGAAAAGGCGAGATCACCATGCTGTTCGATTCGATGGTGGATCGGATTGCAGACGATGAAGTGGAACTGACGGTTAACGATACCAAGCAAACCATACCGAATGATTTCGTTTTTGCGATGATTGGCTATCATCCCGATCATGCATTTTTACGAAGCATGGGAATTGAAATTGACCTGGTTTCAGGCTGTCCTGTAATTGACGAAGAAACGATGGAAACCGGCGTGGAAAATCTGTTTGTCGCAGGAGTGATTGCGGCGGGAAATAATGCCAATAAAATATTCATCGAAAACGGCAGATTTCACGGTGGGCAAATTGCCCAAGCCATTGCAGCACGGGAAAGCACACGTTAAGTGTGCTTTTGTTATTTTTATCGATACATATATTAATCCAGGGGTGATGACAGATGAAAAAGAAAGTTTCCTTGATAACAACAGGTGGCACAATTGCCAGTAAAGAAGTTTCTAAAGGACTGTTGAAATCAGGGGCGATTTCAGGAAAAGAGCTGGCGGAGCTTTGCCAGTTGCCTGAAGAGATAGAAGTGAAGGTGATCGATGTATTTCAGTTGCCGAGCATGCATATCGGTTTTCCTCAAATGCTGGAACTGCGCGAAGCGATTGTAAAAGAGCTCAATGACCCTTCCGTGGACGGTGTCGTTGTGACTCACGGAACGGACACGTTGGAAGAAACCGCCTATTTCCTGGATTTGACCATTTCAGATGAACGAACCATCGTCGTGACAGGATCTCAGCGTTCACCGGACGATGTCGGGACGGATGTCTATTCCAATTTACGCAACTCCATTTACGTATCGGTTGATGAAACACTGCGCTGCACCGGAACGGTCGTCGTTTTCAATGAACGGATTTATACAGCCAAGTATGTAAAGAAAGTGCATGCCAGCAACCTCCAGGGATTTGATTCCTTTGGTCATGGCTATTTAGGGATCATTGACAATGATGAGGTCAAGGTTTATCAGAAACCGATTATGAGGGAAGTTTACGAGGTGGAAGACACGATCCCGCGTGTCGAAATCGTCAAATGCTATTCGGGACAGGATGGCTTTATGATTGATCTTTTAACTGAAGGCGGAACAAGTGGCATTATTCTGGAAGCGGCAGGCCGTGGGCAGATCTCTCCCCATATGGTGAAATCCGTTGAGAAAGCATGCCGGAATGGAGTGGTGGTCGTTCTGACAACAAGCGCTGAAGAAGGCAATACATACCCCACCTATGGTTATCCCGGAAGCGCCCATGACTTAATGTCCCGCGGAGTTTTTCTGGGAAGTGATTATGACAGCAAAAAAGCCCGGATCAAACTGGCAATCGTCCTGTCCGCAGGAAAAGGAATCGACGAAAAGACTTTCCATATTTGAGTCTTTCGTAACGGTTTCAATGGCAAAAATTAACGGTCGTCCGTGGTATAATGAAGCTATTCCAGTCAAAGGAGCATGTCCATGATAATCCTTCTAACAGTTGCGATTGCTCCAAGTTTGGCGTTGTTCAGTTATTTCTATCTGCGCGATCAGTTCGCTACAGAGCCTTCTAAATTATTGTTCCATTGTTTTATCTACGGTGCGGTTCTGACATTTCCGATTCTTTTTGTTCAGTATGTTTTCGATGCTGAAGGTGTCTTTTCAAATGTTTTTACCCAATCGGTGCTATTTGCCAGTATCGTGGAAGAATTTTTTAAATGGCTTGTATTGGTCATCGCCATCTATCGGCATGTCGATTTCGAAGACCCATATGATGGGATCTTGTATGGAGCAAGTATATCCCTCGGTTTTGCCACGGTTGAAAATATCTTGTATCTTTTGGAATTTGGCCTGGAAATAGCTTTTATCCGGGCATTCCTGCCTGTCTCAAGTCATGCTCTGTTCGGTGTGGTCATGGGGTATTACTTCGGAAGGGCTAAGTTTTCGAATCATCAGTCAGGCAGGAAATGGCTGGTTTGGGCTTTGTGCGCTTCGTTGGCGCTGCATATGCTTTACAATGCAATATTGTACTTCAACGACAGCAACTGGCTGTATGGTATCGTCCCTTTTATGCTCTTTCTTTGGTGGTTCGGCCTTCGGAAAGTAAAGCAGGCCCACCAATTGACACTGACGCATTACCGCAACCGGCCCGACATCCAGCCTTGAGACATTCATAGTGACTTCTTTTGAAATGAAAGGAACACGCATAGATTCACCCGCCTGGAACCCGTGAGTTCCGGGTTTTTTGATGCCTGAAAGCTGTTGGGCAAATTTTTGAAGCAATGGCCGCCTGCGCTTTTCTAGTGTCCAGACTCCGGCGCCTAGCCTCTCGAGACGCTTCAGTCCTGCCGGAAATGGCAAGGGACGCCATTCCCCACAGGCCTTCCAGCGCTTGTCGAGGCTGGATAGGCGCCTGCGCTTTTCTATGTTAAAATACATTGACTACATATGACGAGGTGACTGTTTTGACGAAACCGATACAAATTGCGATTGATGGTCCGGCGGCGGCTGGAAAAAGTACAATCGCAAAGATTGTGGCTGAAAAATTAGGGTATATTTACATTGATACAGGCGCGATGTACCGTGCCATTACATTAAAAGCGTTACAGGAAGGGTTAAACCTGGCGAGCAATGAGGAAGTGGGTGAACTGCTGAAAAACACCGTCATTGATTTGCAGCCGTCAGAGAATGGGCAGCTTGTTTTTCTGGATCAGAAAAATGTGACCGAAGATATTCGATCGCAATATGTCACGAAGGCCGTTTCGGAAATTGCAGCCCATGAAGCAGTGCGTGAGCAGATGGTTCATTTACAGCAACAGCTGGCTCATGGGCGCGGAGTGGTGATGGATGGACGTGACATCGGAACACATGTGCTCCCGGACGCAGCATTGAAGATATTCATGTCGGCTTCTGTTGAAGAACGTGCCAGAAGAAGGTTTGAGGAAAACAAAAAACGGAACATTGATACCCCACTGGAAGAATTGCAGAAAGAAATTGCCGAACGTGACAAACTGGACAGTGAGCGTGAGTTCGCACCTTTGCGCAAAGCGGAAGATGCCATTTTCCTGGATACGACTGCTTTGACTATAGAGGAAGCGGCCCTCGCCATCTTAAAACTGACAGCAGAAAGGTTGAAGTAAAGTGAATTTGTATACGTTCGGAAAAGCATTGGTTAAAACCGTGTTAACACCCATGTATCGTTTCGAAGTGATCGGAGCTGAGAACTTTCCGAAAGATGGGGGGATTTTGCTTTGTTCCAATCATATTCATGCGCTTGATCCACCGGTGGTTGGCATGACAGCGCCAAGGACTGTCCACTTCATGGCAAAAGAAGAACTGTTCAAAGCCCCGATTCTGGGGCCGATTCTTCCGAAAGTCAATGCATTCCCCGTCAAACGCGGGATGAGTGACAGGGAAGCACTGCGGACCGCCTTAAAGTTATTGAAAAGCGGCAATGTTGTCGGGCTATTTCCAGAAGGGACCCGCTCGACTGACGGAGTGCTTAAAAAAGGGTTGAGTGGAGCCGGGTTCTTTGCGTTGCGCGGAAATGCAGATGTGATGCCATGTGCCATCATCGGCCCTTATAAGGCATTCCGAAAAGTGAAAGTGGTTTACGGAGAACCGATTCGCATGGAGCCGTTCAGGGAGAGAAAAGCATCCGCCGACGAAGTAACCGAAGCGATCATGGGGAATATCCAAAAAATTCTTGATGAATACCAGGAAAATAAGTGATTATTTTTGTTTTTATTAGAGAATTCGAATAAAATAAAAGATGGATAGTTTGTGAAGGAGGGCTACTTATGTCTGAGGAAATGAACATGATGGAAAACGGGGATCTTCAAGTAGGGGATCGCGTAAAAGGTATAGTTGCTAAAATTGAAGAAAAAGCAGTGACCGTAACGATCGAAGGAGCACCTTTCGATGGAGTTATTCCTATCAGTGAGTTATCAAGCCTTCATATTGAAAAAGCATCAGATTCCGTCGAAGTCGGAGATGAACTCGATTTGGTGATCACGAAGGTGGAAGATGAAAATTATGTATTGTCCAAGCGCAAAGTCGATGCTGAACAGGCATGGGATGCCTTGGAAGAAAAATTTGAGTCTGGCGAAATCATCGAAGCAGAAGTGAAAGATGTCGTAAAAGGCGGATTAGTAATCGATTTGGGCGTCCGCGGTTTTGTCCCGGCATCTCTTGTGGAGGATCATTTTGTCGAGTCTTTCGAAGATTACAAAGGGAAAGTTCTGACTTTTAAAATTGTAGAAATGGAGAAAGAAAATAATCGCCTGATCTTGTCTCACCGGGCGGTCGTTGAGATGGAAAAAGAATCGCAAAAAGCAGAAGTGATGGAAAATATCCATCCTGGCGATGAGCTGAAAGGCAAAGTGCAGAGAATCGCTTCTTTTGGTGCATTTGTCGACATTGGCGGAGTCGACGGCCTTGTCCATATTTCTCAATTATCACATGAACATATTGACAAAGTTTCAGATGTGGTTACCGAAGGACAGGAAGTCACGGTAAAAGTACTTTCAGTTGACCGGGACGCCGAACGGATTTCTTTATCCATCAAAGATACGCTTCCAGGGCCTTGGGATTCGATTGAAGACAAAGCGCCAAAAGGATCGGTTCATACAGGCAAAGTGAAACGCCTTGTCAGTTACGGTGCGTTTGTCGAAGTGTTCCCTGGAGTGGAAGGCCTTGTCCACATTTCACAAATTGCCCATAAGCACATCAGCACCCCACATGAGGTATTGAGTGAAGGGCAAGAAGTTCAGGTGAAAGTGCTGGAAGTCAACAAGGCGGATAAGCGCTTGTCACTCAGCATTAAAGAGTTGCAGGAAAAAGAGCAGGAAAATGATTATTCGGATTATGATATGCCTGAAGAATCATCCGGATTCTCCATCAGTGATGTAATTGGCGACAAATTGAAAGGCTTTAAATCCGAGTAAGATGTCGAGAGCTAAACGGAAGATGGATCATATTCAATTTGCTTTATCCACCGGCCAGCAAGCCGACACAATGTTCGATGACATCCGTTTTGTCCATCAGGCATTGCCGAATACGGGTGTGCAGAACATCAGTTTAAAACCGGAAACAGGTGATTTGAAGTTGAAGTCACCTGTTTTTATTAATGCAATGACGGGTGGAGGAGGCGCCGACACTGAGAAGTTGAACGCCATGCTGGCGCGTGTTGCCAAAGAAACAGGCATGGCAATGGCTGTCGGCTCTCAGATGTCAGCGCTCAAAGACAAAAGCGAACGCGCTACTTATCAGGTGGTAAGGAAAGAAAATCCGGAAGGGATCATAATGGCCAATCTCGGCAGTGAAGCCTCACTGCAGCAGGCAAATGAAGCGGTTGAAATGATTGAAGCAAATGCACTTCAGATTCACTTGAATGTGATTCAGGAATTGACGATGCCTGAAGGAGACAGGGACTTTACAGGAGCATTTGAGCGGATTAATGAGATCGCTGAAAATGTTAATGTTCCGGTTATCGTGAAAGAGACAGGGTTTGGCATTTCCCGTGAGACGGCTGAAAAATTGAATGACACGAACATCGCTGCCATTGATGTCAGTGGCTGCGGAGGAACCAACTTTGCGCAAGTTGAAAACGAACGGCGTCAACGGAAGCTGTCCTTTTTTCAGGACTGGGGCATTCCGACGCCAGCAGCCATTGTTGATGTGTCAAGCGTCAGCAGAAAAACAGTTTTGGCATCAGGGGGCATCAAGCATGCCCAGGATGTTATCAAGGCATGTGCTCTCGGAGCAGACGCAGCCGGATTGGCGGGTTCTTTCCTGAAGACGGCTGTCAAGCAGGGGGAGAAGCCACTGATAGAGGAAGTGATGGCTTTGTACGATGATTTAACAATGATGATGACAGCGTTGGGCGCAAAAACCTTAAAAGACCTGACACATTGTCCTCTCATTATTTCGGGGGACCTGGCTCATTATTTGACGCTCCGTGGCTTTGACCTGCACGACTTTGCCAATCGGGCGAAAAACTGAATATTGCACCTTTGAAGGCGATGGACATTTAAGCGATGCCATCGTCTTTTTCGTGTATAATAGGCAATATATGAAGTGGAAGGATGAAATTATTATGTCAAAACCGGTAGTAGCAATCGTCGGCCGGCCGAACGTTGGGAAGTCCACGATATTTAATCGCGTGGTAGGAGAACGGGTGTCCATCGTGGAAGATGTTCCAGGAGTCACGCGTGACCGCATTTACAGTTCGGCTGATTGGCTGACACATGAATTCAATATCATCGATACTGGAGGCATCGATCTCCGCGATGAACCATTTTTGGAACAAATCCGGCATCAGGCGGAAATTGCCATGGACGAAGCCGACGTCATCATTTTTTTGGTCAATGGACGTGACGGTGTGACCGTACAGGATGAACAAGTGGCAAAAATCCTGTACCGGACAAAAAAACCGGTCATTTTAGCAGTCAATAAAATAGACAATCCGGACATGAAACACATGATCTATGATTTTTATACGCTTGGGATGGGGGAACCGTTTCCGATTTCCGGCTCTCATGGATTGGGTCTTGGAGACCTGCTGGATGAAGTGGCCAAGAACTTTCCAAAAGAAGACGAAGAGGAGTATCCGGACAATGTCATCAAATTTTCATTGATCGGACGGCCAAACGTCGGGAAATCGTCACTTGTCAACTCCTTCTTAGGAGAAGAGCGCGTCATTGTCAGTGAAGTGGCCGGAACGACCCGGGATGCTGTCGATACGCAGTACGAATACGATGAACAGCCTTATGTCATCATTGACACGGCCGGAATGCGGAAAAAAGGGAAAGTATATGAAACCACTGAAAAATACAGTGTGCTTCGGGCCCTTCGTGCAATTGAACGTTCTGACGTTGTGCTGGTCGTCTTAAATGCGGAAGAAGGCATTCAGGAACAAGACAAGAAAATTGCCGGTTATGCGCATGAAGCCGGAAAAGCGATTGTCATTGTGGTCAACAAATGGGATGCCATTGAAAAGGACGAAAAGACAATGAACGTAATGACACGTAAAATTCGGGAACATTTCTTGTTCCTGGATTACGCACCCATCATGTTTGTTTCCGCTATAAGCGGAAAACGCGTCCATAATATTCTGGAAGTGATCAACAAAGTAAATGAAAACCATTCAAGACGCATTCAGTCGAGCATTTTGAACGAAGTGATCGAAGATGCTGTAGCGATGAACCCTGCACCGTCTGATAAAGGCCGCAGACTCCGTCTGTATTATGCGACACAAGTGGCGGTGAAACCACCTACTTTTGTGGTGTTTGTCAATGAGCCGGATCTGATGCACTTCAGTTACGAACGGTTTTTGCAGAATCGGATCCGTGAAAGCTTTGACTTTGAAGGAACTCCGTTGCGGCTGATTACACGTGCCCGCACGTAATTGCTAAAAGGTGGTGCATCATTATGGAAAAAGTTTCTGTTTTTGGAGCAGGGAGCTGGGGGACCGCGCTGAGCTATGTGCTGGCTCAAAACGGCCATGATTTACTCGTTTGGACACACAGAGCGGAACAAGCCATAGAAATCAACCAGCATTCCAATGAAAATTATTTAAAAGGAATCCGTCTGCCGGATGGATTAAAAGCGACATCGGATTTGCCGGAAGCTGTAGGGCACGCCAGAATCTATGTATTGGCTGTTCCGACAAAGGCAATCCGCGAAGTTTGTGTCAAGATTAAGGAAAATATGGTGGAACCTGCTTTGTTTGTCCATGTATCAAAAGGAATTGAACCTGATTCGCTGAAACGAATCAGTGAAATGATCCGGGAAGAAATTCCGGCACAATGGATTGAAGACGTTGTTGTCCTGTCCGGACCAAGCCACGCAGAAGAAGTGGTGCTGGAACATCCGACAACCGTTACGGCGGCCTGTGAAAACACGAAATCAGCCGAGCGGGTACAGGACCTTTTCATGAACCACTATTTCCGAGTCTATACCAATAAAGACGTGATTGGAGTCGAAATCGGTGGAGCGCTTAAGAATATCATTGCTCTTGCTGTCGGCATCACCGATGGGTTGGGTTATGGCGACAACGCTAAAGCTGCTCTCATGACACGAGGACTGGCGGAAATCGCGCGTCTTGGTGTGAAAATGGGAGCGACTCCATTGACGTTTTCTGGATTGACCGGTGTCGGAGACTTGATTGTCACTTGCACGAGTCCCCATTCAAGAAACTGGCGCGCCGGGAATATGTTGGGAAAAGGGAAGTCGCTGGATGATGTGCTGCAGGAAATGGGGATGGTGGTCGAAGGCATCCGGACAACCAAAGCCGCTTATCAATTGGCAGAAGCCTACAATGTCCCCATGCCGATTACAGCCACTCTTTATGCGGTGCTGTTCGAAGGGGTATCGACTACAGAAGCTGTTGATAAGCTGATGGGCCGCATGAAAAAGAATGAAATGGAAGACTTGATCGACTTACTGTAATTGTCACAAAAGAAGAAGCAGCACACAGCTGCCTCTTCTTTTTTTATGCTATACTATGGACTGAAACTGAACGAAAGGCGGCCAATCATGAGTTCTTTGGATAAAATGTGGGTGTCATTTGCCGGAATTGCTTTTTTGATCATATCGATGGGCTTGATTTACTTGAGCCGATACAAACTGAAAAATGGCATCTTTAAATTTCTATTCGCGTTAGTCGCGTATGTTTTGCTGATTCTTGGATTCTTTATCATGATATTCACGGTATTCAGCGGCCCTACTGGCGGCGCTTGAGGTGAGAAATATGAAAAAATACCAATTGTTATCAATCATCTTAGTCGTTCTCGCACTGCTGTCTGGTTGTATGCTCCCTGAAAGCGAAAGAGCCGGAAACCAAATTCCGTATGGGGATCAACTGAACACTGTGCAAAACGCAGTGGATCAATACCGGGAAGCTACCGGCGGTTTGCTGCCGATCAAGACACGGGATATGGACGTTGATCAATACATCAAGTATCCTGTTGATTTTTCTAAAATTGTGCCGGATTATACAGCTGAAATCCCTCCCAATGCTTTTGAAACGGGTGGAATCTATCAGTACGTGCTGATGGATGTCGAAGAAGCTCCAACTGTAAAGCTGGTGGACTTGCGGGTCGCAGAAGCCATCCGGTCCATCAATATCCGGAAAAATGCAAATGGGGGACGTGCGCCAATTTCTGAAACTGTGGCAGATAATGTGTACAAATTCAATTACGAAGCCATGGGGTTCAGTGAAGAACAGACAGTCAGCAGTCCATACAGCGGCAGAGAATTACCATTTGTGGTGACAGGAAGCGGCGACGTCTACATCGACTATACGATGGATCTGTACACTGCCATTCAGGAATACGAAGGCAGCTTGGAAGCGGGACAGGATATCCGTTTTCTTCTTTATGAAGAAAGCCCGATTGTTCCGGCATACTCTTTGCCTTACACCATTGACGAAAATAACGAACCCGTCTTTATGAACAGCTGAGAACCTTGAAATGACGGGTATTTTCGGATTAAAACCGTCAAAAGTAAAAAATTACCATAAATTAGCCTTTTTCTGGGGAATGCGCTGCTTTAGTTGTTGCTATGCGATTTTCGTTGTGATACTCTTTTTACAGGATTGATGTAATGCATCCCCTTTGAGAGGAGGTGAATGGCATGAACAAGACAGAATTAGTGAACTCTGTTGCTGAAGCAGCTGATATTTCTCGTAAAGACGCTGCAAAAGCAGTTGACGCTGCATTTGAAACGATTCAAGATGCTCTTACTAAAGGTGAAAAAGTACAATTAATCGGATTTGGTAACTTTGAAGTTCGCGAGCGTGCGGCCCGTAAAGGACGTAACCCGCAAACTGGTGCTGAAATCGAAATCGCTGCAAGCAAAGTTCCTGCATTTAAGCCAGGTAAAGCGCTTAAAGACGCAGTGAAATAAGCTTCTGCATTGTACATAGAATGACTTTTGCGAGACTGGCTCTCGCAGAAGTCATTCTTTTTTTGAGCCTCTGTTTTGCGAAACAGAGGTTCTTATGCTAGAATTCATGTGATAATGACAGAAAAGCGGAGGCGGCCGTTCTGCCTTGACAAGCGTAAGACAGAACGGCGAAGCGGCATGTTTTCAGCCGCACAGTCCCGAAAAGCGGAAGTGCCTGTTCAGCTCTGACAGACATAAGGCAGACCAGCGAAGTGGCGCTCTTTGCCCCACAGCTGGGTTGCCTTATGTCCCGAAGAGCTAGGCACTGGAGACTAGACAGTGTCTGGCTTATGACCTCGAGAGGCAGGCCGCTGGAGACTGGACACAGAAAAGCGGAGGCGGCCTGAAAAAGGCAAGCTGAAAAATCAGGCGCCTTGTCGAAGCAAGGTTTCGAATGCTTGCTGCGGGCCTCTGGAACATCCTGGCACGCTTGCGTAATTGCCGTAACACAAATAATGGACTCGTCTTATACAGGAGGAAACAGAGTGGCAGATGTAATGATAAAAAAAGAAGTGGACTTGGAAAAAATCGAACTGGCTGTTTCAATGATATTGGAGGCTGTTGGAGAAAATCCTGGGAGAGAAGGATTGCTTGACACCCCTAAACGGGTGGCGAAGATGTATGCGGAGATTTTTTCCGGCCTGCAGGAAGATCCCAGAGAGTACTTTCAAACGGTTTTTCATGAAGGGCATGAAGAATTGGTGCTGGTAAAGGATATCCCTTTCTTTTCAACTTGTGAACACCATTTAGTTCCTTTCTTTGGAAAAGTTCATATTGCCTACATTCCCCGTGACGGTGTCGTTACCGGCTTAAGCAAATTGGCCCGTGCTGTGGAAACAGTATCCAAACGCCCTCAGCTGCAGGAGCGCATCACTTCGACTCTCGCTGATTCCCTGATGGAAACATTGAATCCTCACGGTGTTTATGTAATGGTTGAAGCAGAGCATATGTGCATGACGATGCGGGGAGTTAAAAAGCCCGGGGCTAAAACAGTGACCGCTGTATCCAGAGGAATGCTGGAACATGATGATGTCAAGCGATCAGAAGTAATTACTTATATAAATATGAACTGAAAAAAAGAAAAGCGGGTGGAAAGATGGCACAACCGGAATATGTAGTGATTCGAGCCCAGGAAGATGGCGTAAATGTCATCGGATTGACCAGAGGGAACGATACTAAATTTCACCATACTGAAAAACTGGATAAAGGTGAAGTGATGATTGCCCAATTTACCGAGCATACTTCGGCCATGAAAATCCGTGGGAAAGCAGAGATCCATTCTGCCCACGGAATCATAGAGAGCGAAGCGAAAAAATAGGCAGTATCAGATGATTGCAATGCTTTGCCTATGATATACTTATGCAGTATGGCTAAATCATGAATGGAGCAAGCAGTATGAATGAACAACAAATACATTCGAAAATCAGGCTAATGGAAAGTGATGTCAAGAACGCTGTTCGTCAACGGACCTTGGAAACCTGCACGGGAGGCCCATCGATCGAACGAACACGTTTGTTTTTTTTGCTATTGCCGCTTTTTACAGGAAAACCATGGTCAGGTGAAATTGAGGCTTCAGCTAAGACTGTTTCCATCGTTTATGCTGCCTTGCATGCCCATGATCAGGTAAAGGAAGTTGCGACAACCAAAAAACAACAGCTGACTGTCCTGGCCGGTGATTTTTACAGTGGCATCTATTACCAGATGCTTGCCAACTTGAATAATTTTACGTTGATCCAGCGTTTAGCAACGGCTATTACCAAAGTCAGCGAACAAAAGACTTCGTTTTATGAAACGGTGATCCGCTCTGAAGAAGAAATTGAGCGTTCGGTGCAAATCATCGAATCGGATCTGCTGACCACATTCTACAGATATTACGGTTATGAAGAATACGCTCAGCTCGCTGAAGTGTCTCTTCAGTATGTCCGTTATTCAGAAGAATTGGCTTATTGGGAAGCTGGAGTACACACACAATTATTGAAAACCTTATACCATTCGCTTCAACCGGCAGCCAGTATTGAGACATGGCTGATGGAAAAGCTCGACCAATTGGAAGAAGAAATGCTGGAATTGGTCAATCACCATTTATTACCGTATGACCTGAAAAACTATTTGCTTCATAAAATAACCCCGCACCAGCATAGAGCTGAGCAGCTAACCCGAGAAGGATGACAGAGATGCAGAAAACGAAAGAACAGCGTGTTCACGAAGTTTTTGAGAAAATTTCCGGAAATTACGATCAGATGAATTCCGTTATCAGCTTTCAGCAGCACAGTAAATGGCGGCGCGACACCATGCAGAAGCTGCAGGTACCAAAAGGGGCTTCGGCTATTGATGTCTGCTGCGGCACAGGTGATTGGACGATTGCATTGGCAGAAGCGACAGGAGAGTCAGGCCGTGTAGTCGGTTTGGATTTCAGCCAGAACATGCTGAATGTCGGAATTGAGAAAACAAAACACCTGCCACAGGTGAATATGATTCAAGGCAACGCCATGTCACTGCCTTATCCTGACAATTCTTTTGACTATGCGACGATTGGTTTTGGCTTGCGCAATGTTCCGGATTACCGGCAAGTGCTGTCAGAAATGCATAGAGTGTTGAAACCGGGAGGCGTTATTGCCTGCCTGGAAACTTCACAGCCCAATAACTTGTTTTTCAAGCCTTTTTTCAGACTGTATTTCCGATTTATCATGCCGGTGTTCGGCAAGCTTTTTGCGAAGAGCTATAAGGAATATTCGTGGCTGCAGGAATCTGCCAAAGGATTTCCGGGCATGAAACAGTTGGCCAAGCTTTTTGTGCAAGTCGGCTTTGAAAAAGTGAAATACAAACCGTACACAGGTGGAGCTGCAGCGCTTCATTTAGGGACAAAAAAAGTATATTAATTTGCGGGAGAAGGTTGTTAAGTGGAAAAGATGAAGTTGAAATTGCTTTATTCCGACCTTAGACCGGAGTTGGAAATTATTGAAAAAGAATTAGAACAGGCAGTGGATTCCTCATCTCACTTATTAAACGACGCCTCGCTTCATTTACTGCAGGCCGGAGGAAAACGAATCCGCCCTGTTTTTGTTTTGCTTGCCGGCAAATTTGGCAATTACAATATCGATGTGATGAAACAAGTGGCAGTTCCTCTTGAATTGATCCATATGGCTTCGCTGGTCCATGATGACGTCATTGATGATTCTGAGATCAGAAGAGGTCAGCCGACAGTCAAAGCACAGTGGAACAACAATGTAGCGATGTATACGGGAGATTTTATATTGGCGCGAGCTTTAGAGCACATCACTGAAATCGACATGCCTTCGATTCATCATATTTTGTCGAAGACGATGATTGAAGTGTGCCGTGGTGAAATCATCCAGATTGAAGACAAATACAAACTGGACCAAAACCTGCGTTCTTATTTGCGGCGCATCAAACGCAAGACCGCTTTGCTTATTTCTTCAAGCTGCGAATTGGGGGCTTTGGTTTCTGGCACAGATGAAAAGACCGCCGCCCATTTGAGAAGGTTCGGCTACTTTATCGGTATGTCGTTCCAAATCATCGATGATATTCTGGACTTTACAGCGTCGGACGAAGAGCTTGGAAAACCGGCTGGCAGCGATTTTATGAACGGCAATATCACGCTCCCTGTATTGTGTGCGCGAAAAGACCCCGCCATCTATGCAGTGCTCAAAGCAAACCTGAAACAGGACCTGTCCGATGATGCACGAGTGGAAATTGTGGAGATGATCCGGAACAGTCCGGCTGTGGGTGAAGCAAAAATGATGAGCGAACGTTATCTGCATAAAGCATTGAAGGAATTATCCTATCTTCCGAAAAGTGCTGCCAACAGAACCATGCGCAATATCGCTTTTTTTATCGGGAAACGGAAGTTCTGAAGTGGCAGTTGACAAATAAGGGCAGAATGATAGTATTTTTTAAGGCGGGCAATTTGCCCAAGCTTTTAAAAGAGGAGTGTTCATAATGGAAAAAACATTTTTAATGGTAAAACCTGATGGTGTACAACGCAATGTAATCGGTGAAATCGTAGCGCGTTTTGAGAAAAAAGGATACCAATTGGCTGGTGCTAAATTGATGCAGATCCCCACAGAATTGGCTGAACAGCATTACGGAGAACACAAAGAACGCCCTTTCTTCGGCGAATTGGTTGAATTTATCACTTCAGGTCCTGTATTCGCAATGGTTTGGGAAGGCGAAAACGTCATCTTGACTGCTCGTCAAATGATGGGTGCAACAAACCCGAAAGATGCAGCTCCCGGAACAATCCGCGGCGATTTTGCTGTAACTGTCGGCAAAAACATGATCCACGGTTCTGATTCAGCTGAAAGTGCTGAACGTGAAATCGGTTTGTTCTTCAAAGAAGAAGAGTTGGTTTCTTACGAAAAAACAGCGAACAGCTGGGTAAACTAATCACCGAAAAGGCAGCTTAGCTGTCTTTTTTTTATTGTTTTCATAAAAACTGTCCATAAATTTTGGACAGTTTTGTTTTATCTAAAATTAAGATAGAATTGTAGAAAAGCTATATGTTATAGTGATACATAAATACTTTAGCGAGTTGAAGGGAGAAAGTGTAAATGCGTTATCTAACAGCAGGAGAATCCCACGGTCCACAATTGACCGCCATCATAGAAGGCTTACCGGCTCAAATGCCCTTAACAGCTGACATGATTAACAAGGAATTGAAAAGACGCCAGGGAGGCCATGGCCGGGGCAGAAGAATGCAAATCGAAAAAGATACAGTGGAAATCGTTTCAGGCGTAAGACATGGTAAAACGTTGGGTTCGCCGGTGACTCTAGTGGTGAAGAATGATGATTGGAAACATTGGACCAACATCATGGGGATTGAACCAATTGAAGAAACCGATGAGGTGAAACGCCAGATTTCACGTCCACGGCCAGGTCATGCGGATTTGAACGGTGGGATGAAATATGGCCACCGCGATCTCCGCAATGTGTTGGAGCGCTCTTCAGCTCGTGAAACTACCGTTCGAGTAGCAGTAGGGGCAGTTGCGAAGCAGTTATTATCCCAATTGGGCATTGAAATCGTGTCGCAAGTGACAGAGATTGGCGGAATCCGTGTAAATCCCGAAACTTACCAGGGAAAGAGCGTAAAAGAAATCAGGGAAATCGTTGAGCAGGATGCAGTGTACTGCGCAGATCCATCCGTGACCAAGCAAATGACGGACCTGATCGATGAAACCAAAAAAAATGGCGATTCGATAGGCGGGACAGTCGAAGTCATTGTTGAAGGAATGCCGGCCGGGATCGGTTCGTATGTCCATTATGACCGGAAGCTCGATGCCAAAATAGCGGGTGCGGTTATGAGCATCAATGCATTTAAAGGTGTGGAATTCGGCCTCGGTTTTGAAATGGCCAGAAGACCCGGAAGCCAGGTCCATGACGAAATCCTGTGGTCTGAACAGCAGGGTTATAAACGGAAAACCAATAATCTGGGCGGTTTTGAAGGCGGAATGACGACGGGCATGCCAATCATCGTCAGAGGTGTCATGAAGCCGATTCCGACGCTTTATAAGCCGTTGCAAAGCGTTGACATTGAAACAAAAGAACCTTTTCAGGCAAGTATTGAGCGCTCTGACAGCTGTGCAGTGCCGGCTGCCTCCGTTGTTGCCGAACACGTAGTTGCATGGGAAGTCGCCAATTCTCTGATCGAGCAGTTTGATGCCGACCAACTGCCGCGCTTACAAGCGAATCTGCAGGATTACCTGACATATTCGAAGGAGTTCTGATTGATGAAGTTACTGAGAGTCGAAGCTGACCATCCTTACAATGTACATATTGGAACAAATGTGTTTAAGTTCTTTCATGATTTATATCGCGACTTGTTAAGTGATGCCGATAAAATTGTGATAGTGGCAGATGATAAAGTTGCCGAGCTTCACCTGGACTATTTGCTGTCTTTCCTGAAACCATTTGATGTCAGTGTTTTTCGTATTCCGGCTGGCGAGCAGGCAAAATCGGTGGAAACCTTTATGGAGTGCCATTCCTTCCTGTTGGCCGAAGGGTGTTCCAGAAAAACATTGCTGCTGGCGTTTGGCGGAGGCGCAACAGGGGATGTGGCAGGGTTTGTCGCTTCCACTTTCATGAGGGGCATCCCTTATATTCAACTTCCTACAACGATTTTGGCTCATGACAGTGCTGTCGGGGGAAAGACGGCCATCAACCATGCTCTTGGAAAGAATATGATCGGCACCTTCTATCAGCCAAAAGCAGTTTTGTATGATACCAAACTGCTGCATACCCTGCCTGCTGAAGAAGTTCGTTCGGGTATGGCGGAAGTCATTAAGCACGCTTTTATCTCGAATGAGCAATGGCTTTCAGATCTGCTCCAAAACCGGAAGTTCAGCGATTTAACAGATGAAGAAATGATTGCCCACCTCGAAAAAGGCATAGCGGTGAAAGCGGCCATTGTGGAAGAAGACGAATTTGAAAGCGGCATGAGAAAATATTTGAATTTCGGCCATACACTGGCACATGCCATCGAAGGCTATGAAGGGTATGGGAAGATTACACACGGTGAAGCAGTGGCGCTCGGAATGGCGTATGCTCTTTTGTTATCCGATCACCCCCGGTTGGAGGAGTATTTGTTCTGGTGCAGATCACACGGCTACCCGTTATCCAAACTGACTGAGATCCCATTTGATTCTTTACTGGCTTACATGAAAAAGGACAAAAAATCTTCCAGAGGAACATTGAATTTTGTGTTGCTCGAAGAAACCGGGAAGCCATTCATGGAAATGATCGAAGAGAAAAGAGCTGAAGCGGCTTTTCAACAACTACTTTCAAAGATTGGAGAGGTTCTGATATGATTCGTGGAGTCAGAGGCGCGATCACGGTTACTGCTGATCAGCCTGAACAAATACTACAAGAAACCAGACGATTGGTGCTCGAAATAATTGAGAAAAACAACATTGAACCCGATGATGTGGCGTCAGTTATAATCTCTACGACGACGGATATCTCGTCAGCTTTTCCTGCAAAAGCCGTCAGAACACTGGAGAATTGGACGTATGTGCCGGTCATGTGTACCCATGAGATGGATGTTCCAGGCAGTTTGCCGCTTTGCATCCGTGTCATGATGCATGTTGAGACTAAACTGGCCCAAAAAGATGTGCAGCATATCTACATGAATGAGGCGACGAAATTGCGCCCGGATCTCCTGAAAGACAGCCAGGTGAGCAATCAATGAAAGCACAAGTACTCGTAATCGGCCTCGGGTTGATCGGGGGATCGCTGGCAAAAGCGCTTCAGCGTCATGAAGGCATCCATGTAGCCGGCTATGATGCTGACGCACTGACTGCCAGAAAAGCGTTTAAAATGGGTATTATACATAGTTCTCCTCCTTCTCTTGAAAGAGCGGCTTCTGAAGCGGATTTTATCATCTTTGCAACTCCGGTAGGGGCTACTGTTAAATTGATGGAACAAAGCAAGTTCTGGGATTTAAAAGAAGGCGTTATATTGAGTGACACCGGTTCCACCAAACAAGTCATCATGGAAGCGGCAGAGAACCTGCAGCATATTTTCATCGGGGGCCACCCGATGGCTGGCTCCCACAAAAGCGGAGTCGAGGCAGCCAAGGATGTCTTATTTGAAAATGCTTTTTACATATTGACGCCCGGCAAGCTGGCGAGCGAAGCGAACATCTCACAATTGAAAGGCCTGTTGTCGGTGACGAAAGCGAAAATTGAAGTGCTGGCTGCGGCTGATCATGATCATATGACAGCGGTGGTCAGCCATTTCCCGCATTTGATCGCTGCTTCTCTGGTTCATCAATTGGATAAGGAAAGCGAATACTCCTTTACACGCCAGCTGGCAGCCGGCGGGTTCCGGGATATTACCAGAATCGCATCATCCGACCCGGTCATGTGGCGGGATATCACCACTCAGAACAAAGACATGATTGTTGAACAAATGGACAATTGGATGGAAGAAATGCAGCAATTGAAATATTTGCTGGAGCAAAATGACCCGCACGCCATACAGCAGTATTTCCATCAGGCCAAAATGGTCCGTGATGAATTGCCGATTGCGGGACACGGGGCTCTGTATTCCGTTTTCGATTTGTATATTGATATTCCTGATGTACCAGGCATCATTTCAGAGCTGACGGGTTATTTGGCAGAAGAGCAGATCAGCATTGTCAATTTGCGGATTTTGGAAACACGGGAAGATGTTTTTGGTATTTTGGTTCTCAGTTTCCAAACGTCCGAAGACCGTGAACGTGCAAAGAATTGTTTCGCAAGACGAACGGTATATGATTCGTATATTTCCTGAAAGGATGGCAGTTATATGACCTTAAAGCTGAATTATGAAAATCCTTCCCTGCGGGGGACTGTGCAGGTTCCGGGAGATAAGTCGATTTCTCACCGGGCCATCATGTTCGGGGCGATGGCTTCGGGGGTTACAAAAGTGGAGGGATTTCTGCTTGGAGATGATTGCTTGAGCACCATCAGCTGCTTCCGCAAACTCGGTGTGGAAATCTCTCTGACCGGAAAACAAGTAACAATTTCAAGCCAAGGAAAAGAAGCGTGGAAAGAACCGGAAGAAGTGCTGGACACCGGCAATTCAGGCACTACGACCAGGCTGATGCTCGGAATCCTTTCGGGCACTTCTTTTCATACGGTGATGGCGGGAGATGAATCCATCGCCAAACGGCCGATGAAACGCATTGTTAATCCATTGCGTGAAATGGGAGCCGATATACGCGGGAGACAGGACGGCCAGTACACGCCGCTTGCCGTGCAAGGGGCCAGACTGACGGCTATTGACTATACGATGCCTGTGGCAAGTGCTCAAGTGAAATCGGCCATTTTGCTGGCAGCACTGGAAGCGGAAGGCAAGACCGTCATCACTGAGCCGGTTTCTTCCCGGGATCACACGGAAATCATGCTGAAGCATTTCGGCGCCGACATCACCCGCCAAAACGGCGTCATCGAACTGAAGGGCGGTCAAAAGCTGTCGGCGGCGAACGTTCAGGTTCCAGGTGATATTTCTTCAGCCGCTTTTATGATTGGCGCTGCTTTGATTACGGAGAACAGTGAAGTCACGTTAACAAATGTGGGAGTCAACCCTACGCGGACCGGTATTCTCGATGTCATTGAAAATATGGGCGCCTCCTATGACCTGAAAGAGCTGGAGGTGGAAGGGGAACGAGCTGCGAATATAACGGTTCGTTCATCCAAACTGACAGGCACAGAGATTGGAGGGGAACTGATTCCCCGTCTAATTGATGAGATTCCACTCATTGCGCTGCTGGCGACTCAAGCGGAAGGGACCACTGTCATCAAGGATGCTGAAGAATTGCGTGTCAAAGAAACGGATCGCATTGCTGCGGTCGTTGCAGAATTATCCAAAATGGGCGCGGACATCGAAGCGACGGAAGACGGCATGATTATAAACGGCCCGACTCCGCTCAACGGAGCCGAGATGAATTCGTACGGCGATCACCGGCTGGGGATGATGGCGGCCGTAGCGGCCCTAAAAGCCGGCGGACAGGTGGAAATCCATGATCCGGATTGTATTTCGGTCTCCTATCCTGACTTTGTCGGCCAACTGAATTCCTTATTAAAATGACTCTCCTTCGGGGGAGTTTTTATTATGCTTCGATCTGCCTTTCGTGTAGGATAGAGGTATGAAATTGAAAAGAATAGGTGATAGAATGGCAAGCAAGGAAGACATACAAAAAGCAGTGGAGGCGGGAGATCCCGCTTCTGTTAATTCCATATTGGAGAAATACTTGCTGACAGGCGATCCTGACGAACAATATGGATTGTCGGAATGGTTGGCTGAAATCGGTTACGTCGAGGAAGCGATCAAAGTACTCGAACATCTTCAATATGTTTTTCCGGAAGAATCCCAGCTCACCGTTGACCGGGCAAATCTTCTCATTGAAGTGGACCGCGAAGATGAAGCCTTGAATGAGTTGATGGGAATTTCGAAGGATGATGAACTATACCCTCAAGTCCTGGTGACACTGGCAGACCTTTTTCAGCTGCAGGGATTGCTGGAAGCAGCAGAGAGCCGCCTGAACGAAGCGATTGAGCTGCTGCCGGATGAGCCGTTGCTGTGGCAGGCGAAGGCAGAGCTGCTGCTGGATTCCGGCCGTTATCTGGAGTCGGCAAGAATTTACCAGGACTTGAAAGACCGGCAAGTCGACATCGAAGGAGTAAATTTATCCGAACGGCTGGCGGAAGTTTACAGCGCAGGAGCAGCTTATGAAGAGGCGCTGCCATATTACGAAGAGGCGATGGAAGACCAAGTCCAGCCTGATGTCCTGTTTGGTGCAGCTTTTGCATTTTTCCAGACAAAACAATACGAGAAGGCGGCACGCAGGCTGAAGGAATTGATCGACATAGATCCCGATTATTTTTCAGCTTATTTATTAAGGGCCCAGAGCTTGAATATGGCCGAAGATTACAAAGGTGCCTATGAAGCGATTCTGGAAGGGATTGCAAGAGATGAGTTTGACAAGGAACTGTACCTGTTCGCGGGCAAGCTGGCTTTGAAGACCGGCAAGACGAACGACGGCGTAAACCATTTAAGGCAGGCCATTGCGCTTGATCCTGAATACATGGAAGCCATTTACACATTGATGTCCTATTTCCATGCTGAAGAAATGGATGACCAGGTATTGGATCTGGCGGAACATGTAGTGGCCGGCGGAGACGACTGGGCAGGATTATACCCGATGATTGCTGAATCTTTCGAGAGAACAGAACAATTCGGAGAGGCTGCTGTCTATTTTGATAAAGCTTATCCCTCGTTCAGGAACGATGCAGAATTCCTGGAGAAATACGCCCGTTTCCTGGTTGAGGAAGGGAAAAGGGAACATGCCCTCGAAATTATTAAAGAGCTCCAGGTTTTGGAGCCGGACAACCCTGAATGGTTTGACTGGCAGCAGTCGTTTGAATGAAAGGAGGAATACACATGACCGCTTCGGTTTCAGTAAGCGAAAAGAAACAATTCGTCAGATGGTTTTTACAATCCTACAAGATGAAAAGACGCGAGTGCATCTGGATACTGAATTACATGCTGAGCAATGAAGAGTTACTGGATAAGACGCATTTTGTCGAAGAAGCGCATTTTTGTCCACGGGCAATGGTCATGTCCTCGACAGAATCAAAAGATATCCCCTTCCGTTTTTACAAAGGCAATTTGATGACGGCGGATGCGGAAAAATCGTTTCATGATTTGCGCCTGAATCCGGAAGAGGATTTGTATGTGCAATTGAATTTTCCCAATCGTCCTCCCGCGCCGCTGTACATATCGGTTCTTGAAGAAAACCCTTATATGCCGCAGGACGCAGCCATCACGGAACAAGACCGCCTACTGGCAGAACAGGTACTGTCAGAAAGCATGACAGCTTTTCAGGAAGAAACTTTACTAAAGCAAATCGATGAGGCGCTTGATGTCAATGACCGGGAACGTTTTTTTGAACTGTCGGCATTGCTTCAAACGGTTAAAGCGATGAAAAAAACGGAGAGTGAATGACAGCTATGCATTTTATCGGGAAAGACATGGACCAATATCTTCAACAACAACAATACGTAGACACTGCGGTCATCCCGCTTTTCGAATTGGACCTCAGCACTTCGGCGATCAGGCAAAGCGCCGGTGCTTCCGAGTATCTGCAATCCCTGACCGCTTTGCTGGAAAAGCAATTCAAAGGGCGGATCCTGCTGTTTCCGCCCGTTTCTTATGCCCAAAAAGCCGATCGGTCTCGACTGGCGGAAGAGTTGGTCAACGAAGTGAGTAAAACCAGTTTTAAACATGTTTTTTATATAACAACTGATGCTGAATGGCGTACGATTGAAGATGTGGAGAATATTATTTGGCTGCCTGCTATTCCGACGGAACATATGGATCAATCTTTCAAGAAATCGGTGATGGAAGACCAGTTGCGCCAAGTGTTGCCGCTATTTATCAAAGAATGGTCGAAGGATTCATGAAATGTTCACAAACTGTCGGAAACGGCATGATGCGTTATTGACCTTCACTTTTGATTGATATATCATTAGGATGTCCTAGTAATTATATTTGAATGAGTATGTCCGTCGGACTGACCTTGAATGTTAGAGGGGGGAAAAGAATGAGTAACAATCGTGTATCAAGACGTCAATTTTTAGGCTACACTTTAACAGGTGTTGGTGGATTTATGGCTGCAGGAATGCTGATGCCAATGGTTCGATTTGCTGTTGACCCGGTACTTCAGGAAGCGGGCGCTGGAGATTTTATCATGACTGACCAAAGAGCGGACGAAATTACAGAAGAACCGGTACGTGTCGACTTTTCGTTTGAACAAGTCGATGCTTGGTATACATCTGAAGTAACGAATTCAGCTTGGGTGTATAGAGATGGCGACACACTAGTCGCGCTTTCACCAGTCTGCAAGCATTTGGGTTGCACTGTAAACTGGGCAGGGGATGAAGAACACCCGAACCAATTTTTCTGTCCATGCCACGCCGGCCGCTATGAAAAGAACGGCCAGAACGTTGCAGGAACACCGCCTCTTGGACCGCTTGATGAGTACGCAGTAGAAGTAAGAGACGGCATAGTCGCTATTGGTCCTGTTAGAGACAACACATTAGTTTAATAGTTAGGGGGTACTATACCAGTGCTAAACAAGTTATATGATTGGGTTGATGAGCGTTTGGATATCACGCCTATCTGGCGTGACATCGCTGACCACGAAGTACCGGAACACGTAAACCCCGCACACCACTTTTCAGCATTTGTTTATTGTTTCGGAGGATTGACTTTCTTCATTACAGTAATTCAGATCTTATCCGGTATGTTCTTAACCATGTATTATGTGCCAGATATTGAAAATGCTTGGCAGTCGGTTTACTATCTTCAAAACGAAGTTGCTTTTGGAGAGATTGTGCGCGGTATGCACCACTGGGGAGCCTCACTAGTAGTTGTTATGATCTTTTTACATACACTACGCGTATTCTTTACAGGATCTTATAAAAAACCACGTGAGTTGAACTGGATTGTCGGAGTTATGCTGTTTGGTGTAATTCTTGGATTAAGTTTCACGGGTTATTTGCTTCCTTGGGATATGAAAGCATTATTCGCAACGAAAGTTGGTATTGAAATTGCCGCTTCCGTTCCGGTAATCGGTGAGTCGATTAAATTGCTGCTGGCTGGGGATACTACAATTCTCGGTGCGCAAACCCTGACCCGATTCTTCGCGATTCATGTATTCTTCCTGCCTGCCGCTTTGCTTGGGTTGCTCGGCGCGCATTTCATCATGATCCGTAGACAAGGTATTTCAGGTCCATTGTAAAAAGTAATGTGCTTTAAGGATTTATAAAGGAGGGGACACTATGCATCGCGGAAAAGGGATGAAATTTGTAGGGGATTCACGTGTTCCAGGAATGGAACACCGCAAACCGAATATCCCGAAAGATTATTCCGAATACCCTGGTAAAACAGAAGCTTTCTGGCCCAACTTCCTTTTGAAAGAATGGATGATTGGCGCGGTCTTCTTAATCGGTTATTTGCTGCTGACAGTCGCGCATCCTTCACCTCTTGAAGGCCAGGCCGATCCGACAGATACAGCTTATATTCCATTGCCAGACTGGTATTTCTTATTCTTATACCAATTGCTAAAATACGAATTCGCATCCGGCCCATACAACATTGTCGGAGCGATCATTATGCCTGGACTCGCTTTCGGTGCGTTGATGCTGGCACCATTCCTGGATCGCGGACCGGAAAGACGTCCATCAAAACGCCCGCTTCCGACTGCATTCATGCTTCTTGCTGTAGCATCGATCATTTTCCTTACATGGGAATCAGTAGCAAACCATGACTGGGAAGCTGCTGAAGCGCAAGGTCAGATTGCACCGGAAGTTGAGATTGATACATCTGCACCGGGTTATGAAATTTATTCGAATTCCGCCTGTATCAATTGCCACGGTGAAAACTTCGAAGGAGCTGTCGGTCCTACATTGATTGGACTTGAACATACTCCGGAAGAGATTGCAGAAATCGCTGTGAACGGTATCCAGGAAGGCGGCGCACAAACAATGCCTCCTTCATGGGATGGTTCTGACGAAGACCTGCAAGTCCTGGCTGAGTTCATCGCTGGACTCGAAGAAGAATAATTAAAACAAAAAAGAGCCGGATTTCCGGCTCTTTTTTGTTACCCTGAAAGGAAGATACCTATGCTTTCCTTTATGACTAAACTTTCAGCCTGGCTGATGTTCCGCCCATTTCTATTGCTGTTGTTCTTCATCAATTTAGGAGGTACGATTTACGGTTACATATGGTACGGCTGGCAGCTGGCCATTACAGAACCCAAATTCCTGATTTTTGTTCCGGACAGTCCGACGGCCAGCCTATTTTTCACGATTGTACTGGGACTGTGGCTGATCGGCAAGCGCAGCGGCCTGATTGAAGCGTTGGCATTTATCACGTTGATCAAGTACGGTTTGTGGGCAGTGGTCATGAATTTGCTGACATTGGTTGAAACAGGTTCGATCGGTTGGATGGGCTGGATGCTTGTCGCATCCCATTTCGCCATGGCTCTGCAGGCGGTGCTTTATATCGACCATTACCGGTTTGGCTGGCTGTCAGCGGCGATTGCGGCAGTATGGACGCTCCACAACGATGTCATCGACTATGTATTTGGCCAAATGCCGATTTACAGCAGCCTGTCCGATTACAGCAATCAAATCGGCTACTTCACTTTTTGGCTGTCCGTCGCCTGTATTGCTGCTGCTTTCTTCGTCGTACGTGACAATAAGGAGCGCGCCGTTTCAGTTGACCAAAGCTGACTAACCCCTGTAAAATAAGGATAGGTTAGATATCAGAAAGAGGTGTGGAATAAGCTATGGGTGGTTTCCTGATTTACTTTATTCTGTTGCTGATTATCCCAATGTGGGCTCAATTTAAATTGAAACGAACATATGGAAAGTATTCGAAAATCCGTTCCACTTCCGGTCACACAGGAGCGCAGGTCGCCCGTATGATTCTGGATCAAAACGGCTTGCACGATGTGAAAGTGACGGAAAGCCGTGGAATGTTGAGTGACCATTACAATCCGTTGACGAAAGTGGTGGCGCTCAGCAGCCACAACTATCACGAAGCATCTGTTGCCGGAACAGCTGTGGCAGCTCACGAAGTGGGACATGCAATCCAGGACGCGGAAGCCTATTCGTTCCTTCGTTTGCGTCACCGGCTCGTGCCGATTGTCAATATTTCGTCAAACGCTTCGTGGATTTTCATCATGATTGGATTGTTCTCTGCATGGAGCGGCGCATTGCTGGTCGGTATCATATTATTGGCTGCAGGGGTTGTCTTCCAACTGGTGACCCTGCCTGTTGAGTTTAATGCGTCCAGCCGGGCGATGGATCAATTGCTGTCGCATAATATTATCCGCAACGATGAAGAACGCCATGCAAAAAAAGTTTTGAACGCAGCTGCAATGACGTATGTAGCGGCTACAGCGGTTGCTGTATTGGAATTACTGCGTTTGCTGCTGATTTACACAAGCATGAACCGATCTTAATACGAAAAACCGGTCCGAAAAATTCGGGCCGGTTTTTTCTTTAGTCAATCGGCTGTTTTTGTTCATCGAGTGTAAACCCTTCGCCCATCACATCATGGACTTCCATCAAGGAAACAAAGGCGTGGGGATCGACATGGTTGATGATGTTCTTTAAACGGACAATTTCGTTTCTTGCCACGACGCAATACAGCACTTCTCTTTCCTCTTTTGTGAAGTGTCCATAACCGCGAAGGATGGTGATTCCTCTGTCCATTTCCACGGCAATGCGCTCCGCAATCGCTTCCTGGGAATTGGAGATGATCAAAGCCCCTCTGCCGGAATACGCGCCTTCCTGCACAAAATCGATGACTCGGGCGCCGACAAAGACCGCAACAAGCGTATACATCATGGACCGGTAATCGAGAAAAGTCAGCCAGGAAAGCAAGATGACACCAGCGTCAAACAAAAACATTGTTTTCCCCATGCTCCAACCCACGTATTTCTGAACGAGGCGGGCTATAATATCTGCACCGCCGGTCGTTCCTCCGTAACGAAAAATGATGCCGAGCCCGGCTCCGACAAAAACACCTGCGAAAAGGGCGGCTAAGAACAAGTCGTCCCGAAGCGGAATCTGGACTTCGTAAACCAGAAAAATTTTCAGAAACACAGAAACCGCGACTGTCCCGATGAGCGTATAGAGAAATACTTTTCTACCGAGCAGTTTCCAGCCGATAAAAAACAGCGGGATATTCAAAAGCAGGTTCATCAAAGCGGGATCCCAATTCAATAAAAAGTACAGGATCAGTGTGATTCCCGCAAAGCCGCCTTCACCCAGTTCGTTTTGAATATTGAAATGGACAAATCCGAAACTGTAAGCAGCAGCACCGAGCAAAATGAAAAAAATATTCTTAAACTGCAGTTCCTTGAACAATCAACCAGCTCCTTTGCATAATCTCAACTCCTGTATTATCGGCTATTGGAATGATTTTGACAATAACCTTCCTTTTCTTTACGATTAAACCAGGAGTGTGATGAAATGAACGGCCAAAAAACCATGAAGGAACTGCAACAGGAAGTGGATGACTATATCGGCCAATTCAAAGAAGGCTATTTCACCCCAATGGAGCTGATGGCACGGCTGACCGAGGAATTGGGGGAATTATCGCGTGAAGTCATGCATCATTACGGACCGAAAAAAAAGAAAAGTACCGAACAGGACAACACCATCGAAGCAGAAATCGGAGATGTGCTGTTTGTATTGACGTGCATGGCAAATTCGCTGAATATTGATATGGAACAAGCGCACAACCAAGTAATGGAGAAATTCAATTCCCGCGACAAAGACCGCTGGACAAGAAAGGACGATCAACAATGACAATACGAGTGGCAATTGCTGGAGCCCGAGGAAAAATGGGGCAGGAAGCCGTACATACAGTGATGAAGAACGAAGAAATGGAATTGGTATCGGTTTTGGACTATAAAGAGATCGGCAAAACTTTGGCAGATACCAACTTGTTTCCTTCTTCTTATGATGCACCGGTCTATACGGAGCTGGAGACGTTGCATAAAGAAACAAAGCCGGATGTATTGGTGGATCTGACATCGCCGGAAGCTGTCTACGAACGCACGAAAAAAGCACTGGAACTGAACATCCGTCCAGTTGTCGGGACGACCGGTTTTTCCGATGAAGAGTTGGACGAATTGACGCAATACGCCAAAGACAGAAAAATCGGCTGCATCATCGCTCCGAATTTCGCGGTGGGTGCTGTATTGATGATGAAGTTTGCAGAGCAGGCGGCCAAATATTTGCCGGACGTCGAAATCATCGAAATGCATCATGACCAGAAACTCGATGCGCCCTCAGGGACCGCGATGAAGACAGCGCATTTGATTTCCGATCAGCGCCCTGTCCACGAGCAGGGGCATGTCCGGGAGAAAGAGACCTTAAAAGGGGCAAGAGGTGCCAATTATGACGGCATGCGCATCCACAGTGTCCGGCTGCCGGGTCTGGTTGCCCATCAGCAGGTGCTGTTGGGGGGAGAAGGCCAATTGCTGACGATTCGCCATGACTCGTTTAACCGCGGCTCTTTCATGTCAGGCGTCGTGTTGTCCATTAAGACTGTCATGGAGACAGAAGAACTTATTTACGGGTTGGAACACATCATCGGTTAAAGGGGAAGAGTCCATGAAAATCGCATTGATCGCTCATGACCGGAAAAAAGAGGATTTAATACATTTCGTAACAGCCTATCAGCCGATCTTATCTGAGCATTCTCTTTATGCTACAGGAACAACGGGTCGGCGGATCATTGAGGAAACAGCACTGCCGGTTACTTGTTTTCAATCAGGGCCTCTAGGCGGCGATCAGCAGATAGGTGCAATGATCGCTCAAAACCAGATGGATATGATCATCTTTTTCAGAGATCCTCTGACTGCCCAACCGCATGAACCCGATATTACAGCGCTTCTCAGGTTGTGTGATGTTTATCATATTCCGCTGGCGACGAATATGGGCACCGCGGAAGTGCTGCTGAACGGCTTGCAGGAAGGTTTGGTCGATTGGCGTTTGATCCGCAGGAACAGAGAATAGGAGGCGCAGTTTTGAGAAAAATGAAAATCGGCATCACCTGTTATCCGACAGTCGGCGGATCCGGTGTCATTGCCACTGAACTTGGAAAAATGCTTGCAGAAAAAGGGCATGAAATCCATTTTATCACGTCGAGTACGCCATTTCGGTTAAACCGCATGTATTCGAATATCTACAGCCATCAAGTGGACATCAACAATTATTCCGTCTTTCAATATGCCCCTTATGACATTGCACTGGCGACAAAAATTGCAGAGGTCATAAAAAATGAGAAGCTGGACTTAATGCATGTGCATTATGCAATTCCACACGCAGTGTGTGCTATCCTCGGAAGAGACATGGCCGACTCCAATATCGGCATCGTCACAACTTTGCATGGAACTGATATCACGGTGCTGGGATCTGATTCCTCCCTGAAAGATGCCATCCGTTACGGAATCGAAAAGTCGGACGTGGTCACGGCAGTGTCAGATTCACTGAGAGATCAGACATATGACTTGATCCAGCCGGATAATGAAATTCAAACGGTTTATAATTTCGTTGATGAACGTGAATACTTTGAAAAAGAGATGAGCTCTTTAAAAAGAGAATTGGGCATTGAATTGGATGAAAAAGTAATCATCCATGTGTCCAATTTTCGACGCGTCAAGCGTGTTGGAGACATCATAGAAGCGTTCGGACTTGTCCAGCAGAAAGTGAAATCCAAATTATTGCTGGTAGGCGATGGCCCCGAAATGAGCCGGATGATTCAGCTTGTACGGGATATGGGATTGGGCGAACAGGTACTGTTTCTCGGGCAGCGCGATAATTTAGCTGATCTGTATAACATAAGTGATGTAAAAATGCTGCTTTCTGAAAAAGAGGCATTCGGCTTAGTGCTTCTCGAAGCAATGGCTTGCGGAGTTCCCTGTATCGGCACCCGTGTCGGAGGTATGCCGGAAATTATCGAGCCGGGGAAAAATGGTTACTTGGCGGAGCTCGGCAATGTAGAGCAAATTGCTGACTTTGCACTGAAAATTTTAACGGATCCAGAAGAATACAAGCGATTGCGGAGCGGTTCCTTGGCAACAGTCAAAAAGGCCTTCAACTCCGCTCAAATCCTATCTCAATACGAGGCCATTTATGAAACGTTATTGGATGGGAGAGAACATCAGTGAAAACAGCCTTAAAAGTGATTGGAATTCTGGAGAAAGCAGGGTATGAAGCTTATATGGTCGGTGGAGCCGTGCGGGATTATTTGCTTGGGAAATCTCCTCAAGACATTGACGTTACCACTTCCGCTTCCCCCCAGGAAGTAAAGAGCTGTTTTTCAAAAACCATCGATACCGGGATTCAACACGGTACTGTATTGGTGCTGCTGGACGGTGAAGGCATCGAAGTCACGACTTTTCGGACAGAAAGTGGATATTCCGACAACAGAAGGCCGGATGCCGTGGAATTTGTCAAATCGCTTCCTGAAGACCTGAAAAGAAGAGATTTTACCATTAATGCAATGGCGATGACCAAAGAGCTGAAGGTCATTGACTTTTTTGGAGGACAGGAAGATTTGAAACGAAAGCTGATTCGTGCAGTAGGAGAGCCAGACCGTCGGTTCAGTGAAGATGCGCTGCGTATGCTTCGTGCTGTCCGTTTTTCCAGCCAGCTGAATTTCATGATCGATGAAAAAACACTGGCTTCCATCAAACGGCAAGCCCGATTGATCCGATCGATTGCTGTGGAACGGATCAAAACCGAAATTGACAAAATAATGGTCAATCCCCATACACAGCGCAGCATGGAGTATTTAAAAACCACCACGTTGACAAAACATTTGCCCGCAGGCTATCTGTTCGAAGTCCCATGGGAGAAATACATAGCTGAAGGAAACTCCGTAAAGGGTTGGGTATACATGCTTTATCATTTGGAGAAAGAATTTGCAGACATTCGTGCATACAAATTCTCGAATGATGAAAAACGTCTGATTGAAGGTGCGCTGCGGGCAGCGAGAGCCGACTTCTGGGATGCCTGGACATATTACGTCTATACAGAAGAACAACTGCAGATCGCTTCTGCGCTCCGTGAAATGACCGTCAATATCCCATTGGAAAAAAGGCGGCTGCCGATTCATTCCAAAACCGATATCCAAGCGACCGGACGTGACCTGATGGACTGGAGTGCTTCCAGGCAAGGGCCATGGCTGAAAAAGTGGATAGAAAAAATGGAGAAGGAAATTGTATACGGCCGATTGCAGAATGACAAAGAACAGATAAAGGACTGGTTCATCAATGAATACAACCATGACGCATAGGCTGGCACAACGTTTGATTGAAGCCGGTGGAGAAGTGATTTCCGGTCAGGAATTGGCCGACGAGTTTGGTATATCAAGAACCGCTGTCTGGAAGCACATTAAAGGTTTGGAGGAAAAAGGTTATTCCATCGAATCTGTCCGGAAAAAAGGGTATCGCCTGGTGCAGCTGCCGGATTCACTGGAGCCGGTGGCCATCCAGTCGTTATTGAAAACCGAAACGCTCGGGAAAGTGATCGAATACCAGGAAAGTTGTCTTTCAACCCAAATTATTGCGCATCAATTGGCGCAGGAAGGCACTCCATCGGGTACTGTGGTACTGACAGAAGAACAAACTGCCGGAAGAGGCCGACTAGCCAGGAAATGGGATTCTGCTCACGGCAAAGGCATTTGGATGAGTGTCATTTTGCGGCCGGACATCGTTCCCCATAAGGCGCCTCAGTTTACGCTGGTGGCCGCTGTAGCAGTGGTCCGGGCGGTCGAGGAAGTGACGGGTTTGAAACCGGCTATTAAATGGCCGAATGATATCCTGCTGGATGGGAAAAAATGTACGGGCATCCTGACAGAACTTCAATCGGACGCCGATGGCATACAGGCGATGATTATCGGTATCGGCTTGAATGTCAATCAGTCCATGGAAAATTTTGATGAATCCGTGCAGGGAATTGCCACTTCACTGAAAATGGCGAGCGGACGGGAAGTGAACCGGCAAGTTCTTGTGCGGTCGATTCTGTTCCACCTGGAACAATACACGGAGCTGTATTTAAAAGAAGGGTTTGCTCCATTGAAAATAATCTGGGAAAGCTTTTCCGTCACCATAGGGAAACCGGTTCTGGCCCGAATGGCGAATGAAACACTTGAAGGCATTGCAGAAGGAATCAATGATGACGGCGTGCTTCAATTGAGAACAGCCGATGGCAGGATTCACGGCATCTATTCAGCCGACATTGAAATGCTCAATCGGTGAATTGAAGTTTGTCTGGCAGACATATTTTCTGCTATAGTAGTGCTTAGCGGGCAGTATCACAGGTGAACTGCACCGGCGAAAGGCAATACAGCGACAATTTCATATGTACGATTTCTGCCTTGATCTTTTAAAATGACAGGGACGGAGGAAACCAAATTCGAATTTACTGTCCTTCTGCCCTTTTTTCAGCAGAAGGATTTTTTTATATGGTTTTCTCGCCGAAAGGAGAGAACTGATTGATGCAAACATTTACGGCAGTTGCTGAACTGAAAAAATGGGTGAAGGAGATAAAAAATTCCGGTCAATCCATTGGATTGGTTCCCACAATGGGCTTTTTACATGAAGGGCATTTGGCTCTTGTGGAAAAAGCCAGGAAAGAAAATGACCAGGTCGTGATGAGCATATTCGTCAACCCGGCCCAATTCGGACCAAACGAAGATTTTGACCGTTATCCGAGAGATCTGAAGCGGGACCAGGAACTGGCTCGAAACGCCGGAACGGCTGCTATATTCGCTCCTTCTGTCACAGAGATGTATCCACACGAGTCCACCATCAGCATTTCCGCAGGAACGCAGGCTGAAAAGTTGTGCGGCGCCAAACGACCAGGGCATTTCGATGGTGTGCTGAAAGCGGTGACGAAATTATTTCATTTAACAGAAGCGGACCGCGCTTATTTTGGCCAAAAAGATGCCCAGCAATTGGCCATTATTGAATCCTGGGTCCGGGATTTCAATTTTCCGCTCGATATCCGGCGAGTGGAAACAGTGCGTGAAACGGATGGCCTTGCCAAAAGTTCCAGGAATGTCTATTTGTCTGAAGCTGAAAGAAAAGAAGCGCCTTTTCTGAACAAAGCGCTGGAACTGGGAAAGCAAAAAGCTCTAAAGGGAGAAAATCCGCTTCCTGATATGGCCGATTTTCTGAAAAAGAATATTTCCGGAAAGATCGATTATATCGAGTTGCTGGATTACCCGTCACTTTCTGCTGACGTAAAAAACGAAGCCATATTGGCGCTCGCTGTGCAGTTTGAAAAAGCCCGTCTGATTGACAATAAAATATTCACATTAAAGGGGAACTGAAAATGCTTCGAATGATGCTCAATGCAAAAATCCACCGTGCCACAGTCACTGAAGCTGATTTAAACTACGTTGGAAGTATTACGATCGACCAGGATATTTTGGATGCGACAGGCATGCTGCCGAATGAAAAAGTGCATGTAGTCAATAACAATAACGGGGCCAGGTTTGAAACGTACATCATCGCAGGGGAGCGGGGAAGCGGTGTGGTGTGTGTCAATGGCGCAGCGGCACGGCTTGTCCATCGGGGAGATATTGTCATCATCTTGACATATGGTTATGTGATGGATGAAAAAGCACGGGAGCACAAGCCGACGGTCGCCATTATGGATGAAGGCAATGTGATCCGGGAAATTATCCATTACGAGCCTGAAGCGACAGTGATGTAAGAGAGGCAGCCTCCGAGAAATCAGGAGGCTGTTTTTATGTTCATACAGAAGAGAAGAAATACAAACTGATATATACGTTAAACAAAAGAATTACCTTTTACCCACCGCTTCGGTCGCTTTGGGCAACGGTGCTCCTGTTTCTGTCTCTGTCTCTGCATCACTGCGCTGCTTCGAGACATAAAAGGGCGTTGCATCGCTGCGCAGCTGTTTTGCGTTTGCGGAATAACGCCAAATTAAAATGATCAGTTCAACTGATATAGTTTTTTTCAAAAAGCGGAAAAGGGCGGGATATGTTACAATTTTGACGAGAGAATCACCTGAGAAAGAGGGGTTGTGATGAACACCCAAAAATACGTCGTTGTCGATATTGAAACAACGGGCCACTCTCCTGCAAAAGGCGACCGGATCATTCAAATCGCATTGGTCACGATCCAAGACGACGAAATTATTGATACATATACTGTTTTTATCAATCCAGAACGCAATATTCCGGGGTTCATACAGGACTTGACGAACATTACCAATGACGATGTCAAAGATGCAAAGCCTTTCAAGCATTATGCTGCGGTCATTTTTGAGAAAATGCAGGATGCCATATTTGTAGCCCATAACACCAATTTCGACCTGCCGTTTCTGCAATCTGAACTGCAGCGGGCGGAGATGCCGAAATGGCGCGGATTGGCCATGGATACTGTCGAATTGACCCGGCTCATGTACCCCACTGCTTTCAGCTATAAGCTGCAGGACATCACGGCGGAAGTGGGGATTCCTTTAAAAAATGCCCACCGTGCCGACGATGATGCGATGGCAACGGCTTTGTTGTTTTTGCAGGTAAAAAAAGACCTGGAAAACCTTCCTTATGAAACACTGGCACTTTTGCATAAACGCAGCTTTCAGCTGAAATCGGATCTGTCCCGCCTGTTTTTTGAATTAACACAAAAAAAGAGAGATGGCCAAGTGGAGAACGTTACCCGCTTTAAAGGCATTCCGATAAACGCAAGAAAACGCCTAAAGCCTTTACAGGCGACAGGACAAACCGCTTTTGACAACTGGGAAGAAAGGCTGGAAAGTGTCTTCCCGCAATTTGAACGCAGGCAAAGTCAATTCGACATGATGACCGCTATTCAACAGGCACTGGCTGAAAAAAAGGAAATGGTCATTGAGGCTTCCACAGGGATGGGCAAGACGATCGGTTATTTGCTGCCTGCAGTCAACCACGCCATGCAGACAGGCAAAAAAGTGATCATCAGTACTTATACCACTCATCTTCAGGAACAACTGATCCTGAAAGAAGGGGAAATCGTCGAACGGTTTATTGGTTCACCTGTCCAAATTTCGCTGATCAAAGGGTTGAGCCATTACATTGATTTGCCTCGCTTTGAAGAGCTGCTCCACGGTGAAGATGAGTCATATGATGAGACCTTTACGATTATGCAGGTTTTGATCTGGCTGACTTCTACGGAAACGGGAGATTTAAACGAACTGAACGTGTCGAGCGGAGGCCAATTTGTACTCGACAAAGTCAGGCGTTCACATTTAAGAAAACTGTCAAAACTGGAAAAAAGCTACGACTTTTATGAATACGCCCTTGAACAGGCCAAAAACGCCCAAATCATTGTGACAAACCATGCGTTTCTATTGAATCAACGTATTACGGAACATTCCATCCTGGCAGATGTGGATGCCTATATATTTGATGAAGCACATCAAGTCGTGCAGACCGCTGTCTCACAGCATGAGAAGACCTTTGTCTACACGCAGTGGAAATACGTTTTTGGTCAATTGGGGACATATGATGACCGTCAGTTATTCGCCAAATTCTACGAAGCTGCGGAACGGGCCGGTTTTGCTTCGGTGCCGGAATTATTGCAGCTGGAATCACTGTTTGTGAAGTTCACCACATTATTCGATGATATTTCAATCGAACTGACCAATAAGTTTACCGCAAAGTTCCGGGGAAGCAGATATAAGAAATGTGCTTCCCTGTTGACCGACCTGCCATTGGAAAAAGAGCCATTCGTCAATTTATTGCGGTATCTGAACGAATGGATCGATTTGTCGCAGCTTATGCTGCAAAAAGCGGAACGGATGACAGAGAAGACCATTGAAGAGCAATTGGCAATTACAGATTGGCGTTATTGGACAGAAGAGCTGATGATCAAAGCAGTGGAATTCAGCGAAATTTTTGTTTTTCCCTTGGAGCAGGAAGTCAGCTGGATTGAAGGGGATTTGCGAAGCCTGCCCAATAGTTTATCTCTTTACAAGCGGCCATTCGAAGTAAAGGAAATTGTGGAAAAAGTGTTTGGGGGAGTCAGAGGCGAAAAAGCGCTCGTCTGGTTGTCAGGGACGATGAGTGTGCCGTCCAACGAACGTTTTATCGTCAATCAATTGGGAATACCGGCATCGGTGGCCATCACCAAATTTGACCCGCCTCAGGATTTTTACCGGGGGGCACGGGTCTTTGTGGTGGACGACATGCCGGACATTCAGCATGTGTCACAGGCTGATTATATTGAGTCGGTGGCGGATGCGGTAATCCAGACTGTGCTGGTGACGGAAGGACGGTGTTTTGTCTTATTCACGTCACAGGATATGTTGAGAAAGACGGTGGATCTGATACAGGATACCGGATTGCTCGATGACTATATGCTGTTTGCACAAGGGATATCGTCGGGAAGCCGTTTGCGTCTGCTGAAATCATTCCAGCGTTTCCAGAAGTCCGTCTTGTTCGGGACCAATAGTTTTTGGGAAGGGGTCGATGTTCCGGGAGATGCTTTGCGCGCGGTCGTGGTGGTGCGCCTTCCGTTTACTTCTCCCGATGAGCCGATTTTCAAAGCACGTTCGGAAATGATTGCACGGGATGGGAAAAACCCATTCCTGAATTACGCCTTGCCGGAAGCCGTGCTGAGGATGAGGCAAGGATTCGGCCGGCTGATCCGTTCGAAAAATGATCAGGGAATGTTCATCGTTCTGGACCGGCGCATTGAAACGAAATCATACGGACAGGAATTTTTGAACGCCCTGCCTAACGTAAAAGTCTCAAAAGTGTCTTTGGAAAAGATGGTAACGGATATTGAACATTGGTATAATAAGCATGACAAATGAAAGGAAGGTCGCATAAATGGAATCGAAAATCGAAGTGCTGTCCACTGTAACGGTCACGTACCAGTCGGATTTATATAAAGTGGTGGATGTCCTGAACCGGACGCTGAAAGACAATGATCTGATGTTCGGTTTGGCATTGGACAAAGAGGACCCGGAAAAAGCGGTCTTTACAATTTACAAAACATAGGTGATCAGATGAAACAGTGGTTTACATTTATAGCAGGCTTCCTCTCTTTTTTGGCTGTCGGTTTGATGATCGTCATTTTATTCATTGGGAATCAGCCTTATTCAGATGTTGAAAAACAGGCGATCGCTTTTGTGGAAAAGGAGAACTTCCTTGCTGAAATCGATCGGGCTTATGTCTATGCAGACAGCCAGCTGTCAGTGACTGTGATTGGAACGGACAAAGAAGGTCGTCAGAAAGCTGTATTTGTACCTGTAGAAGAAGGCGACGTCGCGTTTGCGGATTTGGAAAATGCCACATCGGCTCAGGAAGCACGGGACATAGCACTGGCGGATATGGATGTCAAAAAAGTGTTGCACACAAAGCTTGGCATGGAAAGCGAAGGTGCTGTATGGGAAGTGGCGTTTGTAAACAATGAAGACACATTGAATTACGTTTACATTCTGGCACATGATGGAACATGGTGGAAGCGGATTTTGAATTTGTGAAAGGGTGGATGAACTATGGCGAATTTAGCGGATCGTGTAAAAACTTTAACTCCTTCAACCACATTGGCCATTACGGCGAAAGCCAATGAACTGAAAGCTCAGGGAGTGGACATCATCGGGCTCGGCGCGGGGGAGCCTGATTACAATACGCCGGATCATATTCTACAGGCGGCGTATCAGTCCATGATGGACGGCAAGACGAAATATACTCCGGCCGGAGGACTGCCGGCATTAAAGCAAGCCATCATTGACAAACTGCAGAAAGATCAAAACCTGACTTACCAGGCAAATGAAGTCATGGTCGGAGTAGGTGCCAAACATGTACTGTATACGCTGTTTCAGGTGTTGTTGAACGAAGGCGACGAAGTGATTATCCCGATTCCTTACTGGGTCAGTTACCCGGAGCAAGTCAAGCTGGCGCAGGGCGTTCCGGTATACATAGAAGCGACAGCCAGCCAGCAGTACAAAATTTCACCTCAGCAACTGCGTGAAGCGATTACAGACCGGACAAAAGCCATCGTTCTGAACACGCCAAGCAATCCGACGGGAATGATATATTCGAAGGAAGAACTTGCGGAAATCGCAGAAGTCTGCCGTGAATTTGATATTCTGATCGTTTCCGATGAAATCTATGAAAAACTGATTTACGGAGATGTCAGCCACACATCAATTGCGGAACTGTCGGAAGATGCCAAACAGCGTACCCTCATCATCAATGGCGTCTCGAAATCACACTCGATGACAGGCTGGCGCATTGGGTATGCAGCAGGCGATTCGGATTTGATCAAAGCGATGACGGACTTGGCGAGCCATTCAACATCAAACCCGACCACTACATCTCAGTATGCTGCGATTGAAGCCTACACAGGCCCGCAGGATGCTGTCGAGGAAATGCGCCAGGCATTCGAAAGCCGACTGGAAGCGATATTCCCTAAAGTGGAAGCCATTCCGGGCTTTCAAGTCATTCGTCCTCAAGGGGCATTTTATCTATTGCCGGAAGTGTCGGAAGCGGCACAGAAAACAGGTTATGATTCCGTTGACGATTTCGTCACCGCTTTGTTGACGGAAGCCAATGTCGCCGTGATACCGGGATCCGGTTTCGGTGCCCATTCCACGATCCGCCTGTCTTATGCCACGTCGCTCGAGGCGTTGACGGAAGCGGTGGAACGGATTCATCAATTTGTTACATCGAAATGGAAAGACTGACAGAATCACAATTTTTGGAGGCTAGTATGAAAAAGATTACCATTGCCGAAATGGCAAGTTATAATGGACAAACAGTTAAATTGGGAGCCTGGGTGGCCAACAAGCGCTCAAGCGGAAAGATTGCATTCCTGCAATTACGGGACGGCTCAGGATTTGTACAGGGCGTAGTGGTAAAAGCTGAAGTTGGTGAAGAACTGTTCGCTGCTGCCAAGTCATTGACACAGGAAACTTCCCTGTATGTTACAGGAGAAGTGAAAGAAGACGAACGTTCTGCTTTCGGCTACGAACTCGCTGTCACAGATATCGAAATCATTCATGTGGCACAGGATTTCCCGATTACCCCAAAAGAACATGGAACGGAATTTTTGATGGACAACCGCCACTTATGGCTTCGTTCGAGAAAACAGCATGCCATCATGAAAATCCGCAACGAAATCATCCGTGCGACTTATGAATTCTATAATGATAACGGGTTCATCAAAGTAGATCCCCCGATTTTAACGGGTTCTGCTCCGGAAGGGACTTCTGAACTGTTTGCTACGAAATATTTTGATGAAGACGCATTTTTGTCGCAGTCAGGCCAGCTTTATATGGAAGCAGCCGCGATGGCTCTTGGAAAAGTGTTTTCGTTCGGGCCGACATTCCGTGCAGAAAAATCCAAAACACGCCGCCACTTGATCGAGTTTTGGATGATTGAGCCGGAAATGGCGTTTATGGAGCATCATGAAAGCCTGGAAGTGCAAGAACAATATGTAGCTCATATTGTCCAATCTGTTCTGAAAAACTGTCGATTGGAATTGGAAAGACTGGAAAGGGATACAACGAAACTTGAAAAGATAAAAGCGCCGTTTCCGCGCATTACGTACGACGAAGCGATCAAATGGCTGAATGACAACGGCTTTGATGATATTGAGTGGGGAGAAGACTTTGGAGCTCCTCATGAAACAGCAATTGCTGAAAACTATGATATGCCGGTTTTCATCGTAAATTATCCGACCAATATCAAACCGTTCTATATGCAGCCGCATCCGGAACGTGACGATGTGGTATTGTGTGCAGACCTGATTGCTCCGGAAGGCTATGGCGAAATTATTGGAGGATCCGAGCGAATCCATGATTTTGAATTGATGAAGCAGCGCATCAACGAACACGGCCTGGACGAAGAAGCGTATGCCTGGTATTTGGAACTCAGCAAATACGGAGCAGTGCCGCATTCAGGCTTCGGTCTTGGCTTGGAACGGACAGTCGCCTGGATTAGCGGAGCAGAACACGTAAGAGAAACCATCCCGTTCCCGCGTTTGTTGAACAGACTGTATCCATAAAAGAAGAAAAGCGGAAGTTGACAGTAGGTATAAACCTCAAGAGAAATAGAAGAACAGAAGGGTGTTTGGAATATGAAACAGCCGAATCGGTTGCAAGCATGGATTGAGCGGGGAAATGTACACATTTCCCAGCTTTTTTTTCAATTCTACAAGGACTTGAAGATTTCGGATGAAGAAGCGATGCTGTTGATGCATGTGCATTCGTTTCAACAGTCCGGCAACAACTTTCCGACGCCTGACGAAATTGGCGAACGTATGATGACTTCTCAGAATAACGTCACCACCATGCTGCAGAAATTGATGCAGCAAGGCTATTTATCGATTGAGCAGGAAACGGAAAACGATGTGCTGACTGAACGGATGTCCCTGCAACCTCTTTGGGATCGTTTATTGGATTGTGTATTTAAAGAACAGCATAAGGAAAAGGAACACACACAGAAAAAATTGGAAGGGGAAGTCTTTCAATTATTTGAACAGGAATTCGGGCGCTTTTTGTCTCCTATGGAAATTGAAACGATTTCAATGTGGATGGACCAGGACGGCCATACGCCTGCAGTTATACGCCTCGCTTTGAAAGAGGCAGTCATTTCACAAAAAATGAGTTTGCGCTATGTGGATCGGATTTTATTTGAATGGAAAAAGAAGAACATTAAAACGTCTTCTGAAGTCTCCAAACATGCAAATTCTTTTCGCGAAAAAAATCTTCATATCCAGCCTGCAGCCAACAATACCAAGAAAGTGGAATTTTACAATTGGCTGGAAGACAGAAACTAGGCGGTGATTGAATTGATGACAAAGAAAGAATGGCATTTATGCCTGGAAGAAATGGATAATATGTTTCCTGATGCACATTGTGAGCTGGTTCATCGGAATCCATTCGATTTGTTGATCGCGACATTGCTGTCTGCGCAATGCACCGATAAGCTGGTCAATAAAGTGACATCCAGCCTGTTCCAAAAATATCATCGTCCGGAAGACTATGTTGCCGTAACGCTTGAAGAACTGCAGAACGATATCCGTTCCATTGGGTTATTCCGCAACAAGGCGAAAAATATCCAAGCGCTCAGCAGGATCTTGATCGATCAATATGACAGCCAGGTACCGGCTGACCGTGATACACTCATGACATTGCCGGGAGTCGGACGTAAAACGGCGAACGTTGTAGTCTCTGTGGCTTTCGGCATTCCTGCGCTGGCGGTGGATACCCATGTTGAACGGGTGGCTAAACGGTTAGGCTTGAACCGTTGGAAAGACAGTCCGTTACAGGTGGAAGAAACCATCATGAAAAAAACTCCGGCTGAAAATTGGTCGAAGACTCATCACCAAATTATTTTTTTCGGCCGTTATCATTGCAAATCGCAAACTCCGGCTTGCCATATCTGCCCGTTGTTTGATCGGTGCCGGGAAGGGCAGAAGCGCTATAAAAAAGGGCTGGTTAAACGTGAGATTATTACAGAAGTTAACTAATGAGCAGCTGTCCTTTTTTTACAGCCGCTGGCGTGAACTGAAGCCTGCCCTGATCGATTCCATCACGTCGAAGGACAGCCACCAGGCAGGTCGGTTGATGCAAGAGGGCATACAGCTTTACAAGGAGCTTCTGGCCCATTGTGAGCATGCCATTGAACCGTTGAATGGGCAAGAGCGTCTGGCGTTCATCGAGCAAAATAGAGGCCGCTATGCCGCTTTCCGGCAATTGGACGAGTTGTTTGAAGAAATGAAGAAGAAAATCGCCTCAAAGCGGATTCAATTGCACCGAAATCTCCCGGCAGAATAAGGAAACAACAAAAGGACCCGATGCTTTCGGGTCCTTTTTCGTATGGTTGCTTATTCAGTTACAGCAGTCAGCAACCAAGTTCTGTTTCACTGTGCAGGTTTAATCGTTATCGGCAGAGTCATTTTCCTGGCGGTTTGGAGAAGATGCGGGATTGGCCTCCGCTTCTTCTTCTTCACCGGTGTCACCATCAGGCGCATTGTCGCCTTGGTTGCCGTTCTCCCCGTCGCCACCAGAACCATTGTTATTGTTTCCTTGGCCGTTGCCGTTATTATTGCCGTTGTTATTACCGTTGCCAGTGCCATTATTGTTGCCGTTGCCTTCGTTGTTGCTGTCTTCCGTATTTTCTTCATCAGTTGGATTTTCCTCTTCGGAATCACTGCCGTCTTCCGCCGGTTGTTCCGGCTCTTCTTCCGGCTCATCCGCCGGCTCTTCTTCCGGTTCTTCCGGCTGTTCCGGTGCAGATACATTCACGATGACCGATGCCGGATCACTGCGTTCCCCGTCATTCACTGCGGTGACCAGGAAGGTATAAGTGCCTCCAGCTTCGAGTCCGTTGAAAGAATAAGATGTATTGCCGGTTGTTGTCAATACGGAGCGGCTGCCACCAGTTTCCACGGACACTTCGAAAGAAACGTCGCCAGCGTCAGAATGGTTCCAGGACAAGGCAGCTGTATTGCCGCTGACATCCGCGCGAAGTCCCGTAGGAGCATCCGGTTCTTGCTGGATAAATTGCTCTGAAACTCTTGTCGGTTCTGCTCCCCTCACAAACAACTCGCTTCTTCTCAAATAGCCGGGCGTATAATCGCTGGCCAGTTTAAGCGGGGAAGTGCCGGCTTCGACGACCAGCTCCACCACAGAGTCCGGCTTGTCGAAAGTGCCGGATTCCGAACTTGAAATCTGGGACATGACGTTTTTGAATAACCGTTGTGCCAGCAACCGTTCCTGTGAAGCTGTATCGATTCCGGTTGCGCGGGTTGGATAACCGGTCCAGACAGAGACGGAATATTCAGGAGTGTAGCCGGCAAACCAAATATCCGGTGCTGAAGAAGAATCGAGCCCATAGTCGGCCAGCTCTTCTTCTGAGTAGTTGGAAGTACCGGTTTTACCGGCCATGTCCAATCCACTGATCGCTGCTTCTTTGCCGGTCGATCCGCTGAGGTTCGGATTTACTACATCCCTCAACATATCTGTCACCATATAAGCGGTGCTGTCTTTCATGGCAGGGACAGATTCCGGCTTGACGACTTCTTCCGTCGTGCCATCACGGAAAACGATTTTGGTGATGGTATGCGGCTTTGTATAGATTCCTTCATTGCCGAAAGCTGCAAAAGCGCCGGCCATATCCACTGTGGAAATATTGTCTGCGCCAAGCGCGGTGGATTCATATACTTCGCCGATTTCAAGACCCAGGTTTTGAACAAAGTCAGAAGCGTTTCCAGCACCCACTTCTTTTAATGTTTTAACAGCCGGGATATTGCGTGAACGGTACAATGCTTCTCTGATGGTCATCGATCCAAGGAACTGGCCATCCACGTTGCGGATTTCCTGGCCGCTGTCATAAGAATAAGGTTCGTCGACAATTGGCTGCCCAGTTGACCAGTCCAGATATTCGACCGCTGGGCCATAGACGGTCAACGGCTTAATGGTGGAACCGACCACACGGTCCCTGGAAGTCGCATAATTGGTGCGGATGTCCCCGCTGTAATCACGGGCGGCACCCACTGCACGAATCGCACCGGTCTCTGTATCCACAACGGTCATGGCAGATTCCACTTCTTCGTCAAAGAACAGATCTGAGGCCATTGTTGCGTTCACGGTTTTCTGGACGTCGGGTTCAAGAGTGGTGTAGATGGTCAACCCTTCATCCAATGCAAAACCGCCGTCCAGCGATTGCAGTTCTTCTGTGACCATTTCCATAAAGGCGGTGTACTCTCCAGTTGGAGCAGTAGGGCGCTGTTCTTCAGGCAATAAGGAATCCGTCACCGAAGCGGCTTGTGCCTGTTCTTTTTCTTCCGTTGATATTTTCTCGTGCTGTTCCATCAGACTTAGTACGATATTACGCCGTGTTTCTGCGTTTTCGGGATTGGTGAATGGGTTGTATCGATTTGGGCTTTGTGGCATGCCGGCCAATAACGCGGCTTCATGCATTTCCAGTTCGCTGACTGGTTTCCCGTAAAAATGTTCAGACGCAGTACCGAAACCATAGATATTGCCGGACATGAGGATTTTATTGAAATACATTTCAAAGATTTCCTCTTTTTCGTATTCCTGTTCCAGCTGATAGGCCAAATAGGCTTCCTGGGCTTTCCGTTTCAAGGTTTTGTCATGCGAAAGGAACGAGTTTTTGATGACTTGCTGGGTGATGGTACTGGCTCCCTGAGAACCGAAACCATCGGTGATGTTGGCGATGACAGCACCGCCAAGGCGGATGACGTCAATGCCGGAGTGGCTGTAGAACCGATTATCTTCTGTCGCCAGAATGGCATCTTCCATCACTTTTGGTATGTCTTCATATTCGATGTATTCCCGGTTTTCCGCTGTGGCATAAGGAATTTCGGTCGTGCCGTCAGCAGCCAGGAAAGTCGGACTGATGGGGTCGCGCAGTAATTCTTCATCCAGGTCAGGAGCGCTGCTGGCGTAATAGGTGAAAAGGCCGATACCAAAAACAAATCCCGCCAACCCGATAATGACGACAGTCAGCAAAATGCGCTTGATCAGACTGGCCCCCGGAGTTTTCTTGTTCTTTTTCTTTTCAGCTTTTTTCTGTCGTTCGATTGCTTTTCTGCGCTGTTCGCGCGAAATTTGTTTTTCACTCACAATCGTGTTCCTCACTTTCGTATAAATGCAGTAATCTTACAGCTTGTGCAAGCTTGATAAATAATCGATCCGTGGATAAGCACCTGGTGTTATTTCAATCGAAGTTTCTTCGATTTCCTTTAAAGTAATGGACTTTCTGCCGCCCGTGATCATGCGGTCCCAAAATACCTGCAACGATTCAAAACGCATGAGGAAGTAGCGCTGCAAAGATGAAAATCGTATGATCATGAAAGCCAAACCGTTTTGTTCCACTACCTGCGCCATATGGTGGATCTGGTGCTCATGGATGTTCTTTAAAGGAAAGGAAGTTTTGTTTTCGGTTTCCTTTGCTTCAAAGTCTATATACCTGCCGTTCCATACGCCGTTATAGTCCGTTGTCGAAGGAGTTCTGAAATAAGCCTCTCTGATTACGGCGGCACTTCGCGAAGGATATTCGACTTTCACGATTTGGACGGGGACCGGTTTTTTATGGATGACGGCATGTCCAAGCTGTAAATAATAATCATTTGTCTCGTTTAATTCGTCTTCCAACGTTTTCCCGCGGTTACTGAAGGAAAAGTCCTTTTTTTCTTTCTTTTTAACCGGCTCTTTCGATGGATTGAATTTTTTGCCATTCGGATAATTGATGGCCATGATGACACACCTCGCTTACTTTACCATAGTACACGAAAATAGACGACTTTCCTTTATGGAAAGTTTCAAAAACGCTAATCCTATAATATAGGATTCGGTTCATCATTCCAACCCAAAAGAATGTCTGTTCGTTGAAAGTCGTGTCAATTTGGCAAATATGATAAACTATTGCCAATGGAGGGATCAGCAAAATGACAGTACGGGAACTCTCAGCTGTATTATATGAAGAATGCGGGAAATGTCTGGACCGTTTTTATGACATGCGTGAACGCGACGCCATCCCGGATTTTTATGAAGAAGTCAAACCATATGCCGATTACTGGCATGGCAAAATAAATGAATGGCAAACAGAGTCATTGTTGTATATCCAACAGGAACGGCCGAAATATGTCCACAAGCCACAGATTGATACGGCGGCAGAAGGGATGACGCAGTTTTTCGTTCAAAGTTTCTATAAAGAAACGAGCAAAAAACGTTTTATCCAAACCATCCAGGCCGCCCAATATACATTGCAGACTTTCATGCTCGCCATCGATGAAAAGAGTTCGAAACAATGATCAAACGAAAATCGTTGCCTGAATTGATGAACGAATGGAAAACCGAACCGGAAATGATGGAACGCATCGTCCATTGGCATACAAAACAAGAAAAGCCGGCAGCATACGCCGATTTTTCACCAGCAATGCACGAAGCATTGAAGTTGGCTCTGCAAAAAAAAGGAGTCAATCAATTATACACCCATCAACGCCAGGCATTTGATCTGGCGGAACAGCATCACTCTTTTACCGCTGTGACACCTACGGCATCAGGTAAATCCTACTGCTACCACTTGCCGGTCCTCAACAAGATCTTAAACGATCCAGGCGCAAGAGCCCTTTATTTGTTTCCGACAAAAGCTTTGGCACAGGATCAGAAAAGTGACCTGGGGGATTTGATTGAAAAAACCGAACGCGACATCCTGTCCTATACGTACGACGGCGACACTTCTCCGTCCATCCGGACAAAAGTGCGGAAAGCGGGGCAAATCATCATGACTAACCCTGATATGCTGCATTCCGGCATTTTGCCTCATCATACAAAATGGGTTTCTCTTTTTGAGAATCTTCATTATATAGTCATCGACGAACTGCATACTTATAAAGGTGTATTTGGTACACATGTAGCTCATGTCATTCGCCGATTAAAGCGCATTTGCGAATTTTACGGCAGTGATCCGGTATTCATCTGCACATCGGCGACCATCGCGAACCCGAAAGAGCTGGCTGAAAACCTGACAAATACCAGTCACGAGTTGATCGACCAAAACGGGGCACCTGCCGGCAGGAAACACATCGTTTTTTACAATCCGCCGATTATCCATCCAAGTTTCGGTGTCCGCCGAAGCGCCGTTCTGGAAGTCCGGGATTTAGCGACGCATTTGATCAAACAAGGCATCCAGACCATTGTATTCGCCAAAAGCCGTGTACGAGTGGAGATGCTGGTAACGTATCTGCAGGCGATCACCAAATACAAACTGCAGGATGAGTCGATCAAAGGTTATCGGGGCGGTTATTTGCCGACAGAGCGACGGGCCATCGAAAAAGGGCTGCGTGATGGTTCAATTCAATGCGTGGTGTCCACAAATGCTTTGGAACTGGGAGTGGACATTGGCCAGTTGCAGGCATGCATCATGACCGGTTATCCCGGGAATGTGGCCAGTGCCTGGCAGCAGGCAGGAAGAGCAGGCAGAAGGCAGGATGAATCTCTGGTGGTGTACGTGGCCCAATCGACAGCACTTGATCAGTATATTATCAATCACCCTGAGTATCTGCTGGATCAATCTCCTGAAGAAGCTCGCATCCATCCTGAGAACATCATTATTCTGATGGACCATTTAAAATGTGCATCATTTGAGCTGCCTTTTTCCACGGACGATATGTACGGGGAATTTCAGGTGCAGGAACTGCTCGAGTATTTGGAGGAACAAGGCGTCCTGGTCAGAACTTCGGACCGCTGGCATTGGATGAGCGACCGTTTTCCGGCCCACGACATCTCTCTCCGGTCAGCTTCTCAGGAAAATGTCGTCATCATCGACCAGTCGATTCCTGCTGCGACGCGGGTTATCGGCGAAATGGATCGATTCAGCGCCATGACGCTGCTGCATGAAGAAGCGATCTACCTGCATCAAGGAACGCAATTCCAGGTGGAAATTCTGGACTGGGAAGAAAAGAAGGCGTACGTGCGGGAAGTGGACGTGGATTATTTCACAGACGCCAACTTAGCGGTTGAATTAAAAGTGATGAGCGAAGACAAAAGCCGCGAAATGAACGATTCGGAAGTTTATTTTGGCGATATTGCAGTATTGGCGATGCCGACAATCTTTAAAAAGATTCGTTTTGATTCGCATGACAACATCGGATCCGGTCCGATTTCGCTTCCTGCTGAAGAACTCCATACTTCTTCCACATGGCTTAGTTTCGAAAGGCCTGAAGGTTTCAGCGAAGCGGAGTTGTCGGATACCATGACCGGAGCTGCATATGCCATCGAGTCGTTCATCCCGATTTTTGTTCAATGTGACAGGAGGGATGTCCATGTGGTGCCGCAAGTAAAATCGCCTCACAATGATTTGCCGTCGTTTTTTATCCATGACTCTTATCCTGGTGGAATCGGCATCAGCGAACGGATCTTTGAACTATGGAAGCCGCTGCTTGATAAAGCACACCAGCATGTGACGGAATGCCCCTGCCTGGACGGCTGTCCGTCATGCATCGGCGCGCAGGATGCCGCGGTCAGTATGAAGAGCCACGTCATCAAATTATTGGACGTGCTCCGCGAAGAGAGGTGAGCAAGTGATGTCATTTGAAAGCAAATTGCTTCAGATGAAAGGTCTGATCAAAAAAGATCCGGTTAAAAAGAAGCAGCCCAGAGCTGCAGAAAAGCCGGCGCATGAAGACAAATGGAATGAAATCGGCCTTGAGCTCAAAGAAAATAAGTTTGGCTATGTGTTCCAAAAGAAAATTGTATACACTGAAGAAACACGGCATGGAAAAGTGCAGTTGAAAGAACTGGATCGAGTGCTGGAAGCATGGGAGAAAGTTTCCTTCAACCATCCATTCAAGTTGAGACCGAGTGATTCAATCGTATTCTTTGATACGGAGACGACTGGATTGAGCGGAACGGGAGCCTATATTTTTTTGATCGGCCTGCTGACAAAAAAGGAAGGGCAATTTGAGATGATGCAGTACATCCTGCCCGATCCATCCCATGAGGCCGCTTTCTTATATGAGACAGGACTGTGGAAAGAAGAGCAACCCATCATCTTTTCCTATAATGGCAAAAGCTTTGACTGGCCTCAGTTGATGTCCCGATGGACCATGCACCGCCAGCAGTTGCCGAAGCTTCCGGTCCCAAGACAAATCGATTTGTTTCATGGAACAAAACGGATTTGGAAAAATGAGCTGGAGCGGATGAAGCTCAGCTTGATTGAAGAAGAAAAACTGGATTTCAGACGGTCTGGGGATGTGCCGGGGTTCTTAATCCCGCCCATTTACCTTGACGCTGTCAAAAGCGGTTTTCCGGAAGGGCTGGCGAAAGTTCTTTACCATAATGAGCTGGATATCCTGTCGCTTGTTTCGTTGTATGTGGTGTCATCTGACTTGCTGATGAAGGACCTGGCATCAGAGACAAGCGGTGCTTACACGAACATCGGCAAATGGTATGCTGATCTGAAAGAGTATGATCAAAGCGCAGCTTACCTGGAACATGTGACAGGGCAGCGCGGCGCTTCGGCTGCGATGGCCCGTTATTTGCTGGCCATCCAGAAAAAGCGGAACGGATTCTACGAAGAAGCGGCACAGCTGTTCAAAGAAGCGGCTCCTCATCTTAGAGGCACGGTGGAAGTGGAGGCATGGATCCATCTGGCCAAATTATATGAACATCAGTTGAAAAATCTCGACCAGGCGATCATTATGGCAGAATTCGCGAAACAGGCAAGCGAGCATACGAAAGTCCGCGCTTCCCTGCTGCAGGAACTTCAAAAACGGCAGCGGCGACTGCAGGAAAAGCAGGAAAAAGGCCAAAAAAAGCAATCAGAACTTAAGAACATCTAAACACGAAAAACCTGCCTTATGCTATACTTAGCAAAAGGCAGGTTTTGATGGAAGGGCGATTAGAATGGAGATCAAATTTACGGCAAAAGACATTTTGGAAAAAGATTTTAAAACAGGAATGCGCGGCTATAACCAGGACGAGGTAGACCATTTCCTGGATGAAGTCATTCAGGATTACGAAGCATTTTCCAAGAAAATTGAGCAGCTTACAAACGAAAACAGACGTTTGCGGACAGAATTGCAGGAAATGCCGAGAAAGCAGGCATCACCGGCACCGGGTACAACGAACTTTGACATTTTGCGCAGATTGTCCCACTTGGAAAACCATGTGTTCGGCAATAAATTGAACAACGAGTGAATTTCGTTGTATTCTAAAATAAGATGACGTATACTAATATAGCCATTTGAAATTCTGGCAATCGCTCCAGTTCTGACTGGAGAGGAAAGTCCATGCTCGCACGGACCTGAGATGGCCGTAGTGATCGCGCTTAGCGAAACAATAAGCTAAGGCAGTTGCATAAGCAGCTGACGGCGGGTAGAACGCCTAAGTCCTTGAGATACGGCCGACATACCCTGAAAGTGCCACAGTGACGGAGCTGCATAAGAAATTATGCAGGTGGAACGAGGTAAACCCCGCGAGTGAGAAACCCAAACTATGGTAGGGGCACTTTTCCGAAGGAATTGAACAGAGGAAAAGGCAGGTGCACATCTGCAGATAGATGATTGCCTTCCACCAGTACGAGGTGAAAACCATTTGAGTACGTGGAAAACAAAACATGGCTTATAGAATTTCTGATGGTCTAAACATGCTTAAAACGGCTCTCCTTCCGGGGGGCTTTTCTCATATTCCTAACAGAATTGCGGTGCTTGCACAGTGACTGATCAACTGTCCATCAATAAACCCGGTATTTCCCTCACGGCTTTTCCTGAAGAATTATCAGAGAAAGTCTTTAAAAAAGTATCCGAAGGCATTATGATTACGGATTTGCACAGCCGCATTGTCCACGTCAATCCGGCGTTTGAAATTGTGACTGGATATACGCGTGATGAAGTGATCGGCCATACACCGAAAATTTTGCAATCCGGTATCCACCATCTTGAATTTTATCAATCGATGTGGAAAAAATTGCGTGAGCAAGGTGAATGGAAAGGTGAAATATGGAACCGCCGAAAAAATGGAGAGATTTACTCCGAATGGCTCAGCATTACAGCTGTCAACGATTCCAACGGAGAAATTCAAAATTATTGCGGCATTTTTTCCGATTTATCCGATCGCAAATCAGCGGAAGAAGAGCTGAAAAAGATGGCTCTGACGGATTCGCTGACCGGTGTTTCCAATCGCTACGATTTTACGGAACGCATGCTTCATTTAATGAATACCTCAGAAAGATACAAGATCTCCCATTCCTTTTTGTTTTTGGATCTGGATCGATTCAAACAAATCAACGACTCGCTTGGACACGAAGTGGGAGATCAATTATTGATGGAAGTTTCTCAGCGCATACGCATCCTAATTAAAAACAAAGACATTATTGCAAGATATGGCGGAGATGAGTTTGTGATTGCCTTAACCGCCATCCAACACCCCAGAGAAGCTGCTCAACTGGCCGAAAAGATCATTGATATGCTGGAGCAGCCTTTTCACTTGGCAGGCGAAGAAATTTATATTTCCACCAGTATCGGAATCAGTTTGTATCCCAATGACGGAAAAACGACGGATGAACTGCTCCGAAAAGCAGATAAGGCCATGTACTTTGCAAAGCAAAACGGAAGAAGCCAATACAGCTTCTTTTTCGACGATTTGAAGACAGCAACAAAGCGGCTTGTTGTGCTGGAAAGCGAACTCCGAAAGGCAATCGAAACAAAGTCCTTTACAATGCTTTACCAGCCCAAAGTTAATATCAAAACAGATCGGATCATTGGCCTTGAAGCCCTGATCCGCTGGGAAAGCGACAAACTCGGAATTGTGTCTCCATCGGAATTCATTCCATTTGCTGAAGAAAATGGATTGATCATTCCATTAAGCGAAGCGATTATTGAAAAGGTTTGCGGTGAATTCATCCGGCTGGAACTGGGGAAAAGAGCAGACATGCCGATTTCCATAAACGTCTCCAGCATTCATTTTCAACAGCATTCTTTTGTTTCGTCGTTAAAGGCGATATTTGAAAAAATGAATTGTCAGCCTTCTTTTTTTGAGCTTGAACTGACGGAAGGCACCATTATGGCGAACGCTGCAGAAACCTCAATGAAATTGAAAGAGTTGAAGCAGCTCGGCTTCCGGATTTCAGTGGATGATTTTGGAACCGGGTATTCTTCGTTAAGTTACTTGAGCCGATTCCCATTGGATTACTTGAAAATCGACAAAAGTTTCATCACCACGATCCTCAGCGCAAAAGAAAATGAATACATTGTGGATGCCGTTGTTCAATTGGCACACAGCCTCCATTTGGAAGTGATTGCTGAAGGAGTGGAAGCCGTTGAACAAGTGGAGCTTCTTCAGACGCTGGGCTGTGACATTGTGCAAGGCTATGTATTCGGAAAGCCGATGCCGGCAGAAGATATCAGCCATTATATTGAGATCTGGAATATCAAGCGACAGGAAAGGTAGTTATTATGACAACATATAAATTACTTGCTACTGCTGCAATGGGATTGGAATCCATTGTTGCGGACGAAGTAAAAGAATTAGGGTACGACACACAGACGGAAAACGGCAAAGTTTTTTTCGAAGGCAATGAAAAAGATATTGCCAAAGCGAACCTTTGGCTCCGGACTGCCGATCGTGTGAAAATCATTGCCGGCGAGTTTTCCGCGTATTCGTTTGATGAATTGTTTGAGCAGACGAAAGCCATCGAGTGGGAAAAGTTTTTGCCGGTCGATGCGAATTTTCCGGTACAGGGGAAATCCGTTAAATCGAAATTATATAGTGTGCCGGACTGCCAGTCGATCGTCAAAAAAGCGATCGTCGAACGATTGAAAAAAGCCTATCACCGGAATTCGTTCCTGGATGAATCAGGGGCACGGTACAAAATTGAAGTATCAATATTGAAGGATAAAGTGCAATTATCAATCGATACAAGCGGCGCCGGCCTCCATAAACGCGGATACCGTCTCGACCAGGGCGAAGCTCCTTTAAAAGAGACCTTGGCAGCCGCACTTGTGAAATTGACGAAATGGACACCCGATCGGCCGTTTGTGGACCCTTTTTGCGGATCAGGCACCATTGTCATCGAAGCTGCGATGATCGGGCAGAACATTGCACCGGGTTATAACCGTGATTTTGACAGCGAACAATGGCCTTGGATGAAACAGCAGATATGGGACGAAGTCCGTGAAGAAGCGGAAGAATTGGCGGATTACGACCAGCCCCTCAATATTCTCGGTACGGATATCGATCATCGAATGTTGAAAGTGGCGGAAGAAAACGCCACAGAAGCTGGATTTGCCGACTTGATCACTTTCAAGCAGCGGCAAGTCAAAGATTTCACTACGCAGGAAGAGTCCGGTGTGGCAGTCGGGAACCCGCCATACGGCGAGCGACTCGGCGAAGTGGAAGTTATTGAAGAAATGGTCAGTGACATGGGCCGTGTCTTTTCCAAACATCCGACCTGGTCGGTTTATATGCTTTCTTCAATGGAAAACTTTGAAGAATTATACGGACGGAAAGCGACCAAAAAACGCAAGTTGTTCAATGGCTTCATCCGCACCGATTTTTATCAGTTCTGGGGTCAGCGCCCAACAAATAAATGAGACGAGAACGGAAGGGCCCGAGCCCTTCCGTTTCTCTGTGAGGAGACTTTATGAGACAACCCATACCATTTCAACTCTCAAAAGAAAAAACCTTTTTCGGATCGCTCAGCGACTGGATCGGTGATGTGTTCTACGACGAACTGCCGGAAAAAGGCTACGATGTGCGGGATGAGCAAGTATTTATGTCGTTTCAGATAGAACAGGCATTAAAAGAAAAAGCGGTGCTGTTTGCGGAAGCGGGTGTCGGGACAGGCAAGACCCTGGCGTATTTACTGCCAGCCATCGCCTATGCGCGTTATACAGGGAAACCTGCATTGATTTCCTGTGCCGATGAAACCCTGATTGAGCAATTGGTGAAAAAAGGCGGCGACATTGACCGTTTGAATGACCTGTTTAATCTGAATCTCGATGTCCGCCTGGCCAAGTCACGAGATCAGTACTTATGCCTGCAGCGCCTCGAAGGGGCACAGAAGTTGTATGAAGATGATTTTCTGGATGAAATCGAAGACAGCTTGCCCGGCTTCGTCAATAAAACCCATTCTATGCAAAAAACGTATCCATACGGGGAACGTTCCAGTTTTCCGGAAGTGACCGATGAAGAATGGCAGAAAGTCAATTACCATCCGATTCAGAACTGTGCTGCCTGTGAACTGCGCAATAAGTGTGGGCAGACGATTCACCGGAATCATTACCGTGAAGCGACGGATCTGGTCATTTGTTCTCATGACTTTTTGATGGAGCATATCTGGACGAAAGAAACGCGCATACGCGAAGGGCAGACGCCGTTACTTCCGGAAGTTTCGCAGATTGTACTCGACGAAGGGCATTTATTGGAGTTTGCCGCACAACGGGCATTGACATACGAAGTCCAGGAAAAAACCTTATTGGATTTGACGGAAAGCATCATGGTCGATGGCGTCAGAGAAAAAACATTGAATATGATCGAACAAACCATCGATATGCACAATGAATTTTTCCGCATGGTCCGTGCCAATACAGTCCAAAGTGAGGAAGACCGCAAAGCAATCGAAAAATCTGCGGATATGCTGGCACTGGGCAAGCAGCTGATTCGCCATATTGACCTGATGATGGAAGAGTTCGTGTTTGAAAGTGAACTGTATACCATCCCGGAATACGAATTGAAGATTGCTGAAGAATATTTTGAACTCTACACGTTCTCCATGCGTTTATTTGTCGAGGAAGGCGATGCCATCAATTGGCTGGAAGTAAAAGATGAAGTTGAGACATTGGTCATCATGCCGCGTCTGGTGACCGATATCCTCGATGAAAAATTATTTGATGGCAAAGTGCCGATCATTTTTTCTTCCGCCACGTTATCGATTCAGAAAGACTTCAGTTATTTGGCAGACAGTCTGGGAATCGACAAGTACCAATCGTTTTCCGTGCCATCGCCGTTTGATTACGAAGAAGTCATGAAAATCCGGAAACATGTACTGCCGCAGGAAGAAAAATTCCAGCGTGTGCAGCAATTGCTGGAAACACAAGAACAGACCCTGGTGTTGTTCAAGTCCAAACAGGAAATGATCCGCTTCAAACAATCGCTGCCAGCGGACCATTCGCTGCGCATTGAATTTGAAGGGGACCGTGAATTGTCGACGGTCGTGAAAGATTTCCAGCAAGGTGCGTTCCAGGTGCTGTGCTCCTACCATTTATGGGAAGGACTCGATTTGCCGGGTGATGCACTGACCAAAGTCGTCATCGTCGATTTACCGTATCCTCCTCAAGATCCGGTTTTCGAGGCGAAGCGGAAATTCAGTGAAAATCCGATTGAAGACATCGACATCCCGTTCATGCAGCTGAGAATCCAGCAGGGCATCGGGCGCTTGATCCGCAGCTCCAATGATTCCGGTGAAATCCACCTGCTGCTGAACGAAGAAGAACTGTTGATCCAGCATATGTGGGAATCCATTCTTCCGGTACCGGTCCAAACCGTTTAAAACCACAATGATCCAACAGTCAAATATTGAATATCGGCTGACCCTTAATATGGGGTCAGCTTTTTTGTGGTTACTGATCATCATTTGCAATTTTTTTGAAAGTCTGTAAATGCGTTTGGACAGGAGCTATGGAAGTGGTTAAAATAGAGAACGGAGGGGATTTTATGTTGAAATCATTCAGTTTGGAAGGGAAAACCGCCATCGTTACAGGTGCCGGAAAAGGAATTGGAAAAGCGATCGCTTCTGCCATGGCAGAAGCGGGGGCCAACGTCATGATGGTGGCGCGGACAGAATCGGATCTGCAGCAGGCGCAGCAGGAAATTGGCACAGAGCGCACCGCTTACAGCGTGGCCGATATTACAGATCGCGAGCAGATTCAACAGGCTGTCGAAAAAACGACTGAGCGGTTTGGATCAATCGACATACTGGTCAACAATGCAGGGATGAACATCCGTTCCACGTTGGAACAAGCCAGTGATGAGGAGTGGCATAAAATCATGGACACCAATGCGCAAAGCGTCTTTATGTTCTCGCAGGAAGCGGTGAAAAAGATGAACAGCGGCGGGTCCATTATCAATGTCAGCTCAGTGGGCGGCGAACGGGCACTCAAGACCGGCGTCATTTATGCGGCGTCCAAGGCTGCCATCATCCAAATGACAAAAGTCATGGCGATGGAATGGGGGCCCGCCAATATCCGAGTCAACGCCATCGGACCATGGTATTTCAAAACACCGCTGACAGAAGGGTTGCTGAGCGACGAAGAATACCTGCAGTCCATCCTGGCTGTGACACCGATGAAACGCGTCGGTGAATTGCCGGAAGTCGCATCACCAGCTGTCTTCCTGGCTTCTGACGCATCCAGCTACATCACCGGCCAGACATTGTTTATCGATGGTGGCATGAGCATCCACGGATTTTCGTAAGTCTTTTTACTTTACCTGGATGAATCAGAATTATATAAGTTGAACTAATACTCTTTAGTAATCGATATTCCGCAAAACAGCTCCGCTTGCGGGCCCACAGGATGTGGGTCATGCAGTAGGCGTGACAGGATGTCGCGCTGCCTACTGCCAAAACCGTGCTCCTGCATCGCTTCGCTAGCTTCGTCGCAAAGAGTTGCCCTCGCAGGCTTCGAGCAACTCTTCGCTGTTTTGCTCCATATCTTTAGCGACTTCTTTCAGCGCCGGCGCGTCTCCGGACTGGACGGAGCAATAAGACGAGTGATCTTCTCGGCTTATTGTGGGAGTCTTGTCCAAAGCGCCGAAGCGTTAGATAAAGGATCATTCTGTTGTTCAACTTATATATAAAAGGACTTCCATGGAAATGGAAGTCCTTTTCCTTTTTCTGAAGATGGCTTCAACCAATGTACCCAACAAATGCTCCACAGGAGTTTTCATTTTTCATATAAACTTATTCCTAATCTAAACAATAAAATCAAGCCGATTAACGCAAGAAAAAACCCGAGTGTATACCAATCGATTTCTCCGCTTCGTATGAAGCTGACGATTGCTAACCCTATACCAACCCCTGCAAGACCTACAAGCAATCTCTTCAAGAAGTTACTCAAAACATCCCTCCACTCCAGCTGAAAATTAGTTATAACGAATATTTCGTAAACTTCGATACCCTAAGTGTATCATAAGTTGCCTTATTTGGTATTGAATTCCTATTTCTGATAAAGCCTTTACCAGTGATTTCATCCTAAAGGATTGCTGGACTAAAAACATCCTGTCCCGAATTAGAAAGGATGTTTTTAGTTGAGCGGGAAAAATGATATGATAAAAGAAGTATGTGAAGAAGGGGATACCAATATGACAGCTCTTGACCATCAACAGGAATTAATCGAAACAGCACGGTTGCACCAGATTTTTGAAGAAAACGAAGACACCGAACGCGCAGCAAAAGCGGAACTGTTCGCGAAAAAGATACTGAAAAATAATTTTATCATCGGATTTGCCGGCCATTTTTCTTCCGGAAAATCGTCGATGATCAATGCTTTGACGGGTGAAACATTATTGCCTTCCAGCCCGATTCCGACGAGCGCCAATATTGTAAATGTGCAAAAAGCGGAGACGGATTATGCCATCGTTAACAGGACTCATGAAAAGCCGGTTTATTTTCCCGAAAATTACGATTTTGAAGCAGTCAAAGCTTTCTGCAAAAGCGGTGATGTTACGCAAGTCGACATCGGCCACAAAGCATCCGTATTGCCGGAAAATATCACCGTCATGGACACACCGGGAGTCGATTCAACCGATGACGCGCACAGAATGTCGACCGAATCGGCGCTGCATGTGGCGGATATGGTTTTTTACGTCATGGATTACAACCATGTACAATCCGAATTGAATTTTAATTTTACACAGGAACTGCAAAAATACACCGATCTTTACCTAGTGGTCAATCAAATTGATAAACACCAGGAGCGGGAAATGAGTTTTTCGGAATTCAAACAAACGGTCCATGAATCGTTTGCACAATGGGGCGTTGTGCCGAAAGGAATCTTTTTTACATCGTTGAAGGATTTTTCTCATCCTCATAATGATTTTGAGCAAGTAAAGCAGCTGGTTTCTTCTTCCATGGAAAATTGGCAGGGTCACATCGGGACAGCAGCCCAATCAGCTCTGAACCAGTTGAAAGACGAACATCTACGTTTTTTGGAAGATGAAAAAATTGAAAGCTTGCAGGCGTTCTCAGCAGTGCTGAGCGAAGAGGAATGGGAAAATCGGGAAGAGCTGAAAACAGAAAGCGAAGCGGTTGAACGCCGACTGTCGGTTCTTGATTTTGAAAACTGGCAGACAGATTTTGAAAAAAACCGAAAAGACCTGCTGGAAAACGCCAATATCATGCCCTACGAACTCCGGAACGCATTGAAAAACTACTTGGAATCGGTTCAGCCGAATTTTAAAGTGGGGATTTTGTTCAGCGGCAAAAAGACGGAAGAAGAACGGAATGCCAGAAAACAGGAAGTGGATGAACGGTTGTCTTCCGTTGTGTCTTCCCAAATCACCACTCATTTGAAGAAGCTGATGAAAGCTTCATTGAAAGACGCCGGTTTACTGACGGATGAAGAATCCCTTGTCATTGATGACATGGTTTTTGATGTGCCGTTTTCAGTGGTGGAAAACCAGATTCCCAAAGGAGCAGGGCTGACAGGTGATACCGTATTGAATTACGCCAATAGCGTCAGCTCGGCAGTACAAAAATGGTTTATCAGCGAGACGGAAAGCTGGAAAAAAGCGCAACAGCAGAAATTTGAAACAGTGTCGGATGACGCTGCAACCGAAATGGACATGAAGTCGGAACAGTTGAACCAGAAGCTTCTGGCCATTCAAACGCTGGAAGAAATGGATCGCCGGATTGCCAAAGTGAAACAATCCTTTTCTGCAATGCTGCCGAAACAACAAGCGGCGGCTGAGGAAAAGATGAGCCGCTGGCAGTCTGACTTCCAGGTGTCGGTCGAGGATATGACCGAATTCGACGTTTCCATGCTGGAAGAAAAGCAAACGCAGGAAGCGGAGCAGCTGCAACAGCCGGAAAAAGCGGCATACGGAAACTTTGACGAACACCAGACGGTGGCGCGTGTAAAACAGACTTCCGAGACGATTGAACCGATCAAAGGATTTGCGGAAACTGCACAATATTTGAAACGGAAAGCGTCACGGCTGGAAAACCAGGAATTCACCATCGCTTTGTTCGGCGCTTTCAGTGCTGGGAAATCTTCTTTTTCCAATGCATTGATGGGTGAGTCGGTGTTGCCGGTATCACCAAACCCGACAACGGCCACCATCAACCGGATCCGTCCTGTTGCAGCAGACCGACCGCATGAAACTGCGGATGTCCGTTTAAAAACCCTCTCCCAAATGACGGAAGATGTGCAGAATTCGTTTCGGGCACTCGGCATGGCTGTGCAGTCACTGGATGAAGCATTTGAAAAGGCGGGAGCTTTACCGGAGATCGAAGCGGCGGAACAGCACATGCATAAATCGTTCATCACCGCTTTTCAGAAAGGGTATCCGGATTTCAAGCAGCACATGGGTGAAACTCTCCGTGTCGACAGGGAAGAATTCGGGCTGTATGTGGCGAAAGAACAAAGAAGCTGCTTTGTGGATGAAATCGATTTTTACTATGATTGCGAGCTGACCCGCAATGGCGTCACGCTTGTGGATACACCGGGAGCTGACTCGATTAACGCCCGCCATACCAATGTGGCATTTGAATACATCCGGAATGCGGATGCCATTTTGTTCATTACGTATTACAACCATGCTTTTGCCCGTGCCGACAGGGAGTTCCTGATTCAGCTCGGACGCGTGAAAGATGCATTTGAAATGGATAAAATGTTCTTTGTCGTCAACGCCATCGACCTGGCAAATGACGAGCAGGAAAAACAAGCGGTCATTACCTATGTCCAGGACGAGCTTCAGCGGTTCGGCATCCGCTTTCCGCGGCTGTTTGGTGTTTCCAGTCTGCAGGCACTGAAAGACAGAGAGGCGTCTGGTATGGCCGACTTTGAACAAGCTTTCCATTATTTCCTGCGTGAAGAACTGAAAGGCATGGCTGTACAATCGCTCGCGGAAGAAGAACAAAAAGCGATCAGCCGGCTGCAGGCATTGATAGAGCAGACGGAAAAGAACCTGTTGCGGAAAGATGAACGGCTGGAAGAACTCAAGCGTCTGGAACAGCAATTGCGCATTATGTTCAGCTCTTCAGTGGCACAGCTTTTGACAAAAGAAGCGAAACAGGAACTCGATGAGCTGTTGTATTACGTTAATCAGCGCGTATTTTACCGCTTCAATGACTTTTTCAAAGAGGCCTTCAATCCATCGGTTTTCAACAACAAATCAGCTCAACAGGCACTGGACCATGCTCTGCAGGAAATAAAAGACATGACCGCTTTTGATTTCCAGCAGGAACTGCGGGTGACGAATTTCCGTCTTGCTCAATTTATTGAAAAGAAAATCGGAAGCCGTTTCAAGGACGATACCAATAAATTAAAGGAACTTAACAAAGATTTTTCATTTACTCCATACGAAGTGGAAGAAGCCACCTTATTGGATGTGGGCAGACCATTTGAACAGGCAAATTATGCCTCCGTTAAATCTTATTATAAAAACAACAAAAGTTTTTTTGAAAAGAACGAAAAAGAAAAACTGCGGGACGCTCTGCAGGCATTAATGGAACCGGATGCACTCCGCTATTTGGAAATGGAAAAAGCCGGTCTTGCCGAATGGGCCGAGTTTTGGATCGAACAGGAAGCGGAAGGTCTCCGTCAGCATATCATGAGACAGGCAGTCGATCAGATCGATTCGGAGCGCACTGTTCTTCAAGAACAGGAAAAACTGATTGACTGGAAAGACCGCTACTCAAATCTTGTTCATGAAAGGGTGTAGGATATGAAAGTCTTTATCGAAACGACCGATACAGAAAACTATAGATGGATCGATGCACGTTATGATTTAGGAAACCCGAAGGTGGGCCGCGAACTCTATGAAACAGAACATGTCAAAGGGGCTGTGTTCTGGGACTTGGGCCAGGATCTGTCAGACATGTCGTCGGCAGAAGGGCGCCATCCGATGCCGTCAAAAGAACAATTGACCGAGTTATTCCGCCAAAGCGGCTTGGACCGCGATGACTCCATCGTTGTTTATGACCAGGGAGGCTCTGCATATGCCGCCCGAGCGTGGTGGCTGTTGAAGTATGCAGGGTTTGAAAATGTCTATATCGACCGGAATGGCTTTGAGCAATTGAAAAACCAGGGAATCGATACAGACAATGAAATCCCGAAATATCCGCGATCTGAAATTACTCCTGAGTTCAATGAAGCGATTTACGCCACTCAAGAAGATGTAAAGAGTGTTATAAATGGAAAAGATTTAGGTGTGTTGCTGGACGCCCGGTCTGCGGAACGTTATGCCGGGAAAAACGAACCGATTGACCCGGTCGCCGGACGAATTCCGGGAGCCAAAAATTATGATTGGGCACAGCTGGTCGAAAACGGGAAAGTCCAACCGGATTCTGATTTATCGTCTGTTGTCCAGCCGAATGAGCCGGCAATTGTCTATTGCGGCAGCGGCGTATCGGCCGCCGGCTTGTTTGCGGTACTGACGGAAACTGGGCACGATCAAATCAGGCTTTATACCGGCAGTTTTTCCGATTGGATTTCCAACAAAGACAATGTCGTGGAAATTGACCGGGAAGAACATCCGGAGGCAGCAGATGATGAGACAAAAGCGGTATTGGCCAGACTGATCGAAGAAGGTTATTCCGGTGAGATGCTGATGAAAAAATTCGAGTATGAAAAGTCACTGCTTGATGAAAATAAATAGGTACGAAAAACCCCTTCAATCAGACGATTGAAGGGGTTTCGTTTTGGTATGCTTCAGTTTCTTCTTCTGCTTCGCTGAAGCGTGTCAGCAACACACGGATAATCTGGTGATTCTCCATTTCTTTTACTGTAATCTGGTGCCCGGGTAATTGTACCGAGCCGCCTTCGCTGATGTCGACGTTTTTCAGCTGGATCCAGCCGCCGATTGTATCGATGTCTTCACTGTCGTCAAACGACAAAGCGAAGCGTTCTTCCAGATCGGAAAGCAGGACACGGCCATTTAAAAGATAGTTAAGATCGTCGACTGCTTTGATTTCATCCCGTTCATCGGTATCAAACTCGTCACGGATTTCCCCGACGATTTCTTCGAGGATGTCTTCCATCGTAATGACACCGGAAGTGCCGCCATACTCATCGACCACGATAGCCATGTGGACATGCTGTTTCTGCATGGTCAATAAGACGTTCTGGATGGGTGCCGTCTCATGGACGAACGGAATTTCATGCACAATGATACTCTTGGTCAAATCCTGTTTATACGTATAATGTGTCAGCATTTCTTTCACATTGATAAAGCCGATGATATCGTCCTTATCGCCTTCTTCAGTCACAGGGTAGCGTGTATACTGATTTTCCCTGACAATTTCCATCAGGTCATCATGCGTCATTTCAAGGGAAATGGTTTCCATTTGTGTACGCGGCAGCATGACGTCTTTCGCAGTGCGCTCATCAAACGAAAAAATGTTCTGCATATACGATAATTCAGTTTGGTTGATCTCGCCGCTTTGAAAGCTTTGGGTCATAATCATTTTCAGATCTTCCTCAGAATGTGCCTGCGGCCGTCTTGTCTGTTCCACTCCGAACATGCGCAGCAGCAAACGGGCAGAACCATTCAAAATCCAGATAAATGGCGCCATCAGCTTCCCGAATACATAAAGAGGCCGGACAAATGCCAAAGTTAACCGTTCTGCATACTGGCTGGCCAGTGTTTTTGGCACCAATTCGCCGAACACCACATGCAAAAATGCAATAATACTGAAAGCGATCAGGAACGAAAAAATATCAGTGGCAGTTTCACCAACGGCAAAAAAGTCGAATGCCGGCCGCAGGATCCGCTCGATTGCCGGTTTTCCCAACCAACCGAGTCCGAGCGCTGTCACAGTGATGCCAAGCTGACAGGCGGATAGGTAATAATCCAGGTTGTTGATCATTTTTTTGGCCAATCCTGCTTTTTTATTGCCTTCTGAAATCAATTGATCGATGCGCGACATTCTGACACGGATGATGGAAAACTCAGAGCCGACAAAAACAGCTGCCAAAGCGATTAATAAAACCATTAAAACCAAATTTAAAATAAGTATACTGTCCAATTATTCCCTCCGACCAGGAGGGTTCACCTCTGCTTTCTTTTGATAAAAAACATTATATCATATATCCGACCTGCTGCGCATTTGAGGCGAATCCATCAAATATTTTGCTGTTGAACGACTATCTTCTATTGTATGCAGCCAAAAAAATATTTAAGATGGATGAAAGAGAGAAGGAGTGAAATTATGAAAACGTTATGGCATGGCGGGACGATCTATACGATGGCGGCAGAAGGCGATACCGTTGACGCGCTACTGGTGTCGGGTGGAAAAATAATGAAAACAGGTACATATGAGGAGTTACAGAAAGAAGCGGACCGGAAAGTCGACTTGAAAGGGAAAGCGCTTTATCCAGGATTCGTGGACAGTCATATGCATGTTATTGGACACGGCGAAAAATTATTGCGTGTCGATTTATCGAAAATCGACTCTTCAGAAGCTATGAAAGAACAATTGATTCGTTCCACTGTGGATCTTGCGGAAGATGAATGGTTTATCGGCGAGGGATGGAATGAAAACAATTTCCCTGACCGCAAGATCTTCCACAGAACGGAGCTCGATGACATCAGCCGGTCACCGATGATGCTGAAACGGGTTTGCCGTCATGCCGTACTGGCGAACTCCCGTGCCCTGGAACTGGCGGGGATTACAAAGGACAGTCCTGATCCAGAAGGCGGAGTTATTGTAAGAGACGCGGACGGCGAGCCTACAGGGTACCTGCTGGACGCAGCACAGGACCTTGTGGCAAATCAGGTGCCGGAGGTCAGCGTCGAGTATTTAAGCCGGGCTTTGCGGACATCGGTGGAAAATCTGCTGTCTCTTGGATTGACGGGAGCCCACACGGAAGATATGGGCTATTACGGGCATTATTCAAAACCTCTTCAAGCGTTCCGGAACGTCATTGGAGAAGAGTTGAAATTCCGGGCACATTTATTGAGGGCGCATGCCGTTTTTGAAGAGATGGTTGCAGGTGGAGAGTACAAGGAGCCTTTCATCGACCCCGGTCCGATGAAAATTTTTGCGGACGGTTCGATCGGCGGGAAGACGGCGTTGCTCAGTAAGCCGTATAACGATGATCCGTCAACAAGCGGCGTGGCAATCCATTCCGATGATGAACTTAAGCGGCTGGTTGCGCTTGCGCGAAGCCACAACGAAGCCGTCGCTATTCATGTTATCGGGGATTTGGCGGTTGAAAAAGCAGTGGAAGCGATTGAAGCACACCCGGTGCCTGCCGGCAAACGTGACCGTTTGATCCATGCCATGGTGGTACGGCCGGATTTGATTGGACGTCTTCAGAAAATCGATGTGGTTCTTGATCTGCAGCCGAGTTTCGTGACATCTGATTTTCCCTGGGTCATTGAACGGCTGGGCGAAGAGCGGATCAATTGGGCTTATACATGGAAACGCTTTTTGGACGAGGGCCTGATTTGTGCTGGAGGCTCTGATGCTCCGATTGAAGACGTGGATCCGCTGCTTGGCATTTATGCGGCGGTGACCAGAAGAAAACCTACTGAAACGCATGATGGTTATATGCCGTACGAAAAGCTGACAATGTATGAAGCTGTCGGGCTTTATACGGCGGGAAGCGCGGCGGCAATCTGCAAAGAACAGGAGCGCGGCAAAATACTGCAAGGGTTTGACGCCGATTTTACGGTCTTTGATAGGGATCTGTTCAAAGGGGACGCCGAACAATTGCTTGAAACCAACGTTGAAATGACAGTAGTGGCTGGAGACATTATGTACCGCAGAAAAGCTGAATGAATCCAAAGGAAAGGGTGAGCGGCTGATGAGTAAGATACCGGAGGAAATTTTGTCAAAACTGGCCGATGCAGAACAGGCGGGGATCAATATGAAAAGCCCGAAAGCGGTGGTCACCCATATGCTGGCGCAGGGAGAAAAGGAATCTATTTTGTTTTTTTACAAACCGGGAACCATCGATTTTGACTTTGATAAATACGACTATGCAGTTAAAGAGATGAGACAGCGGAAAAACTGAACGGCAAACAGAAAGAACTCTGGAATCAAGTGATTCCAGAGTTCTTTTAGGTGAAATTTCAGGACATATTATCTGCCGCCGAAAATGTCGAACAGCCCGCCGGCGGCACTGCCTTCTCCTTTGGATTGGCCGGCCGGGTTCTGCGGAGCCGCTGCAAACACACGGCTGGCGAGGCGGCTGAATGGCAATGATTGTACCCATACACTGCCCGGCCCCCGCAATGTGGCGAAAAATAACCCTTCGCCGCCGAACAAGGCGGTCTTGACGCCGCTGACCGGTTCGATGCTGTAGTCCACGTCTGCCGTCATTGCCACGAGACATCCTGTATCGACGCGGAGAACCTGTCCTTTCTGCAGATTTTTTCGATACAAAGTACCTCCCGCATGGACAAAGGCCATGCCGTCGCCTTCAAGTTTTTGCATGATGAACCCTTCACCGCCGAAAAAGCCGGTGCCCAACTTCCTCTGGAATTCAACTCCGATGGATACCCCTTTTGCCGCGGCCAGAAATGCGTCTTTCTGGCAGATCACCTTGCCGCCGAGCGTGCTTAAATCCATCGGGATGATTTTACCCGGATAAGGGGAAGCAAAAGAGACGTGGCGCTTACCGGTACCTTGGTTGGTAAAAGTGGTCATAAAGAGACTTTCACCGGTTATCAGGCGCTTGCCCGCACCCACCAATTTCCCCATGAGCCCTCCGGTGCCGGAACTGTTAGAACCATCGCCGAAAATAGTTTCCATGACAATGCCGTCTTCCATCATCATCAACGCTCCTGCTTCTGCCACCACTGTTTCCGACGGGTCCAATTCCACTTCCACGAATTGCATATCATCCCCGTACAGTTTGAAATCAATCTCATGATTATTCACATTGTTTCCTCCTCTAAAGTACTTCAAGTCATACAGTAGATACGCAGAGAAGGAACAAAAAGTTTCATTTGATTTTGATACGAAGGGAGAAATGAAGGATTCAGCAATACAGTATCCGAAAATGAAAGAATATGCTAAAATTTCAAGTAAATGAATTACAGGAATGGGGAAAAGAAATGGGAACAATTTTGCCACTGATCATTGTGGCTGTTGCAATTTTTGTAGGAGTAGCTTCGAAGAAATATTATGATAAACCGCATATAGTCAATTTTTCCATCAGCGCAATGATGCTTTTGCTGGTCATCCAGACTTTTCAGATGCAGCCGCTCAACGGATTGGGAATCACAGCCATCATCACTTGTTCCATTGCGTTCGTCATTCAGTTTTATCTGGGCTTCCGGAACATAAGAGCGAACGCATAGATTGAAAAAAGAGGTGCCCAGGGGCACCTCTTTCAATGTTCAAAGTTTGCTCAACGCTTGTTCGATCTCTTCTTCTCCTGAAACGATTTCGAACGTCTTATGATAAAGCCTTTCGTTGTCGAGTGCATGGAGCAGCACGCTTGCGACATCTTCGCGGGGGATGGCCCCGGAATCCAGGTTTTCCCCTGCACGGATTTTTCCTGTTCCCGCGTCGTCTGTCAACAAGCCCGGCCGGACGATGGTATAATCCAGGCTGCTGGCACGGACGATATTGTCGGCATGGTGTTTTGCCACGTAATAAGGCGCCATCGTCTCACTCCAATTCTCACGGCGGTCCGCATGGATGGCACTGACCATCAAGAAGCGTTTGACACCTGTGAGTTCCGCCGCTTCAACGGCTTTGGCGGCACCGTCCAGGTCGATGAGCAATGTCTTGTCAGCCCCTGTTGCTGCACCGCTTCCTGCAGTGAAAACGACAGCTTCGCAATCCTTCATGGCAGAAGCGATTTCCTGGACATCGTCTTCGAGGCTCGTCAAAATCGATTCTACTCCCAAACTGTTGAAGAAACTGACTTGTTCTTCTTTTCGGATCATGGCTTTTGGCGTGTGTTCAGAACTCTCTGCCAGCATTTTAACGATATGCCGGCCGATTTGGCCATTGGCGCCGACTACTAATACTTTCATTATAGCCCCATCTCCTTTTGTTAATGAATGCTCTTTTAGTATACCCCCGGCAGGTCAAAGTAATCTAATGATAGATTTTCAATTCTTGTCTGCGTTATTCAACTGACATCCGATACAGTTTGTCATCATCTTGTGCCGGGTCTCCTCGTCCGTCTGTGTTATTCGTGATAAAATACAGGTCATCACCATCGGATAACACATCACGGATCCGGCCAAATCCGTCAATGGAATCGACAGGTTCGGCCGTTTCCAGGTCGATCACCCGGATGGCTTCGCCACGCAGGGTGGCCACATAAAGAAGGCCGTCCTGAATCGCGATGCCGCTGGGTGCCCATGTTTCATCAGCACCGGTCGTAAAGAAAGGGGACTCCAGTCCTTCTTCGCTCTCGTTCCCTTCGATTAAAGGCCAGCCGTAGTTTTGTCCTTCTTCAATTTTATTGATTTCGTCATCGGCGCTTTGGCCGTGTTCCGAGGCATACAGATCATCGCCGCTCCAGGCAAGGCCCTGCGGGTTCCGGTGGCCCATCGAATAGATTTGAAACTCGTTGTACTCGTTAAGCCGGAGAATTTTTCCGTTTACAGAGGCAGGGTCCTGTGCCAGCTCAGGATGGGAAGCATCCCCGATGGTGGCGAACAAAACACCGTTGTTATCCAGTTCCAATCGGCCGCCGTGGTGGACATTGCCTGTAGGAACGGAGTCGATCAACACGTCTGTTTCCTGCCAGCTTCCTTCTTCAAGAGACAGCACCACGATTTTATTGAAGGAGCGGCCGTCTCTTTCGTAGACGTAGTAAGCATAAGCTTCCTGCGACTCAGAGAAGTCGGATTTTAATGCGAAACCAAGAAATCCCGTTTCTGCTGCATTTGACACATTGTCGCTGAAAGCCACTTCCTGGCGGGTCAGCTGGCCATCTGCGTCGATATGGGCAACCGTTCCAGGCCGTTCGGAAATATAAAATTCCTCACCGACTTTATTGATGGACCAGGGTGTTTCGAGATTTGTTGCGATTTCTTCCAACTCATTATCCGTGTTTTCGGGAGTTCCGCCAGAGCTTGGTTCGGTGTTTCCCAAACTATTGCAACCAGTCAGCATCAGGAAAAATAGGGAAGAAACCATCCATTTCTTCATCCGAAAAACCTCCTTTTTTTCATCATAAAGGAAGGGAACTTTAAAACGAAATAATAAATGCATAAGGAGGAAGAGAATATGCCGCTTGGAAAAGAAGCGAAAGAACAAGAGGAAATCAGAAAAAAGAAAAACCGCATCCGTATATTTACATGGAGTTTTGCAGCTGTTGCGTTGTTTTTGTATTGGTACTTTACAAGATGAAAAAACCAGCCGTTTTATGCGGCTGGTTAGCTGAAAATATTATCATCTTTGGTTTTTCCGCTGTTTATCCGCGTACAATTGATACAGATTGTAAATGGAAAAAACAACGGCCAATGCCACAATGGCGATGGAAATCACCGGATAAACCGACACACCATTGGCGGATATGTCCAGTATGCGTGTGTAAATGATCCAGGGGCCGATCAGCAAAATGAAAATATCAAGTGCAGTTCCTAATTTGGTTCTCACAACAATTCCTCCATTATCCATTCGTCTTACCAGTGTATCAGACGATTGACTCTTCGTCTTCGGAAAAGTGCAATCATTTGTATTCACGCAGTTTTTCCCGCGCCAATGCATCCGCAGCCCGGTTTTGAGAATCCGGAATCCATTTGATGAAACAGAAATCGAATTGATCTGCCAGTCGGAGCGCCTGCTCAAGCAGCGGTTTGTATTGTGGATTTTTGATGAACCTTTTTTCAAAAGCGTCCACAGCCACTTTGGAATCGGATTTAATGGAAAGAAAGTCGCTCGACAATTCCTTTGCCAGTTCGAGCCCTTTGATCAATGCAGTGAATTCCGCAGTATGGTTATCCATTTCCCCTACGTATTCACTCCATTTGACCAGATGGCCTTCCCCTTTTATAAAAACCCCAACGGCACTCACTTTGGGAGAGCCGGCGGTCGCAGCATCTACAAAAACTTCCAACATGTCTACACCTGCTTTTCATCAATTGGTTTGATCCGTTTGGCGATATAGCCGAATGGCGTATCGAGTACAGAAACGATAAACTTCAGTACATAGGTGGAAATGAAAATCTGCAGCCAAATATCGAACGAGTAAACGCCATAAAAAGCGATGCCGGTGAAAATCAGCGTATCCAGCAATTGGCTGAGCAATGTCGAGCCGTTATTGCGGATCCAAAACTGGCTGTCTTTCGGAAACAGCTTTCGGATGGCAGTGAAAATGTAAACATCCACATGCTGGCTGGCCAGGTAGGCAATCATGCTGGCAATCGCAATCTGTGGGATAAGACCAAAGATCGTATGCAACGATTCATCAGCAAAGTCACTTTCAGCCGGGATGAACCTCATGCCGAACTGCATCGTCAATATCATGATGAGCAACGAGAAAAAACCGAGCCATACTGCTTTTTGCGCTTCTTTTTTGCCGTATTTTTCATTCAGGATATCGGTCGCCAGAAAAGTGGAAGCATACAGGCTGTTGCCGAGCGTTGCGGTCAGCCCGATAATCTCGATCGTTTTGGTAACTTGTATATTGGCCAGAATTGTCGAGATGGCCACCCAGGCAAACAAACCGGATTTGCCGAAGAACTTGTACATGACAAGCAATAAGATAAAATTGAACAAGGCAAAGCCCAGTCCCAGAAATTCATTGAACAACTAAAATTCCTCCTTAGTTTTGGTAAAGCGGGAGTTTTCGAACCGCTGTACAACTGAAATGTCCTTAGCCAGTATAACTACTGATGGAATAAAAAACAAATCCATAGTAGAATAAAGAAATGCTGATTTTGTGAGGTGACACTGTGAACAAAGTTTCCATTATCAACGAAATAGACGAAATGCTGAATACCTATTGTGAAGGATGCTTCGTAAAAAAGCAGATTCGCAAAGAACAGGGGAAAACTGCCGCTCACCGGTTTTGCATCAGTGACTGCACAGTCGGCTCACAACTGCAATTCTTAGGAAATGAACTGAACAAGACGGCAACAAAAGATAAATAGCACGAAAAGGGAAGTCCTGGAAAGAAAACATCTTTTCAGGACTTTTTTGCCTCGCAAGTGATTGAATAATCCCAAGTGTTTGAACAATGCGCCATTAGGAAATGTTATATATATGCGTCATTTATCTCTAATAGAAAGGGAGTTCTATATGACTGAACAAAACGAACAGCAACTGATTGCGATTTTAGGCTGGAGTCTGCCGGCGATTGAAGCGGCTGACAAACTGGACCGGCCATTTGTGGTAGTGGGTCCGCCCGATTTTCAAACGTTTGCAGACGAAAACGATATTAACTTCATCGGCTGGGATTTTGATCGCTTGAATGAGGGATCGGACGAATTGTATGAACAGCTGAAAAGCATGGACACCAAAGTAGCAGTTCCCATTTACGAAGAAACCGTCGAATGGGCCGGCGCACTGAATGCCCGTTTCTTTGAAGACCCCCGCATCTTTAACCGTTCACTTCTCCTGCGTGACAAAGGATTGATGAAAAGGAAAGCGCAGATGTCAGGCATCAAAGTCGGTGTCTTCGAAGAAGCCCACTCGAAAGATGACATTCTCCGATTTTTGAAGCGTGTCAACGATGCCTTGATCAAAGTGGAAGGGGACCTGAACGATCCCATTCACATCAAACCCCTCAATAAAGCAGGGACGGTCGGCCATATGATGATCCGCGAAGCGGGGGACATCGACAAAATGGGAGACCAGGAATTTCCGTATCTGATGGAAAGCCATTTGGATGGCCAGGAATTCTCCTGTGAAGTGTTTGTCCACGACGGCAAGATCAAGTTTTTGAACATCACGGAGTATGTCCAGCTCGGACATTCCAATTTTGTACCGGCTTCACCGGCGCTGGAAGAATGGCGCCCACAGATCCACCGGGAAATCCAGAAACTGATCGATTCGTTCGAGATCAAATACGGTGTCATCCACCCTGAATATTTCATCTCACATGATGGCACATTAAATTTCGGGGAAGTGGCGGCTCGTGTACCTGGAGGGCATATTTTCGATTTGATAGAACGGGCCTATGGCTTTAACGCATTCCAGGCGCAGATCCTGTGCAGCGATCCCGATACGCCAACCGAAGTTTTGGATGACTTCTTCCCGGAAGAAGTTACATCTGCCAAAGGTTATGCCGGCAGTTTGATGGTTTATCCGCGCGTCCGGCTGATTGAAAAACTTGATGTGCCGGAAGAACTTAAAAACGATCCTTATTTTGAGAAACATGATTTGTTCATCCCTGTCACTTCCAAAGTGGCCGAGCGGGTTGGTTTTGGTAACCATTACGGAACTTTGTTCTTTTTCGGTGACGACAGTGACCGGATGAGAGAACTGCTGAAACAATATGAAGACTATGACTTTTATTCTTAAATACCTGGGGGAATTTTAATGGCAACAGAAGCAAGGTCCATAAGTGAAAAGTTCGAACTGGCTCTTCAGCAGCTTGGCGAGGCCAAGCCTTTTGCCAAAAGCATGTATCAAACCAATGTATTCCAGCTGGCATCTGAACTCGCAGCAACCGATGAAGGCCTGGAACTGTTGTATAATTATGCCCCGCGGTTTGATGACGCCGGTGTATTCCACGGCGGCCCTTGGGCAGATGCTGCCAACCTGGAAGCGCCATTCGTTGGCGGGTCACTGAAAATCCGTGGCATCAATTCCGTAGTGGAACTGATGAGTGAACTGCGGATGCTCGCGATTATTGAAGAAAAATTCGAACACGAGACGGTGACCAAGGAAGATGCATCGGCATTCCTGAATGAAGTGCTGGCACTGAACCTGGATTTATTGTTTCCGCCGGAAACCGAAGAAGCACGTGTTGAAGGCGGCGAACACATGGAAAGAGGCGAACGGCTGTTCCGTTTTTTGGGCAGTAAGTTGTCGTATACCGCGGTAGCCCATAAATTGGTGGAAGAAATTGAACGCCTGACAGTCCAAAGACCCATTATGGTTGAACGGATCATCAAAATGATCGAAGCCGCCACACAAATGGTGAATGAAGAAATTGATGACGATACGAAGAACCGCTTGCTGTCATTCAAAAAAGCGGTTTCAACGCCCACTCCTGTCAGTGAACAGTATGCGGATTTAAAAGAGTACCGCAAAAAGTTGGCGGAATTGGACGAGGAAGAACTTCGCGAAGAAGCGCAAGCATTCGCCGAGTCCGTGAATAACACGGGGCTGGTGGCACCGGTAAACGCCATCTTCATTCGTTTCATCAACCGGAAATATCCGGATCTATTGCCCGATGCACTCAATTTATCGGAAATGGGAATTGCCAGCATCAATGCAAACGCCGAATTGGTCCGTGACATGATTCAACTGTCCGTTCATCCACAAACAAGCAAAGTGGTTTACGGCTTATCCCGTATGCTGGACCGGGGCATTCTGACACAGGAACCCCTGCTTCCTGCTCTGCGACGGTTATTTGAAATCGATATCCATCCGGATGTCAAACGGATGTTCATGAAACCGGAACTTAGAAAAGCCGGAATCACATCCAATGGTGTGCTTCTCGGTGGCGTCATCAATGTGCTGGGTCAGCCGCTCGGCATCGGACAAGGGCTTAACCCGACATGCCAGTCTGCAAGGGCCATCAGTCTGTGGGCTCAGCATGGCATTGGCCAGCTTCTCGAATACATTGCCCGTGCCGTACGGGAAAACGATATTGATATGACTTTTGAAGGAGAACCGATTCACTCAAAAGCTGTCGATGGGGGAGTGGCGGAGGAAATCCATCACGAATTGGATCCGGTTTCAAGCGTTCTGGTGCCTCACCTTGACAAAATCTATAACGAAATGATGAAGAAAACTTTACTGCGAGGAGAGGACGGCCATAAATGGGTCAATCCGGAATTTTACGGAGAATGGATACCGCGGGGGTTCGTCAACATCATCGATCCTCTGACAGGGTATGTGACCGATTACGAAGCATTTGTGCGCTTATTCTATGCCACGCATCATCCGGAATACAACGAAGGCTATGAAATGATTTATCCGAATCCTGTCGGAATTTACATCACCAATGTCCATGGCAAGCTGCTGGGGCTTCATGCAGTTTCCATCCAGCGCATCGCGCAGGATCCGGAAGGTGAATACCGCGTTTATTTCTACAACCCGAATAACGACAGCGGGCAAAACTGGGGCCAGGGAATCGAGACAAGCGTCCAGGGCCATGGCGAATTGGAAGGCGAGTCATCTTTGCCATTCCATCAGTTTACCGCCCGGATGTACGCATTTCATTACAACCCGTATGAACAAGGTGATACGATCATGGTGGAAGACAGCGATGTGGAAAGAATTGAAAAACTCGCTCGAGAAAGCTGGGGCGAAACCTACACTTGGATGGTGTAAGAAAAGCGGAAGCACCCACAAAAGCAGAAGTTAACCTAAGTACGCGACATCCTGTCGCATCGGTTAACTGACCCACATCCTGTGGGCCTCCGACAAGCGCTGGAGGGCTTGTCAGTAATGGCATTTTTGCCATTACAGGCAAGACCGAAGCGACCTCGAGGGGCTGGGTGCTGGAGACTGGACAAGGAAAAGCGGAAGCACCAAAAAAAGAGGCCGGAAATTTTTCCGGCCTCCTTTGCATGTCTTTTTTAAGAAACTATATAAGTTGAACTAATAATCTTTAGTAATCGATATTCCGCAAAACAGCTCCACTTGCGGGCCCACAGGATGTGGGTCATGCAGTAGGCGCGACAGGACGTCGCGCTGCCTACTGCCAAAACCCGTGCTCCTGTCTCTGCATCACTGCGCTAGCTTCGTCGCAAAGAGTTGCCCTCGCAGGCTTCGAGCAACTCTTCGCTGTTTTGCTCCATATCTTTAGCGACTTCTTTCAGCGCCGGCGCGTCTCCGGACTGGACGGAGCAATAAGACGAGTGGTCTTCTCGGCTTATTGCGGGAGTCAAGGTGTGCCATACGAAGATGGCATCTCCTTTGCGACGAGCTTGCGCAGGAGCATAGTCTTTGCCCTTGTCCAAAGCGCCGAAGCGTTATATAGAGGGTAATTCTTTTGTTTAACTTATATATCTGTTTAAATTTCAATCACGTTCGCGGCTTGCGGACCACGATTTCCCTCAATAATTTCGAACGATACGGTCTTGCCCTCCTGGAGGGTACGAAATCCATCGCCTTGTATTCCGGTGAAATGGACGAAGACGTCATCACCATCATTGTACTCGATAAAACCGTAGCCTTTTTCAGCATTAAACCATTTCACTGTTCCCTGGTGCATGAACGTTCCCCCTATTATTGAGTAATGTAGTGGCCCCATAAAACCTAGTAATGGATGGGTATACTATACATGAAGGAAAGGCAATCGTCAATATCAGTTGAAACAAAGGGTTTTCCAAAAGATTTCCGGTATAATGGAAGAAAAGGAGTAGTTTGATGACAGCAGAAATAATAAACGATTGTGAACAGCGGGTCAAAAAAATATACGAAACGTTTGATGCAAGCCATGACTGGCAGCACATTGAAAGAGTCCGCCGAAACGCCTGGATGATTTTGCAGGAAGAAGAGGGCGATGCATTAGTGGTGGAATTGGCGGTGCTGCTGCACGATGTGTCTGATCCGAAATACAAAAAAGAGGGAGAAGACCCTGAAACGGTAATTCTGGAACAGCTTTCGCTATCCCGGTTGCAGAAAAAGCTGATTCAGGACACCATCCGTTCAGTGTCATTCAAGGGAGGAAACGGTGAGCCTGCTGTCACGGTTGAATCGCGTATTGTCCAGGATGCCGATCGGCTGGATGCCATCGGCGCAATCGGCATTGCACGGGCTTTTTCCTATGGCGGAGCCAAAGGCCGCCAATTATATGACTGGAACGAAGTACCCCGCACATCAATGACGGAACAGCAGTACAGATCCAAACCGGTGAGCAGTGTCACTCATTTCTATGAGAAGTTATTGCTGCTGAAAGACCAGATGACGACAGAAGCCGGAAAGCGAATAGCTGAAGAAAGGCATCAATTTATGCTATCCTTTCTACAGCAACTTAAAAAAGAAACGGATGGTAATGCATGAGTCACTTAACAATCACAAACCTGACAAAAACAGTGGGGGCCAAAACCCTCTTTAAAGATGTGGAATTCTCACTTTATCCCGGTGATCGTGCCGGGTTAATCGGCGTTAATGGAACCGGCAAATCGACATTGATGTCAATTCTTGCGGGAGAAATGGAAACAGACAGCGTATCAATGGATCATCCCAAAAAATATGAAATCACTTATTTAAAACAGGAACCGGAATTTGATGAATCGCTGACTGTCCTGGAAACCGTGTTTTCCGGAGAATCACCGATTCTTGCCTTGAACCGTTCATATGAACAGGCTTTGAAAAATATGATGACCGATTCCAGTTCAACGCAACTGCAGGAGGAATTGATGAAAATCCAGGAAGGCATGGAGCGTGAAAACGCCTGGGACATTAACGCCCTTGCAAAAACGGCATTGACCAAACTTGGCATCGACATGTACGATCAGCCGATCCGTGAACTGTCAGGAGGTCAGCGGAAACGCGTCGCCCTGGCCAAAGCACTGATCGAACCGGCTGACTTGATCCTGTTGGATGAACCGACCAACCACTTGGATGCCAATTCAACCGAATGGCTGCAGGAAACCCTGTTGCGGATGAACAGCGCCATGCTGTTTGTGACGCATGACCGTTACTTCCTGGATGCAGTTTCCACGCATATTTTTGAATTGGCGGATCAAACGATGTATACGCATAAAGGGAATTACGGCGATTATTTGGAGAACAAAGCCATACGCGACGAAATGAATGCCTCTACCCAGCAAAAACTGGAAAATCGTTTCCGCTCTGAACTGAAGTGGATCCGGCGAGGCGCCAAGGCCCGGTCAACCAAGCAAAAAGCTCGTATTCAGCGCTTTGATGAATTAAAAGAAAATGTCCAAAAAGTAAATGATCATACCTCGCTTGAACTGTCCATGCAAAGCCAGCGTCTGGGCAAGAAAATCATTGAAGGGGAAAACCTTTCTGTGGCTTACGGAGATAATGTGATTTTCCGGAATTTTGATTTTCTGTTGCAGGGCGGAGACCGCATCGGCATAGTCGGCCCAAATGGGGCGGGGAAATCCACTTTGATGAAATTGCTTGCCGGTGAAATTGAGCCGACGGAAGGCAAAATGGACTATGGCAGCACGGTGAAAATTGCTCATTTCACCCAGCATTTACCCGAAATGGACGAATCTCAGCGTATGATCGAGTACATTCAGGAAATATCCAGCGATTATGAGGCATCCAAAGGGGTGCGTTTATCTGCTACGCAAATGTTGGAACGGTTTTTGTTCCCTTCTAATGGACATGGCACGTTAATCGGCAAACTGTCGGGTGGAGAACGAAAACGCCTGTACTTATTGAAACTGCTGATGGAAAAGCCGAATATTCTTTTGTTGGATGAACCTACAAATGATTTGGATATCCAAACATTGTCAGTGCTTGAGGATTTTCTTGAAAACTTCCCTGGTGTCGTGATCACCATTTCCCACGACCGTTTCTTTCTGGACCGCATCGCGCAGAAACTGTGGACTACCGGTACAGGGGAAATTGTTGAATACCAAGGGCTGTATTCCGACTTTATCAAGGAAAAGAACAAGCCGGAAGAAGCGGAGCAAAAGATCAAGGTTTCCGAACCGAAAGTGCAGGCGACTGACAAGCCGAAGAAAAAGCTGACTTTTAAAGAACAGCAGGAGTACAGTACGATACTGGAAGACATCTCTTCAGTCGAATCGCAAATCGAAGAACTGGAAAAAGAAATGGCAGAAGCTGGCGCAGACTATGATAAACTGCGCAAACTGACAGAGGAAGTCGACAGCTTGACCGAACAATATGACCACTTGATCGAGCGTTGGACTTACCTCCAAGAAATCGCGGAGTCATGATACAATAAAGGCAGGAGGGATATTTGTGAAAATCATTACGATCGAACCAACACCAAGCCCGAATACGATGAAAGTGATCATTGACCAGGAATTGCCGTTCGGCAAAAGCCACAATTACAACAAAGACAACCTGGACGGCGCACCGAACGAAATCGTTTCGTTACTGGCGATTGAAGGCGTAAAAGGGGTTTATCATGTAGCCGACTTTTTGGCAGTTGAACGGATTGCCAAATTTGATTGGGAAAATATATTGGCGGAAGTCCGCCGCGTGTTTGGCGAAAGCAGTGACCATACAGAACAGGAAATCGAATTGGACGAACATTACGGTGAAGTATACGTACATGTTCAGCAGTTCAAAGGGATTCCCCTTCAGGTGAAAGTGTTTGACAGCAACTCTGAAGAGCGGTTTGCCATGCCGGAACGATTTGTGACAGCGATGAGCATTGTCATGGATCCGACAGAAGAGAATTACCTGCTGCAGCGCAAATGGGTGGACTATGGTGTCCGCTACGGGGAAAAAGAGGAAATCGGGAAAACGGTGGTTGAAGAAATTGAAGCCGCATACCCGCAGGAACGTCTGGATGCATTAACAGAGAAAAAAGATGCGGACAAACCAGAAAACGCACCACGCGGCCGAAAAGTGGCAGTCGAAGAATTTGACGTACCTGATTGGGAGCAGCGATTCCAATTGCTCGAACAAATGACAGAAGCTGATCTGGAAGATTTGCCGCTGCTCGCAAAAGCATTGGAAGACGAAAAAATGTCCGTCAGACGCCAAGCTGCCATTTACCTGGGGGATATCGAAGATAAAGCGGTGGTTCCGCTTGTAGAACGTGCGATGAAAGACAAGAGCTGGGCGGTTCGCAGAACAGCAGGCGATACCATCAGTGACCTTGGGTTTGAAGAATTCGAGCCGATCATGATGGAAACCTTGAAAGACAAAAACAAACTGGTGCGGTGGAGAGCTGCGATGTTCCTTTATGAGACAGGAACGGAAGCTGCTTTGCCGGCTTTGAAAGAAGCGGAAGAAGACCCGGAATTCGAAGTCAAGCTTCAGATCAAAATGGCGATTGCCCGCATCGAACAAGGGGAAGACGCGAAAGGCTCAGTTTGGAAGCAAATGACCGAAGCGCGCCAGGCGATGAAAGAGCAATAAGATTTTCGGACCAGCGACTCAATTGTCGCTGGTTTTTTACTGTTTAGTCGGAATAAATTTTTATTGCAAAGAAAACGGAGCTTTCTGCAAACAACGATTCATATTCTGCAAACAACTCCCGATATACTGCAAACAAAGAGCCTGTTCCCGCAAACAAAATGTTTCATCTGCGCAGAAAGAGGTAAACTCTCCGTACAAGCAGATTGAACCAAAATCGGGATCATTGAACAGGAGGTGCAACCATGGAAGAAAATATGTACTCAATTGAACTTCTTCATCAGGGAAAATACGAATCCTGGGATTTCAAAGACGAGAAGACACGTGATGAAATGTTCGAAAAAGTGAAGAAAGAATTTGCAGACAGGCGCATCGATGAGAAGAATGAGGATGTGGATGACTCGAAAATCGTCCAATTGTCGGCCACCAATCTCAAAATCAAAGACGATGGAGTTTCGCAGACGGTACCGTATGAATGGTACAGATCGAGCGCTTTCAACGATATTCTCGTATCTTTGAATCACCGGTATGAAGATTTGGAATGAGCGTCTCTTTTGAGATGCTTTTTCTTTTTTGATCAGAATGAATGAAAAAGTAATAACTTTCAGTTAACATGAAGGTAGGGACATCTGTATTATTCAGGTGAGAAATAAAAAATACAAAGGTGGTTTATTATATGAACGCATACGATGAATACATGCAGGGCATCGTTGCACCGATGCGAAAAGAATTGACGGATGAAGGTTTCAACGAATTGCGGACGGCTGAAGAAGTCAACCAGCATATGAGCGAAGCAAAAGGAACGAGCCTGGTAGTCATCAATTCCGTTTGTGGGTGTGCTGCAGGACTGGCGCGTCCGGCGGTAATCGAAGCAACAAGAACGGTGAAAGTCGCTCCGGATCATCTTGTCACTGTATTTGCGGGACAGGATAAGGAAGCAACAGCGCAAATGCGTAATTACTTTGAAGACATTCCGCCTTCTTCGCCTTCCATTGCGGTTGTAAAAGATGGGCAATTGGCTTATTTTATCCCCCGGGAACAAATTGAAGATCACCCGCGCGAACATATCCGCGATCATTTGGTCCAGGCACTGGAGCAGGTAACTGCGCAGTGAAGACGGTTGTGACCACAGCGTATCGGCCGACGCCGTTCACGCTGGACGAAGCAAAGTCGGTTTCGGAGCAGTTGGCGATTCCGCTGGTGCCGCGCAATAAACGGTCTGTTGAAAAACTTCATCAGGAAGAACAGGCCGATGTGCTGGTCGCTGCAAAAGAACGACTCGAGTTTTATCCGTTGGGTAAAACCGAGCCGTTCTTTTTTCACCCGAATTCTTCTTCTTTCCGGACAAAGCGGCCGCTTCATCAAGATCCGTTGATTGAAGTTTCCAAACTGGCAAAAGGCGATGTCTTCGTAGATTGTACATTGGGAATGGCTTCGGATGCCATCGTAGCTTCCCAGTTTGTAGGTACGGAGGGGAGAGTGGTTGGGTGCGAATCACATCCGATACTGGCATACGTTGTGCAGCAGGGATTGCAGCGCTATCAGGGAATGCCTCATTTGCATGAGGCAATGAAGCGGGTCGAAGTGGTGCAGGCGGATGCGGCTGAATACCTGGCGGGACTTCCATCGAACAGTGTGGATGTCGTGTATATGGATCCAATGTTTACAGAAACCATATCAGAAGCGTCCAATTTTGAAACCATCAGGCAGACTGCCAACAAAGATCAGCTTTCATTGCGCTGGGTGACAGAAGCGCGTCGTGTAGCCCGCAAAACGGTTGTATTGAAAGCACATTTCCGCTCCACGGATTTTGAGGCTTACGGCTTTGTCCGGCGGGTCCGGCCCAATACAAAATTCCATTACGGTGCCATCAACTGCCTGAACGGTTAAATCGGCATTAAAAAAACTTCCTTACTTTTCTAAGGAAGTTTTTTTAATGCCGGCTGCCGGCTTTCAAAGCTTTTCAGTCTTCAATTTGGGTTAGTCTGTGAAAGAAAGTGATGTTAGGTATACAAGCATAAACAATAGACCGATTCCGATCAAGATTGATGAATCCATGAAAACTTCCTCCTTTTTCAAAAAAACAGCACGTTCCGAATACATTTATTGTACAATGAATTCTAGGAAGATGAAACCTTTAGCAGGTAAATTCGTTTAAATTAAAGAGTGAAGTTACTAAAATGTTCAAAAGTGAAGGTGAATCCGTTGATTAAGAATTGGTGGCAAAAATCGCTGATTGTGGCAGTTGCGGTGCTGACGTTTGGAGCGATTTCGCCCGACCACAGCATTTGGGAATCATTGCTTGACGAAAAAGGACAGCCCAAATCACATACATCACAAAGCGATGACAAACAGTATAGCTATGACTGGATCGACCTGAGTGAATATTATGAAACCGGGCCGAATTTCCTTGCAACTGTACACCAGTCTGCAGAACAACAGGCTTATATGAAATTCGGATCGCGCATCGGTCCTGTGATTCAAGATGAATTCCAAACAGCGATTTTGCCGGGCATCCAGCAGGCGATTGACTTGAACCTGGCCGGCCTCAGCACCAGCCAGTTGAATCGATTGGCGATTTCTGAAAAGCCATCAGGCGATTATTCGGAAAAGATTTTCCATATTTACGATACGGCAACAAACAAAGATGCCATCCGTTTCCATGTCCGGACCGAGAAAAAGCCATTGGAAGGGTATTTCTTCAACTTCCATTATCATTTGGCGGAAGATGATTTCCAGAAGCACATAGCGCTTGGGGAAATCTACTGGTCGAAAAATACGCCGCCAAAATGGCTTTCTTAAAACTGTTACACTTGTAACGGTTTTTTTTTATTAAATTTTGTTATGATGAAAATAGCAATGGAGGCGAATAAAATGAAACAGTACATAGAACTTTGCGAGCACATCCTGCAGAATGGCGCAAAAAAAGAAGACCGCACAGGAACCGGGACATTGAGTGTTTTCGGCTACCAGATGCGTTTCAATTTAAATGAAGGATTTCCGTTGATGACAACGAAAAAAACAGCATTCCGTTTGATCGTTTCGGAATTATTATGGTTCATTAAAGGAGATACGAACGTAAAATCACTGATTGCCGAAAACAATCATATTTGGGATGAGTGGGCGTTCGCGCAATGGGTGGAAAGCAGTGAATACAACGGTCCGGATATGACGGATTTTGGCAGAAGAGCCCAGCAGGACGATGAATTTTCAAGGCAGTATCAGGAACAGATGGCAATCTTTCAGGAAAAGATCCTGACGGATGACCAGTTTGCCGAAAAGTACGGGGACCTGGGTCCGGTCTACGGCAAACAATGGCGTTCCTGGGCAACCACAACAGGAGGCACCATCGATCAGTTGCGGAATGTCATAGAAGCCATCAAAAACAACCCAGATTCCCGTCGCCATCTGGTGACTGCCTGGAACCCTGAATTTGTCGATGATATGGCGCTGCCGCCTTGCCATACGATGTTCCAATTTTACGTCGCTGACGGCAAGCTGTCCTGCCAGCTGTATCAGCGAAGCGCGGACGTTTTCCTGGGCATGCCTTTCAATATTGCATCCTATGCGCTGCTGACACATTTGATTGCGAGGGAATGCGGGCTCGGCGTAGGAGATTTTGTTCACACCACTGGCGATACGCATCTTTACTCCAATCATATGGAGCAGGTGAAAGAACAACTGCAGCGAACTCCAAGGGCTTTGCCGATTTTGAAAATCAATGAAGAAATCGATTCAATCTTTGAATTGGAAGTAAAGGATATTTCAGTCGAAGGCTATGATCCTCATCCGCGGATCAAAGCACCGGTTGCAGTATAAGGAGGGATAGCATGATTTCATTGATGGTGGCACATGATCCGAACCGGGTCATCGGAAAAGACAATCAGTTGCCATGGCACATTCCGGAAGACCTGGCCTATTTCAAGAAACACACGGTCGGCAAAGGGATGGTCATGGGCCGCAATACATTTGAGTCGATCGGTCGTCCCTTGCCGAAAAGGCGGAATATCGTCGTCACACGGAACGAAGAGTACCGCGCTGAAGGGGTGGACATTGTCCACGACCTGGATGAGGCCATCCGGTTGGCAAAAGAAGTGAATGATGAAGTGATGGTCATTGGAGGCGAACAGATTTTTCGGGCGATTTTACCGGAAGCCGACCGCCTGTATATCACGTTGATCAAAAAGCCGTTCGAAGGGGACACGTTTTTTCCTGAGTATGGTGAAGAATGGAAGTTGGTGACGGCTTCCGAAGAAAAGCAGTCGAACGGCATCCCTTTTTCTTATTTGGTGTATGAAAAAAGCGGCGATTGATGCAGGCTCATTGACAAGAAAGACCTTATCGTTTGCGATAGATTTAGAATGTTTTTAAAATAAAGGAAACCAGTAAGGAAGTGGATAGATGTCAAAAATACACGTGGTGACAGATTCTACAGCAGATCTGAAACAGGAGACAATTGAAAAATACAATTTGCATGTAGTACCATTATCGATACAAATCGGTGGCAAAACTTATTTGGATCGTGTGGACCTGGAGCCGGAATCTTTTCTGGAACTGATGGAAAAGTCGGAAGAACTTCCAAAAAGCTCACAGCCTTCCCCCGGTGTTTTCAAGGAGTTGTACGATAAACTCGGAAAAGACGGCGACCAGGTGCTGTCGATTCACATGACGGGCGGCATGAGCGGCACAGTCGAATCTGCAAGAGCGGCAGCCGAGCTGACAGAAACGGATGTCACGGTAATCGACTCGCGTTATATTTCCCATGCGCTGACTTTTCAAGTCGTAGAAGCTGCTGAAATGGCCAAGCAGGGAAAACCACTCCAGGAAATTGTGGACCGGGTCGAACAAATCCGCAAAAATACAAAACTGTACGTAGTGGTCGATACGCTTGATAATTTGGTCAAAGGGGGACGTATCGGCAAAGGACGGGCGTTGGTTGGATCGTTCCTGAAGATCAAACCGATTGCCTCACTGGATGATGGAGGATATACGCCAGTAGCCAAAGTTCGGAGCCACAAGCAGGTGGTCCAGTATTTGATTAAAGATTTCGAAGAAAGGACGGCCGGAAAAGTGGTAAAAGGCATCGGGATTGCCCATGCCAACGGTCTATCGATGGCGGAGCCGCTGCGTGAAATGATTGCTGAAAAGGGATTTGCTGATATCAAATTCGATTATACGACACCGGTAATATCCACACATACAGGAATCGGCGCCATCGGTTTCATGTTTTACGCAGAATAAGCCGCGCTGCATCCCACTTTGAAAAAGGAGAGAATACATTGAAACGCATCCTGTTGATCGGAATACTAGTCATGTTTATATTACCGGGATGCAGTTCTTCTTTTATCTTTGGCAACGATGAAGCAGAACCGCGTATTCCAGCAGCGTTTACGGCATTTACTGTACCGCCGACTTTTGTTCCGGACACATTGATCATTACGGCCATCGGGGATTCGCTGTCACAGGGTGTTGGTGATGAAGCCAATAGAGGCGGCTATGTGGGCAGATTGGCAGGAGAAATAAGGGCGTGGCAGGGAGTGCAGGGAACGTCTGTTGAAAATACCGCAAAACGCGGCCGCCGCAGTGACCAATTGCTGTCTCTTTTTCAACAAGGGGAATTGACTGGTCCGATCGCAGAAGCAGATTATGTGACAATGACGATCGGTGGCAATGACATTATGAGAATCGTTAAGAGAGATCTGTTTTCACTCAATGTCCAGGCTTTTGAAGACGAATTGGTATTATACGAAAACAGGGTCCGCAATATTTTTGCGGCAATCCGGTCCATCAATCCCACAGTTCCCATCATTGCAGTCGGCGTCTATAACCCTTTCTCACTGATCACGGACGAAATCAATGAATTTGACGAAATCATCACCAGTTATAACCAGACCATGGAGGAAGTAGTTGAAGAAGACCCTCAAGCCTGTTATGTACCGGTCAAAGACCTCTTCCTTGGCAACAAGAACCTGGTGTATCATACAGATTTTTTCCACCCGAACAGCAAAGGGTATAATTTAATGACAGAACGGATTTTGGATAGAATGGAAGAATGCGGACTTGGTAGGGGGTGAGAAAATGAAGGTGTGGCGAACTGCTTTTTTTATGCTGCTGGCGTTGAATGTATTAGCTATCATAGGAATTGTCATCCTGATCAATACACCGGCAAGTGGTCATTCGGCGTATGAACCCGAGGCCAGGCCCCCTGTTGAAGGAAATTCCTTGATCGTCCGGACAACCAAAACGGATTTTGAGGGAATTGCCAATACCTATATTCAGCAAGCGATGGATGATCAGCCGATTCCCTTGCAACTATCGGTTAACAGCGATGTCAGCTTATCTACGCAAATAGATGTGTTTTCCATGACATTGCCAATTCTGATGAAATTTGACCCGTTTGTGCAGGAAGACGGCAATTTATTGCTGGAACAAAAATCCGTTGAGGTCGGGATGTTGGATATTCCCCCTGAATCTGCGTTAAAGTTACTAAGAGACTCTGTGGATCTTCCTGAATTCATGGAAGTGACGCCGAAGGAAGAAACTGTACTGCTGAGATTGACAGAAATTCCTTTGGAAGACGGCATTACAGTGGAAGCGGAATCTTTTAATCTGGAAGAAGACGATATCCGGCTGAAAGTGACCGTTCAACCATAGAATGGGGAGTGGAAAAATGAAAACTGAGAAAGCGACTTTTGCAGGAGGCTGTTTTTGGTGCATGGTCAAACCGTTTGATTCCTTGGACGGAATTGAAGCGGTGGTCAGCGGCTATACCGGTGGAGACAAACCGAATCCGACATACGAAGAGGTATGTTCGAATTTGACAGGACATGTGGAAGCGGTGGAAATCACCTTCCAGCCTGATATTTACCCGTACGAAAAATTGCTGGAAGTATTTTGGACGCAAATTGATCCGACTGATCCCGGCGGTCAGTTTTTTGACCGGGGCTCTTCCTATGCAACAGCCATATTTTATCACTCGGAAGAACAACGGCAGGCAGCTGAAAAGTCAAAACAGGAACTGGAAAACTCAGGGAAATTCAATAAACCCATCGCCACCAGCATTCGGGAAGCCAAGCCGTTTTACCCGGCGGAAGATTATCATCAGGACTATTACAAAAAAAATCCGGCTCACTACAACCGGTATGCGACCGGTTCGGGAAGAGCCGCATTCATTCAAAGAAATTGGGGTGCTGAGCAATGAAAGATGAATTGAAAAAGAAGTTGACACCGATGCAGTACAAAGTGACGCAGGAAAATGGCACGGAACCGCCTTTTCAGAATGAGTACGACCAGCATTTTGAAGAAGGGATCTACGTTGATATCGTTTCCGGCAAGCCGCTGTTCAGCTCGAAAGACAAATTCGATGCACATTGCGGCTGGCCCAGTTTCTCCAAGCCGATCGAAAGCGAAGAAGTCAAAGAAAATTTGGATACAAGCCACGGCATGAGAAGGACGGAAGTGCGCAGTTCCACTGCTGATTCCCACCTGGGGCATCTTTTCCCGGACGGTCCAGCATCCATGGGCGGTCTGCGCTACTGCATCAACTCTGCGGCGCTGCGCTTCATCCCGAAAGATCAATTGGACGCCGAAGGGCTGTCGGAATACAAGCAATTGTTTGAATGACTAAATTCCCGGACAGCTGTCCGGGAATTTTCATGTTCAACTATAATTAAGTTGAACTGGTGACTTTCACTGGCGATATTCCGCAAAACAGCAGCGCAACGATGCAGAGACAGGAGCACCGGTTTATGCCCAAAGCGGCCGAAGCAGTGTATAAAAGCTGATTTTTAGTTCACAATATCTAGTTATAGAAGAAAGGGGGACACAGATGGAACGGTCATTTTATCATTTCGCGCTAAGCTACCGTGGAAAAATGAATCCGGACGATTTTTCGAGGTTCGCAGACGCCATGTTCCTCGATCATGGTTTTCCAAAAAGTTCGAAGGATTTCGAAAAAATCTCCAGATATATTGAAGAAAGAGCCCATCCTGTCATGACGGCTTCCACATTCGATGATATGTGGGAAGAATACAGAAGCCAATAATGTCCATGATTGCACTGGCTGTAAAAAAACAGTATGATTAAACCGACTAAAACAAAGTGAGGTTTTTAGATGAGTGTTCATATCAATGCAAAAAAAGGCGAAATAGCGGATACGATTTTACTTCCGGGGGATCCTTTGCGGGCAAAGTACATCGCTGAAACGTTCCTGGAAGACGTAACTTGCTATAACGAAGTGCGCAATATGTTCGGTTACACAGGAACATACAAAGGAAAGCGGATTTCGGTGCAGGGCACAGGGATGGGAGTTCCTTCCATTTCCATTTATACTACTGAGTTGATGAACGAGTACGATGTCCAGAAATTGATCCGTGTCGGTACATGCGGCTCTATTCATCAGGACGTCAAAGTGCGTGACGTCATCATCGCACAAAGTGCTTCAACTGATTCAAAAATGAACGAAATCATTTTCAACGGCATTGATTACGCGCCGACCGCCAATTTCGATTTGCTGCTGAAAGCTTATAACGCAGGGTTGGAAAAAGGGTTGAGCCTGCGTGTCGGCAATGTCTTTACAGAAGATGTTTTCTACAATGAACATGCAGAACACGAAAAATGGGCGCAGTACGGTGTGCTGGCACTTGAAATGGAGACTGCTGCCCTTTACACATTGGCTGCTAAATTCGGGCGTCAGGCTTTGTCTGTATTGACGGTCAGCGATCATTTGCTGACAGGGGAAGCGACATCTTCAGAAGAACGCCAAACCACGTTCAACGACATGATCGTCGTCGCACTGGAAGCCGCCATTCAGGAATAACAAAGAAAAAGACTGTCCAGGCAGTCTTTTTCTTTTCATTTCTTTTAAACCTTGTTAAAATCGAAACAGCATGAACTGGCAACTATGAAAGTGGGGAAGAAGATGGATGAGAAGCGTCCTGGCGATGAGCAAGAACAAATACCGCCTGTAGAAGAAGCGCCGGCTCACTTTATCCGGATGAAGACATTCAATTTTATCATGCTTGTCGTCGTCCTGATATTACTGACCACCGGATTGACTGTGTTCGCACTGACTTTTGGAGAAGATAAGGCAGTGGAAGTGAATTCTCCCGAGCGGGTGGAATTCCAGAAACTTTATGCTGCATATGATGAACTGAAAAACGGCTATTACGAAGAATTGGATAACGAAGAATTGATCAACGGAGCCATCAATGGCATGGTCGACTCTTTGGAAGATCCATATTCCGATTACATGAACGAAAACGAAGCAGCGCAATTTTTAGAAGGTATATCCTCGAGTTTTGAAGGAATTGGCGCAGAAGTACAGGAACGCGGCGGTTATGTCACGGTCGTCTCCCCGATCAAGAATTCACCGGCTGAAAAAGCGGGTATTATGCCGAATGATCAAATTCTTGCCGTGGACGGCAAAGATATCCAGGGCTACAGCACGACCGAAGCTGTCATGCTGATCCGTGGTGAAAAAGGGACGGAAGTGACATTGACTATACAACGTGAAGGAATTGAAGACCCCATCGACGTGAAAATTGTCCGGGATGAAATTCCGATTGAAACGGTGTATGCAGAAATGATCGGCGACCAAACCGCTCATATTCAAGTCACCAGCTTTTCAGAGAACACCTATGAAGAATTGATGACGGCTATTGAAGACATGGAAGAACAGGGCATGCAAGCGATGGTGCTGGATGTACGCCAAAATCCGGGCGGCTTATTGACTTCCGCGCTCGATATTTCCAACCTTTTCATTGAAGAAGGAAAAGAAATGTTTGAAGTGGAGGCAAAAGGCGAGGAACCAGAAATCTATTTATCGACACCCGGCGAAAAAGTGGATATTCCCGTCACTTTGCTGATCGATGGAGGAAGTGCTTCAGCTTCTGAAATTTTGGCGGGCGCTATGAGTGAATCTGCTGATGTTCAATTGGTCGGAGAAAAAACGTTCGGCAAGGGCACGGTCCAAACAGCCAATGATTTGCCGGACGGCTCAAACTTGAAGTTTACGACGGCGAAATGGCTGACACCGGACGGCAACTGGATTCATCAGGAAGGAATCACTCCGGATGTTAAAGTTGAATATCCGGAATATGCTTCCTTGCCGGTCATCGATCCGTCACTCGAATTGAAAGACGGCACTATTTCAGAACATGTCCGTACTGCAGAACAAATGCTGGAAGTGGTCGGCTATGACCCGGGTGAAATCGACGGCGTTTTTGAAGAACAATTGGAGCAGGCTGTCACGGCGTTCCAGGAAGACAACGAATTGGAATCTACAGGTGTGCTGACTGAAGACACTACGTATAAGTTGATGGAAGCTCTCCGGGAAAAAATCGAAGAAGAGGATCCTCAACTTATGGAAGCCAAACGCCTTGTCATGGAAAAAGCGGGAATTGAGACCGCAGCTTCAGAAGAAGCAGAAGAGACGGAAGAAACAGAAGAAATTGATGAATAACCGATAGGTCCGCATTTGCGGGCCTTTTTTTACAATGATGATTGAAAAAGAGGGATAGCATGGTAGATGTGTATTTGTTCAGCGGATTTTTAGGAAGCGGCAAAACAACGCTGCTGAAGCATATGATTCAACAAATGAAAAAAGAAGGTTTAAAGCCGGCTGTTTTCATGAACGAACTGGGAAAACTGAATTTCGATTCTGAGGAAGTGGAAGGTGGGGTTCCACTCAAGGAACTGCTGGAAGGCTGTATTTGCTGCACAGGATCGGAAAAGTCGGAAGCTCAGATCCAAACTTTATTGGCAGAAGAAGATTTTGATGTATTGCTGATTGAAACGACCGGGGCTGCTCACCCTGTCGAGGCATTGGATGCTATTTTTTCTCCGCTGTTTGCAGAGCAGCTCCATTTCAAGGGAATCGTCACTGTGGCAGACAGCAAGCGCTGGTTTGACAGAAATTCACTGAGTCCGCAGGTCCGTTCGCTGTTTCTGGAACAGGTCCGCCATGGAGATTTAATCCTGGCAAATAAAATGGATTTGCTGACAGAAGCTGAGCAGGGGCAAGCGATTTATGAAATCCAGTCATTGAACCCTTCGGCACAGATTATTCAGACGGTCCAATCCAAAGTTCCGTTTCAAGCTTTGAAGAGAATGACGGTTTCAGGGAAAAGCGAAACGGTAGGAGCGCCCCTTGCGAAATTGAATTTAGGGACGAAGGTACTGGAGTTTGCCCGGCCAGTCAATCGGGAAACGTTCGAGCAGTGGCTCCGTGATTTGCCGGAAACCGTTTACCGCATCAAAGGATACGTGCCGCTGGAAGGTGATAAATACCCTCATTCTTTCCAGTATGCCTATGGAATGGCACAATGGCTGCCGGAATTTATGAGCATGAAACCGCAGGTGGTCATCATCGGGGAAGAAATCCAACAGGTGGAATTGCCATGATTGAAGCTTATCAGAAATTATGGCCGAATAGGGCGTCAGTTAAAAATATCCGTACTCAACAGGAATTGGAACAGCAAATTCTCATTGAACTGAACGATGAGCTGACTCATCCGCGCGTCAGGAAGTCAAAAGAGGAAAAACTGGCCCTTGCCTTCTCACGAATTGAACAATCGGATTTGACCAAACAACAAAAAAAAGATCTGGTATCACTATACAAAAAGATTGCTGCTCAGTGAGCGGCAATCTTTTTTTGTCTTCATTGAGACCTTCCTTTCCTTGATACAAGCCATTTATGCTACAATTGAAGAGATGTACAAATGCGGAAACGGGTATTTTAACAGTCAGAGCCGGCTCCGCAGAGAATTGGAAAATCGTTAATGCCATAAGTACAAATGAATTTTAATTGCAGAGAGTGGGCCAATAAATGAAGAAAAGAAAGATCATTTTGACCGGAGGAGGTACAGCAGGACACGTATCGCTGAACCAGGCACTGATTCCGGAGATCCAAAACCTGGATCTGGATGTCGAATACATCGGATCAAAAAACGGCATCGAAAAAGAGTTGATCCGGGAATCGAATCCGGATATCCCTTATCACGCCATCGCCAGTGGAAAGTTGCGCCGTTATTTTTCCATGAAAAACTTTACGGATCCTTTTCGTGTCGGGATCGGTCTGATTCAGGCAATCAATGTCATCCGGAAAACGAAGCCGGCCGCTATTTTTTCAAAAGGTGGTTTTGTATCGGTTCCAGTCGTCATGGCAGGGAAAATTATGACAGTGCCTGTTATTATTCACGAGTCAGACGTTTCGCCTGGATTGGCCAATAAGCTGGCAATGCCGTTTGCTGATCATATCTTTACCGTTTTCAAAGAAACACTGAAGTATGTACCGGCGGAGAAATCCACGTGCACCGGAGCGGTCATCCGCAGTGAGTTAATGGACGGTTCCGCAGCGAAAGGAAAAGAAATCTGTTATTTCGATAACGATTTACCTGTTCTTATGGTTATGGGCGGAAGCCAGGGGTCTGCCATCATCAACCAAGCAGTTCGAGACAATCTGAAAAAGCTAACGGAAAATTTCAGCATTATCCATTTATGCGGTAAAGGCAATGTGGACGAATCTTTGTCACAACAACCGAATTACCGCCAGTTTGAATATGTGACACATGAATTGTCCCATCTTTTACATATGACTGACTTTGTCGTCTCAAGGGCCGGTTCCAATTCCATCTTTGAATTCCTGGCTTTGAAAAAGCCGATGCTGCTGATTCCGCTGTCTGTCCAGAAAAGCCGCGGCGACCAATTGCTAAATGCCCGGCTGTTTGAACAGCAGGGATTTGCGCATGTCATGGAAGAAGAAGAACTGACATCAGAGAGTTTTATGCAGGCGATCAACCGGCTGCGTGCCGATGAAGATATACTGGTGGATCAGATGACTCAAGCGGAACCGCCAAAAACTTCCTATGAAATGGCGAAGTTAGTGGTCGCTCACACGAGCAAAAGGTGACGGACACTCTCTTCAGTGGAGGCTCGCTCCACACGGACAAATTGATGATGAAATTGGAGAAAAGAAAGAGCAGAGGTGAGCAGAATGGACATTACATTGCTGAAAGTTCATGGATCCATGAATACATTTTATATGGTGGAAGGGCCGGAACGGCAGGATTATGACCAGTTGGCGCTGCAATTGGCGGAACTGGATCAAGGGATTGACGGTTTGCTGGTGATACTGCCTTCCGCAACAGCTGACGCCAAAATGCGTGTCTTTAACCGAGACGGTTCCGAGGCTTCCATGTGCGGCAACGGTTTGCGCTGTGTTGCCCGTTACGTCTGTGAACGCGGCAATTTAACAAACGCGGTCATAGAAACGATGAAGGCGCATTTACATGTGGAAAAAGAACAGACGCTGATGGACGGCATCGCCACGTATTCGGTGGAGATTTCACCGGTGTCTTTCCAGTTAACGGATTTGCCGATGACTTATGACGGCCGTGAAGAGCTGATTTTGACTCCATTGCCATTTGTTTCGGAAGATGTTCCTTTTACAGCCGTCGCGGTGCCGAATCCCCATTTGATCGGTTTGGTGCCTGGGTCATTCCAGGCAGATGAATCTCACCAAAAAAGATGGGCAGAAACTTTCAATGGCCCCAATGACTATTTTTCCGACGGTGTCAATGTCAGTTATGTCACCAAAGTGGAAGATGGCATTTTTGTCAGAACCTTTGAGCGGGGGGTGGGCTTCACCAATGCGTGCGGCACAGCGATGACCGCATCGGCTTTGGTCAGCTGCATGGCCGGAATTGTTCCATACGGAGACGTTTACGTTTACAACCCAGGTGGAATGGTTAAGTGTTCAGTGTCAAAAGAAGGCGACCGGATTTCGTTGAAGCTGACCGGCAATGCAAGTTATTTGTCGAAACACGTATTTGACTGGAAAGATACCAGCGAAGACAGCCGGTTTGTGTCGGCAGACGATTTGGGTGAACAGGCCAATTATGAAAAGTTCAGCCGACAAACTTCTGCCGTGGCTCGGCAGTTTGTGGGATGAGCCGTTATTTCTGTTTGAATTTCGTCGATTTTACGGTTTTTTAACCTCAATTTTCACTTTCTTAAACCCGAAATTTCTAAATGTGAATATTTTCACGGAAAACCATTGTTTTTTTTACTGGAAGTAGTAAGATTGATATGGAAATTTGTTCTTCAATTGATAGAACGCCTTGCGCTTTATGTCCGGCGGGAGGCGTGATAAAATATGGAAGACATACAATAGTTAAAGTGACTGCCATGAGGCAAATAGTTGGAGGTTTTTTTATGTCTAGCAATTATTCAGGTGCACAATCTCCCTGGAGTTCCATTACGGGTCCAAACTTGGGATATGTAATGGAAATGTACGATCTTTACCAGGAATCCCCGGAATTGATCGATCCGGAATATGCAGAGCTTTTTGAACAATATGGTCCTCCGGTTGAAGCGGCCGGACAGCAAACAACAGCTTCCACTGCTGCTCCGACAGTCGAGAGTGGCGTAGATCCAAACAAATTTGCCAAAGTGCTGGCAGCTGTCCAACTGGCTGAAGCGATCCGTGCACATGGTCATCTGGCTTCGGATATTTATCCGCTTCAGGACCAGCCAAAAGATACGGAACGCTTGGAGCTTTCCGCATATGGGTTAACGGAACAGGATTTGAAAGATGTGCCGGTTTCCTTCATATTAGCGAATGCCCCGTCCGACGTGACAAACGGGTTAGAAGCAATTACTTATCTGAAATCCCTTTATACTGACAAAATCGCCTATGAATTTTCTCATATTGTACAGCCGCAGGAACGCAGCTGGATTCAGGAGAAAATTGAATCCGGTCAATTGAAGCCTTCACTGGACGCAGACAAGAAAAAAGAATTGCTGGATTTGTTGACGCGTGTCGAAGGGTTCGAGAAATTTATACACCGTACGTTTGTAGGGCAAAAACGCTTTTCGATTGAAGGGGTAGACACTTTAGTCGTTCTGATGGAAGAGTTGGTCCGTTTGTCCGAAACAGCCGGTACGGAGAATATCATGATCGGGATGGCGCATCGCGGTCGTTTAAATGTGCTTACACATATTCTGAACAAGCCATATGAAATGATGTTTGCAGGCTTTGCCCACGTCGGCGACGAAGCTTTCCTGCCGGAAAACGGTTCTCTGGAAATTACAAAAGGCTGGTATGGTGATGTGAAATACCATATGGGTGCCACGTATCGTTCACCGGATGGCACCAACATCAAACTGGCTTACAATCCATCCCACCTGGAAGTTGTCAATCCGGTTGTAGCGGGGCAAACACGCGCAGCTCAGGAGATCACTGACCAGAAAGGGATGCCGAAAGTCGATCCGAAAAAAGCATACGCCATCATGGTTCATGGCGATGCCGCTTTCCCAGGTCAGGGCGTTGTTGCGGAAACATTGAATATCAGCCGTATCAATGGTTTTCATACAGGTGGATCAATCCATGTCATCGCCAACAACCTGATCGGTTTCACGACAGAACAACACGATTCCCGTTCGACTCATTATTCATCGGATCCGGCCAAAGGCTACGAAATTCCAGTGATCCATGTTAATGCAGATGATCCGGAAGCAGTGGTTGCTGTTGCACGTCTTGCTTTTGAATACCGCCAGAAGTTCGGAAAAGATATATTAATCGATTTGATCGGCTACCGCCGGTACGGACATAACGAAATGGATGAACCGCTTGTCACCAATCCGCTGATGTATCATGGCATCCATCAGCATGGAACAGTACGCGAGCTGTACGGAAAGCAATTATCTTCTGAAAAAGTTCTGACAGAAGATGACGTGCAGACGCTCGACAAAGACATTCAAAAAGAAATGCAGGAAGCGTATGACCGCGTGAAGGAAAACAAATCAGACGATGAAGGAAAAATGACGATTCCCGAAGCCGTATTGAATGGGTTCCCTGAAGTGCCGACAGGAGTCGATAAAGATGTCCTGATTAAAATGAATGAAGAATTGCTTGCTTGGCCAGGAGATTTTTCTGCATTCGGTAAATTGGCCCGCATCCTGAAACGCCGCGAAGATCCATTTAACGGAAAAGGAAAAATCGACTGGGCTCACGCGGAAACACTTGCGTTCGGTTCCATTCTTCAAGACGGCAATCCAATCCGTATGTCAGGGCAGGATGCGCAGCGCGGGACGTTCGCTCATCGCCATCTTGTACTGCATGATGAAAAAACCGGCAACGAACTCGTACCGCTTCACCATATTTCCGGTGCCGAAGCATCATTCGCCATTTACAACAGCCCATTGAGTGAAGCTGCTGTTCTTGGCTATGAATACGGTTATAACGCCGAAAATGAAAAAGCACTTGTCATCTGGGAAGCCCAGTACGGAGATTTTGCGAATATGGCTCAGATGATGTTCGATCAATTCATTTCTGCAAGCCGTGCAAAATGGGGACAAAAATCAGGACTTGTGATGCTCTTGCCGCATGGCTATGAAGGACAGGGTCCTGAACACTCAAGTGCCCGTCTGGAAAGACATTTGCAGATGGCTGGAGAAAACAACTGGACAGTGGCTAACCTTTCAAGCGCCGCCAACTATTTCCATATTCTTCGCCGGCAAGCGAAAATGCTGGGTGAAGAGTCCATTCGCCCACTGATCATCGTTTCTCCTAAATCTTTGCTGCGCCATCCAATGGTGGGAGCGGAATTGGAAGACCTAGCGGAAGGCCAGTTCCAAACTGTGCTGGAACAGCCGGGAATGGGCAAAAAGAAAACGAAAGTGGAACGGATCCTGTTTGCCAGCGGCAAAATGGCAATCGACCTGGCAGAACGCGTAAAAGACGGAAAAGGTTACGACTGGGCGCATATTGTCCGTGTCGAACAACTGTATCCGTTCCCGGCCGAAAAAATTCAGGCGATTATCGACCGTTACCCGAAAGCCAAAGAACTGGCATGGGTTCAGGAAGAACCGCAGAACATGGGTTCATGGTCATTTGCAGAGCCGTATCTGCGTGAAATCGCGGATGGCAAAGACGTGACATATTATGGCCGCATCAAGCGTCAAAGCCCTGCTGAAGGTGATGGCGAAGCGCATAAAGTGGAACAGGCGCGCATTATAGACGAAGCATTATCGCAATCTTAAGGATCAACTAAGGAGGAATTTTCTGTGGCAGAAATCAAAGTACCAGAATTAGCAGAATCGATAACAGAAGGAACAATCGCACAATGGTTGAAGCAACCAGGCGATACAGTGGAGAAAGGCGAATTTATCGTTGAATTGGAAACAGATAAAGTCAACGTTGAAGTTATCTCCGAAGAAGCTGGTGTTGTACAGGAACTGAAAGCTGAAGAAGGCGATACGGTGGAAGTTGGACAAGTCATCGCCATCGTTGGAGAAGGTTCCGGGGAAGCTTCAGGAGACAGCGCGTCTGCTGAACCGGCACCGAAATCAGAAGAGCAGGAGCCTGCAAAAACAGAAGCTCCAGCAACTGAAGAAGCTGTAGAAGAAGCACCAGCAGCCGAAGAACAAAGTTCTTCTGACCGCACGATCGCAAGCCCTGCAGCCCGCAAATTGGCTCGTGAAAAAGGAATCGATCTTGCTGCCATCACTCCAGTTGATCCGATGGGAAGAGTACGCGTTCAAGATGTTGAAGCCCATAGCACCAAAGCGGCTGCTCCAAGCCAGCCAGCTCCTGCTGCAAAAGCTGAAGCACCAAAAGCGGCTTCTTCTGATGAAGAAAGCGGACGTATTGTACGCGAGAAAATGACAAGACGCCGTCAAACAATCGCAAAACGTTTACTGGAAGTTAAACAATCGACTGCCATGCTGACAACTTTCAATGAAATCGATATGACCAACGTGATGGCATTGCGCAGCCGCAAAAAAGATCAATTTGTGAAAAACCATGACGTGAAGCTTGGTTTCATGTCATTCTTCACAAAAGCGGTTACGGCTGCTTTGAAAAAATATCCATACGTTAACGCTGAGTTGGACGGCAATGATGTATTGCTGAAGCAATTCTATGACGTAGGAATTGCAGTATCAACTGAAGAAGGCCTGGTTGTGCCGATCGTCCGCGATACAGACAAAAAGAACTTTGCAGAGATTGAAGCGAGCATCGGTGAATTGGCCGCAAAAGCGCGTGATAAAAAACTGTCGATTGCGGACATGACAGGCGGTTCGTTTACCATTACAAACGGTGGTGTATTCGGTTCACTGATGTCAACACCAATCCTGAACGGCACGCAAGTCGGTATTCTTGGCATGCATACTATCCAAAAACGTCCGATTGCAGTTGGTGACGAAATTCAAATCCGTCCAATGATGTATGTGGCTCTTTCTTATGACCACCGTGTCATCGATGGAAGCGATTCTGTCGGGTTCCTGAAAATGGTCAAAGATTTGATTGAAAATCCTGAAGACCTGTTGCTAGAATCATAATCACAATTTCCGATAGTCCTGCGTTGCAGGGCTATCTTTTTTTTGTCATGATGGAAAGAGAAGGTCCCAAAGGCGGTTGGAAGCGATGGATTTGTCTTTTTTTATCGAACTAGTGAAAGAATATGGATATGTAAGTATGTTCCTGATCAATTGGCTCCTTCTTTTTGGCATGCCATTGCCAAATGAAGTCGCCGCCACCTTTTCAGGTGTGGTTACCGAGATCAACCATTTCAAACCGGTCTATGCATTTCTGGCTGCCTATCTCGGCTTGATCTCCAGCAATACGTTCGCTTATTTTATCGGCTTTACGCTCGGCATGCGTCTCCTCAGGAAGTTAAAAGAGACAAGGTGGAACAAGGCGATTCAAAAATTTGACGCTTTTTTGGTCCGTCGGGGAAAGTGGGCAATTTTTCTCAGCTTTTTCCTTCCTGGTTTTCGCTGGGCCATGCCGTATGTCGTTGGAGCCAACCGTTTCCCTTTTTTACAGTATGCCTTTTTTGCCTACACCGGCAGCTTTGTCTGGATGATGGTTTATTTTAATCTGGGCAGGACGTTTCCATATGCATATGACACCATACTTTCTCATCTGCAGCTTTTTTTTGTTTCCCTGTCGCTCGTGATCGCTTTGGTCATTACCATCCGTTCGATTTATCTGACCCGCTCAGTGCGTAAATAGCGGATTTGAAATTCAGCGCTCTTTTCCTTATACTTAAGCCATAGACATATTGAAAAGGATGAGAACTGTGATTCATAAAGAATGGGATACAAAAGAAACGATACGGACTGTCACATGCAATCATACAAAAGCGGCGAAATTCCTCGTCTCCAATGTATTGACTGAAGGAAAAACCTATGATGTAAAGAACGAAACCGAAGAGTTCATCTTCGTCGTCGACAACACCGGAAAAGTCGGCGGTTATTACAAAACATATTTTGAGTGAACAAAAGACCGATGCCAGCTCATCGGTCTTTTCTATTGAAAGAAGGTGTAAGGATGTCTCTTATTGAAAATGAAATCAGTAAACGAAAACAGCGTACACACGGTGACGATGAAATACTCATCGGAAAAGGAGGATATATTGCTCCGGATGATTATTTATGGCGGGATATCCTGTCTGCAGTCGTTTTAAAGAAACCGGTGCTGCTGAAAGGGCCGACGGGTGCAGGCAAGACAAAACTGGCGGAAAGCGTCTCTGCAGTCTTTGCTCAGCCAATGCAAAGCGTCAATTGTTCTGTGGATCTGGACGCGGAAGCACTCCTTGGCTTTAAGACATTGGTTCAAAAAGACGGACAAAGTGTTATTGAATTTGTGGAAGGGCCCGTTGTTACGGCGATGAAAAAAGGCCATATCCTGTACATTGACGAAATCAATATGGCGAAAGCCGAGACGTTACCGATTTTACACAGTGCACTGGATTACCGCAGAATGATGACAAACCCGTTTACTGGGGAAGTGATCCAAGCGCATCCCGACTTTTCGGTAATTTCTGCGATTAACGAAGGATACATCGGAACAGCACCGATGAACGAAGCACTGAAAAATCGGTTTATTGCCTATCCGGTTCCTTACCTGACGGGCGATCAATTGGCAGAGCTGTGGAACCGGGAATTTCCGGAAGCTTCAACGGAGTTGAAATCGTTTATGCTTCATTTGGCAGCTGATTTGATGAAACAGGTGGAAAACGGTTTGCTGTCGGAAGAAGCGGCTTCGATACGCAGTCTGCTGGATGCAACAGCTTTATCGGCGCATATGGACCCAATGCGGGCAGTGAACTACGCCATCGCCGAAAAATTGGAGGACGAAAGCGAACGGGAATTGTTCAGGGATTTGGCCAATACATGGATCAAGTAGGTGAGAGGGATGGCATCAGTCAATCGATTCATCCAATTTAATAATGAAACGGTCGACACTCAATTGCTTCAACGGATGGAATTACTGGCAGGAGCACTTGCCGAAGCGCCCTATCTAAAAGTGACTACACGTAAACTGATGGAATTCAGGCCATCTGAATCCACCATTTCCATGAGTGTGTTTTGGAAACACCGGCCGGAAACGGTGGAGCGAAACGGTTATTTGTCAGATATTTATTTGATGAGCGGAGGATTTTGGCGTTATTTCAACTTGCATGAATGGCGCAGCTTTAAACGGATTGATACCCATCTGCCATTGCTTCTGGAACAATTGCTGCTGTGCGCTGAAGAATTCCGTTTAAGCGAACAGATCATCAAAGAACGTCCCGGCACAAAAAGAGCTTTTGAAATCAGGGAAACCGTCTATACCGAATACCACACCAAACAATTGGAACAGAACAGCCAAAAAGGTTTTTCTGCGGACGCCTTTTTGAATGCCGCTTATTTACGGCTCAGAGGGCGGCAGGATGCAGGCTTGGAGGAATGGGAGCCACTGTTTCAAATTTGGACGCATGTATTTGATGCCAGGACGACGGCAGACTCGGCAGATGTCATTGCACGGATGGTGGGGCGTCTGGAATTTCTGTTTGAAAAAGACACGGTTCAAAGCTATTACACATTCGGTGAGTCGCCTGACAAAGTCCCGCCGTTTCATTACCATGAAGGCGTGGAAACAGAAAATTCCGATGACGAAGAAAAAATCGAGACATTGGAGGAATGGTTCCACACCTGGCACAGGGAAATGGAAATGGAGGAAGCGGCAGCGCTGGAGTTCGAACTGGAACAGGGACAGTCCGGTATGGCAGAAGGAGGGCGTGAGGAACAGGGCGCAGAGGATGTTCAGCAAACCGCTCAGGGAGAGGGAAGAGGAGAGCATCTGGCAGACAACGAAGCAGCAGATGAACATTCGGACCAAGCGCCCAAAAAAGCGGGAAGCAAATACGGCGCCGCCAATGACCATGTCGAGTACCACGAGAGCAGGATTCGCGTAGTCAAAGGACATAAAACGGAAATCGATGCAGCGCGGAGCAGGCACACCCCTTATGTCAAAGCACTTTTGAAAGAACTGAGAAAGAGAATCGACTCCAGACAAAGCGATGCCAGGAGAAATCTGAATGCAGGCCGTCTGTCGAAGCAGCTGGTGCCACTGGCAATCGAAGAGCGTCCGAAGCCGTTTTACCGGAAATCAGCACCTTCCAGGGAACTGGATGCTGTTTTTTGCCTGCTGATTGACGGCTCTGCTTCAATGATTGATAAACTGGACGAAACGAGACAGGCGGTTCTGCTGTTCCATGATGTCTTGAGAGGATTAAATGTTCCGCACGAGATCGTATTATTTTATGAAGACGCATATGAAGCGAGTGAGAGCCGTCAGCCCAATTATTTTGAATGGATGCATAAATTTGAAGACGGAACGAAGGACCATGCACAGGAAATTTGGTCAATGGAAGACCATGAAGACAACCGCGACGGTTTTGCAATCCGATGGATGAAGGACCGCCTCCGGAGCCGTACAGAACAGCATCGGTTTTTGTTGGTTTTTTCCGATGGAGAACCTTCCGCCTATAACTACGCGGAAAATGGTGTAATTGATACGGCGAAAGCAGTGGAGGAAACAAAAAAGCAGGGCATTGAAGTGCTGCACCTGTTTCTCAGCAGTGAGAAAATCACCGAAGAACAAGCCGCTTTTTACCGCATGATGTATGGCAATAAATCAGTCAGTGCCAATTCACTTGATCAATTTGTCGACCAGACGCTGCGGTTATTGAAACGGACACTGCATCTGGTGCTTCAGGGTGGGTGAAGTGGATGGAAAAAGGGAAATTAATGCTGATAAAATGAGTTTGATTTCCTATAAAAGGATTTACCTGCTCTGATAAGCGAAATACTTTCCAAAACCAATGAAATACTGTCTCTTGCAGACGAAATACTTTCCAAACCATTGAATTTACTTTCCAATCAGAATAAGCACCGAAAAACCCCATGAAGCGCAAAGCTTCATGGGGTTTCTGTCCAAATTATTGATTGCCGCCTTCCCGTTCATCGCGGATGGTCAGCAGGCGCTGTTTCAAATCGTTTTCCATTTTGCCGATTTCGAGTTCAGCCGCTTTTCGTTTGGAACGGCCTTCAGCCTGAATCCGAAGCGTTTCTTCAATGGTTTCCAACAGATTCTCCTGGGTCTCTTTCAATGTTTCAATTTCCACAATGCCGCGCTCATTTTCCTTGGCGGTTTCAATGGAATTGACTTTCAGCATCTCGGAGTTTTTCAGCAGCAGATCGTTGGTCGTCGAAGTAACTTGCTTTTGTGCTTCGACTGCTTTGTTTTGTCGGTTCAGCGTCAGGGCAATGGCAATCTGGTTCTTCCACAGCGGAATGGACGTCATGATCGAAGCTTGGATTTTCTCCGCCAACGTCTGGTTGGTCTGCTGGATCATACGGATTTGCGGAGCGCTTTGGATGGTGATTTGACGGGATAGCTGCAAATCATATAAGCGTTTTTCCAGACGATCGACAAACTGTACCATGTCGTTGACTTCCTGATACGCCATCTGGTCCTGGGAAGTTTCCGCTTTTTTGCGCATTGCCGGAATCGTTTCATTTAAAAGTTCATCCCGCTTCAGTTCAGCTGCGGCGATATAGACATTCAGTGCCTGGAAATACGTCTTGTTTTGGTCATAAAGCTGTTCAAGCATCTGAACATCTTCCAACAGGCCGCGTTTGGAATGTTCGAGCTGGATTCCGATCCGGTCCACCTGTGTGCTGAGCTTCTGGTATTTGGTCATCATTTCCTGAATGGAGTATTTGGCTTTGGAGAACAGTTTCCGGATACCTGAGCGTTTCTCCTGGGATAATTCTTCCGGATTCAGTTCGTTCAGCTTTTTCATCAAGTCATGAAGTACATCGCCGACTGGACCGATGTCTTTTTTCTGAACATGTTCCAGCATACGGTGGGAGAATTGACTTAATTGGTTTTGCGCATTGGCGCCATACGTCAAAATCGCTTCATAATCACCTGCCGGAATCTGTTTGGCAAGCTCCCGTGCTTTTTTTTGTTCTTCTTCCGTCAACCGCTCCATCAGCGCAACGGGCCGACCTGTTTCTTTTTCGGCAATTTCGAGTTTTTCCGGTGCTGTTTCAATGCCGAAAGGGGTTCCCAGCAAATCATCCAAATCACTTTGAGTCGATCGATTCTGTGTCATTTTTCATATCTCCTTCACTGTCTGTTTGTGGTTGCATCAGCAGCTTCTGGCTGTTGGTATGATCGACAGCCATGCGGGCATAATCCAGTTCAATCCGCAGCTGTTCGACGTCGGTTGACAACACCTGCTTCAAATCCTGCTCCATCACTTCTTTCATGGAGCGCAGCATTTCACGCGTGTCCTGAAGGGCAACTTTTATTTCCCGGTCCTTGACAGGTTGATTGACGAGCAAGGTATATTTCTCGGTCAGTTCAATGGCCGAATCCAAATGGGAATAAAAGAAGCGTTCGGCATGATAAAACTTTCGCGGATTTTGCTGGACCACCGTTGTGATTTTACTGGCAAGCTTTGAGATATCCATCAATTGCTTGAATGATGTAATGGAACGCACCCGGTAATAATGGCCCTGCAATTGCTTGATTTTTGTTTTTGCTTCTTTTACCTGGAGACGCACATGTTTATATTCACTCCGCGACATGCCCAATTTCTTGGAGTCGGAGGAGTATTGTACTTGTTTCATGGTGGTATTGCTGGCAAGGTATGTGCCGGCTGCCACGGCTCCTGAAGCGATGAATCCAATTTCCGCTCCCAAATAAAGAACAGGAAACATCACTGTCATGAGAGGCAGGCTGACAGTTTGTCGTTTGATGAAGTTTTCAAATGGCTTCATGGGCTTCATGGAAGAATCCTCCTTTGCTGCTACTCAATTATACGTTTGCAGACTTGAAAAGTTTCAGCAATTCCGTTATTCTGACAGGCAAACGGAATTCAATGAACGGTAACGTTCAAAACTGGGTCGGGACAGCAGGAAACCGATCTTGCAGGCATTGCCAAAATGCAGGCCCACAGTTTTGTCCGGTTAGTTTTTATCAAAGGCGAAATTCCTGCTGAGTAAAATCAATCTTTCTACTATGTATTTTACGGGAAACAAGTTGTCAATACAAACTTAGGGACCGCGGGAAAAAGAGGCGAAACACTGGACAGAAAGGAAAATCTTTGGCAAAATGCATAGTAAGGAAAGAAGGAGAGGATTGGCTGGAGTGAGAGCATTTCAAAGCAAAGACGTTAGCCGAAAATGACAGAAGATGAATCAAAAGATTCACGCTATTGAAAAAAGTACAGAAGAAAAACGAAAAAAATGTCATTACCGCCGAAAATGACCTATATTCTTTCCAGTAACTACATTCTTTTCAAAAAAAATCTAATAAAAAGTTTTTAGATTTGTTTGACTTTTTTGATAGGTTTGCTATAATTGGATTAATCAAAGATATTGAAACCAGAAAGAGCTATTCACATATTCCAAAAAGTGATCAGCACGTGATGGTACTTTTTGGAATATGTGAATTTTTTATTTGGAAATTCACATATTGAAAAATTTTTTTTAACCACAGGAGGTTATTTTCATGCAAGAAGGTACAGTAAAATGGTTTAACTCAGAAAAAGGATTCGGATTTATCGAAGTAGAAGGCGGAGACGATGTATTCGTTCACTTCTCAGCGATTCAAGGCGAAGGCTTTAAAACGCTTGACGAAGGTCAAAGAGTTGAATTTGAAGTAGAGGAAGGCAACCGCGGACCTCAAGCTACAAATGTAACTAAACTTTAATAATCCGAAAGGGCCGTTCATTGCGAACGGCCCTTTTTTTATGGAAATGAACATGATTCCTGTTTTGTTTAGACAGCGGGCACGGATGGGTATAGTTGAAGAACAAATCAGCATTCTCTGGGAGGTTCTGCTGGTTGAAAGGGAAAGTGATATCGTTTGACCGCGATGAAGGGTACGGTTAGATAGAGGGCGAAGAAGGAGAACAATTTTTCGCAGAATCATTTGAAGTCAATAGGGATCTGGAAGTCCTGGTGCTTGTCATCTGGTGAATTTCACGGTAGTGGAAGGCAAGCCGGAACGTGAACGGGTGGCCACCGATATTACGATGGATTTTTAGGACAGTTGACGAATCAATGTTTACTGGAAGTTTTGGATTTCTCCGTTAAAGGTATATATACGGTAAAGTTCTTTGAAAGGGGGTCAAAGTGTGGGAGACACATTAACGCAAAAGATGCCGAGTGAGCAACAGCAGCAGGATTTTTACCAAAAACTGCGTGAAAAAGTCGACAACTGGCTAAAAAGCAGATCGGGAATGGTCAGCAAAGTCGGCAGTTATATTTTAGTGGCGCCTGACTTGTTTCATTTGTTGATGAAGATGATGCTGGACGACCGGATCGACGCAAAAAGCAAGACGATGATCGGTTCGGGGATATTGTACTTTATCGCACCGATTGATTTTATCCCTGAGTTTTTAACAGGCCCTGCCGGTTTTATGGATGATGTAGTCGTGGCGGTTTTCATTGTCAATGCCATCTTGAACAAATTTTCAGTGGACATCGTCAAAGAGCATTGGGCAGGAGATGAAGACCTGCTTGAGGTCATTAGAAGACTTACCCATTCAGGCAGCGATTTGGCCGCGAAAGTTCCTGCGGGGCGGCTGGCTAAGCGTTTCATCAAACTTTAAAAGAAAAAGCGGTGCCACCTTCAATGTTGTCGTTTTCTCTTGGAACCATTAGAAAATCCGTTCTTCTTTAAAGAAGAACGGATTTTTGCTTGCTGTTTAATTTGTTATGCCTTGCGTTTCTTTCCATTCCAGGAATTCATCGTATGTCAATTGCTTGTCGAGAATCGATCCATCTTCACGGATTTCGATTACACGATTGGCAATGGTTTGGATAAATTGATGGTCATGGGATGTGAAGACCATGGCGCCTTTGAATGCGATCAAGCCGTTGTTGAGGGCTTGGATCGATTCGAGATCCAAGTGGTTGGTCGGTTCATCAAGCAACAGCACATTGGAATGTGACAGCATCATTTTGGACAACATGCAGCGGACTTTTTCCCCACCGGACAAGACCGAAGGCTTTTTCTTCACTTCTTCTCCGGAGAACAGCATTCTGCCGAGGAATCCGCGAAGGAACGTTTCACTTTCGTCTTCCGGCGAGTATTGACGCAGCCAATCCACTAGAGACAATTCGTTGCCTTCAAAATAAATGGTGTTGTCTATCGGCAAATACGCGCGTGAAGTGGTGACACCCCAACGGATCGACCCTTCAGCCGGCTCGTCTTCTTCTGCCAGAATGCGCAACAAAGCCGATTTCGCCAATGGATCACCAAGCAGGACAATCTTATCATCTTTGCTCATATTGAAGTTGACATTTGAAAGCAATTGCTTGCCGTCTACTGATTGACCCAAATCTTTGACTGTCAACACATCATTACCGATTTCACGGCCGATTGTGAAATTGACAAACGGATATTTACGGGAAGAAGGACGAATGTCATCCAACTGAATCTTATCAAGCATTTTCTTCCGTGACGTCGCCTGCTTCGACTTGGAAGCATTGGCAGAGAACCGGGCGATAAAGGCCTGCAATTCTTTGATTTTTTCTTCTTTTTTCGCGTTTTGGTCAGATGCCAGGCGAGTAGCCAGCTGGCTTGATTCGTACCAGAAATCGTAGTTGCCGACATACAACTGAATTTTGCCGAAATCCAAATCTGCAATATGCGTGCAGACTTTGTTCAAAAAGTGTCTGTCGTGGGAAACGACGATAACCGTATTCTCAAAGTTGATCAGGAATTCTTCCAGCCACTGGATCGCTTTCAAATCGAGGTGGTTGGTCGGCTCATCGAGAAGAAGAACATCGGGCTTGCCGAATAACGCTTGTGCCAACAGCACTTTCACTTTATCGGAACCGGACAACTCCGCCATTTTTTTGTCATGGAGATCTTCGGCGATGCCAAGGCCCTGCAAAAGAATGGCTGCTTCGGATTCAGCTTCCCAACCGTTCAGCTCGGCAAATTCGCCTTCAAGCTCTGCGGCGCGCATGCCGTCTTCATCTGAAAAGTCTTCCTTCATATAAATGGCATTTTTCTCTGACATCACTTCATACAGCTTTTTGTGGCCCATGATGACCGTTTCCAGAACTGCATATTCTTCGTATTCAAAGTGGTCCTGTTTCAATACGGCAAGACGCTCATCCGTCCCCATTTTCACGACACCGGACTGCGGTTCAAGTTCACCGGAGAGAATTTTGATGAATGTCGACTTGCCGGCACCGTTAGCGCCGATCAAGCCATAGCAGTTCCCCGGGTTGAATTGTATATTCACATCTTCGAAAAGTTTACGGTCACCAAAGCGAAGACTTACATCATTTACAGCGATCATTAAACGTACCTCCTAAATTTCACAATAAGAATAGTATATCATGAAACAGCCCAAAACTGATAGCAATCAAGCGCGCACTTCGATAAACTGAAGGAAGGGTGTTAAAATCTTCACTTGTTGATATTCCGCAAAACAGCTCCGCTGAACCCTTGTGCTCCTGTCTCTGTCTCTGTCTCTGCATCGCTTCGCTAGCTTCGAGACATGAAAGAGCGTTGCATCGCTGCACCAGCTTCGTTGTAAGAAAAGAGTCTCTTTGTTAACTTTGAAAGATTGAAAAAGACTACAATGAAACTCAATAAGGTTATTTATATTTTCTTTCTTTATAGGCAGTCAGCATTCCGAGTTCTTTGTTCAGCAGATATTCCATTTTTACATAATCCCTTCTCGTCGGGATGTGTTCAGGTGTCAGGCCTTTCATGGAAAATATGAAATAATAGCCGCCGATTTGCCGGAACAGCACAACGACATGCGGAAAGTCATCAAAAATGGCTTTGATGTTATAGCGTTTTGCATAACTCCAATTTACGAGTTTCATTTACATAACCCGCCTTTCACCACCTTATTTTAATCAATTCAAGCAGGGAACACAAGTTTGGATTACCGTCCATATAGGAGGATCTTTAACATGACAGCACAACAAACCAAAACCGCATTGGGTTTGATGGTGGTCGCCATCTTTTTTGTGTCCATCAATTTGCGTCCAGCCATTTCTTCCATCGGGCCCGTGCTCGATGTGATCCGCGCTGATTTATCACTTACCAACAGCCAGGTCAGTCTGCTGACGGCTGTTCCCGTTTTCTGTATGGGGTTGTTTGCGCCGTTTGCCGTCGTTTTCAACCGTCAGTTCGGCGCTCAGCGCTCGGTCGCAATGCTGCTGGTCGTCATAGGCGCTTTTACCTTGCTGAGAGGACTCGTTCCCACTTTTCCGCTGCTGTTTGCCAGTTCCTTTTTCATCGGTTTGGCAATTGCCATTATCAGTCCGTTATTGTCGGCCATGATTAAACAGAACTTTCCGATGCGTACGCCGGCATTGATCGGTGTCTATTCATTTGGAATGGGTCTGGGAGCGGCTTTATCTGCCGGATTGACTGGAGTTATTTACACAGTTGCAGATTGGCCGGTCGCCTTGGCCAGCTGGGGGCTGCTGTCCATTTTAGGGCTTTTCTTCTGGTTCCGTGTCAAACAGCCTTCGCATGATACCGAATCCCAGACAAGAATGGGGAAACAGGCTCCGTCCCGTTTGCCCTGGAAAAACAAACGGGCCTGGTATATGCTGCTGTTTTTCGGTTTCCAGTCCTCTTTGTTCTTTTCACTACTCACCTGGCTGGCCCCGATTGCCATCGATCAGGGGATGTCGGTGCTGGCCGCTGGTGCGGTATTGACGGTGATGACGGGAGTTCAGCTTGTCGTCAATGTCACTTTGCCGACGGTTTTGTCAAAGTACCCGAATCGGCTGCTTTGGATCTGGGTTGCATTGGCCGTCTGTACGGGTGGAATTTTGCTGTTGATGGCTGGCACTGCAACGGCGACTTGGCTTGCAGCTGGATGCTTCGGGATTACTTTGGGCAGCCTGTTCCCGCTGGCGTTGCTGATGCCGCTTGACGAAAACGAGACGGCGGATGATGTCAACAGCTGGACGGCGATGATCCAGACAGGCGGTTATATCATTTCAGGAACCATGCCTTTTGCCATTGGCTTTTTCTATGACCGCTTTGGAACGCATATGATAACACTTATATTGCTGCTCATTTTTACTGCTTTGCTGGCACTTTTTACAGTCCTGTTAAGCAATAAAGAAAGCAAGTAAGACAGAAGAAAGGTTTGGTATTATGATCAACAAAAAGAAAAAATACGACATCATCTTGTTTGATGTGGATGATACGCTGATGGATTTTCGGATTTCAGAGAGAAATGCTTTACATAATACTTTTATGGAATTTAATTTACCTAATGGCTTCTCGGATTACCACGACAGCTATCGAGCCATCAGCAAAATCTTATGGAATGAACTGGAGCAGGGGAAGCTGGCTCTCGGCAATCTTGGAGTCGAACGTTTTAACCGCTTGTTCAAGCAGCACGGAATTGCGGTGGACGCCAGCTTGTTCAGCCAGTCCTACCTCGGTTATTTGGGAAAAGAAACGCATCTGATGCCTGGGGCCGTTGACTTGTGTTCTTCTTTGGAACAATGCCGCCTGGCCATCATCACGAATGGTTTCGGACATGTGCAGAAGGCCCGCATTGAAAATTCACCGCTCAAAGACTTGTTTGAACAAGTTGTCATTTCTGAAGAGACCGGTTTTCAGAAGCCGGATTCCGGGATTTTCGACTACACTTTTTCCAAAATGGGAATCAAGGATAAGAACCGTGTACTGATTGTCGGTGATTCACTGACTTCTGATATTAAAGGAGGCAGCGATTACAGCATTGACACATGCTGGTTTAATCCGCATCAGAAAAGCAACGGAACGGAAGTTATCCCGACTTATGAAATCCGTGAACTCGCAGAACTCAGTGACATTGTGAACGGTCATCCATTAAAAGGATAGAAAAAGCAGGCGCAATGAATGAATTGCGCCTGCTTTTTTGGCGGGAAACGGGTATGGCTTTCAACTATGGAACAGTTTAAACTTCCGCTTTCTCCCAAACCGCGTCGATAAATTCATCCCTGCCGGATTTTGCGCGGTCTTCCTTGTATTCATCCGGACTTTTTTTATAAAAGTCCTGGTGGTAATCTTCCGCCTCATAAAAAGGGGATGCATCCCGGATTTCTGTGACGACAGGTTTTGTGAAACGGCCGCTGGCATCGAGTTCCTGTTTCGATTGCTCGGCAAGTGTCCGCTGGGTTTCGTTATGGACAAAAATCGCTGCTTTGTACTGCTCGCCGCGGTCCTGGAATTGTCCTCCATTGTCCGTCGGATCGATTTGCTGCCAAAAAATTTCGAGTAATTGCTCGTAAGGGAACACTTCCGGCTGGAATGTGATTTCCACCGCTTCCAAATGGCCCGTCGTCCCTGATTTCACTTGTTCGTATGTCGGCTGTTCCACATGTCCGCCTATATAGCCGGACACTACTTTTTCAATGCCGTCAAACTGATCGAATGGTTTCACCATGCACCAAAAACAGCCGCCGGCAAATGTCGCTTTTTCCGTCATCGTACTTTCTCCTCTCAAACGCATTAAAAAAATTTTATCACCACTCTTCATGTGGGACAATAAAAATGTTTTATAATTGAGACAGAAACTTCTTCAAGCCAAGCATCGTCTTATGTCGTGTAGGACAACCAGAAAGGAACGTGTACATCATGGAAGAAGAACTGCCCTTACGGAGAGAACGGCGCAAAAAAAAGCGTTTCCGTTTTCGCGGGATTTTCCTATTGCTGTTTTTGCTCATTATCGCAGCAGGGATTTATGCCTTTATACAATTCCAAATCGGATACCAACAAGCTGATGATCCAGCAAAAGAACAAATAAGCTTTTCGGGTGATGAAGAAAACGGCGATTACGAAAACATCCTGCTGCTCGGAGTGGATTCCAGAGGAGAAGAGAAATCGCGTACGGATACAATGATGCTGCTGTCGCATAACAAAGAGACAAATGAACTGAAAGCCACTTCGTTCATGCGTGATATTTATGCCGACATTCCCGGCTATCAATCCTATAAATTGAACACGGCTTTTTATCTGGGTGGTGTGGACCTGCTGGCTGATACGCTGCGCAGCACGTTTGGTGTGGAAATCCATCATTATGCAGTGATTGACTTCAAAAGCTTTGAAAGCCTCATCGATATTGCCGCACCAAACGGCGTGGAAGTGGATGTGGAAAAAGATATGTCGGAAAAAATCGGCGTCACGCTCACAAAAGGCGTACAGAAGCTGAATGGCCAGGAATTACTCGGCTATGCGCGTTTCCGTGCGGATTCAGAAGGTGATTTTGGACGGGTCCGGCGTCAGCAGCAAGTAATTGCCGCTACAAAAGAGGAAGTACTCGGCATTTCGGCCCTTCCGCGACTGCCGAAACTGGCAGGCGCAGCACAGGGGTTTGTTCAAACAGATATGCCTGTGTCAGATCAGATGAAGCTGGCTGCCCAACTGGCCATCAGCGGAAACAGTGAGGTGGAGCGGTTAACCATCCCGATTAAAGACAGTTACCGGTTCAATTCCTATTCACACGCCGGCTCGGTCATTGAAATGGACATCGAACAAAACAAACAGGCATTAAGCGAATTTTTGTCGCAACCCCTTCACTGAAAAGTCTGAACATATGATAAACTGGAAGTAGCAAGATCATACAGAAAGAGGGACAGGGATGGAACCGGAAAAACCGTCATTTTTCTCAACAAACTTCATTCATTTCCTGGGCGGCCGCAACACGTTGTTCAGTTTGGTCATCCTGGTGTTGCTTGGCTTGGCCATTTTTGTTTTTCGGGAAGTGTCGTTTATCTTCAACCCGTTAAATGTCTTCATGAAGACTGTCGTGCTGCCGGGTATTTTGGCGTTAATCGCCTTTTATTTGCTGCGGCCGGTTCTTCGTCTATTGGAAAGGTTGAAAATCCCCAGGATATGGGGGATCATCATCATTTTCCTGGGAGCTATCGGGTTAATTACACTGCTTGTCGTGCTGGTGTTTCCATTTCTCCGGGACCAGTTTCAAATGCTGATCGAAGAATTTCCGGATTATTTCATGCAATTGCTGACAGATATCGATGCTTTTCTGCGCTCTTCGATCATCGGCGATTATTACAGGGGATCTACTTTTGACATTGACCGGCTTCTTGCCACTTTGCCTGACAATATTGCCGATACCATCCAAAATGCGGCAACCAGTGTCATTACAGGAATCACTGGTTTTATTTCCGCCATTACCGGCGTCGTTCTATCGATTGTCATTGTGCCGTTCATCTTGTTTTATTTGCTTAAAGACGGCGAAAAGCTTCCGGAATACATTGTCAGATTGCTGCCGCCGCGTTTCCGTGAAGATACACGGGAGCTGTTCAGCGAAGCTGATAAGCAGTTGAGCGCTTATATCCAGGGCCAGATTATCGTCGCTGTCTGCATCGGTATCATGGTGTATATCGGCTTTTTGATCATCGGAATGGATTATGCGTTGTTGCTCGGGTCGATAGCCATGGTCACCAGTGTTGTGCCGTATATCGGACCGGCGATAGCCATTACGCCAGCTGTCATCATTGCGCTTGTGACGTCGCCGTTCATGCTCGTCAAGCTGGCGATTGTCTGGACAGTTGTGCAGTTGGTGGAAGGCAACCTCATTTCGCCGCAGGTCATGGGCAAGACGTTGTATATCCATCCCATCACCATTATTTTTGTATTGCTGACAGCAGGGTCGTTGTTTGGCGTCATCGGCGTGCTGCTGGGGATTCCGGGGTATGCGCTATTGCGCGTAGTGGTTTCCCATTTTTACAAATTATTTAAACGCCGTTACAATAAACATGAAACGGACCTTGAAAATCATTACGATTACCACGAACTTCAATAACGGTTCAATCCAATAATTATTGGAATTGTTCAGAACCATTAAAAAAGCTGGGGGTTTCTACTTATGAATTTCAAAGAATTTTTGTCATCGATCGGCTTTGGCACGATGAAAATCGATACTGTCATTGAAAGGCCTCAATTGGAAGAAGGCGAAACGCTGAATGGGACAATTTATGTATATGGCGGAGAAAGCGACATGGAAATCGACTATATCGAGTTGCAGGTCATTAAAATGATTGAAGATTACCGGGAAGACAGCGATTTCAACTACATTGAGATTCCGGTTACGAAACAGTCGCTGGAGCTGGCCGGAAATATCCAATCCAAAGAAACAAAAATGCAGCATTTCGAAATCGTTCCGGATGAACGGTGGCTTATTGAAAATGAGAAAGCCAAACTGGTCGTCAGGACGGTGTTGCATATCAAGCATGGATTTGATGTTCAGGATGAAGATGAAATTACATATGGTTGAAGAAAAAGGGCTGGCAACAGCCCTTTTTCTTATGAAAAATTTGATTTTCTTTCAAAGCAGGGAAGAAGAACAAGCGGCACCTTTTTTTATTGAAAATCATAAGATAAAGTGGCATAAAGCTTTAAATGTATTAAATTACATAAGGAAAATTTTAAAAAAACAGTTCTGCTAACCAAGAAAAAACCAACACTGCAAAGTGGTGCAAGCAATTGGATAATATGCTGTTCAATTCCTTGCTTCTTCAACGGCAAAAACACGTTACGGTTGAGTTGAAAGGGAAACGGTTTGATTATGAAATCGGCTTTTCGCGCAGCGCTTATTTGAAGTAACAGAAAAAGGGAAGTTAAACGAAGGATGTCCCAGACTCAAAACAAAAAACAACGGGGTCTTCCATGCAAGACATATAATTATCAGAAAAATCAATTAACTAATTTACACAAATACCAAAAAATAAGCCGAAAAAATTTACAAATAACAATTATAGTGGAAGAACAAAATGAGTTGTAAGGCAGAACAAATTGAAGGGGATGATATAGTAGTTCTCGCAATGTAATTTAGAAGAATCCCGAACTATCAATGAAAAAATTTATATTTATTGAACAGGAAGTAAAATGGAAAAACTTCAAGGAATAGTTAAAAGGAGATCAAGATATTATAGAATAATGATGCAAAAAATATCTTTTTATTAGATGTTTACAACTCGTATAAGGCGTAGTAGTATTTTTATATCAGATAATATTATTAAACAAAAGATAAAAAAACCTTTTATGTATATATAGTAATAGTCAGTAAGGTTCAGTCTGGTTTGCCTTTTGAAACAGTCAAAAAGAATGGCGGATGACAAGCTGCAATTCTGATCTGACCACAAGATCAGAAATGGCCAGAAAGGGATGGATGGAATGATTGGTTTTGCTTCAGTAGAATCGACAACAGAAAAAATCAGCCAATTAATGGATGCAGAAATCGAACTGCTTGATGGAATGGCAAGGATTCAAAAAACACGAATAGTAAAGCTGAGCGGTGGCAGCCACTACTTCACCACGGGGCTCGATATGGAAATTTCGTTTTCCTTGCTTGCAGAAGAAGGGCCAACAATCAATGAAGCGGAAATTTTGTTGCTGCCTGAAGAATTCCTGCCTTTTTCAACCGCGTTAAGAGAACACGCAAATCCTTTTCCAACAAACTTTTCGCAGCGGTTGGTGCAGCAGTCAGGCACGTGCAGCATACTGCTGAAATCCCAGGAATCTCCTGTCCAATTCGCTGAACGGCTCGCTTCGGCGCTCCAGGCGATTTCATCACACAATTGATAGCGTTTCCACACAGTTATACCGCTACGGCGGTTGACTATAAAGAGTTGAAAAACTTACGATCAGCGGTGCACTTTAGGGGGTGGGGAACTTCTTGTATTCAAACTAGAAAAATCGTCGAGTTCTGTTCGATCGATTGATTGATGTCTTCTTCTATAACACATGCAAGTCTGGATTTCCGGACAATCAGCAAAACGTTCAATGACCTGGATAAAAGAAAAAATTTACTGGAGGTTATGCAGAATGACTGCTATCGAAAAAGAAGTAATGACAATGGGGAATACCACTAAGAAACCATCGCAGACAACCGAAGAATTTTTTAATGGATACAAGGAGTACAAAGAGAAAAAAGCGAAGCTTCAAGTAGAAGCTAAAAACAGAGAAGATGCACGTGTAGAAGCATAACGACTACTGTCTGCTGACATTATATAGAAAATGCTGGTGAAACCGGCAAAAAAGACGCTCTGAAAGTTTAAAAGCTTTCAGAGCGTCTTTTTGTGTTTACTGAAATATCTTCCGGCTTTGTTTTTCCGTAAGGGCTTTTCATTGCCCTAATTTTTTTCTGTCAGGAATGTGATGACCGCAAACAGGAAAAACGCGAGCAGCAGGATGGTGCCGCCTGCGATGAAGAAAATCAGCACGAAGGTTTCGTTCCAATTGAACGGGTTCAGGTTATACAGCCACATACCGGCGGTCAAACCGACTGCACCGACCATTGCAAGAATGCCGTGGAGGGTGACGAGCTTTTTGTATTTGACCGTATAGGCATGGTAGAAAATCCCCCAGGCGAAGACGGAAAGCCAGCCGACCAGGAGGATATGGGCGTGGATCGGGCGCAAAGCATAATCCATCTGCCCGGCCATGTGAGAACCGAGATAAGTCCCGAGCAATCCGAAGATTGCTGAAAATCGTATTAAGCGTAAACTCCAAACTTTTTCCACTTTATAAAGCCTCCAGATTCTTGTTTTGAACTAACTTGCAGAAGACAGTGCGGTAAACTTCACACCCATTATATTATCACTTTTCACGGCGAATGATAAAAAAATTCCTGCCGGCACCGGTGGAGTTTTCAATTCTCGGAATAAATGCTCTGATCCTTTTTCATCAACTTTTCTAAAAAAGTAGAACAAAGAAATAACAGAACATTTCGATAGTTATTTCTTTATTTTTAAATCTTAATAAAGTATATTATATATCAAAAAGATATATAATAACCCAAAATAGGGAGGGGTTTTTCATTTCCAAAGAAAATCCGACTCAATACGCCATTCTCGGGCTTTTAACTACCGGCTGCACTACCGGTTATTCCATGAAGCAAATGATTGATGGAAGTTTGAATCACTTCTGGAAAATCAGCTATGGCCAAATTTATCCAACACTGAAATTGTTGGTTGAAAAAGGCTTTGCCACCGTTGAAGAACTGGAGCAGGAAGGAAAACCGGACAAAAAAGAATACCAAATCACCGATTTCGGCATGGAGGCTTTGAAAAAGTGGCTGGAACAGCCGATTGCGGAGTTGCCGGTTGAAAAAAATGAACTGCTGCTCAAATTATTCTTCAGCCGCCATCAGAACCCTGAAACTGCCCGTCGCCATCTGGATGACTATCTTGCTAGATTATTGACACGCCACAATACGTACGAAGCGATCAAGAACATGATTTCGACTCAGCTGTTTGACGAACAAGATGCCCCTTTTTGGATCATCACATTGGATTACGGGCTCCGTACAACGCAAGCCGCCATCGATTGGTGTGAAGATACAAAAAGCCTATTACTGAAAAAGGAGGGATAACGATGAGTGCGCAAATTTTTCCCGGCAGGTACACAGCTGAAAACCAGGAAGGCTTTGTCGTTTTTATTATCGGTACACGCATCAACAAATGGTGGGCTGTCCATAAATGGTGGCCGGTTTTCATTGCCATGCCGCCGATGATCAAAGAGCTCTACAGCCATAAAGAGCTTGGTTGTTTGTCCATGGAGAACTTCTTTGGGCTGAGGACGACGCTGATGGTTCAATATTGGCAATCCGAAGAACAGCTGCTGGCCTATGCCAAAGGCAACCAGCACTTAACTGCATGGAAAAACTTCAACAAAAAAGTGGGAAACAACGACTCAGTTGGCATTTACCATGAAACGTACTTGGTCAAACCGGGGCAGTTTGAATCCATCTACGGCAATATGCCGAAATTCGGGCTGTCAAAAGCAGTCGGTTTTGTGCCCGTCACACCATCTTCCAATTCTGCGCATAAGCGGTTGCGAAAAGAACGTTTCGTTAAAAGCGAGAGCGGCGGAAAAGGGGCTGATTGATCGTTTCACATCTGCAGCAAAAACCGGCACTCGCAAAGCTGATGGCGAGTGCTTTTCATTTTATATTATCCAAATTGATTGTTTCAGCTATATATGTACTAAATTACATAAGGAAAATTTTCAATACAAAAATACAGTAAACAACAAACAGAGAAAAACCAGTTCAACGAAATTCGGAAAAAGGCAATTTAAAAAAACATGAGTCCGGCAGTATACCGAACTCATGCACAATCATTCGCTTAACTTCTTGAGTCAGTTCAGCAGGACATTATTACGGGGCGCTCAAAATCACACCGCCTACACAGCTTCCAACCAACAGCAGCATAAAAACGCCCGCCAACAGAAAGTCTGTTCGTCCAACTTGAACAGGACGGTAGAAGGCAGTCCGTGCTTCGCCCGTAAAGCCTCGTGCTTCCATGGCAAACGCCGAACGTTCCGCTTTACGGACGGCTCCTGCAAGCATCGGGATGATCACGCGGCGCATGCTGAATAGGCGCTGCCACCAATGCTTTTCCGTATCCGCACCGCGCAGTCGGTGAGCCTGCTGAATCTGGATGAATTCATCTTTCATGACCGGCAAAAACTGATAGCCGACCATGATCCCATACGCCAGTTTCGGGGACAGCTTCAATTGCTGCATCAGGCTCATAATGAATTTTACGGGATCGGTTGTGAAAGCAAACATCAGCGATAAAGTGGAAAACGCCATGACGCGGAACGACAGCGACAATGCGGTGGTCCATTGTGCATCTGTCACATCCAAGCCGGCAAACGACCAGATGACCGTGCCGCCGGTTTCCGCACTGAATATGACAGTCGTCCATAAATAACCGAAAGCACCGAGCGTAAATGGCAGCATGAACAAGAGCCAGATTTTCCAGTTGATCCGGCTCAGGGCGATCTGCAGCGCCAGTACACTGACCCAGAACAAAAGAGGCGTCCATGGATTAAAGAAAAACGCCACCGCGAGCATTGACACAGTCACCACGCCGAACTTCACCGAAGGATTCATGTCATGCAAAAGATTCCGCAAGTTTTGCCACTCCTTTCGGCGGCAGCAGGTGGTGTTCGGCGAGCAATTGCTCATTTTGCCAAACATCCCTCGCTGCGAATTTGCCGGTCAGTTGTCCGTCTTTGATGAGCAGCACCGAATCAGCGATCGATGCGGCAAATTCCATATCGTGCGTAATGATGAAAACTGTCGAGCCATCACGCGCCCGCCCGTCGATCAAATCGAATAATTCATAGAGAGCTGCCTCGTCCTGCCCGGAAGTCGGTTCATCCATCAATAGCACCGGCCGTTTATCGGCAAGCATCGCACCGATTGCAACGCGCCGCTTCTGACCGTGGCTGACTGAGAATGGGTGCGCTTCTTTAATTCCATCCATACCCAGTCGTTCCATCAGCTCCGTGAGTTCTTCTCTGGATGCCAAACCGGAAAAAGCCAATTCATCTTTCACGGACTGTGTCAGGAACAAATATTCCGGCGACTGGGGAACATAGCCGATTCCATCAGACTGGATGCGACCGGAAGACTTTTTATGGATTCCGCATAAAGCTTTCGCCAATGTCGATTTGCCGCTGCCGTTCGGTCCGGCTATAGCCACAATTTCGCCCCGCTTCGCTTTGAACGAAAAAGAGTTTAATAACATTTTCTCTTTCAGTTTCACCGAAAGATCCGTCACGGAAATTGCGGTTTCTCCGCTCATGGCTGAAACCCGTTCAGGAAATAAAATCGGGCGTCTCGCAGAAAAATCCTGGTCAGCAATAATTTCTCCATTTCCGTCCATGCTGATTTCCCGCTGGAAAAAAGTTTCCCAAGCGTCCAAACGGTGTTCAACCACAACAATCGTCAAATCAAATTGCCGCTGCAATTCGTCGAGCCAGGAGATAAACTCTTTGGCCGTAAACGGATCGAGATGTGAAATCGGTTCATCGAGCAGCAGAACTTCCGGTTTCATGATCAGGGCGCAGGCGGTTGCGACGCGCTGCTTCATGCCGCCTGACAAAGACTGGATGTTGGCATGGCGAAGATCCGCCAAGCCGGTCAGTTCCAGAATTTCAACCATACGCGTCTCCATCCCAGCAAAAGGGACATGCAGGTTTTCCAGCGTAAACGCCAATTCTTCTTCGACCGTCGGCATGCAGAACTGCGAATCGGGATCCTGGAATACGGTCGCGATTCTATGATTGATCTCACCCGGCGCATACAGTTCTGCGGGTTTACTGAATATGAAAATGTTGCCGCTCACCATACCGTCGCAATTGACGGGATACAATCGGTTCAGCAAATACAGCAAAGTCGATTTGCCGCAGCCGCTCGGGCCGGAAATGACGACGCGTTCGCCGCGGAAAATCGAAAAAGAAATGTTGTCGAGTGTTTTTTCACTGTCATCCGGAAAACGGAACGACACACTTTCCAGAGTGAAAACAGATTCACGCACGCGCATCACCTTTGTCCGTACGGGAAATCGCATAGCCGCGCAGCGAACCGGTCGCGAGCAAGGCATCTGCGATATATTTTCCGCCGACGCCGGCAATAATGGCCCCACTCAGGACACGCAACGTGAACATCAGCGCCACAAAAGAAGGGTCGAGCGCTGCATAGCCCGAGACGAAATAACCGTAGATGAAACTGAAAACCGCCGCGCCGATGCCCGCAAGCATCAGAACAAACAGGTTGAAATGCTTGTAGCGTGTAGCGGCAAAAGCAGCTTCAGCACCTAACCCCTGGATTATGCCTGACAAAATAAGGCGCGGGCCAACCGCGTTTCCAAGCATCACTTCAATGACCGCGGCCATCGATTCGGGCAAGAGTGCTGCGCCTGGCTTGCGGATAATGTACATCGAGATGATCGAGACGATAAACCAGATGCCGAACATCCATTCATAGGCGATTGGACCGATGACGCCAGCCCAAATATTGCCAAGGTGGATAAACAGCAGATAAACAATTCCAAACACGACGCCGAACAGCGACATCAGAACAATTTCTTTCAGTTTCCACGATTTAAGCATTCTCAGCACCTCCATGAGATGGGCTGTTGATGCTCATCGACACCGTCATGACGAGATGGCGATGTTCCTCGGAGCGTGCATGGATAAATGAATCTTCGTAAAATGCAAAGACGTCATGGATATCGCCATGGATGCCGCTCGCGTAATGCATCGAATCATTCCAGACGCCATGTTCTTTCGCGCGTTCGACTTCCCGGTAAATGACCGCCATATAATCCGGGTTGTTCATCGGATACAGCGCGAACTGGGAAGAGACATATTGCTTCGTGCTATCTGTATTCAACAGAACATCGTCTTTATCAAGATAGACATCCCCTGACGTATCGCCCGGGCAGCCGATCGAGAACGTACCGTTCAAGGCCACATGTTCACCGGTTTTCGCCGCATGCAAAGTCAGCGCCTTTGCCACATTGAAGACATGGTTCTGTTTGCCGCGGATGACGGTTGAGACATCGTCCGTATTCATCCAGACAGTCGAGGTGTCGATCTCTTTTAAAGCCCCTTTGATGATTTTGATGAAATCGCCGCTCATCGGATTCAGTGTGAAGCGAAATCCGACAATCGGGCTTGTGCCGCATTGCAATGGTTCCATAATAAAATTCCTCCTTAAAAATGTGCACAAAAAAGGCCGCATCCGTGAAGATGCAGCCACTGTTCCATGCAAATAAATTCAAAAGAGGTTTGTTGTAACGTTCATTTGCGGAAAGTCACCGCACTTCCTCACGCAGGTCCTAACCTGATCGAGTCATAAGGGATCGGAGCTTTCGCTCGCATCTCAGCTAAAATAAGCACCCCCAGTGCAGAAAACGGTATGCGGTTTTTTGTGTTCGGGTTGTCCCGATGGATTCAGTGTATATGAAGGCTGAAGGGAAGTAAAGGTGATAAATGAAGTTTCCGAGGATTCTAAGTCGCTTCGTCCACCAGCTCGAGGCACAACCGCTTGGTGTATGTCTTGAAATTGAATAGTTTTCACACACAGTTGATGAAGTTTCGAGGATGGGCATCAAGTAAGGCCAGCAGGCAGCAGAACATTTTAAGAAAATGATTTTTGGGTATAGAAAGAATACCGAAGAAACCATCGCTATAGCGGAATGGAGAGCTTATATGGGCCTATTGTTTACCATATTGCTGCTGTTGATCTGTCTGTTGCTGTCAAATGTCATCAGTAACTATATCCCTTTTATTCCCGTCGCTTTAATCCAGGTGTCACTCGGCTTGGTGCTGGTGCTGATGTTCGAGGGAATTTCGCTGGACATTGAAACGGAATGGTTTTTGCTGCTGTTCATTGCGCCTCTCTTATACAATGACGGACGCAATTATCCGCGTGAAGAGTTATGGCGGTTGAGAGGGCCGATCCTTGGAAATGCCGTTCTTCTTGTGCTGCTGACGACGATCGGCGGAGGTTATTTCATTCATTGGATGATTGATGAAATTCCGCTCGCTGCAGCATTTGCACTGGCCGCCATTCTGTCACCGACGGATCCTGTTGCGGTCAATGGAATTGCAAAACGCATCCGGTTGCCCGAAGGCGTTTTGAACCTGGTCAGAGGAGAATCCCTGATCAACGATGCATCAGGACTCGTCGCTTTTAATTATGCGGTAGCGGCCGTTGTGACGGGTTATTTTTCATGGCAGGAAGCTGTGCTCGATTTTTCCTATAAGTTTGCGGCAGGCGCGGTTATTGGCCTGGTACTGGCGCTGCTGCTCATCGGCATCCGGCTGATTCTTCGGAAACAGGGAATTACCGATGTGACGTTCCATACGCTGCTGCAGATCCTCACTCCATTTTTCATTTTTATGATTGCGGAAGATGTTCTCCATGCTTCCGGGGTGATTGCCGTCGTGGTGGCTGGGATCATCCATTCCATGGTAAGGGACCAGACAGCAACACTGGTCGCAGAAGAACAAGTGCTGACGGAAAATATATGGACCATCGTTCTGTTTATACTGAACGGGATTGCTTTCCTGCTGCTCGGAATGACGCTTCCAACTTCGATGAGTGGAATTCTGGAAGATCCGGGAAGAGGATATGAGTTGATCTTCCTGTATGTCGTCGCCGTTGGTTCCGTGATTTTGGGCATCCGTTTTGCGTGGGCGTATTTGTTCTCCATTTATGAATTCAAGCGTGGAAAAATGGCAGATGCGCCTAAGCCGAATTTCAGAACCACACTGCTCATCAGCCTGACAGGTGTCCGCGGAACCATTACCATGGTCGGTGTTCTGTCCATTCCGTTCCTGATGGACAACGGAGAAGGGTTTCCCGAACGGTCGCTGATTTTATTTCTCGCTGCAGGTACCATCCTTTTCACTCTGGTGCTGGCCACTGTTTGTCTGCCGCTGCTAAGCAGGAGTTCCCAAAAGCAGAAAACAGAAACAGGAAAAATCAGTGTGGAAGAAGCCAGAAGGCGTGTGCTGTTGACTTCACTTCAGAAAATCCGTCACGAAATGAATAAAGAAAATGAAGCAGCGGCCTTTGACTTAATGGATGAATACAGGTGGAGATTCGAGCAGCTCCAGCCTGCTGAAGATTCGAAATCCCGGGCTGATAAAGATCGGGAGCGCAAACTGAAGGAAATAAGGCGTCGGGGGTTGAGAGCGGAACGGGCGTTTATCCAGAAAGCCCGAGAGGAAGGAGCCATGGACCAGGACATTTACGAAGCATTTGAAAAATCGTTTGACCGTCGGGAAGAAGCCGCTTCAAACAATGTCCGTTCGATTACGCGTTATCTGCAGGGGAAATTGGGGAGAGCCTGGAAACGTTTCTGGGGTTACCACCCTGAAATGAATGGAAACCGGCCGGAACCGTTTCCTGAGGGACGAAAACATCAATTGCAGGCGATGGAGGCCGCGATACAGGACCTGGAAAAACTTGCCCGGAAGGAAGGCTATAAAAAGCTGGTGAACGAAGTGATTTCCGACTATAGACAAAAAATCAGCCGCTTAAAAAATCCGGGTTCACTGAATGCTGAAAAATACGAGCTGCAGAAAGAAGAACTGCGAATCAGCGTATTGGACACCGGCCGCTCCGAAATCTTCCAGCTGTATGAATCCGGGTTGATCACGAGAGAAGAAGCGAAGGAGTTAAGACGGTTCATTAATTATATTGAAAGCGTGACTTTGTACGAGCAGAATGAGTGATTCTCCCTGCACCTGAATTTTTGGGGAATTTCGAATCAAAAGCATATAGTTTGTAATGGCGGGTGGACCGGCGTAAAATTCCCTTTAGCAACAACACTTTGTTCTTACTTGATTGAAGATAACTACTAGAGAAATTGAAATGATTGATATATTAGCATATGAATTTTTCAAAATGAGACAGCCAGATTGATTTGAGCTGTCAATAATGTAAAAGAAGGTGCAAACAGATGAAAAATGATAAAGCGATTTTAAAGACAAGCGACTGGGTCAAAGGCATTTCCCGCCACGGCGAACTGATCATCGGCTTCATCGATTCCATGAGCATGGTTCAGGAAGCAGTGAATGTGGTGGTGGTCGAAAGCGATAACGAGGAAATGATCGGCAAGACGATTCCGATGTCGGTCAACCAGGTGGAAAGCATACCGATGATTCAGAGTAAAGGTGCCGGCGAGCTGGAGTTCCTGATTGATCTGGCTTTGGCGACGGGGGACAAAGAGTGGTTTGAGGAACTTTCTGCGGAGTTGAATTCGAAGAAGCAGGCGGTTAACTAAGAAAAGCAGACTGAGAAGAGAATAATTCAAGAATGAGCAGCGGACTTTTAAAAAGTCGCTGCTCTTTTTGGTTTGTGGAGAGAAAGAGTACAGCTATTAGCCGGGAATATTGACACATGATATGATATATATAAAGTAAACGGGTTGAAAGGGAGTGAAGAAATGTTGACGTTAGGCAATAAATCGATCACATTAAAACGAACTCCACTGAAAGGTGAAATGAAACGAAACACCAATTTAAGTATTGATGAGATTGAAAAAGAAATGAGATTCAATAATATTCAACCCATTCAATCAACTCCTGCTGATGAGCAAGATATGAATGATAAGAGTGAAGAGTTAAGGAATTGGTACGAAGATGAACTCAGACAGTTCTTCTCATAACAGAAGAAAACTGAGAGAAGCAGAGCATGCAAGAAAAACCGCCAGACATGGTGATTTTTTCTTTGCCAAATGGAGTACAAGTGACGGATTTGTCCGTGAGTCTCCTTGCTTTGTCATAAGCGACGAAGATCCACATAATGAAATTATCGTTTGAAATGTACGAGCCAACCGAAGAGAACCGAATATGATATTGAGATAAGCTGTTTAAGAAGAGATTCAATAATAAGAGTAAATAAAATTTATACAATCCAGCGAAACCAATTATTATTTCCATTGCGTGCAACATTAGCGTAAAATGAGTATCGACAAGTAATAGAAAAACTAAAAGAAGCGCAATGCCTGAACCCGCCAAAATAAATGGCGGGTTCAGGCATTTTTAAATTTCCGCGGGACTTATAGGGAAATCTTCACGAGTCACTTCATCCATCATCTTGTGATTTTGCCTGGAAAAGATGCTGTTTTGAAAATAGGGTTAAGGCCAACTGAAGATTATGAGTTGAGCTTATGATGTGATAAGGGATTCTCTGCATATAAAAGATACAGGAGATGAAAATCTTTAAAATATAAAATGGTGTTTATTTCTTATCGATCAATTGGAGCTTCCTGTACAGCCATTATAGAAACAATTTTACACAATTCATCGCGTAGCTTTTAAAAAACAACAGTCTGGGAAACACATCAATGACTACTTCAATTTTTCACAGGCCTTTCCTTCTCTTCATTTCCATCTCGGTTCCTCCCGCGATTTTGTTTCGTTTCTTTTTGTGCCTGCGTGTCAGCTCCACTCTCTTCTTCGTCATTGATTTTCCAGGCACTCTTTACATAACTGGACTCTTTCTGATGCCACACCAAGTCAAATATCGCCCGCCCATTTGTCGGTTGGCCGTCCGGCAGATATACTGGCAGCATATCAAATAGGACGTAATAGAAGACATAGAATAAAAAAGTCTGCCAGAAGATATTGCTGGCGAGTATTCCTTGTCCTACCAGGAAGTTCACCGTTAAGCCGGCGGTCATATTGCTGAGTATAGGAGAGGCATAGAGCAACACTTTCCAGAGCTGGCTCTTTGGACGAACTTTGTCATATTCCACCCAACTGTACATAAAAAAATAGCGGCGTATTTCAATCGTTTTTAAGCGGAACATCGTCGGTCCGCTGCCAATGATCAGTTTTTTCTCCGTGGCTCCAAGAACCGTAGCCATCACATAATAACCGGTCTCCCGAATAACTGTTACTATAGGCAAAATGAAAAAAATCGCTATCAGAAGTCGGATCAGATCATCGAATCCAAACATGACAGGCTCCTCCTTTCAGCTCCATATAAGTTGAACTAATATCTTTAGTAATCGATATTCCGCAAAACAGCTCCGCTTGCGGGCCCACAGGATGTGGGTCATGCAGTAGGCGCGACAGGACGTCGCGCTGCCTACTGCCAAAACCCGTGCTCCTGTCTCTGCATCGCTGCGCTAGCTTCGAGACATGAAAGGGCGTTGCATCGCTGCGCTAGCTTCGTCGCCAAGAGTTGGCCTTGCAGGCTTCAGCCAACTCTTGGCTCGCGCTGAGCTAACTCGGGCTTACCGCCCGAGTAGATCTCATCACTTCGCTTGGTCCCCTGGGCGTCTTCGCTGTTTTGCTCCATATCTTTAGTGACTTCTCTCAGCGCCGGCGCTACTCCGTACTGGACGGAGCAATAAGACGAGTGGTTTTCTCGGCTTATTGCGGAAGTCATGTCCAAAGCGCCGAAGCGTTATATAAAGGATCATTCTTTTGTTCAACTTATACAACTTGTAATATTTTTCCCGGTTAGCATTGAATTATTCCTCTTAAGAGTATTACAACATGCAATATTAGATGGGAGTACATGGGTTATGAATGGCTGTCAATAGCTGTCTGGAATGAAATAATGCAACAGGTTGAAAAGAAAAAATTATAGAAAATTTAGAATATTATTGAGAACATATGTTCTTTTTGGTATAATCAGGTTACAGAAATTATGGAATGGCGGGTCTTTTTGCCGCTCATTTACGGGAAGCCTTTTTAAAAAAGTCACTAAAAAATGAGGGGGAATTGTATGTTTCAATCAGCAAGGGAATTGGAAAATGTATTTCAGACAGAAGGAGCTTTTTACAAATTGGATACGGACGGAAGAATTCAGCTTTGCCGAAGTCTCGCTGTCATCCGCCGAATCGACTCGAAACAGGAAGGAATTGATGCCTTGTTTGTGTTGCTGAATCCCGGAAAATGTCTTCCATTGGCTGGTGAAGAATCTATCCCTCTACTAGCCGGGGAGGTTGAGCGGCTAACGCTTCTTCCCGCAACCCCTGATAATACGTTATACCAACTGATGCGCCTGATGGAGCGGATGAGCTGGAATGCTGTCCAGGTCATCAACCTGTCTGATTTGCGGACTGGGAAGTTTGAAGAGTATAAAGAAAGTCAAAAGTTCATGAAGGCACAGGGTGACGTACGCCACAGTATATTTTCAGTTGATCGGTATGGTGAGTTATTGAATTGTATGGAGAAAGCAAATTCGGTTATCGCAGGGTGGGGAACCAAATCATCGATCATCCCCGCTGCGAAAGACGCCCATACCATATTATCGGAAAGGGTAAATGTCGCCGGCTTGGCTTACAAAGTCCGCCCGTTGTATTACCACCCGTTCCCATGGATCCAGAAAAAATGCATTCAATGGTTGGATGATATGGAAGAACAGCTGAAAGAGACAGTAGAAGTGGTTTAGAAAAGGTTTCTTTATTTAAAAGAAAGTGGAAGTTCCGACTCGCCTCAAAGTATCCGGTTTTACGCTTTCTCCTCACATGATATGTACAGAAACAGCCATCTTTATCGAAATTAATTGATTTCATTAAAGATGGCTGTTGTATTTTATTCGGCACATCCCTCCGGCACACTTTTCACTCCCGTAATCCATAAAAGAGGAGTAAACCGGAAACCTCTAAGTTTATCAAAGATGTCTTGTTGAAAAAAGGGAAAACTTCACTGAATAATTTGAAAAATCCAATATCCAAACAGGTAGTCTTAATTCGTTCTTAACGATATATTTCTCACTAACAGTTTCCGTTTTCACCGCAGGATCTTGTGAAAAAGGCAGCTGTTAAAAGTACCGGGAAATTCCTGCTTATCGGTTTCTGGCTGAAGCGGGAATCTGCAAACGATGAGGAATTTTGGAATGTATTTATTCAAAAAAGGGGGCGTTGGGAACGTGAAGAAAAAAGGGTTAATCGGACTCATTCTAGTTGTAATCTTTGTAGTCACGGCAGTGCTTGTGGGCGCGAATTCAGTGAAGGAAACCAAACCGGTACCATCAGGGGAGCGGCATGATATCTCAGAAATCGTTACAGCAAAGGCGGAGTGGGAAAAGGTCGCTGCGGGTGAGGAAGGATTCATGGAAGGGGTCAATTTCGACCGCGAAGGTGACATCTGGATGGTCAGTCCGATGAGCGGGGAACTGCTGAAAGTCGAAGGGGAGGAAATACAACACGTCGAAGAATTTCCGAGTCCTGTAGGAGCGAAATTCCACAAAGACGGACGCTTGTTCATGACGGATCTTACTGGCGTCATCCATGCGTATGACCCCGAAACAGGGGAAAGTGAAATTGCTGTAAGCACGTATGAAGGCGAGCCGTTAAATGGTTTGAATGACTTGGTGTTTGATGAAGCGGGAGGTTTGTATTTCACGGAGCCGATGGGATCCAGTGCCACTCATCCGGTCGGACGCGTCTTCTACTTGCCGGCAGACAGCACGGAACCTGAATTGTTTGCAGAAAATATTGCCTATCCGAACGGAGTTGCTATTTCGGCTGATGGCAATCGTGTTTACATTTCCGAATTCGGCAAAAACAGAGTTCTTGCTGTTCCAGCGTTAAACGCGCCACCTTCTCCTGAAACGCCATTTGTCTTCGGCCATTATGAAGGCGGAATCGGTCCGGATGGATTGGCGGTCGATGCGGAAGGGAATTTATATATCGCTCATTTCCAAGCCGGTGAAATTGTAGTCCAGGATGCGAACGGCTTTACCTCCGGCACCATCCGCCTGCCTGAAAATGCCGGAACTTTCACAACCAATCTGGCGTTTCATGACGGCTATTTGTATATCACGGAATCCTCCAAAAATGAAGTTTGGCGAATTGAAGTAGAAAAAGAAGGGGTGCCACTTTACGGGCGTCAGTAGATGTCGCAGGGGCAAATGATTACTGGAAATAATCGATTTGGCCACCTGTTGTAAACGCTGATTTGGATATTGTTTTGATGACAGTAAAATCTCGCTCCTGCTATATGAAATGGATTAATGGCAGTTGCATAATCGAAAACCGCAATCGGAAAGCCGAGTTTCCCGATTGCGGTTTTCGTATGTTTTTTCTTACCCGCTCCGCAACTCCGGCAACAGCCGTAGCATTTTCAACAAAGTCAAAATCCTATGCGAGACTCCGCGCCGCAATAATAACGACGAACACACCGACGACATCCAATAAAGAACTGTTATTTGATAGTTGACAACATTGTAAATTTTTAGAATAATTGAATTCACACCTTAGCCAAAAAACGCCAAAGGAGAGGAAGTGGGACGGATAAGTTAAAAAAGATTCAATTTTAAAAATAAAATGAAAGCGCTTGCGAAAAGGAGGGATTCAAATGATTTGGGTCATAGCACTGGGAATAGTCACGGTTATATCGGTAATAATGGGGGTGAAAAAGAAAAAGGCTGTCTTCTTACTGGTCCCTTTTGTATCTATTTTCGCCTTCATGTTAGTGAAGATCATTATGGTTCCTCTCCCTTTTACAGACACCGTACGTTTCATATTCAGTTTGAGGGGATGAACAAAAGAGTAATTGAAGCGGTTCTTACTTAAAAACCTATCAAATATAATGGGGTGAAGATTTTGAGGAAGATTGATAAAAAAGAAGCAGATGCCTATTTTCGCCTTCGGACTACCTTGATTGTTATTTATTTGGCAATTGGATTTACCGCCTCTTTTGTTGTCGTATTTTTCGCAGAGGCATTATCAGGCTTCAGCGTCAATGGATTTCCTTTCCACTACTTCATGGGTGCTCAAGGAGCGGTTCTGACCTTCATTATTCTGTTGTTCATCAATGCCATTGTGAATGATCGAATCGACAAAAAGTTCGGCATTAACCAGGAAAACAAAAGAGGATAACACCCGGTTACATAAACATTCAAGCAACTTAAAAAAGTGTGCGAGTCTTGAAAAAATTTATGTGTTTTTGAAAAGGGGGAGAAATAGTGGATTCACAATTTATCGTATCGCTCGGCCTGATTTTGGCGTCTTTTGGCTTGTATATAGGGATAGCAGTTTATAATATGGCCCGGCAAACTTCCGACTTTTACGTGGCGGGGAGAAACGTACCGGCAATTTTCAACGGAATGGCGATAGGAGCCGACTGGATGAGTGCCGCTTCCTTTATCGGTATGGCAGGTACGGTCATGCTTTTGGGCTATGATGGCCTTGCTTACATCATGGGGTGGACAGGCGGTTATCTGCTGTTAACCTTTTTGCTGGCTCCGCAACTGAGAAAGTCCGGCCGTTATACGGTGCCTGAATTTATCGGAGATCGCTATAGAAGCAACACAGCACGCTTAATAGCCGCTGTAGCAACGATCATCATCAGCTTTACCTATTCAATCGGGCAGCTTTCAGGCTCGGGTGTGGTTATTGGCCGTTTGCTGGAAGTGCATACAGCGGTCGGGACGTTGATAGGGGTTGCGTTGATTGCTTTTTACTCAGCACTGGGAGGGATGAAAGGAATCACATGGACTCAAGTGGCGCAATATCTCGTTTTGATCACAGCCTATCTGATACCGGTCATCTTCATGTCGCTTCAACTGACCAACAATCCGTTGCCGTGGCTTTCCTACGGCCAAATCGTCAGCGAACTTCAAGTGTTGGATGCTCAGCTTGGCATTTCTGAATATGTGGTCCCTTTTACTGAAGCGACGCGGTGGCAGTTTCTGGCTCTGATGTTTACATTAATGGCCGGAACTGCCGGCCTTCCTCACGTCATTGTCCGTTTTTATACGGTTCCGACCATGAAAGCTGCACGCTGGAGCGGCGCTTGGGCTTTGCTTTTCATCGGTTTGCTTTATTTGTCGGCACCGGCGTACGCTGCATTTTCCCGTTTTATTTTAATGACTCAGGTGGCAGGCTCTGCAATCGCCGATTTACCGGCCTGGACAACTTCATGGGTCAATACAGGCGCGCTGTCAGTGGCGGATACAAGCGGCGACGGCATTTTACAATGGAACGAACTGGTGATCAGCAATGATATTGTGGTCATGGCAACTCCCGAAATTGCCAACCTTGGTGTCTTTGTCGTCGGTTTAATGGCAGCAGGTGCAATGGCTGCCGCCCTGTCAACAGCCGGCGGGCTGATGATTGCAATTTCAGCAGCATTGTCGCAAGATATCTACTACCGATCCATCAATCCGCAAGCGACCGAAAGAAAGCGATTATTGGTCGGCCGTTGGTCCATCATTATTGCGACCGTTGCGGCAGGGATTGTCGCATTGGATCCGCCGGGGGCCATTACCCAAATTGTCGCATGGGCTTTTGCGCTGGCATCTGGCACCTTTTTCCCTGCGCTTATTTTAGGAGTATGGTGGAAACGGGCGAACGGACCAGGCGTCATTGCAGGCATGTTAACCGGTTTGGCGGTGACGCTTACCTACATTTTCGCTTCCAGATATGGGGGATTGAGTATTTTAGGAATTATCGATACAGGGGCAGGCGTGTTCGGGGCAACAGCTGCAATTCTGGCGATTGTCATTGTTTCTTTGGCAACAAAAGCGCCTTCACAGGAAACACAGGAAGAAGTGATGGATCTCCGCTATCCGGAAGGAATGTCTTATAGAAATGGGGAAGTCTGGATGGAAGATTCGAAGAAAGAGTAAAAACATCTATGGAATTTTCTTCGGCTTATTGAAACAAGTCGATGACGTCCTGAGGTTTCAGTTTGACTGAATTTCCGACATTCCTGAGTCATAAGAGCGTATTGGAAAAATAAAAAAAGAAGCAAATCAGGAAGACTAATAAAGAAGGAAACACAGATGGCTTGTCCCAATCCATCTGTGTTTCCTTTTTACATGTTGTTCAATGACTACACTGATGGCAATGCCAAGCGGTGTTGCTTCGTGCAGATGCGGTATTTCAAAGCCGAAAAAACCGCCGATAAACGAAATCAGATAGACCAGAAAAATGGCGCCTGTGGCAGCGACGACGCCGAACCGGAAGTTCTATATAACTTTGATGAAACCTGATTCATAGGCGAGCAGCAAGCTTATCAAATTTTTCAAATGCATCATCTATCAAAGTCGGATTGCCGCTTCTCAAACATCATCACCTCTTCAATCGTTTCGAGCAAATTTTATTAACTCCTTTAAGTTGTAAGCAGACAAAGCGGGACAGTGAAAAATAAGCTTTTTGAGAAATTATTGACTGGTGGCGTAATTGATAAAGTAATGTATAATTAATTTATAACTTTTATAATATCCTAATGAGAAATAGTATATAATTTGAACAAAAGAAAACGGCTTTTAAACACGTCTTTGCCGCTTTGGAAGGGCAAAGACGATGCTCCTGCGCAAGCTTGTCCAAAAGAGGCGTTAAGTTTTCTGGCGCTCTTTGGCTCCTGCCATGAGCCGAGAAGACTACTCATTTCATAGCTTCGCCTAGCCACCGGACGCGCCGGAGCTAAGAGATTAATAACTAATTAAATAGTTACATGTTTTTTTGGTATTTTCATAAAAGATATGGAGCAAAGCAGCGCAGCGGTGCAGAGACACGAGCACAAGGCTTCAGGGAGCTGTTTTGCAGAATATCGACAAGTAAAAATCTTATGTTCAACTTATTACAGCCAAATGAAACAATTTCAAAAACAGAAGCCGGCAAGACGTTGAGGCGAGTTTAGAACAGTGAAACATAGGGAAAAATCAGGAGAAGATTGTATGGACGAAAAGCACAGTCAAGCTATTATTTATTGTGAAAAGACAATGAAAAAATCTGAAAGATTCTATAGGACGAAATAAGATATTTCCACTATCCCCAGGGTAAGTTCCGGAAAGGTGTTGTGATGACTGTTGAAAAAGAAAAGCGTACTGATCATCGGAGGCGGGCTCGGCGGCTTATCGGCTGCCATTTCATTGGCACAACGTGGGTATGGCGTTTCCTTATACGAAAAAAATAACCATTTGGGAGGAAAATTGAATCGGCTGGAGCAGGATGGTTTTGGTTTTGATCTGGGCCCTTCCATACTGACAATGCCGAAAGTTTTTGAAAGACTGTTTACTGCCAGCGGAAAGCGGATGGAGGATTACGTTTCGACTGTCAGGCTGGACCATCAGTGGCGGTCCTTTTTTCCGGATGGCAATATCATTGATTTATACGAAAATCTGAATGAAATGCAAGCGAAAAATCCAACGCTGAGCAAACGGGACATGCGTCAATACCGTAAACTGCTTGACTATTCGAAAAGGATTTATGATCTGACTGAGAAAGTGTATTTTGACAAAGGCGTTGACAACACAAGAGAAATCCTTAAGCACGCTGGCAAGTTGAGTGCGTTGAGGAACTTTGATTTGTTTTCAACTGTACACCAGGCGGTTGATAAACGCATAAGCAATCAGCAGTTGCGGGACATGCTTTCATATTTTACCAAATACGTTGGTTCTTCTCCTTACGATGCACCTGCCGTTTTGAATATGATGATTTACATGCAGCATGATCAAGGGGTATGGTACGTTCCCGGTGGAATGCACCACCTGCGGAATGGCTTGGTACAGCTGGCGAAAGAAGTCGGTGTTGCATTCCATACAGGAAAGCGGATTATTCGATTGAACAAAGAAAGAGGGGAAATTACCGGAGCCGTTTTGGAAGATGGAACCGAACTGACCGCAGATTATTATGTTGCGAATATGGAAGTGATCCCCGTTTATGAAAAGTTGCTGCAGGAAAAAAAGCCAGTGGTGAAAAAGATGAAGAAGAAATTTGAACCGGCGAGTTCCGGGCTGGTCATGCACCTCGGAGTGAAAAAAAGCTATCCACAACTCGGCCACCACAATTTTTTCTTTGCCAAAGATATGAAGCGGCAAATGAATAAAATATTTCATCGTCATGAACTGCCGGATGACCCGGTCATCTATCTGGTCAACGTCAACAAAACAGACCCCACCCAGTCACCTGCAGGTTACGAAAACTTAAAAGTACTGCCGCATATCCCATATATTCAAGACAAACCTTTTACCCAGCAGGATTATGATCGCTTTGCCGAGCGCGTATTGATTAAGTTGGAAAAGATGGGGCTGGACAATTTACGGGAAAACATTGTGACAAAGGATATATGGACGCCGGAAGATATTAAACGCGTCTATGGCTCTGACCGTGGCGCTATTTATGGAACCCTGTCGGATCGTAAGAAAAACAAAGGATTTAAGAACCCGAAAAAAAGTGAGCACTATGACAACCTGTATTTTGTCGGCGGAACAGTAAACCCGGGCGGAGGAATGCCGATGGTTACATTAAGCGGCCAGCAGGTAGGGGATATGATTGTTCGAAGGGATGCTCAACATGACTGACAATGACCGTCTTTTTTTGAAAGGCCTGCTTGAGAGGCAGCAACAGGATCTATTCGCCAACCCTTCTCCATCCGTAAAAATGCGGAAAAAGATGCTGTGGAGGCTGAAATCAGTTCTTCTGGAACACGAAACAGCGTTTATTCAAGCTGTTCATTCGGATTTGGGAAGGCCGGCATTTGAAATTTATTCTTCTGAAATTGCAGTCCTGTTGAATGAAATAGACTATGTGTGCAAGCATTTAGAAAAATGGTCCAGACCTGTCCGCTCCCGCCATATCAAATTCGGATACGTGGAAGGGATTCACAAAACGAGAAGCCCATACGGCAGCGTGCTGGTCATAAGCTCTTGGAATTACCCGCTACAGCTCGCACTGATGCCTGTCATCAGTGCGCTGGCGGCTGGAAACCGTTGCGTGATCAAACCATCAGAGCATTCACCGGCAACAGGTGAAGTGCTGGAAAAGACCATCAACCAACTGTTTCCGGCCGAACAGCTGAGAGTTGTCACAGGGGATGCAGAGACTGCCGGGCAGTTGACCTCATTGCCTTTTGACTTGATTTTTTTTACAGGCAGCCCAGAGACAGGCAAAGTTGTGGCAGAGCAAGCCGCCAAACAGCTTACACCGGTAATCCTGGAACTTGGCGGAAAAAATCCCTGTATTCTGGAAGAAACGGGCTTTACGAAAGCGGCCATCCGGGAAATCGTCTGGGGCAAATTTCAAAACGCCGGGCAGACTTGTATTGCACCGGATACCCTTTTTGTCCATCAATCCATTTACAAAGAGGCATTGTCGGAGATTTCCTCCGTGCTTGTCGAGTTCTATGGGAACCGGCCAGAGAAAAGCAGGGATTATGGCAGAATTTCTCACCGTTCCCATTTTCAGCGAGTGGCCGATTTTATCACTCAAGGCAGTGTATGGCATGGCGGGGAACAGGATGCCGGAAATTTGTTCATCGCACCGACCGTGCTTACGGACATTAAACCGGGAAGCTCCATCATGCAGCAAGAGGTCTTTGGCCCTGTACTTCCCGTCATTCCATATAAAGACTTAAAAACATTATTCTCGCAGCAGCTGATTCAACGGGATGCCTTGACGGCGTATATTTTCAGTAAAAACAAAAAGCACATCCAATGGTTTCAGCAATACATGAAATCGGCAACCACCAGCATCAACCAAGTGATTCATCATGCCGCAAATCCTCATGTTCCTTTTGGCGGAGTCGGGCGGAGCGGATACGGCGCTTATCATGGCTATGCCGGCTTTCAGGCCTGCAGTTACGATAAGACAGGTTATAGAGCTCATCATTACATGCATACGCAAGACAAATTCCCGCCTTATTCTGATAAAGGTTTGAGCGTAGTAAAGAAATTTCGGAAATGGTTGCTGTAAAAGGAATTCCGTTTCTCTGAGTTCAAAATGCAAATGGGATTGGAAGATTGATTAAGGGGGGATCCCATGCCGATTGTTTCATTGCCTGTCATATGGGTCGTTGTATTTGATATTGTCGCATGGTCTTTTTTTCATCTGGCCATTTCCTACATCTGTTTCAAACTGCCGCTGGCTTATTTTCGAAAAGACAGCTTTTGGTTTCAGATTTTCTCCTGGGAACAATCAGGAAGGTTATGGCAACGATTATTCAAGGTGAAAAAATGGAAAGGCTCTCTTATAGACGGTACTGTGTTGTTCAATACCGGCTATACGAAAAAGAAATTGCATGGCAGCAAAACAGAAGAGCTGAAAATCTTTGCGGCAGAAACAAAGCGTGCGGAACTGACACACTGGCTCTCGATATTACCTGCGCCGCTGTTTTTCCTTTGGAATCCGTTTTGGGTGGGTTGGTTGATGGTCTTTTATGCCTTGGCATCCAACTTGCCGTTTATTGTAGTCCAGCGCTACAACCGCGGCCGCATTTTGGCCATTACCGAACTTGGTAAAGGGTGAAATTGTTCTCATGCGAGGTCCGTAGCTGTTTTGCGGAATATCGGCAGGCAAAATCATCAGTTCAACTTATACAAGCGAAAAATGATGAAATGTGAACAGAAATGAGGGAATTACATGAAAAAGAAAGTCATCGTTGTTGGCGCGGGTGTTGCAGGACTTGCCAGCGCAATCAGGCTGCAGCATGCTGGGTACCAGGTGGAAGTATATGAAAAAGAATCCACACCTGGTGGAAAGATGAACAGGATTGAGATGGACGGCTACAAATTCGACTTGGGACCCACCATTGTCATGATGCCGGAATTGTACCGGGAAATTTTTGAGCTGTGCGGCCGTGATCCGGATGATTACATTCCGATGGAAAAGCTGGATCCGATTTACCGTGCTTATTTCAGCGACATGCCTGACAGCCCTTACGACATCTCTTCCGACCTTGTCAAATTGACAAAGACAATCGAATCGATCAGCGAAGAAGATACGGCAGGGTTTTTCCGCTACCTTCATGAAATTTATAAAAGCTTTTCCATGGCCAAACATTACATCCTTCAACGGCCGTTCCGGAAAAAAGGAGATTTTTATAACCTGCCCATGCTGAAAAGAGCCATGAAATTGAGGACGTTCGATAATGCTGATAAGTTTATCGGCAAATATATTAAGAACGAACGATTAAAGCAGTTAATCAGTTTCCAAACCTTGTATATAGGAATTTCCCCCATACAAAGCCCTTCTTTTTATACCATGATTCCCATGATTCAATTTTTATACGGTGTCTGGTTCATCAAAGGCGGTATGTATACAATGGCGTTGGGAATGGAAAGGCTCTTCAAAGAACTTGGAGGGGAAATTTTTTACGGTAAAAATGTGCAGGAGATAAACATCCAAAACCATAAAGCCACCGGCATTGTCGTGGACGGCCAAGAAGTCGATGCGGATTTTGTCGTCTGCAATGCAGACTTCCCGTACGCTATGAAAAACCTGGTCAAAGCCCCGGAAGCCAAAGGGAAATACACTGACAAGAAAATCGACAACATGAAATACTCCTGTTCCTGTTTTCTGCTGTATCTCGGCATGGACAGGAAATATGAAGAAGTTCAGCATGTCCATAATTTTATCTTCAACGAAAACCTGAAGAAAAACCTGCATGATATTTTTGCCGGAAACAAGCTGACAGATGCGTCATTTTATGTGTACATAGCATCGAAAATGGATCCTTCGCTGGCACCTGAGGGAAAAGATGGGCTTTATATCCTGATGCCTGTTTCAAATTCAGCTTCCGCAAAGTATGAGTGGAACCAGCAAACGACTGATGATTACCGGAACTACATTCTAAAAACATTAAAGACAATAAAAGGGTTTGAAAACATCGAAGAGGAGATCGTCACTGAGACGTGTTTTACGCCACAGGACTTTGAATCGAAATTCAATGCGCACAATGGTGCAGCGTTCGGATTGCAGCCAATTTTGTCCCAAAGCAGCCACCTGCGCCCGCAAAGCAAAGCAACCCATTGCTCCAATCTGTATTTTACCGGGAGCAGCACGCACCCGGGCGCCGGTGTCCCGATCGTCCTTTTATCAGCCAGGGTGGCCACCCAGGAACTCATACAGGACGATACAGGCGTTTTATACGACTACGGAGTATGATGAGGAGCAAAGGGAGTTTTAGCTTCCACTGCAGACTTCTTTTATCGACGCAATGAGGACGGAGGTATGTAAATGACAGTTTCAGAAGTGGTGAATCTCGTTATCGGCTTGCTGGGCATTATAGTCGCTTTTGTGATGTTCTGGTCCCTGCCTGTTCCTTTTTCTGCTTCACGTGACCATCCCAGACTTCCATTCTTGTCCATCATCATTCCCGCCAGAAATGAAGCCGGACGGATTGCACCGTTGCTGAATTCCCTGCAGGAACAAAATTTCCGTTCATTTGAAGTCCTGGTTGTTGATGACCATTCAACTGACAACACCGCAACTGTCGCCGAATCATACGGTGCACAGGTCCTGCACAATGAAAGCGATGGTTCCGGCGCAGGCAAGTCAATGGCATGTTGGTATGGCGCCCGGCAGGCAAAAGGCGAATGGCTGTTGTTTCTGGATGCAGATACTTATTTCACGCAAGCTGACAGCCTGAAAAATTTGCTCTTCTCGTATCAACTCAAAGGCGCCAGGGGGATTTTATCCTTGCAGCCCTTTCATACGGTCCACCGCATGTATGAGAACCTCTCCGCAGTATTCAATATTATTGTCATCGTCGGGATGAATACATTTACAATATGGGGCGACCGCTTTAAAACCGCCGGCTCGTTCGGCCCGTCCATCTTGTGCAATAAAGACGATTATTTTTTAACGGGAGGACATGAAAAGATCCATGAAGCGCTCATGGATGACCTGGTTCTGGGACAAGCGTTTCTGGATCAGAAACTTCCGGTTTATTGCCTGGGCGGCAAAGGCATTCTTTCTTTCCGGATGTATCCGGAGGGGTTGAAAGAGCTGATTGAAGGATGGTGCAAAAGCTTTGCACTTGGTTCAAAATCTACGCATCCGGTTGTAATGCTGATGGTCATTATCTGGATTTCCGGCAGTTTTACCACTACCACAGCACTGATCTCCTCCATAGCAGGAGGAGATTTCGTTGCCATGGCATTCAGTGGAATAGTGTATATTCTCTATGCTGTTCAAACGGCTTGGTTTGCACGCAGGTGTGGCAATTTCAAGTGGCCTCTTTTCTTGCTGTTCCCGCTCTTGTTTTTATTCTTTACCGGAATATACGTATATTCCTTGTTCCGGGTAAACGTCCTGCATTCTGTAAACTGGAAGGGCCGTAAAATAGACGTTTGAAAAGGTTCCGGATAAACGGACAGCAACATGGTGCAATCATCAGGAAGATGAGTCAAAAAAGGCTGCTTTCCCCCGAAATCAGGGAAAGCAGCTTTTTGCCTGTCGTCAACTTTGGTGATGCTCGCGGTTCCGTTCGGATAACTTTGATTCTGTTCTGTTTTTGCTTCAGCTTTCTCCGGATTCGACCGCTTCTGTCATTTTTTCTGCTATCAGCATCCAAGCTTCCTCTGCTTTTTCTTTCGGCCCCAGATGAGTAAATCCGTGGAAGCAGTCTTTGAACAGCTCTTCGTATACTTTAATCCCTGCTTTTTTCAGTTTCCCGGCGTAACGTTCGGCTTCCGGCCTGAAAGCGTCGTGCTCGGCGATGAGAATAAGGGCGGTAGCCAGGCCTTTGCTGACATCGGCACAGACGGGGGAAGCGAGAGGGTGCATGGCCTGTTCTTTTTCAGGGACATAGCACATGTTTAAAAAGTTCGCGACCTGCGGATATCGAGCGCGCAACGGATCAGGTTCTGGTTTGTCTGCGTGAGGAGTGACAAAATCCAGCATCGGGCAAGACAGCACTTGGATGAGTGGCTGTTTGTCCTCTTTTTCTTCAAGGTAAAGACAAAGGGCTGCTGCAATATTGGCGCCTGAACTTTGTCCACCCACCATGATTTTTTCCTGGTCGATATTCAATTTGTCCGAATTTCGCTTGATCCATTGGATAATTTCATAGCTTTGTTCAATCGGTTTCGGAAAAGGAAACTCCGGTGCTTTGGCATAATCGACGTTCAGAACGGCGTAACCCGTCTGATTGGCCAGGAAGCGGCAATAAGGATCATCCATCTCCTTTTCATGCATGATGAACGCCCCACCATGGAAGTTGACGTAGACAGGAAGCTTTTTATCGTCAGACCCTAAAGGTTTGTACAAGGATACATACGTAGGTTGAACAGATGTTTCAACTAAGATTTCTGTTTTTTTTTCTACTTCCTGCAGGGGAATCATAGGTGTTTTTCTTGCTTGATTCGGCAAAAGCCGAAGTGATTTTGCAATAATAGAAGTGAACATAAGGTACCTCGCTTTTAGGTGTATTCTTCATCAAACTGTCAGTCTCTTTTTCATCTGTTCCGCAATTTCGACAGCAACCGGAGAATCTCCAAATACAGCCAGACCAGGGTGATCAGCAGACCGAAGGCACCGTACCACTCGAAATATTTGGGCACTTGTTTCGCAGAAGCATTTTCAATGAAATCAAAATCCAGTACCAGATTCAGCGCCGCAATAATGACAATGACCACACTGATGGCAATGCCGAGCGGTGTCGCTTCGTGGAGGTGAGGGATTTCAAAGCCGAAAAAACCGCCGATAAAGGAAACCAGATAGACCAGGAAGATGGCGCCTGTGGCAGCAACGACGCCCAGCCGGAAATTTTGTGTGACGTTGATCAAACCTGATTTATAAGCGAGCAATAAGCTCAGCAGGACACCGATTGTCAGCAGCACTGCCTGGAATACAATGCCCCCGAACTGGGCTTCATACCGTGCTGATACCGCTCCGATGAACAGGCCTTCCAGTAGAGCATAGACCGGTGCCGTGAAAGGAGATATTTTCGGTATGAAAATCGTGACCAGGGCGACAATGAGGCTGCCGATCGCACCCACCAGAATCAGGGGAGTGGCGCTGTTCGGGTTGCTGAGGAACTGATTCCAGGAATAGACGGAGGTGGCCAGCACCAGCAGGACCAGGATAAATGTCTTATTCACAGTCCCTTGGATCGTCATCGTCCGGCCGGTTTCGGCGTCATTGTACTTTTCGAACGCTTCGTCTTTTAAACTCGGGTTGCCGCTTCTCAAACTCATCACCTCTTAAATTAGTTCGCGCAAAATCATTATATCCTTAAATCGCTCTTTTGTGAAAAACATGCAGGAACTTCCGGATTTGTCTCTCTATCGGTTTCGTTCAAACCAACCGGGCAGAAAATCGACTTTTGCGTTAAAATGAAAGAAGAGAAATTTGCACCAGAAGCAATGGGCAGTAGGAGGCAATTCATGAACAGCTTTATCGTTATGCAAGGTGAAACTTACCAGCAAGAACAGAATGCGGGCATTCTGTGGACACCGCTCACCGACAAGTCCGGAATGGTTCCGCATTCCTGGAACCGGATGCAGGAATTGAAAAAAGGAGACCGCGTGTTTCATTACGTCAAAGGGCAAATCGTTGCGATCAGTGTGATTGTGAAGGGCTGCCGAAAAGGAAAGGGGCCGGATGGAACAAGCGAAGCTTTCACCGCGGCAGCCGAGTACCGTGAGCTGGATGTGCCGCTTCCTGTAAAAGAATACTTTGGAGCCATCAAGCCGCTGCTGCCATTGAAATACTCTCCTTTTCAGGAAGATGCCAGCGGCAATTCCGGGTATCTTTACCCGTGCAACGAAGAACTGGCCATGAAATTATTGGAGCTGATCAGCGGCCAGAATATTTTCACCTGGGAACAAGAGCAATTGGAGCTGGCCATCGAAGTGGTCAGAAAAACGGAACACAATCCACTGATGACGCTGGTCGCTGAGATGGAACTGGAAATCAAAACAAAAATGCGCCGGGGCCATGAACAGTTCCGCGCAAGCCTTCAGCCGTTGTGGAAAAACGAATGCCCGTTATGCGGCGTCGCCATCGATGCGGCTTTGACGGCCAGTTATGCGAAACCATGGAAAGACAGCGACGACGCCGAACGCCTGGATCCCTATAATGGCATCTTGTTATGCGCCAACCACGCAGCGCTTTATACTGCCGGCTTAATCGCTTTTACCGGCGGAGGACGGCTCCGTGTGGCGAGCCGGATTCCGGAGCGGGATTATTCGGTTTACCGGCTCGACAAAACCGCCAAAGTCCCGGTATCGCCGGAACATGCCCCGTATTTCCGCTGGCACAAACGGAATATTTTTATCGAGCCGAGAAAAGTCAAATTGCTGAAAACCGGCGAGGAAGTCTAGTTCAGCTGACTCTGCTTGCTGGGAAAAGGCGTCTAACCATACAATTCCGGAGCGCTTTCATTTTCCGAAAATCCGAAATCACTTGATATAAAAAGAAGACCTCTCCTTGACTGCAAGTTGCCGGGAGGGGTTTTTGCCGTTCGCTGTAATAATTTTTTCAGCCAAAGACTGTAGCGACTGAAAAAATGAACACAATAGCAATTTGGCTCCCAGAAAACAACGATTCCCTAGGGGGACAAGGATTCGTTCTTTTCTTCGGGCAGACATTTCATTATTCAGTAAATAATATTCTCCTTATATCATAAAATTAGTACCTAATACTAATAGTTGATGTTATTATAAAGCGAGTATGTTAAAAGGGGCGATTTTTTGTGAACACTTCAAAAGCCAGAATTACAGCCATCGGTTCATATGTGCCCGAAAAGAGGCTGACCAATCATAACTTGGAAACATTAGTGGACACCAATGACGAATGGGTGGTTCAACGGACCGGTATCAGAGAACGCCGGATTGCGGGAGACCATGAATTTACAAGTGATATCAGCATCAAAGCTGCGGAAGATTTAGCGGAACGGTATCAAAAATCATTTAAAGACGTGGATATGATCATTGTCTGTACCATGACGCCCGATTTTAAAACGCCGAGTGTCGCAGCACTGGTACAGGCGAAGCTGGGAATCCGAAACACTGGCGTGATCGATTTAAATGCCGCCTGCGCCGGTTTTTCGTATGGCTTGCACCTGGCGAACGGCTTGATCACGGCTGGCCTGCACAAAAAGATTCTGGTCATCGGCGCTGAAACTTTCTCCAAAATCATCGATTACAGCGACCGTTCGACTTGCATCCTGTTCGGTGACGGCGGGGGAGCGGTTCTGGTGGAATATGACGAACAGCAACCCAGCTTTATCGCTTCTCACATGGGGGCCGACGGAGAATTGGCGCATAACCTGTACTGCACCGACCTGTCGACTGAAATGTCCGGAAACGAGTTGGCCGTCCATGATTTCGTCGCGCAAAACGGCCGCGAGGTTTACAAATGGGCGGTGAATACCGTACCGAAAGGCATGGCTGCATTGATGGGAAAAGCGGATTTCACAACAGCTGATGTTGATTGGTTCGTACCCCACAGTGCCAACCTGCGGATTGTCGAATCCATTTGTGGCAGAAGCGGCTTAGCACTTGAGCAGACGATTTACAGTCTCGAGTATTTTGGCAATACCTCTGCTGCTTCCATCCCGCTGTCACTGGATCAAGGCATGCGTGACGGAAAAATAAAACCCGATGACAAATTGCTGCTGTATGGTTTCGGCGGCGGTTTGACTCATGCAGGGCTGCTCATCAACTGGTCCGTCTGACCGGTTACAGGCAAATGAAATGCGGAAGCAGCCATTCAGTATATGACCACAACTATTCGTACCGTTTAAACTCCTGCAGCTGCAGGAGTTTTTTTGTCTTTAATTTCTAAAAGGCTTTCCGGCCATACTGGCGTGTGTCTGGGAAAATGACGAAAAACCCGGTTTTGTAAAATGAAAAAACAATTATCTATAAAAAATTCTTCAGGCTTTTTTGGAGGTTGTAATTTTTGTTACGTTTTTTTGAAGTTAATAAAATACTGATATAACAGTTCTTTGCTATGTAAGTTGGTGAGTTCTTTGCGATAAATCGAGAAGTGTTACTTCTTCTGTAATATTTGCAACGGAAGCTTAATGTTCATAAGGGTTTAAATTTATCAGGGGACAATATAGAATGCTAGAGGTGAGTTAAAAAAACGGCAAAAAAACAAATCCACAGGGGGATCATTATTTTGAAAAAATCATTAATCATTGCAAGCTTCGTATTAGGAACTTCATTAATCGCGGGTCCGGTATCCGCAGCTACCCATACAGTAAAAAGCGGGGACACACTTTCTAAAATCGCCAATACACATAACACTTCTGTAAGCCAATTGATGAGAGATAACAACCTGACTTCCACACTTATTTTCCCGAACCAAAAAGTTAAAGTAAACGGCGGTTCAGCTGTTAAAGGTGCAGCATCACCATCCGTTTCTTCAGCAGGCGTGTTGGGTGTCGCAAAGAAATATATCGGTGCACGTTATTTGTATGGTGCAAGCCCGAACCGCACAGATGCATTTGACTGCTCTTCATTCACTCAGCAGGTATACTCTGAGATGGGCGTCTCTCTTCCAAGAACATCTTCAGCACAAGCGGCTGTTGGAACGACAGTTTCTAAAAGCAATCTGCAGGCAGGAGACCTTGTGTTCTTCGCAACTGGAGGCACTGGAAGAATCAGCCACACTGCAGTATATGCAGGAAATGGCCAAATGATCAGCGCACAAAACGGCGGCGTACAATATGCATCGATCAACAGTTCATACTGGGGTCCTAAATTCGTGACTGCTAAGCGCGTAAGATAAATAATTGTTTGTTTAAAAGAGGAAGCCATTGCGCTTCCTCTTTTTTTTCGGAAAAGTATTGACGTATTCAGGAAGGCATTTCTTCTTTGAGTTATTGGGTTATATAACGAAGTCAGTGTTAGAAAAGGTTTGAAGTCTACAGACTTCAGGCCTTTTTTGTTTGAATGAAAAACTTAATTTCAGATTATTTCTCAAAAGGTTTGACAATTGCTGAAAAATTTTATACTGTGTATATGAGTATAAACAGTATAACAGTTAAGAAGGAGTGTTTATAAATGAACGAATGGAAACAAGCCTACCGGCTGGCAATTTTTGAAATGAAGGCTTCCATGAGAAGTTTTCTGCTCATATTGGTTTTCTATATCGCCATGAGCCTGATTTTCATGCAGTCGCTTGATGTCCATCTGGAGGACGAATTCAACTTTTTTGACTTGCTGTTTCTGCTGATTTTCTTCATGTTTCCTGTCTGGATGAAGAACAAGGAATTTCAGATGCAGAAGATAGACGGAGACCTATGGGCGTCGCCGTCCATCATTATGCTGCAACAGCTGCCGGTTTCAAAAGATATCATTGTCAAAAGCCGCTTTATCATTCACTCGTTCTGCTCATTCCCGTTTCAGCTGGTTCTTCTGATCGCAATGCCGATCATGTCGGAGAATTTCCGTGAAGCCATGACGCCAGTTGCTTATACAGCTTTTGTGCTGATCTGGCTGGCCTTTTCGATTGCCATTGGCTTTATCATGGCGGCGAGTGAAGCAGGGGGGAATTACAAACTGAAAGCAATCGTCCTGTCATTTATTTACCTGCTGATCGGTTTTGCCGTGATTTATTTCCTGAGACCGGATGATGGATTCCTTCAACTGACGATGATGATGGCAGCGGAATGGTCGCTGCTGTCGATTGTTTTGGCAGTCGTAGTAAGCATCGCCGGCTGGAAATACTGGCAGGCGGATATGAGAAAAATGATAAAGAAAGCGGATTATCTGTGAGAGGGGGGCCTGCATTTGCTGCCGATACGCTTATCCAAGGATTCTCGTGAACCGATTTATCACCAGATTGAAAAGCAGTTGAAGGCGTTGATTGCGGGCGGACATTTGGCTGCCGGCTTCCCGCTTCCGTCAATCAGGGCCCTGTCGAAAGAGCTGGAAATCAGCGTCATCACCATACGCCGCGCCTATCAGGACCTGGAATCACAAGGGTTTATCGAAACAGTCCATGGCAAAGGAACGTTTGTCAAAGAAGTGCAGAGTGCGATGAAGCAGAAAACGATGACAGCTTCGGTTCGGGCGGAATTCGAGCGCGCCATCCAGAACGCAATGGATTATGACTATACCGTGGATGAAATCGAAAAAGTTTTTGCCGAGACGCTGGAAAGACTCGGGAAAGGGGAATGACGAATGCCTGAATGGATTGAAATAAAAGACGTGAGTAAAAAGATTGATGGCTTCCAGCTGGGACCGGTCAGTTTGTCGATCGAACCCGGGACCATTACAGCGCTGGTCGGCAATAATGGCTCCGGAAAGAGCACAATGCTGAAGATGATCATGAATCTGGCGAACCCGGATAGCGGAGAAATCCGTGTGCTGGGCAAGCCGGTCGACGGCAAAGATGAGAGCTGGAAACGGCATGTCACGTTCCAGCCGCAAAACGCAGTCGGCTGGAACGCCTATACCGGAGAAGACCTCAAAAGATTGATTGCTCCTTTGTATCCAAAATGGGATGAAGCGGTGTTCGAGCGTATGATTTCGCTGTTCGATATTCCACTTAACAAGCGTTTCGGCAAATTATCGCCCGGCGTACAGCAGAAACTGAGCCTGTCGCTTGCCTTGCCGCGCAGCACCGATATCCTGATTCTCGACGAACCGACGGCGTCACTCGACATCCCTTCGAAAAATCTGTTCATGGATTGCCTGGTCGAGTGGATGGAACAGGAAGACCGCGCTGTCATCCTGACGACCCATGAGACGGAAGATATCCGGAAACTCGCCGATTACCTGTTTTTGATGCAAGGCGGAAAACCGCTTGGCCATTTTGAAAAAGACATACTTGCTGCAGGTTATCGCCGCTTTTGGCTCCATGAGATGCCGGCCGGTCCGTTGCCGGGAGAACTTTCTAGAACCGAAAACCAGCTGGTATCCGATAATCCTGATGCAACAGAACGGTATTTATCGGAACACGGCAGTCCTGTCATTGATACCAAGGCGCTGGAATTGGAAGAAATCATCAGCCTGCTGCTGAAATAAAACATGAGAGAAGATGAAGAGAATGGAAACAATGTTAACCGTAGAAGGGTTAGGCAAGTCATTCAAAAACAAACGGATCATCTCGAATATTTCCTTCGAAGTGAAAAAGGGAGAAATCATGGCGCTGCTCGGGCCGAACGGAGCAGGAAAATCGACGACAATCCGCAATATCATGGGAATCATGTATCCTGATGAAGGCACCATCACGTTTCACAACAGCGCGGGCAAGGAAATTCCGCGGGATAAAATCGGTTACTTGCCAGAAGAGCGGGGGCTCTACAAAAATGTCAAGGTCATGGACATTCTGCTGTACCTGGCAGAACTGAAGGATTATCCACTGGCTCGTGCGAAAGAACGCGCACTCGAGTATTTGAAAAAGTTCGGACTCGAAGGAAAAGAGAAAGTTTCCGTAGAAGAGCTGTCAAAAGGGATGGGACAGAAAGTGCAGTTCATCGCTTCCATTCTTCACGAACCTGAGCTGCTGATCCTTGATGAGCCGTTTTCAGGACTTGATCCGGTAAGCCAGGAATTGTTTAAAGATGAAATCCGTGCGCTTGCTCAAAATGGCACGGCGATTCTATTGTCTTCCCACCAGATGAACCTTGTGGAAGAAATGGCGGACCGGCTGTTCCTGATTCACCGCGGCACGCGGGTCATCTATGGAACACTGGGCGATGTGAAAAAGGAATACGCCAATTTCAAATGTACAATCAATGGTATGAACAGCGGCACGCTGCTTGAAAGCCTGCCGGAAATTGAAAGAGTCGAGCAGAACAATGAAACGGCTGTGCTTTATCTGTCGAGAAACGTACAGCCGGCGATATGGCTGAAAAACCTGCCGGAGGAATTGGATATACAGGAATTGTCGATCGACCGGATTTCGCTTCATGAAATCTTTATCGACATCGCCACCGACAAAAATCTATTGAAGGAAGCGGGTGAGCTGCATGCGTAACACGATGAAAGTCGCCAAATGGGAAATCAAGCGCAATATGAAGAGCAAGTCGTTCGTCATCGGCCTGTTCCTGACACCGCTCATCTTCCTGGCATTTTTACTGGTGCCGAACCTGTTCAGTTCAGACGATGATGCGGCAACGACAACCGTTTATGTCAACGACCAGATTGGTGTCTACGATCAAATGGAAGCGGTCGCGGCAGATACCGAATGGCAGATGGAGTCCACACAAGTGACCGAACGGGAAGCGGAATCGGCGCTTGAAGGGGAAGAAGATGCTGCGTATGTTTTTGTGACAGAAGAATCGGTCGAGACGGGTACCGTCACCGTCTATACGAACGAAGAAACAAATGATGGGTTCATGGATGAAGTCCAGATCCTAAGCGGTCCGCTGCAAATGGCACAGATTGAACAACTTGGCCTAACACCCGAGGAAGCGGGACTCGTCGCACAGGGAATCGTCTTTGAAGATGCTTCTGTGGGAACGGAAGAAGGTGGGCTGTTCAGTGCAAACATGCTGGAACGAGTGGTTCCAGGGGCTTTCGCAGCGCTCGTGATGCTGTCGATCGTCTTCACCGGAATGGCCATTTTCCAAAGTGCCTCCCAGGAGAAGAAAGACAAAATCGCCGAAATCATCCTGTCGTCGCTGACGCCATCTGATTTGATGCAAGGCAAGATCATCGGCTATTTTGTCCTCGGTCTCGTCCAGGTAGTGGTCTTTGTCGTCATTGCGCTGCCGGTGCTCATCTGGAATATCGATTTTCCAATCATCGAGCATCTGCTCGTTCCGGAACTGCTTGTGTTGTTGCTCATTGCGATTCTCGGCTACCTGCTGTATGCGGCGCTGTTCGTCGGAATCGGCGCAACGATGGCCGACATCTCGACAGCTGGAAACTTCCAGGGCCTCGTCATGATGCTGCCGTTCAGCCCGTTCCTGTTCATCGGGCCGGTCTTCAGCGACCCGAGCGGATTTGTTGCACAGCTCGGCAGCTATATCCCGTTCACGTCACCGGGTGTGCTGATCATGCGTCTGTCGCTTCTTGAAGAATGGCCATGGGTGGAAATTGGAGTTGCGATTGCGATTCTCGCTGTCAGCGTCTGGATCTTCATGAAGCTCGCAGGCAAAATCTTCAAAACGGGCATCCTGATGTACGGCAAGAATGCGACTCCTGGCGAGATTCTCAAATGGATCAAGGCATAGAACAATTCAAAAATTTCTCAGAAAGGACGCTTAAAATGGCGTCCTTTTTCATTCTTCATTTTTTCAGGGCGCAGGTTCAACAGAAAAATATGGTCGTTACTCATTACTCAGTTTGCAGCCGCGAAAGCGCCTTCCAATATAGAAAGCCATTCGAAAAGGCATCCTGTTCTGAATGAGCAGGATGCCTTTTGGGATGCCGGTTACTTTTCATTCTTCAGCGCTTCGGTCAGCGGGCAATAATGGGTAATGCCTTCTGCGACTTTCTGTGCGCCCATTATCGACACAAACAGCTGGCTTCCGGAAGGCTGTTCGCGTGACATCTTGGCAATGGACCAGGCAAGCAGCGTCAGACCACTGGTAATCCGCACCATTGAATTGATGGTCCCGATATTCTGTTTCAAAGCTTTCGCCTCCTTCACATATCTTTTGACTGTTATAGTTCCCGCCTGCAAAATACATAAACCGTTAAAGAAAAGTATTTTATTGAAAGGACACAGCGCTGTACTGTCGAAATATAACCAGTAATATATCTAAACTTTCTGATAATAATTTCAAGTTATTCGTTATAATAAATGAAGCAAGCGAATGCTGATTCTTTTCAGTGATAATCTCGTCAATTGCTCAATTAATTATCCTAAAAGAAAAAGGTGAGTAGTGTGAGTGATGATAAGCAAACCGGTGACTGGGCTGTCGAAGCGAACGGGCTGGTCAAAGTCTATGGAAAAGAACGCGCCGTCGATGGTGTAGATTTAAGAATACGAAAAGGGGCTGTTTACGGCTTTTTGGGACCGAATGGAGCAGGGAAAACCACGACGATCCGCATGCTGGCAACACTGATCCGTCCGGATGCAGGAAGTGCCCGCATTTTTGGCCACAGCCTGGCTGACGAAGGGGCGGCAATCAGGAGCCGCATCAGTTTGACGGGGCAGTATGCGTCCATCGATGAAGATTTGACAGGCATGGAGAACCTGGTGTTGATTGCCCGGCTGATGGGTTATACGACGAGGCAGGCGAAGGCAAGGGCCAGCGAATTGCTGGCGGCTTTCGGCCTGGAAAATGCGGCAAAACGGCAAGTGAAAAAGTATTCGGGCGGCATGCGCCGTCGCATCGATGTGGCAGCAAGCATTGTGGTGACACCGGATCTATTGTTTTTGGATGAGCCGACTACAGGACTGGATCCGCGGAGCCGCAACCAGGTGTGGGACATTATCCGGACACTTGTGGCTGCAGGCACGACGGTGCTGCTGACGACGCAGTACCTGGAGGAAGCGGATCAGCTGGCCGACCGGATCGCGGTCATCCATCAGGGCAAGATTATCGCAGAAGGCACGAGCAGCGAATTGAAGGCGTCAGTGGGAAGCGGCACGCTGAATGTTCAGTTGCTGAATTCCGAAGATCAGCTGCGGGCAACTGAAATTCTGCAGAACAAGCTAGGTGTTTCTGTATTCGTGGGGTCGGATTCGGTTTCGCTGAGTGCACAGGCGAAAGACGCTTCGTTGGTCGCTGAAGCGTTGGGGGAACTGGCACGTGCAAAAATCACAGTCAGTGATTTTTCACTTGGGCGGCCGAGTCTTGATGAAGTATTTCTGACGCTGACGGGACAGGTGGTAAGCGAAGAGCCGGACGCAGAGGAGGAAAGCTCATGACTGGACAGGCAAAGCAAAACAACTCAAACCATAAGGAAGAACAGCTGCTCCGCGCAATTGCTTCGGGCAATAGGCCAAAACCGCCGAATGCGTTATCTTCGACAATGGCGTTTGCGCAGCGGGCATTGTTGCGGATCAAGCATGTGCCGGAGCAAATGTTCGATGTGACGGTCTTTCCGATTATCTTTCTGCTGATGTTCACGTATTTGTTCGGCGGTGCCATTGCCGGATCCACTGGTGAATACCTGCAATTTCTGCTGCCGGGTATACTGGTGATGACCGTTGCACAAATTACGATGTACACCGGCATCGATTTGAATAACGATATCCGGAAAGGCATCTTTGACCGGTTCCGCACATTGCCGATTTGGCTGCCATCAGCTTTGGTTGGTGCGCTGCTTGTGGATGTCATCCGCTATTCGTTGGCTTCCGCCATCATGATTGCCCTCGGACTGGCACTCGGCTTTCGGCCGGAAGGCGGTGTCATGGGTGTGCTTGGCGCGGTATTGCTCATTTTGGTTTTCTCATTCAGTTTGTCGTGGATTTGGACGGCGCTCGGGTTGGTGGTGCGCTCTGAGAAATCACTGATGATGGTCAGTTTTATGGTGCTGTTTCCGCTGACATTTGTCAGCAATGTCTTCGTCGATCCTGCTACCCTGCCAAGCTGGCTTCGGGGCTTTGTGGAAATCAACCCGATTTCCATTCTCGCCACAGCAGTCCGCGGGCTGATGCATGGAAACGCCACATGGGGAGAAATCGCCTGGGTGTTTGTTGTTTCTGCTATATTGGTGATTCTCTTCGCGCCCCTTACCATGTATTTATATCGGAATAAGGAATAAAAGCAATTTCGTGAATGGGGCGTATTAGATTTGTCTTTCTCTGGCGGTTGATTCTTTTGGGGAAATTACTTTGAATTCAAGTATTCCAAAAAGGATTTCTGTGCTATTATATGTAAGAAAATTTCATATTGAGAGGGAGAAAGAAATGAATCATTCACGTGTTCAATCAAAAAGGGAGAGTATTTATTTCCTCATCAGCCTGTTGGTCAGTGTGCTGATCTATCTGGCGGTCATCGTTTCGGTCGTCGGTGTTGCCATTGCTCTGGCCATTTTTGCTTTGCTGCTTTTCACCCATGCGTTGATGCTCGGGTCCATTCGTGGGAACGGGATCCGGATCCATGAACGGCAATTCCCCGATGTCTATGAACGTGTCCAGACATTATCCAAAGAAATGGGCTTGAAAAAAGTGCCGGATGTTTTTGTGATTCAGTCAGAAGGGGCATTAAATGCGTTCGCCACACGCTTTTTCGGGCGGGACATGGTCGTTTTGTATTCGGAAGTTTTTGAATTGGCACGTGAACAGGGAGAAGATGAATTGAGTTTCATCATTGCCCATGAACTTGCTCATATTAAACGGCGTCATGTCTGGAAAAATCTGCTGATTTTGCCGGCCGGTTTTATTCCTTTTCTGAGTCAAGCCTACAGCCGCTCCTGTGAGTACACGTGCGACCGCCACGCAGCTTTTGCGATTCAAAATGCGGCAGCTGCGCAACAGGCGCTGACTCTTCTCGGCGTCGGCAAGAAAATGTACCGGGAAGTGAATGAAGAAGCTTACCGGCAGCAGATCGCGACAGAATCGAACGGTTTTGTCTGGTTGAGCGAAGTGCTGTCAACTCATCCCCGTCTGCCGAAACGCATCCAGGCCATTCAGCGCTTTGACAATAGTGAATTGCCTGTTTATGCACCGAATCGTGGGAAAATTGCGCTTGGAGCTACGGTTTTGTTCGGATCTATGGTAGCAGTCTATTTCTTAAGTGTTGCCATTTTTACCGGAGGAACTATGGTTTACTCCCAATTTTTCACTTCAGCAATGGATGAAATGCTGTCTTATGAAGAGGAGTTTCTCATTGAAGGACAGACACCGCTTATGACTGCGGCCTCGGCTGGAGAATATGATGAAGTCGTATCGTTGGTGGAAGAAGGGGCAGATGTTCTTGAAAAAGATTCGGAAGGCGCAGATGCACTGATGTATGCCATTTATGCAGGAGATACAGAGATTATGTCGTATCTACTGTCAGAAGGGGCTGACCCGAATACAGAAGATCTGTATTCAACGGCAGTGGGGACCGCGGTCTTGTATGGTGAATACGACAGTGCCTTGCTGCTGCTGGAAAATGGCGCGAATCCTTCGAAGGCGGGGGCTGATGGAATGACTGCCATGGATTACATGGAGGCATCCTCTGAAGAAGAATTGATCGAGTTGTTGCAGACAAGCGAATATTGATTTTGCTGTCATAATAGAAAGTAAATCAGAAGTTCAATAATTCACCAGCGGAGCGGTCATGAAAATGGCTGCTCCGCTGGTTTTTTTCATTGCGGAAACGTCGTATCGTTGTTCACGATATACCAGGCGTCATTCAATCCTTCGCCGTTGGCGTCACCCTGCTCTTCATCGTTGATGAAATAATACAGCGGATACCCTTTGAAAGTCACTTGTTCTTCGCCATTGTCTTCTCTGGTAATGGTTCCAAAGTCATTTTCATCAAAACCTTCAGGTACCTCAAAATCCTGTGCTGTAAACGCCGGCCAGTTGACCAGGCAGTCACCGGTACAATTGCTCATATCCGGTTCGTCATTTGCAAAGTAATAAAGTGTCATTCCTTCAGAATCCGCCAAATAGGAACCCACTTCTTCGTTTTCCAGTAACATTAGGCTACCAGCAGATTCGCCTGAACTTTCATTTGTGGAAGGCTCTTCTTCAGTGGCTTCTTCAGGTTCTTCTATCTCGCCTGGTGGCATTTCCGTAACTTCTGGATTCACCGGCTCTGCATCCCCGCAAGCCGACAAAAGGAACAAGGCTGAAAAAATCGCGTAAAGAAATAAACGCTTATCCATTCCATTGCACTCCTTCACTGAGTATTTTCCGTTGCAGCTTGTCGTTCGGCCTGGCCGCTGCTGCTGGTCTCATTTCGGTAGTGCAGAAGGGATCGTCTTTCCATAGAATTGCTCCTTTCCGTTGTATGTACCTGTACTGCAGGGAGTTTGGAAAGGGCGGCGATGGAAGAATGATCAATTGACGGTTGAGATTCTTGTTATAATTATTCCCTGTATTGGCAAAAGAAAACCGTTTTGCTGGAGCCTATGCAATCCTCTGGTTATCTGACGACAGATTGTTCAAAAATATAATTAAAAAGAGCATACGGTCTCCAAGTTCTTTATACTTGAGGTGTAGAGAAACAAGTAGCAAAAGCTCACACTCTGAACGGTTAATGCACATGAACGATAAATCAGTTTGAAGCAGGTGAACAATTATGAAGAAGATAAGCGACGATTCCATTCAACCGTATATAGAGTCACCGGAAAAACTGAAGAGACTATACAGAAGAGTCATTTTTGTTGCGAGTCTTTCCCAAATATTCGGCGGTGCCGGCTTGGCGGCCGGAATTACAGTAGGTGCATTGCTGGCTCAGGAAATGTTGGGAACCGCTGCCTATGCAGGTCTGCCCACAGCTTTGTTTACGCTGGGTTCTGCTGGAGCCGCTTTATTGATCGGCCGTCTTTCCCAGCGCTACGGCCGCCGTCCCGGTCTAACAATGGGTTTTTTGCTCGGTGGACTGGGAGGGCTTGGAGTTGTTGTTGCCGCCATCATCCATAGTATTCCGCTGCTATTCCTATTTCTGTTCATTTACGGAGCCGGGACAGCCACCAATCTGCAGGCTCGCTATGCCGGAACGGATTTGGCAAACAAAAACCAGCGTGCCAAAGCTGTCAGTATCATCATGGTGTCAGCCACGTTTGGTGCGTTTGCTGGTCCCAATATGGTCGATGTCATGGGAGAATTCGCTCAGTTCATCGGCATTCCGGCACTGGCGGGTCCATTCCTCTTATCCGGAACAGCTTTTATGCTGGCCGGACTGGTGATTTTCCTGCTGCTCCGCCCGGATCCATTTCTGATTGCAAAAGCGATGGAAGTCTATAAACTGGAACATGCCACAGAAGACTCTTCGGTGGATCTGCCACAGGTTCACAACACAAGAGGAGTTGCGGCCGGCGCTGCCATCATGGTGCTGACACAAATGGTCATGATTGGCATTATGACGATGACGCCGGTACATATGGGACATCATGGGCATGATCTCGGTAATATCGGACTGGTGATCGGCGTTCATATTGGAGCCATGTATCTGCCTTCGCTCTTTACGGGGATACTGGTGGATCGGTTTGGATCAACGGCTATGTCGGTAGCTGGAGGGGCAACACTTGCCCTGGCCGGAACTTTGGCTGCACTTGCACCGGGAAGTTCTTTGGCGGCACTTATTCTGGCGTTGGCGCTTCTTGGAGTCGGCTGGAACATCGGATTGATCAGTGGAACGACGAAAGTGGTCGATTCAACGGAGCCCGAAAGACGTGCGAAAACACAAGGGACTGTGGATGTCTTTATCGCTTTGTCCGGAGCTTCCGGTGGAGCATTATCCGGCATGGTGGTAGCTGGATCCAGTTATGCTGCGCTGTCATTGGTTGGCGGGTTTTTAGCCCTGGTTTTAATACCGATTATGCTGTGGTCCCATAGTAGCAACGACGCACCCCGTGCGAACTAAGGCTAACGGCAGAGTGAAACCGGCTGAACGCTGAGCAGGCCGTTGATATCGTTTTAGTTTGCAGCTGCAGAATAGGCGGGCAGGGTATTGAAAAGGGAGTTTTAAGGAAGCGGTTCTGTTGACAACCGACTTGGTTCATTGTATTATACGGGTATAGGGTATATTGATCCGGGAGGTTCGAGAAATGGAGAAGACGATGAAATCCACAGTACAACCCAACAAACAGCAGCTGTTAAACCGGTTGAAGCGGATCGAGGGGCAGGTTCGCGGTGTCCATCAAATGGTAGAGAATGACCGTTATTGCGTCGATATCCTGCACCAGGTCAGTGCGATTCAATCGGCCATGAACAAAGTCTCGCTGGCTTTACTGGAAGATCATACACATCACTGCGTGGCAAAAGCCATTAAAGACAACAAAGGCGAAGAAGCAATCAACGAGCTGATGGACGTCATGAAGACGATGACCAAGTAACAGAGGAAACAAAAAGCTTGTTATACCCTAAGAAGGTATATTAAGCTGAAGAAGTATAATAAGAGGAGGAATTACAATGAATGAAACATTAAAAGTAGAAGGTATGTCATGTGCACACTGCGTCAATGCAGTTGAATCGAGTGTAGGGGAACTTCAAGGCGTTTCAACAGTAAAAGTGGATCTTGAAAGCGGTCAGGTTGCCGTAAATTACGATGACAGCAAAACATCACTGGGCGAAATCAAGGAAACAATCGAAGACCAAGGGTATGACGTCGTATAAGAGTGCTCTTTCAGCACTCTTCTCTTTTAAATAAAATATACCCCCATGCAGTATGCGGAGGAGGAGAGAATCATGGCGACAGCAACAAAAGAAACAACAAAAGAAGCAAATTTTCAAATCACCGGGATGACCTGTGCGGCGTGTGCAACCCGCATCGAAAAAGGGTTGAACAAAATGGATGGCGTCGAACGGGCGAGCGTTAACCTTGCGCTTGAAAAGTCATCGATCCAGTACGATTCCAGTAAGCTCACTGAAGCGGATTTTGAAAAGAAAATCGACGCGCTCGGTTACGGCGTCGTCAAACAGAAAGCGGAATTTGATATCACCGGGATGACGTGTGCGGCGTGCTCGACCCGTGTTGAAAAAGGGTTGAACAGACTGGGTGGAGTGACAGCGGCGAATGTTAATCTGGCGCTTGAAAAAGCGACGATTGAATTCAATCCGTCTGAAGTGACGGTTGGCGACATCATCGCGAAAGTGGAAAAACTGGGTTACGGCGCTCATCAGCACCAGGAAGACACAGAAAAAGTGGATTACCGTGAAAAAGCCATCCAGGAGCAGAAATGGAAGTTCATTGCGTCAGCCATTCTGTCTCTGCCTTTACTGTGGACGATGGTGGGCCATTTTTCCTTTACTTCATTTTTATACGTTCCGGAAATCCTGATGAATCCGTGGGTTCAGATGCTGCTGGCGACTCCGGTGCAATTCATCATCGGGAAGCAGTTCTATGTCGGGGCCTATAAAGCCCTCCGCAACGGCAGCGCCAATATGGACGTGCTGGTCGCGATGGGGACCTCGGCGGCTTATTTCTACAGTGTTTACCAGGCGGTTATTCACGCCGGTTCGCCTCACGCGGCGCAGCTGTACTTTGAAACCAGTGCGGTATTGATTACCCTGATCGTATTGGGTAAATTGTTCGAAGCGAAAGCGAAAGGCCGTTCATCTGAAGCGATCAAGAAACTGATGGGCCTTCAGGCGAAAACGGCAACAGTTGTACGTAATGGGGCTGAAACAGTAGTGCCGTTGGAAGAAGTGGTAATCGGTGACACCATTTTGGTCAAGCCCGGTGAAAAGATTCCGGTGGACGGCGAAGTGTTCGAAGGGACCACGGCCGTCGATGAATCCATGCTGACGGGCGAAAGTTTGCCGGTCGATAAAGCGGCAGGCGATCTGCTCTATGGTTCAACGGTCAACAGCAATGGCTTTATTCAAATGAAAGCAACGAAAGTGGGACGCGACACTGCGCTCGCGCAAATCATCAAAGTGGTGGAAGACGCGCAGGGAACAAAAGCACCGATCCAGCGAATGGCCGACAAAATTTCCGGTATTTTCGTTCCGATTGTGGTCGGAATTGCCTTTATCACGTTCCTGGTTTGGTTTTTCCTTGTCCAGCCAGGGAATTTCACACCGGCACTTGAAGTGTTGATCGCAGTTTTGGTCATTGCCTGCCCGTGTGCGCTCGGTCTCGCAACGCCGACTTCCATCATGGCGGGTTCCGGCCGGTCAGCGGAAATGGGCGTCTTGTTCAAAGGTGGGGAACATTTAGAGCAGACGCAAGGCATCGACACGGTGGTCGTCGATAAGACGGGTACGGTGACGCACGGGAAACCGGTGTTGACGAATGTTTTAGTTGCTGATGGACAAAACGAAGAGCACTTCCTGTCACTCATCGGAGCAGCCGAAAAGCAGTCAGAGCATCCATTGGCACAAGCCATCGTGGAAGGAATCCAGGACAAAGGCATCGCACTTGGCAAAGTCCAGTTTTTCGAAGCCATCCCGGGTCACGGGGTGCAGGCGACGGTTTCCGGGCAAGGCGTCATCATCGGAACACGCAAGCTGATGCAGCAATACGGTATTGATGTTTCAGCGGTTATGTCTGAAATGGAAGTGTTGGAAAGCGAAGGCAAAACGGCGATGCTGGCTGCGGTCAACGGTGAGTATGCCGGATTGGTGGCCGTTGCGGATACCATTAAAGAGACTTCCCGCGGCGCCATCGCACGCCTTCAGGAAATGGGCATAAACGTCATCATGATGACGGGCGACAACGAGCGGACGGCACAGGCGATCGGCAAGGAAGTCGGCGTCGACGCGGTGATTTCGGAAGTGCTGCCGGAAGGCAAAGCGGATGAAGTGAAGAAACTGCAGCAGCAGGGCAAGAAAGTGGCGATGGTCGGCGACGGCATCAATGACGCGCCGGCACTTGCAACGGCTGATATCGGCATGGCCATCGGTACGGGTACCGACGTGGCGATGGAAGCGGCCGACATTACGCTGATCCGAGGCGACTTGAACAGCATTGCAGATGCAATCATCATGAGCCGCAAAACAATGCGCAACATCAAACAGAATCTGTTCTGGGCATTCGCCTACAACACGGTGGGAATTCCAATTGCGGCAATCGGTCTTCTCGCACCGTGGGTGGCCGGTGCTGCCATGGCATTCAGTTCCGTATCGGTCGTCCTGAACTCACTGCGGCTGCAGCGGGTAAGAATGCAAAAGTGATTTACTGTATTATGCGTTGACTGAGCGACCTTAAATGCATATGGGAGGCTGTACAGAAAGTCGTCGAAATGACTTTCATGTGCAGCTTTTTTATTGATTTCTTAAAAATGTTGATCGGTATAGACAAAATCCGGCAAGAGCCTTCGCCTTGCGGGTGTCAGGAGAAAAGCCGTCAGCACAACCCGCCGATGCAATGCTTCTTTTCCGTTATCCCATAAAGTAAACTGAATCAGAAAAAAAACAGGATGCCTGCTCCGGAAGTATCCGGAAATCAAGCAACCTGTAAAAAAGATTTGTATATGCCTTAAACTACCAGATTGATCTTACTGGTAATCGGTCTTTCAATAATAATCTTAAGAAAATTGTCTTATTTTTTTAGGACCTTGAAAGAATCAGCCAACTTTTGTGCAAACTCTTCCGGTTTTTCCACCGATTGTACATGAAGATACATAATGCTGGGCTCTGCAAAAAGCCAATGATTGTGAAGAGCAGAAATCGGCAAATTGTTTTTTCCTAAAGCTGCTGTAAAATCAGGTATTTCTTCCGGCAGTAAAACAATTTCGGCATGATTCAGTGCAGTCCCATCCTCTTCTAAAGATTCAAAGTGAATTTCCATGCTTGTTTCACTTCGAAATGGCCGTCCCTGAACCTTGACATCCAAATTCCTGGGTTTTGATGCTTCCACCATTCCGTCTTCCGGTTCTGCTTCTACTCCTAATATTTCACCAAACCGCTTCGCAATTTTTTCAATATCAGCCATTTGCAACCTCTCCTTTTTTTCCATTTTGTTCTTTTTCAACTCTTCTTTAAAGCTCTGGTTTTGGAGCTGTTTAGTTATATAATTTCCGATTGCAACGAACCTAAACACATCTCCCGCTATTGGTTTATAGATGAATTGAGCTGACAGGAGGAGAATATTGTTTAATCTTAAGGGAAAGGAAGAATAAGATTATTTATCAAAATGAAAAAGTGATGATGTTAGTTTATAGAGATTGATGGATTTCTTATGGTACGAAAAGTTGAAGAGGAGGGGAATTTAATGGCAAAATTTCAGAAGTCCTCAAAAAATATAAGATTAGCTTTCCTGATTAATCTTTTATTTTCAATTGGAGAATTTATTGGTGGTTTATTTACCAATAGTGTCGCCATTATGTCCGATGCTATCCATGATTTTGGAGATGCCGTTGCATTAGGACTTTCGTGGTTTTTGCAACGATTTTCAAATAAAGATAAGGACGAAAATTTTTCATTCGGGTACCAACGATTTTCACTTTTAGGAGCGTTAATCAATGCCATTGTTTTAATAGCTGGTTCTATTTATATTTTTTTTCAAGCTGTACCTTTACTGTTTAACCCAGAGCATTCCAATGCACTAGGAATGATCTGGTTTGCGATTGCCGGTGTACTGTTAAATGGGTATGCGGCTTTCCGGCTTCATAAAGGGAAATCCGTAAATGAGGGAGCTCTGTCTTGGCATATGCTGGAAGATGTTTTGGGATGGGTGGCAGTTCTAATTGTAGGCATAGTTTTACTGTTTAAAGACATTCATATTTTGGACCCTATTTTATCAATCGCTATTGCGTTGTTTATTGTGGTAAACGTGATTCGTAACTTGGTTAAAACATTGAAGATATTGTTAGAAGGAGTACCTGAAGGAGTCGATGTCGAAAAGGTTCAATCCACGATTGAAAATATACCGGGTGTTTTAAGTGTCCAACATCTATATATTTGGTCAATTGACGGGGAAGAAAATGCCTTGAATTTGCACCTTTTAGTTAAAAAGAGCGATTTTGATGACTCCGACGCAATTAAAGACAAGATAAGAGAAGCGACTTCCGGACTTCAGATTTCCCACTCGACCATTGAATTGAATTGGGAAAGCAACTGAAAACAGCTCGTGCAAAAATCCCTTATTTCCTTTGTTGTACAGTAAATATGTAGTCGCAAAAAATTTGTTTTCGTTTTTAAAAAAAGAATTGGGGAAAACAAAAAATAGTAAACTGTTAAGGAGGATTTTTGATGAAAAATGAAAAACCTGAAAACATTCCAGCCCAAGAGCAGAGCCGCCAGCCGGGATTTGAAAACGAGATGGATCCACGGCCGGATTTCAAGAAAAATTTAGCGGGACAGGCTCATCGGTTGCCGGAAAAAACGGCTTTGATCACCGGTGGAGACAGCGGAATTGGACGGGCAGTTGCGGTTGCCTTTGCAAAAGAAGGCGCCGATGTCGCAATCGCCTATCTTGATGAACACGAAGATGCGGAAGAAACCAAGAAGTATGTCGAACAAGAAGGCAGACGATGCCTGTTGATTGCGGGAGACATCGGCGATGAAACTTTCTGCAAAGATGCTGTTGACAAAGTGATTGCTGAATTTGGAAAATTGGATATCCTGGTAAACAATGCCGGGGAGCAACATGAACAGCCATCGTTAAAAGAGTTGCCGGCAGAGCAGCTGGAACGTACATTCCGAACCAACATCTTCGGTATGTTCCACATAACAAAGGCAGCTCTTCAGCATTTAAAAGCAGGCAGTTCCATTGTCAACACCACTTCCATCACTGCATTTCAAGGGGCGCCGACGATGATTGACTACTCTGCGACAAAAGGAGCTATTTTAGCCTTTACGCGCTCACTTTCCGGTTCATTGGCAGAAGAGGGGATTCGGGTGAATGCTGTGGCTCCGGGGCCGATCTGGACACCGCTGATTCCGGCGTCATTTCCGGAGGACAAAGTGGAAGGATTCGGCAAATCCGGTGCATTTGGAACGCCTATGAAGCGTCCCGGACAACCGGACGAATTAGCTGGAGGCTATGTATATCTTGCTTCGGATGACGCTTCTTATGTTACCGGTCAAGTTCTCCATATTAATGGAGGCACTCCTTATTGAAAGAAAAGCAAGGACTTCGTCAAATGAAGTCCTTGCTTTTTCGCTTTATTGGCTGAAACTAAGTATTCTGGTTAATTGCAGAAATTATTTCAGGGTTAAAACAGAGAAGCGTTTATTGAGGATAGAATTAAATGGTTCTTCTACGGTAAAATTGAAAACAAGGAACGTTGAAAAAATTGTATATTGGTTTTGCCAACTAAATATGAGCTCAGGATATGAAAGGGAGTGCCAAATGATGGATGCTGGAACCGTTATGCAGGAACTGGAAGCATTGGGCAAGGAACGAACGAAAAAAATGTACCTGTCAAATGGTGCTCATGAGCCGCTGTTTGGAGTAGCGACGGGCGCCATGAAACCGATTGCCCGGAAAATAAAAACAAACCAGCCTTTAGCGGAGGAACTTTACGCTACAGGAAACTATGATGCGATGTATTTTGCCGGCATTATTGCAGAGCCGAAAACGATGACGGAAGCGGATTATGATCGCTGGATGGATGGTGCCTATTTTTATATGCTGTCTGATTATGTGGTGGCTGTCACCTTATCTGAATCAGACATCGCACAAGACGTCGCCGATCAATGGATTGCAAGCGGTGAAGAACTGAGAATGTCAGCGGGATGGAGTTGCTATTGCTGGCTTTTGGGAAGTCGCAAAGACCAGGAATTTTCGGAACTCAAGATTTCCTCTATGCTCGATCTTGTAAAAAACACGGTCCACGATTCGCCGGAGCGGACGAAATCGTCCATGAATAACTTTCTCTATACCGTAGGAGTTTCGTATATTCCACTAAACGAAAAGGCAATTGAGGTCTCAAAAGAAACAGGGACAGTCGAAGTCAAACGGGAAAACAAAAAAAGCAGTTTCCTGAATGCTTATGACAGCATTCAAAAAGATATGGAAAAAGGAAGGCTCGGGTTTAAACGCAAGTTTGTAAGGTGTTAACCCCCGTTTTGCCCGGCAATGAATAAAGAACCGCTGACTAATTCTGTACTGCAAAAATTAGTCAACTTAAACAGCATGTTAAAAGCACAATCGGTTCGTCATGGATCGACCGTGCTTTTCTCATGCATAAATGGAAATAAGTATAGAAATCCAGTTGAACATATAAGCATATGCTGATATGTTGTGGTTAGCTTCTAAAACATTACTAAATAGAAATTCAATAAAAAACCGTACACATCAGGTACGAATCAGGGAGTAGGAGAAACAGGAGCTGCGAATCAGGTGCGACTAGTGAAGCGATTGTTTCTTGGAATTCTCATCATCCTGATAATTCAGGGTCTATAGGAAAACAGCTTCATGGTCTATATCGATTCACTGAAAAAATTTACTTTATTTAAAAGGGGCTTTATTACATGACGAAAAAAACATTGTATTTCCTATGCACGGGCAACTCCTGCCGCAGCCAGATGGCGGAAGGCTGGGGGAAAGAAATTCTTGGAGATGACTGGCAGGTACTGAGTGCCGGCATCGAAGCGCACGGGCTGAACCCGAACGCAGTCAAAGCGATGAACGAAGTGGACATTGATATTTCCGGCCAAACCTCTGATGTCATTGATTTGGACATTCTGAACAATGCAGACTTTGTTGTCACCTTGTGCGGCGATGCAGCCGACAAATGCCCGATGACTCCACCTCATGTAAAACGTGACCATTGGGGCTTTGTGGATCCGGCCAAAGCGCAAGGAACGGAAGAAGAGAAATGGATGGTTTTCCAAACGGTCCGTGATGATATCGGTCAGCGCATCCGCCGGTTTGCTGAAACAGGCGAGTAAAGCGGCAGTTGGGATTCTGCAATCCTGAGTTTGCAGCATTTAGAAATGAATAGAATTGCATTAGAAGAATCAGCCCGCGCCTATAGGGAAAAACAGGGAAGAGCTCAGTATCGGGCTCTTTTTTTATGTAATTATTACTTGCAAGTTGCAAGTAATAATTATATGATGTAGAAGAGGTGTAGAACATGGAAAATAAAAGAGAACTTTTTCAAAGTATGGTCAAACGGTTTGGTTTACTGAACAAGAATTGCTGCACGGTCGGAGATATGGAGATCAGTTTGGTGCAAAGCCATATCCTTTATGAAATCGATAAACGCGAAGCGCCATCCATGCAAGAAGTGGCAGATGCACTTGCCACGGACCTCTCTACATTCAGCCGCCAGATTCAGACGATGATGAAGATGAAGCTGGTAGCGAAAACGCCATCAGAAAAAGACAAGCGAATCTATGTCCTTCGGTTAACGACAGAAGGGAAATACGCAGCCACTGTCATCCAGGAAAGCATCGAATCCCATCTGGAAGAGATTTTCTCGCATCTGAATGATTTTGAGCGTGATATCGTCCTGCAATCCATGCAGCTGCTGAATCAGGCAATGGCCAAATCGGCGGTATGCTGTCAACCGGTGCTGAAATAAGATAATATAACATTTGCAAAAATCAAGTTCTATCTACTTGTTATCATAAGGAGGAATTCGAATGAATAACCAATCAGCCTGCTGCTCCACACAATCGTTTCCGATCCATCTGGAGTTGCCTGAAAAAGAAATGAACGGTTTGCCTGTCGTCATCATAGGTGCCGGTCCGGTCGGTTTGGCAGCAGCCGCGCATCTGGCAAAAGCCGGTGAAAAGTTTCTGGTAATCGAAGCTGGACCAGCAATCGGCCATCATGTTTTGCAATGGGGTCATGTCCGCTTGTTTTCCCCTTGGCAATACAATATCGACAAAGTGGCCCGTGAATTATTGGAAAGTTCCGGATGGACAGCTCCGGCGGACAACGAGCTGCCGGCCGGACAGGAATTGGTTGAGAATTACCTCAAGAAACTGGCTGCATTGCCGGACATCCAGCCGTTTATCCGTCTCAATACACGTGTCCAAGGCATCAGCAAAAAGGGCCAGGATAAAATGAAAACAGCTGGCCGGGATACTCTGCCGTTTATGTTGTATGTGGAAGAGAAGGGGGAAACGGCAAAGCGTATTGAAGCAAAAGCGGTGATTGATGCGACCGGGACTTGGGGACAACCGAATTCGTTGAGTGCGAGTGGCGTTTCGACAAAGAATGAACGGAATCTCCGGCATCACATCTTTTATGGAATTCCTGATATCCAGGGTAAAGATCGTGCACGGTTTGCCGGCAAACAAGTCGCCGTTATAGGAGGCGGACATTCCGCCATCAATGCCATTTTGGAACTTTCCGAACTGAATGATGAGGCTCCTGATGTGAAAATCCCTTGGATTCTGCGCAAGAACAAAGTGGAAGAAGCCTATGGCGGACAGGAAAATGATGCGCTACAGGCGCGGGGCGAATTGGGGTCGCGCATTCATCATTTGGTGGATAGCGGACAAGTTGAGGTGTTCACCTCATACCGTATTTTCGACGTTATCAAAGACGGGGAATCGCTTACGCTTGAAGGGGAACGGAACGGGGAAAGCCAGTCGGTACAGGGGCTGGATGAATTGATCGTCAATACAGGAAGCCGTCCGGATTTTTCGTTTTTGCGGGAAGTGCGGCTGAGTATTGATACGGCGACGGAAAGCGTGGAGGCGCTGGCTCCTTTGATCGACCCGAACCTTCACAGCTGCGGCACAGTCCGTCCGCATGGAGAACAGGAATTAAGGCAGCCCGAAAAGAATTTTTACATTGTCGGCATGAAAAGTTACGGCCGTGCACCGACTTTTCTAATGGCCACCGGTTATGAACAGGTCCGTTCTATTGTTGCTTATTTGACAGGAGATTTTCAGGCAGCAAGGAATGTGGAACTGGATTTGCCGGAGACGGGTGTCTGCGCCGCCAATCTCCCATCCAGCGAAAAACAGACGGTTTCCACGGGGAGTACTGGCTGCTGTTAATGGGAATGACAGATTCAGTGGAAAGGAACGAATCCATATGAATAATTTGATGAGTGAGTAACTCATTTATCATTGCACTTCTCTTCTTTCAAAGATGGGGTTATGCTATTGATTTCAACCGCCCAAAAAAGCCTGACAGAACTGTGACAACAGTTGCGTCGGGCTTTTGTCCTTTTATGCTTATTCTATAACAGAACACACGAAAAAATGATGATTTACTGCAGACTAGTCTATTTTTTGTTCAGACAGGAAACATTCTATTATTTTTTTAGAACTTTGAAGGAATTCGCCAGTTTTTGCGCAAACTCTTCCGGTCTTTCCACTGATTGTACATGGAGATACATAATGCTGGGCTCTGCAAAAAGCCAATGGTTATGAAGAGCAGAAATGGGTAATCCGTTTTTTCCTAGAGCTATTGTGAAATCAGGAATTTCTTCCGGAAGCAGAACAATTTCCGCATGGTTCAATGCAGTCCCATCCTCTTCTAAAGACTCAAAGTGAATTTCCATACTTATTTCACTTTTGAAAGGCCGTCCCTGAACCGTTACTTCCAAATCTCTTGGTTTTGATGCTTCCACCATTCCATCTTCGGGTTCTGCTTCTACTCCTAAAATTTCACCAAAGCGCTTCGCGATTTCTTCAATACTAGCCATTTTCAATCTCTCCTTTCATCGTTTTTTATCTCTGTCTGCATGCGTTGGTATTATGAACTGTATGCTTATGTAATTTCCGATTCTAATGGAACTAAACGTAACTTTCGCTGATTGCAGATCGGAACCGTGTACTGATTGATCACATATTTAAGAGATGTAAGTTATAGAACATAATACTGTTGAATTTTTTCCGATTGTCATTTTTTAAGCCTAAATTTAGTTGACGGGAAAACTATGGTCATTCCTGTGCTATTGCCAAGAAAAGAAGAGAAAAGCAACATCTGAACTCAAGGTTTACACCCGACCGATGATTGAATTGAAAGTGAAAGCAGCTGAAATTCATTTTCAGTTCTCAAAGCGAGCGTAGCAGTGGATTGTCATCCAGCAATGCAAAAGAAAGACCGGATAGAAAATTACTTCATACCCGGTCTTACTTCATTTAAATCGTTTTATAAGTACAGTTATTCCTCATTTTCTAATTCTTCGATCAGTCTTTGCATTTCCGCGATTTCTTCACGTTGCGTTTTAATAATCGAATCTGCCAGCTCTCTCGCTCGCGGATCAGAAATAGTAGCCCGCTCACTTGTCAGGATAGCGATGGAGTGATGGGGAATCATTGCTTTCATCCATCCGGTATCTTCGATTAATACCTGGCTTCGGACCAGCCATAGTGAAAGTGCGAATACAACAGCACTGCCGGCTAAGATAATGGAATTCACCTTTTTGTTCTTATACATGGGCCACATGAACAACATCATGACGATGGCCATGACCGAACCCATAATGAGAGCCATGTAAATTCTAGTTTCACTGAAGGTGATATGCTCAAATTGAAAAACATTTAAAAACATCAACCAGTACATCAAGAACGTTGAAGTGGCAATCATGATTCCGAACTTTACATAATTGTTCATAATCCTCTCTCCTTCTATAGTAGTTATAGATTGGGCAACCAAGTAATTCGTAGTTTTCATCTATTCGAGACGAAGACTTCCTTATTTGTATACCATTTAAATTTTCTGATAAACTCCATAGAAAGTGCAAGAATTTTTATAGAATAAGGATTTTGACGAATTTCATCGCTGTCCGGTTAGTAAAGCCAACTCTTAAACACGAAAAAATCGCTGAACAACTGAAGCTTAGAGGTCTTTCTTTTAACTATTTATCGTTCGATTTTTATCAGTCATTTAAGAAAGTGAGAATCTGTCATTTCACTAAACTTATTTTGCGGACAGTTCATCTTCGGTTACCCATTTGTGATTGGTAACTTCCTCACCTCCGGTTGTAGGCATAAAATCGACCATATAGACAGTCGTTTCTTCGGCAGAATCAATTGTAACCGTTGCACCATTCATTCCTTCCATATGATCGGCAGAAATGGTCGCCTTCTCGCCTGCCTCCAGTGGTTCGCTATCTGGGTTTTCAAGTTCTTCGTGAATGACCCATTTGTGGTTTTCAACCGGTTCACCGCCAGTGGTGGGTGTATAGGTGACCGCATAGACAGTCGTATCATAGGCTCCTGATATTGTAGCTTCAGTGCCGTTCATTCCTTCCATGTGATCCGTGTCGATAATGGCCTGGCTTCCGACTTCAAATGTTGGACTTTCAGCTTCCTGTAAATCATCCGGCACTTCTCCTGTACTTGAATGATTCATTTCGCTGTGGCCGGAATTGTGGCTCATGCTCTCTTCGACCTCGTTATTCGTGTCCATCGGCTCTTCAGTTTTCTCGCTTCCTGTATTGCAGGCGCTCAAAGTCAAAGCGGTTAGAAGAGACAATATTCCCGTCAACAATTTGTTTTTTGGCATCTATATCCCTCTTTCTTTTCGTTTTTCGATTTAACTTTACCCGAAAATATTGCACATTGTGTGCAGGAAACATGACTTTTCATAAATGTATATTTCATGAACTGAGAAGTGGCGACTTGGTGAAAGGAGAAAAGAAAGTCTCTATTATATAGCAGAAACTGCACAAAAAATCGAGACTTTTTCGTTAAACTGGTGGAGAAAACCGTTTCTAAAAAACGAGCAATTTGGAGGAATAGTAATATGACGAAAAAAAGATTGATGATAGGTGCAGTATTGGCTATGTTCTTATTAACAGGCTGCGACAATTCAGCAAATTCAGCGGATTCTTTTGAAGTGCCTTTTGACGGTGAACTGAGCCATGTCCATGGAATGGGCTATCCGGGGAATGGGGACGGACTGTATTTCGCTTCCCACATTGGATTGAAAATCTACCAAGAGGGCAAATGGTTTGAAACAGCGGATAATTTCCATGATTATATGGGCTTTAACGCAATAGACGAAGGTTTTTATACGTCCGGACACCCGAGCGCTGCTTCAGATTTGCCTAATCCACTTGGGATTCAGCGCAGTTTGGATGGCGGAGAATCCATTGAAGAAATTGCATTTCAAGGAGAAACTGATTTTCACGCCATGGCTGTAGGGTACAACACCCATGATATTTTCCTCCTCAATCCGGCGAAGAACTCCTTGCTGGAAGCAGGATTTTACAAAAGTAACGATGAGGGAGAGTCATGGGAGCCGGTTAAAGCTTCAGGATTAGAAGGAGAAGTATCGGCGCTCGCCCTTCACCCGACAGATTCGAACTTCGTCGCTGCCGCTACTTCTGCAGGTGTTTATTTCTCGCGTGATGCCGGAGAAAACTTTGAAGCAATTACAGCGGAAAGTGAAACCGGCACAGCGGTGCATTTCGCCGAAGATCACCTGTATTTTGGAAGCTTTGGGAAGACTTCCGCTTTGATGAAGTATACGATTGAAAACGAAGAGCAGGAGATGCTGAATATACCGGATCTTCCCGAAGACGCCATCGCTTTTATCGCACAAAATCCGAATGATGAAATGGAATTGGCCATTTACACATTGCAGGGCCAAGCTTATCGGTCGGAAAACGGGACACAATCCTGGAACTCCCTGCTGGAAAATGGAAATACTATCTAAAGAAAACTTGAAATCCGGTTATAAGACGAACCAAATCCGACGACTTTTGGTGGTGATCAGCGTCTCGCTGACTGCTTAACCAATGGGTCTTAAAGAGGGACGCCATGTTGAATAGACTTGCATTAAAAATCGGTTTGCTGTTTTTTGTTTTTATCGTCATCATCGAATCGGTTTTGTTTCTAACCTTGTATGTTACCTTCGTTAATGAACGAGTGGATGAAGTCATGACAAATCTGCTCGCAAGAGGAAATACCCACAGCGAAGTATTGGAAGACAGCTTTGAACCGGAAACATTGAGCCATGTGGCTTTGATGGAGTCGGCTTCCGATTTTATCGTAATAATTACGGATGCTGATGGAAACGAATTGACCCACTCCGATTCAATTGAACCCGAAATGAGTGAAGTGTTGGAACACACTGATTTTGGCGAAATTCCGAAGGAAGGGAAGATCGTTGAAGAGAAATGGGAAGAAAAAGATTTTATTGCGGCCGACAGCCCGATTACGATTGCAGGAGAACATCGTGGCCATGTGTTCATGTTTGCGGAAACAGATCACATCAAACAGATGGTTAAGCATTTGAGAAATCAATTCCTCGCCGTATGCCTGATTGCTATCGGGCTGACCGTTGTCACGGTTTTCCTGTTGTCCCGATTGATTACGTTGCCGCTGATTCGGATGAAGAAAGCGACAGAACAATTAAGTGAAGGAAACAACGAAGTCAGACTGAATATCGATCGAAACGATGAGTTGGGCGAGTTGGCAAATGCGATCACCACTCTTTCCAATGATTTGGACCGTTTGAAAAATGCCCGAAATGAATTCTTAGCGAGCGTTTCGCACGAATTGCGGACTCCGTTGACCTATATCAAAGGATACGCTGATATAGCGAGCCGGCTGGATACTTCCGATGACGAAAAACGAGAATATATTACCATCATCCGGGAAGAAACGACACATTTGACGGAGCTGATCCGGCATTTGTTTGAATTAGCTCAGATGGATCATAACCAGTTCACCATTAAAAAAGAGAATTTTTCAGTGGAAATGCTTTTTATAACCGTTGTTGCCTTAGTCCGGCCAGCCTTTGATGAGAAACAGATTTCGTTGTCTGTCCGATGTGAGCAAGGGATTGTCGCTTTCATAGATCCCGAACGCTTCCAGCAGGTACTGCTGAATGTATTGGACAACGCGCGGAAACATTCTCCTGTAGGAACGCAGGTGACATTACAGGGAATCCAGGATCAAGAAACGATTACGGTAAATATCAGCGATGAAGGAGAGGGCATACCGAAAGAAGATGTTCCTTTTGTCTTTGACCGGTTATACCGGGTGGATAAATCCCGTTCCAGACAACACGGCGGCAATGGACTCGGCCTGGCCATCGCCAAGGAAATCGTCGAGTCGCACGGTGGTCGGATTACCCTCCGAAGTGAGCTCGGCAAAGGGACAACTGTCCGGATTGAATTGAAAAGGGGGGAATCGCTTGCAGAAAGTACTGTTGGTTGATGATGAAAAACGAATGCTGGATTTAGTGGCTTTATATTTGAAGCCGCATCAATATCACTGCAAAAAAGCATTGGGACCACGAGAAGCCCTCGCCTATCTGAAAACGGAGGCTTTCGATATTGTCTTATTGGATATTATGATGCCGGAAATGAATGGTTGGGAATTGTGCTCCGAAATACGGAAGTTCTCGGATATACCGATCATTATGCTGACGGCCCGTGAACAGCAAGAAGATATTATTAAGGGGTTGAACCTTGGAGCGGATGATTACATTACGAAGCCATTTAATGAAGAGGAGTTATTGGCCCGGATGGGTGCGCTGTTGCGTAGAACAACTCCGAAAAACATTACTGAAGCGAATGGATTATTATGGGACGAGGACCGATTCGAACTTACTTATCGAAAAAATGTCATCAAACTGACGCCCAAAGAGTTCATGATGGTAGGTCATCTGATGAACAATCCCCATAAAGTCTTTACCAGGGAACAACTAATTCAGCTGATTTGGGGATTCGATTCGGAGACAGAAGGAAGGACCATCGATTCGCATGTGCGAAATGTGAGGGAAAAAATCCGGCAATCTGGTTTTCCAGTCGATGACCATTTCATCACCGTCTGGGGAGTTGGCTATAAATGGATAAATGAAGGAGAATAATACGTTGCAAAAAAAAGGCCTGTCGGTGAACCTGTTTCCGACGGGCCTTTTGTGTAAAATCACGCGATGTTCCGGCAAGCTTCTGCGCATCTGTGGCAAGCTTCTGCACAACGTTTGCAGTGTTCATGGTGATCTGCATGCTTGTCACATTCATTTCCGCATGCTTCGCAGATGGTCGCACAAACTTTGGCGAGTTCTGAAACAAAAGGCGAGTTGCGGGTTATCGCATGTTCTAAAAATGCACAAATATCGGCACATTCCCGGTCCAGTCGAATGCACTCTGCCACCATCTTCACATCTTCTTCCTGTAAACAAGCGTCAAAACAGTGGTTACATTCTGCTGCACACTCGTGCAAAGTTTGAATCAATTCCTGATGTTGTTCATGAGCCATTTCTAAAACCTCCATTTTTTTAATTTTGTTTCATTTTGTAAATTTCCCTCTACCCTTTGAACTAAACAAAAATTCAGAAACTCCATAGAAACTGCACACTTGACAGTAACTTTCTGGTTCCTTCCGTTCGGTCTTCCTCTTCTAAAAAAATATGATATGAAACCTTCAATTCGTAAGGCCTTGAGGAAAATTGTTTCATCTGACAACGGGTTTAAATTAAAAAATAAGAGGAAGTGTCTTAAAATCCTTTATTATAAGATATGATGGAGGTAGTACATAAGGTTGCAGAATAAAGAAAAGGATTCTAAAGGGGGAACACCGGGTTGAATTTAAAATACTTGGATTTGTTGGCGAAAAAATACGACAGTGAAGAAAAAGTGGCAACGGAGATCATTAATCTCGAAGCCATCCTGGATCTTCCCAAAGGAACGGAGCATTTTGTGAGTGATCTGCACGGCGAGTACCAGGCGTTTCAGCATGTTCTGCGCAATGGTTCCGGAAACGTAAAAGTGAAAATCAGGGACCTTTTCAAAGAGGAGCTGCAGGAAAAAGAGCTGAATGAATTTGCCACACTGGTTTATTATCCTGAAGAGAAACTGCAATTGGTCAAAAGCAATTTCAGCACCAAAAAGGAATTGCAGGAGTGGTACATAGAAATGATCGAGCGGATGCTGAAGCTGGTTTCCTACGCTTCCTCCAAGTACACACGTTCGAAATTACGAAAAGCATTGCCCGTGCAGTTTGTTTACATAATTGAAGAATTGCTGTATAAAACGGACGAATTCAAAAACAAGAAGGATTATTATGCAAAAATGCTCGAACGGATTATTTCCCTGGGACAAGCCGACAAATTGATCATCGGCCTTGCTTATACCATTCAGCGATTGGTGGTGGACCATCTTCATGTAGTGGGGGATATATATGACCGGGGGCCCGCTCCGCATAAAATTGTTGACACACTCATCAATTATCATTCCGTTGACATTCAATGGGGAAACCATGATGTCCTGTGGTTAGGGGCTTTTTCCGGGTCGAAGGTCTGTCTGGCGAACATCATCCGGATATGTGCCCGTTACAATAACCTAGATATTATCGAAGACGTTTATGGCATCAATCTTCGGCCGCTTTTAAACCTGGCGGAAAAATATTATGATGACAATCCGGTTTTCCGCCCCAAGAAAATTTCCGGTGAAACACTGACTGAGCAGGAGCAGCTGCAGATCACCAAAATCCATCAGGCTATTTCGATCATCCAGTTTAAGCTGGAAAGCCCAATCATCAAACGCCGTCGGTGCTTTGATATGGCGGATCGGCTTTTGCTTGAGAAAGTGGATTTCGATAAAAACGAAGCCACTCTTCATGGGAAAACATATCCGTTGGAAAACGCTTGTTTTGCGACCATTAATCCGGACAAGCCGGAAGAGTTACTGGAAGAAGAAAGACTGGTGATGGAGAAGTTGCTGTTTTCTGTCCAGCATTCAGAAAAATTGGCGAGACATATGAACTTTCTCATGAAAAAAGGCAGCCTTTATCTGCAGTATAATGGCAATCTGCTGATTCATGGCTGCATTCCGTTGGAGGAAAATGGAACGATGAAAGAAATGGAGATTGAAAGAAAGGCCTATGCAGGCCGTGAACTGCTGGATGTCTTTGAAAGTTATCTCCGCTACGCCTTCGCACATCCGGAAGAAACAGATGATTTTGCGACCGATATGGTTTGGTATTTGTGGACAGGCGAAAATTCTTCGCTTTTTGGAAAACGGGAAATGACCACATTCGAGCGGTATTTCATCAAAGACAAAGCGACGCATAAAGAAAGAAAAAACCCTTATTATTACCTGCGCGAAGACGAGGAAATATGCCGCAGGATGCTCGCTGAATTTGACTTGGATCCGGATCATGGACGGATCATCAACGGGCATACGCCGGTGAAGGAAATAGACGGGGAAAACCCGATTAAAGCGAACGGCAAGATGCTGGTCATCGATGGCGGTTTTTCCAAAGCATATCAGTCGACCACAGGAATCGCAGGGTATACGCTACTGTATAATTCCTATGGTATGCAGCTGGTCGCACACCAGCTTTTCAACTCAAAAGAAGAAGTTTTGAGCAACGAAACCGATGTGTTGTCTGTAAAAAGATTGGTGGACAAAGAATTGGAGAGAAAAAAAGTGCGTGAAACGAATATTGGTGAGGAACTGCTGCAGGAAATCTCTGATTTGAACAGTCTGCGAAAGCATCGCTATATGAAATGACTTCAATACAGCCGTTCCTGTAATTCGAGACATAAGCTATAACTTTTTATAATTTCCTGAAAAGAACGTTCGTCATGTTGTGGTACACATCGACGAACGTTCTTTTCATTTCATTTCACTTCAGGTTGCATCTCCAGGCTTTCTCGTTTGCATCACATCCGCGATTTGTTTGGAGCCAGCATAATCTTCTTTGCGCAGTTGGCCGATAATGTTCTGATAATCAGCATCCGAGCGGTTTTGGCTTAATTTATAGGCAGCTTGAATCTCCGTTATTTTCAGTTTGAACCCGACAATTCCTTTCAGTTCCTTCTCCAATAACCCGGACGACATCGTTTCCCAGAGAACTGGTTGTTCACGGTGCTTTTCGTAGGTTTCAAGCAGCCTCGTCAAGTCCTGTTTCAGTTCGTCTTCAGAGAGCAGACGCGCCATTCCGTACACGTGCGCTGCCTGGTAATTCCACGTCGGGACATTTTCCTGTTCGTACCAGGAAGAGGAGATGTAAGCGTGTGGTCCCTGGAACGTTACCAGGATTTCTTCAGACTCTTCCAATGTCCGCCACTGCGGATTTCCGTATGCAAAATGTCCGGTCAGATAATAATAATCATTTTCTCTTCGAAGCTGCATAGGCAAATGCGTGGCAATTGGCCGGCCTTTTTGCGTCGTAATGAGCGTGCCGAATGCATTTTGCTCGATAAATTCCCGGACTTCTTCCATATTGTTCACTCGATAGAATTTAGGTATATACATGACGCAACTCCTTTCTGTAATTATCCCACTGTTTTTGTCATAATCAGGTCGGTCTGTTCGTCGTCTCCCATAAAAAACGAATGGCTGCCGGTTACAGCAAAGCCTTTTTTCTTATAAAACGCGATGGCGTTCTCATTTTCTTCCCAGACACCGAGCCAGATTCTCTTTTTACCCAGTTCTTCTGTCAGCTCCAGTGCTTTGTTGAGCAGTAATTTTCCGAGACCGTGTTTCTGGAATTCTTTTTTTACATAAATCCGCTCGACTTCAATCGCGTCCTCGCCCATGTCTTCAGTTTGCGCATCATCGGTATTGACTTTCAGGTAGCCGGCCACTTTTCCGTCGACCAGCGCGAAATAGAAGTGAGAGGAAGGGTGAGAAAGCTCCTCTGCCAATTGAGACCGATTAAATGATTTATCCAAATAGGCTTTTAGATGATCAGGTGAATTCTGTTTTTCGAAAGTCTCGGTAAATGTAACTTTACTGACGTTCTGCAGTTCATTCAAATCGGCTGCTGTGCATTTTGTAATCATATGGATCGCTCGCTCCTTTTCAGTAACTTCGCTTGTTTCCTTTTTTGACATATTCCCAGTCCTTCTCGATATTTTTGCGGATCCGGTGCAGATACTCGTGTGCGGCATCTTTTTCTTGAGGAGTAAATCCTTCCAAAGCCACTAGGTTCGAGTGTTCATTTTCCCGGATGATCAGCGGATAGACCCGGTTTCCTTTGTCAGTCGGAAAGAGTCTCTTTATTTTCTTATTTTGCGGATCTTCATTCTTTTCGATAAAGCCGCTTTGTTCAAGTTTTTGGATGGCACGGGTGGCGGTGGATCGGTCGACTTTGATCATATCCAGTAATTGTTCCTGAATAATGCCGGGATTTTCACAAATACGGACGACGTATAAATATTGGCCTTTCATCAGATCCAGCTCTTTGAACTCGATATTGCTGATGGAATCCAAAGCACGGGCAATCATCCCGATTTCACGCAGAATTTTTGTCATTAGAGGCTCCTTTCTATTTTTGTTGCAAATGCAACAAAATATAAACTAAATTTAACGCATCATAACTGTAAACGCAATAGTCTATAAAAAGTCATCTAAAAAAGGACGAAAGCGAATTCCGCTTTTGCCCCTTTTTAGTCATAGAAGAAAATGGCTTTTATTCCTATTATATTCGACGGCTTCATAGTATGGTGGTTTTACAGACGGAATGATATTTTCTTTCAAGGAATGAGTGACGGATTTTTTTGCGGGATACTTACAGGCTGATAGACTCTTTTTCTTTTACACAGAGGCTGAACGCCTGGATGATTCTTTTTATTCCTTCTTCCAGCGTCTTCTGAGGGCATGCTGCGTTCAATCTTAAAAAGCCGATGCCTGCTTCTCCATATTTGCTGCCGGGTTCCAACGCAACATTTCCATGAACCAGAAGTTTTTCCATCACGTCGTGTTCAGACCATCCCAATTCGCGGTAATCAATCCATAACAGATACGTGGATTGAGGTTTGGTAATCCGTAGTCCTTGTACATTGCTTGTCAATTCTTTAATGGCAAATTCCATGTTGTTGTCCAGCAAAATCAGTAATTGCTCAAGCCATGGCTCACATTCTTCATAAGCGGCTTTCAAAGCAACAGAGGCAAAAGAATTCAATGCACCTGTACCATGTGCCAGCGCATACTGATCCAGTTTTACGCACTTCTCGTAATCGGAAGTAACAGTCATGGCAATTTGAATCCCTGCCAGGTTGAACGTTTTAGTGGGAGCTAGGCATGTAATTATGCGATCTTTTTCATCTCCGGCAATCTTGGCCAACGGAACGTGCCGATTGGGTTCAAAAATTAAATCTCCATGAATTTCGTCCGAGATAATTAATACATCATATTTGCTGCATAACCTGATGATTTCCTTCAGTTCGCTTTCTGTCCAAACACGCCCGCCTGGATTGTGAGGATTGCAAAGAATAAAAACAGAAGCATCTTGCAATTTTTGCTCAAAATCCTCGAAATCCATTGCATAATCGCCGGCTCTTTCGATGAGCTCTGAGTAAATAACTTCTCGTCCCTGATTTTGGGAAAGCAGGAAAAAAGGCGGGTAGACAGGGGGAGTGACCAGTATTTTATCGTGCTTTTCTGTGAAAGTCTCGATGATCGCAGCTATGGCAGGAATAATTCCCTGATGGAAGTGAAGCCATTGCTTCTCGATGTTCCAATTGTTTCGTTTGAGCTGCCAATCTCTGACTGCTGTTTTACAGTCATCACAGACAAAGGAATAACCGAAAACCGGATGTTCCAACCTGTTTTTCATTGCTTTCAAAACGGGTTCGGGTGCAGGAAAATCCATGTCTGCTATCCACATAGGTAAGATATCCGAGGCATCTTGAAGATCGTAGACTTGCTCCATTGCATCCCATTTGACTGAACGGGTGTTTCTGCGGTTTTGTGTTTCTTTGAAAGAATCCAACATGGACCGCTCCTTTCTCATGATGTTATTTCGGTAAATGGACAAACAGACTGGAAGTGGTAAGTGGCCTGAAGGACCTGCAAAATCAGAAATATATATAGTAAGTATAAATAACAGCTGATTATTAATAAAATAAATATTAAGCATACTTATAATAAGTAAAAATATATATGATGGAACACTCCCAGAAAGGGGAAAGGAAAATGAATCAGCACTTAGAGGTATTTCTGAAGGTAGTGGAGATGAAAAGCTTTTCAAAGGCTGCGGAACAATTGCATATGACTCAACCCGCTGTGAGCCAGTACATTCGGTCACTGGAAGATACGATGGGGGTTAAATTGCTGGAGCGTACAAACAAATATGTCCGTTTAAACAAAGCAGGGAAAATCGTTTATCATCATGCGAAAGAAATGAAAGAAATCCATGGAAAGATGGTCCGTCTAATCGATGACTTGACTCACCAGGCCAGTGGGCCGCTTTCTATTGGAGCCAGTTATACATTTGGTGAATACATTCTGCCAAAAATTATCGCTGCGATAAAAGCGCAATATCCGGATATCAGCCCTGCCGTCACAATCGGCAATACAGCAAAGATAGCCGAGCTGGTCACGAACCACCAATTGGATGTGGGAGTGGTGGAAGGGCATTTTAAAGAAGTGAGTGATTTGCAGTCCGAAGCTTTTGCAAAAGACAGAATGGTGATTGTGGCTTCGGCAACTCATCCGCTGACTCAGTTAAAAGAGCCGATTACAACCAACCATCTTACTGAGCAAACATGGATTTTAAGAGAGACCGGTTCCGGCACAAGAGAGGCGGCTGAAAACGTCTTTAAACAGCTCGGTTTTTATCCATCTGCCGTTATGCATTTCAGCAGTACACAGCCCATCAAATCCATGGTGGAAGCCGGCGTGGGCATCAGCCTTTTATCGGATTGGGCAATTCAGAAAGAGCTGGACTATGGACATCTGAAAATTCTCGATGTACCAGGACTGCCTTACGCCCGAAACTTCTCCATCGTTACCGGATCTCCTTTTCAAACAAAAGCACTTTCTGCTTTTCTTGAATTAGTAAGAAACGGCAAAGAGTTGGAGAAAGCTCGTGTAAGAAATTGAAAACCAAAGGACAGCAAGACAGAAATGAAGGCGAAGCCCGCTCGTCTGTTGACTGAAGTATGGCCTGCCCGGGGCAGAGCTGCTGGTTTGACAGTTAGTCGTGAAACAGAGAAATCATCTCTTAAAAATTCACCTATCGCTTCGATCAAGCACTTTCTCGTTGAGCGTGTTTCATAATTTTTTGCTAAAGATAAGGGGAGAACGAAGTAACTGGTTCGAATAGAAAGCAACAGGGTTTTAGAGAACGTATCAAAATAAATGACTTGTTCCAAAGAATCTAAGTGAGCCAACGCCGGGAAGGGGCTCCCCGATATCGGGGTTCCGAATCATAATCATCTTCTGCGATGTAACAGGAAGCAGCTTCTGTCCACGCCCACAGCTCCAAGCGCCTGTTAATCGATATCACCGTGCCAAGTGGATATTGATGAGCTGGAGTGGTATACAGAAGTCTCAGTGGCTGTTCGGGTACAGCGCGCCCTTCAGAACCTATCCTTAGAGTTGAAACCGGTATTTTGAAATGCTGGGAAACCGCAGTTGCACGAATAAAACCAGTTTTTCCGTCCCAGCTTTAGAAGGATGGAGAAATTGGCACAGGGAACTTAATTGTTGTTGCGTGCCACTTAAACTACAAATTTGTTTTGCCTCGCAATGTAGCCCCCTGGATTGGCGTAAATAGTTTGCAATAAAGGACCAAATAAAAGCAGCCACTGTGTATTTTTTCGTCACATAAGGTACTATGGAATTGTGTTCTACTCCGTTTCAAGCCAATTTATAGGACATAAAAAAAAGGAATTTGATTGGATAGTGTACATAAGAAATTCAGGACGAAGCTCTCCATCTTGGATTTGGCGACCATTTCTGACGGAGAGCCTGTAATGCAAACATGGCAGGATATACCGATTTCGTGCAGCTGGAAAAAACGAGCAAGTGGATAAAATCATGATTTTGAATATGCTGACGGAAAAAGTACGCGTCTCCATTCTTATGAACTGTTGGCCGAAGCCTTCATTTGATTTTTAAAAAAGAAATTACGAGGAGGAAGAAGAAATGAAAGTTGTTGCAATCGTAGGCAGTGTCCGCAAAGACTCTTTTAACAGAAAGCTGGCGGATTTTGTGCAAAAGCGTTACGGAGACCAGTTGGAAATTGATATTATGGATTTAAGCATTCTGCCATTATACAATCAGGATATTGAGAACAACGAGCCGCAGGAAATCACGGATTTTAAAACGACTGTAAAAGAAGCAGATGCTGTCCTTTGGGTGACACCGGAATACAATGGTACCATTCCAGGCGTATTGGGCAATGCCATCGACTGGTTATCGCGTGTGGATAAAGTGATGATCGGCAAACCATCGTGGATTATGGGTGCGTCCATGGGCAACCTGGGCACGGTAAAAGCACAAATGCATTTGCGGGATATTTTGTTTGCACCGGGACTTCAGTCACCCGTACTGATCGGCAACGAAGTTTACATTGGGGCGGTCCATACAAAGATGGACGAAGCTGGCAACATCACAGACGAAGGCACCGTCGCATTTTTGGATTCCGTCGTTTCGAACTTCAAGAAATGGATGGAACGGTTCGCTTAATGCAACTGGTTAAATGAAACGACACCAACCTGCTTTCGACAGCTTAAACTGTCGGAAGCGGGTTTCTTTGATAAAAAAACAATGATGATGGTACGAAGTCTGCCAAAGATAGAAATCCGATAAATTCTGTACAGAACTTATCGGATGCCGGTTCGCCATTCTTTATAAAATGAAAAGTGAAAGGAGGTCAGAACATGGACATGCTGAAAGATATGAATGAAGCATTGCGTTATATAGAGGAGCACTTGGAGGAAGACATTGATTTCGAACAAGTGGCTGCCATCGCCGGTGTGTCAGAATTTCATCTCCGTAAAATGTTTTCGTACCTGTCGGGTATGGGGCTGAGTCATTACATCCGCAACCGCCGATTGTCTCAGGCGGCAATCGACTTACAGCGGGGCGGAGAGCGGGTAGTCGATGTGGCGGTGAAGTACGGCTATGACTCAGCGGACGGCTTCAGCCGTGCGTTCCGTGAATGGTCCGGCTTGAAACCTACAGAAGTGAAAGGCAGTGATGCTTTAAAAGTGTTTCCACGTCTGACTTTCCAATTAACGATTCAAGGAGGAATGGATATGAACTACCGAGTGGAAGAAAAAGAAGCATTCAAACTGGTGGGTATCAAAAAACGTGTACCGATGGTGTTTGAAGGCCAAAATCCGGAAATCATGAAGATGGTGCAGCAACTAACAGCCGAACAGCGCCAAAAGTTGCAAAGCTGGCGCAATACGGAAGTGAAAACCGTCGTTAATGCGTCGTTCAACTTTGACGAAGGACGCTATGAAGAAAAGGGGGAGCTGGATCATCTCATCGGCTCCATCACCACATTGCAACAGGATTTTGAAGATTTTGACGTAGTGGAAGTGCCACAGGGAAGTTGGGCAATTTTCAGTGCAGAGGGGCCATTTCCGCAGACACTTCAAAATATGTGGGCGAAAATCTTTTCGGAATGGCTGCCATCATCCAATTACGAGTTGGTGGACGGCCCTGAAATTTCCTTCAACGGCGACTTCACAAATATGCAGAACGTATCCAGCGAAATTTGGATTCCGGTAAAAGAAAGAGACAATAAATAAGCCGAATCTTTTTCAGTGATAAGACCAGTCAGAAAACAATCACCTTCAGCAAGCCTCCTTTTTCATTGTGTTTGAAAGAGGTGGCTTGTTATTATATGGAAAAGTTATATCGATATACAAAAATGATTTTAGAAAGTAAACGAAAAATGACTGATTGTCTTGTTCCTCATCTACAAATTCATAAAAAAGAAAAGATTCTTCCTTGGTGTTATGAGTTGTAGGACTTTTTAACGAGTTGAAGACAAAAGCCGTTATTTTCATATAATTATGCTAAAATAGAAAAGAAGTGATTTTGCCTGGTCCAGCCATTCTAGGGACAGGGAGAATTCACTGCTTTTTTTTGTTTGATGCGAATCGAGAAAATGCTGATGCCCCGCAACTTGCAAACCGTCTTCCTCCCCATAAGACGAGCAGTCCTACCAGCACGAAATTCCAAAAACAAAAAAGCAGAAATGAAAAAAGAAAGGATATGATTGAATGAGATCTGATATCACTGCAGATCAAGAGTTACACAAAAAAGACCGATCCCAAAGAGAAAGAGAAAAAGTTATACCTCAAAAAGAAGAAGCCACGGCTGATTATTCGTTTGATCGAGTCCCAAGAGAAGAACGGAAAATGGGCTGGCTGAGCATCACCAATATTACATTCGGCATTGCAACCGCCATATTCTATTTCCAGATGGGGAGTGTCATGGCCCTGCAGTTCGGAGCCGCCAACGCCATCATTTCAGCAGGATACGCGATTATCGTTGCAGGAATACTTGGAAGCATCATCGTTTACTTATCGGCTAAATCCGGCATGAACGTCAACTTATTGTCCCGCGGTGGATTCGGTTACATCGGAGCCTCACTCACCTCTTTAATCTACGCATCGAATTTTATCATGTACTGTGCGTTTGAAGGCATGATTCTTGTCGCTGCCGTGCACGCTTATTTCCCCGCCATCCCCTTGTGGCTTTTAATTGTTGTTTTTGGCACCGTGGTCATTCCATTGAACTGGTTTGGCATCAAGCAATTGGATAAACTGCAGAAATGGTCATTGCCGATTTTCGGCTTGTTCCTGATTGCAGCGATTTATCTCGCGTTTAACCGGCCGTCATTATATGAAGGAAGTTTTTGGACATATATGCCGGAAGGTGTGCAGATCGGTGGCACCGCATTGTTATTGTGTATCGGTATGCAGCACGGCATCATGGGATTGACCGCATTGATCGCTTCGGATTATGCGCGTTTCCTGAAACCGAAAGACCTGAAAATCGGTTCCATCGCCATCGGGTTTATTCCGCAGATTTTCTGTTTTGGCGTCATGGGCGGCCTTGGCATCTGGTTTGGCGTGACACTCGGCGAATCGAATCCGGGCGTTTATATCGTCATCCTGTTGGGGCTGGGCGGTGTCTTGTTTACGATGCTGACACAGATCCGCATCAATATCACCAATATCTACAGCAGCTCGCTGTCCCTGTCGAGCTTTTTTGAAAACATGTTCGGCTTTACGCCGGGCCGCCGTTTTTGGGTAGTCGTCGGGGGAGTCACAGCCATGATTCTGATGCTTGGCGGCATTGTTGATCATCTGGGTACGGCGATGACATTCCAGGGCGTGGCCTTAATGAGCTGGGCAGCGGTCCTGGTGACAGATGCTTTGGTTATTAAGAAATGGCTGAAAATCGGTCCCCGGTATTACGAATCAAGACAAGAGAATCTTTACAAATGGAATCCGGTCGGCGTTGTTTCGCTGATCGTACCAACTGTGATTGGGACGATTGCTGCACTCGGTTATATGGGCACTTTCCTTCAAAGTACGGCAGCGTTCTTTGCAGCACTCATGGCAGCCATTCTGACCGTTGTGCTGGGAATCGCAACGAAAGGCCGTTATTATATGAAGAAAGAAGCGCACGATATTCCGAAAGAAGATTGGATTGCCTAATCCGATTTCAAAAGAAAAGTTTTTCACTGTTGAAAGAGGATTATAACTTAAGGAAAGAGAAGTGAAAGCAAAGAGGCCTTTATCAGGGGCATCCTTTGCTTTCTTTTTTTGTGCTGTTCATCCTGATGTTTTTCATGAAGAGTGAACAAATACTGGGTTTGAAGCAACAGCTAAATAAGAAATTTACGGGATAACGCGTATGTTTTAAGTGACATCAAACAGATCGGAGGAATAGAATTGTCATTGCTGGTAGGCGATAAGATTAGTTTTGAACGGACCTTTACTACAAAAGATGTTGAGTTGTTCACGAAAGTGTCAGGCGACGAAGGGATTCATCATCTGGTCCCGGACGAACAGGGAAGGCTCGTCGTGCAAGGGTTGTTAACCGCTACACTGCCGACAAAAATCGGAGGTGATTACAGCGTACTCGCACGCCATATGGATTTCGAATTTTTTAGGCCTGTCTTTACAGGAGATACGATTAAATGCGAAGCTGTCATTGAGCAATTCGAAAAACAGAAGAAAAGAACACGCATTACAGCAGCTTTTCTGTGCCACAACCAACATGGGAAAGAAGTGTTGAAAGGTAGTTTTTCGGGAGTGATTCTTTAATTGGACAGAAAGTGCTCAGTCGCTAAAAAGACAGCAATCAGATACATACATCTATCCTTAACCGAGAGCACTTGACAAACGGGGGGGTGAAAAAGTTGGTCAGGACGATTTGTTTCCACTCGCCGGTCCGCGGCAAGCAATTCATATGAAAAGAGAGGACAATTACTTATGGGCAATAATTTGGCAGATTTACTATTGATCAATGGAAATATAATTACGATGGATGAGGAAAAGCCGAGAGCCACCTCAATTGCAGTTAAAAATGACACGATTGTATTTGTAGGAAAGACAAAAGATGCATTGGAATTGAAAGGAAGCTCAACAGAAGTTATTGATTTGAAAGGGCAAACGGTGATGCCTGGTTTTATAGAAAGTCATATTCATCCCACAATGTATGGTTTGAATTTATTGCAAATTGATTGTCGTACTGAAAATACCCCTTCAATTGACGAAATTCTGAAAAAAGTGGAAGAAGCGGCGAAGGATACTCCAGACAGTGAATGGATCAAAGGTTGGGGATGGGATGACAGTAAATTAGCGGAGAAAAGAAATCCTACACGATGGGACTTGGACAAAGTCGCACCGAACCACCCTGTTGTTTTGACTAGGACCTGCACTCACATGGCTGTAGTCAACTCAAAAGCTTTGGAACTGAGTGGAATCACAGAAGAAACTCAAGACCCCAGTGGCGGCCATATTGAAAAAGATTCCCAAACAGGGGAAATCACAGGGTTGCTCCAGGAAAAAGCGCAGGGCCTGGTAGCACTTCCTGAACTAACATTCAATGATATCCTGAAAGGGATGCAACTTGCTCAAAATGATTTTGCCAAGTGGGGAATTACGACTGTCCACGATATGTCGACACAGAAATCGGATATGGAAGTATATCAGGAACTTCTCAGCAATAATGAATTGAATGTCAGAGTAAGGCCCTGGTACTGGGCAGTCAGTCAGAATGAATGGTCAGGCCTTTTGGATGAAGTTCTTTCGTTGGGGATAAAAAGTGGGTTTGGAAACGATATGATCAAAATCCAAGGCATGAAATTTATGCTTGACGGAGGTATAGGTGGCCGCACGGCAGCTCTTTCTGAACCTTTCGAGGGAAGCCAATCGCGGGGAATCCTCTATTATGACGTTGAAGAGATTGCCCCGTTAATGGAAAAGGCCTTATTGGCAGATCTTCGTGTAGCTATTCATGGCATTGGAGAAAGAGCCATTGAAGTGGCAATCCAATCATTTGAAAAGGCAAATAAAAAAAAGGATATTACTTCAATGAGAAATCGAATTGAGCACTGTGCTCTTCCGACAACCGAGCATCTGCAAAGGATGAAAAAATTAGAGTTAGTAGCAGGATCTTCGATCGGGTTTCTGTATCATATCGGTGACAGTTACCTCGCGAATCTTGGTCCAGAACGGGTGGAAAGAGTTTATCCTCATAAATCCTTCAAAGACCATGGCATAGTGGCTCCGGGAAATTCGGACTTGCCGGTGACTGGCGGAAATCCATGGACAGGAATTTATGCGGCAGTGACGCGCAAAACCATTTCCGACCAAACATTGGACACAAAACAAAATGTTTCTTTATATGACGCCATAAAAGCATATACCGTTGACGCAGCATTCAGCTCACTCGAAGAACAATCACTTGGTTCTATCCGGCCGTCTGCAAAAGCGGATCTTATAGTTATGGCTGAAGATCCGTTTGAAATCGATATTGAGCAACTGGTGGATATCCAAATTGAAAAAACATATCTGGGAGGCAAAGTGGTTTATTCCAGAGAGCAGGATGTTCCATCGCTTAATAGTGGACAAGATCATATGGAAATTCAGAATAAACAATAATGCTTTCTTCGTTCAAAATTACAGGAGGTGAAAGTTGCTGATTTCCATCCTGAATGACTGGGAATAACATTAGAAAACAGGAGGCGTTCACATGGATCAATTAATCGAATGGGATAAAAAACATTTTATCCACCCGACATCTTCCATCAGAGATCAGCAGGAAAAAGGGGCAAAAGTGATTTTTGAGAAAGGGGAAGGGATTTATTTAACGGATAAAAATGGAAAAAAGTACATTGATGCCATGTCTTCCTTATGGAACGTGAACATCGGCCATGGCAGAAAAGAATTGGGGGAAGCAGCCAGACAGCAGATGGATCAACTGGCATTCAGTTCTGCGTTCTCCACATTCAGCCATGAACCTACCATACAATTGGCAAAAAAGATTGCGGATTTGGCACCATCCAATTTGAATGCGATTTTTTTCACTTCCGGCGGTTCGGAGTCCAATGACTCAGCTTTTAAACTGGTGCGCCATTACTGGAGAATCCAGGGACAGCCGGAACGCAACAAAATTGTCTCTTTGAAACGGGGCTATCACGGAGTCGCCGCAGGTGCCACGAGCGCCACCGGGATTCCGGAATTCTGGGATATGGCAGGCCAGCTGCAAAGCGGCTTTGTCCATGCGGCCACTCCTTACTGGGAAGGGACACAGGGTTCCATCAAGTCGATCCGTGAAGTGATCGAAGCGGAAGGACCCGAAACGATTGCGGCATTTATCGCAGAACCGATTCAGGGAGCAGGGGGTGTTCTGGTGCCGCCGAGCGATTATTTCCAGGAAATCCGTAAGCTATGCGATGACTATGGCATCGTATTTATCGCAGACGAAGTCATTACTGGATTCGGGCGGACCGGAACCATGTTCGGCCTGGAACACTCAGGCGTACAGCCGGATATGATGACATTTGCCAAAGGCGTGACGAGCGGTTATTTCCCGCTGGGTGGCGTTATTGTATCCGACCAGATCCATGGTGTATTGAAAGAAAAATCAATGGGCACGTTATTCCACGGTTTCACATACAGTGGCCATCCCACGGCTGCCGCTGTAGCGCTGAAAAATATTGAGATCATCGAAAAAGAAGGGCTTGTGGAAAATTCACGGAAGATGGGCGAATTGCTTCTTGAAGGGTTCAAGAAGTTGAAAGCCGATCTTCAGATTATCGGGGACGTCCGAGGAGTCGGTCTTCTTGGCGCTGTTGAACTGATGGAAGACCCATCCGCGAACAAGCGGTTTTCACCGGAGTTGAAAGTTGCCGGAAAAGTGATTGAAGCATTGCATCAGCGGGGAGTCATCTGCAGGGCTGTGGCCTACGAAGGAACGGACATCATTTGTTTTTCACCTCCTTTGGTGATCAAGGAAGAAGAGGTAAAGACACTGTTGGAAAAATTGCGTGAGGCGATTTCTGAAGTGGCACAGGAGTTGAGTGTCAAAAGTTGATCTTTTTAACCTCAGGCAGTATGGTTCATCAAATCCAGTAATTTCAAGTGATTTTCCCATTTCAAAATGCGGCCTCCTTTTCGCTTTCGGCGAAAAGAGCCGCTTTTATATGTATAAGACATCCGTGGGTTAATCGAAACAAGCGTTTATGACGGATTTATTCCGGGTATTCCATACAGCAAATGCTGTCGGAAGGAGCGATATCATGTTTGATCTGGTTATTTTCGACAACTGGAACAAGCTCATCCGAATTTTTCTGATGACTTTGCTTATATACCCATTCCTTATTGTCCTGCTGCGAATATCCGGCAAACGTTCTTTGGCAAAAGTGAACATTTTCGATTTTATCATTTCAGTAGCCCTCGGAGCCGCTTTTGCGAGCATTTTACTGACAAGAAGCATTACTTTTGCCGATGGCGCTTTGCTGTTATTCCTCCTGATTTTCTTTCAGTTCATCATCTCAAAGCTGGAAGTCCACTCCACAGTTTTTGCGAAACTGATTAAGGCGACTCCACAGTTCTTATACGTAGACGGCAAATTCAATGAAAATATTATGAAACGGAACCGTCTGGGGATGGATGATTTAAATGGGGCTGTCCGGAAAGAAGGAATGGCCTCTTATGAACAAGTGGAGGCAGTGGTCCTGGAGGGAGACGGTACTTTATCGGTCATCGAAAAAGGAAATTACACCTCCAAAGAAGCTTTGGATGGCGTAGAAGGAAAAGAAAATTGAAAAGAGCAATCATATCCTATGAAAATAAGCGCTGCTTTCCGGCAAAGGAAACGGCGCTTTTTTGATGGATTTCTATTCAAGATTCATTCAGTAAAGGTTTCATCAACCGGTTCATCTTGCCGACAAGCAATTCTATGGTGGCCTGCGGCAATTGGATTTCTGTCATTGTTTCTTCCATCAAATTCAACCAGATTTCTGCTCTTTCCGGTGTGGTGGAGAAAGGGTGTCTTTTTTTCATTTGTTCGATGTCGCTGTGGTTTTTGTCCGGTGCGTTTTCGTTTGCCAATTTTGAAATGAACTGCTTCTGGCGTTCTTTTAACGTTTCGACGCTGACATTCCGCTCAGCGAACATGGAGCTGAAGTAAGGTTGTTCCATCAATTTTTGATAAAATTTCTCCACCAGTTCGTCTATTTTTCCCTGTCTCACTAACAGCTCTTTTACATGCACAGTGCCGACTCGATAATCCACATTGCCTTCTATGGCTTTTCCAATGAAGCAGAAGATGCGCGCTTTTGCAGCTGCTTCTTCGTAGTCGCTTTGCTTGGAAGAATCACCACCGATAATCGTCGGGTGCAAAATCAGCTGGCTGAATTTCGTTTTGACCGGATAATCTGAGACAAAGCCTTCAGCAGAAATGTTAATCCGGTCGACTGGCAGGCCGATTTTTGTCAGCAGTGTAAACAATGTTCCGCTGTAGCAGCTTGAAACAGACCCGATCAGCAGCTCTTCCGGACTCACCCCAACGCCTTTCCCTCCCATGTTTTCAGGGCTTGAACAGGGCAGCACTTCTTCGCCGATTGTCAGCTGTCCTTCTCCTTCATTGCCGGTACCGCTCCATTGGACTTGAGTTCTGAATACCAGATCTTCCATTGGACGTTCCTCTCCTTTTTTCGGCTTTCCCCGAAGATGTTCTTAGTAGGATTTCACTTCAGCTGCGAAGAGAGAATGGGTTCGTATCCATTTCTTCTTCGGATTCAGCCTGTAGATTCAAAAGTTTTAACCCTTCCTGCTTTTCCTTCAATTTCAAGTGCACTTCGGTATATTTCGGATTAATGCTTCCATTTCCCAATCCTTCATCAATCATCCGGTCCACTTCACTGAAGCAACTGCAAGTCAGCGGTTTTTGAGTATTCATCTTGACTCCTCCTCGCATAGTTTGTTCTTCTTTGTACTCAGTTTACATGCAAAAAGCCCATGAAACCTTGATATACATCAAGTTCCAATAAAAGTGAAATAACATGCATGCAATCAGCAGTTCCAATCAACTTATCGGGTGGGATACATGTTATCTTCTCTGAAAAATTTTTTGTATGGACCGAGAATTGATATGCATCAAGGGACGGACTCTTTTACAATCGTATACTGAAAGTGAAGCTGCAAGTGATGTTGCATATTTATTAAAAAATTGTAGAAGGAAGGGATAGGGATGTTCTGGATTGTTCATCAAATCGTCTTAAGCGTCCATATTCTGCTGGGGATCACCTGGGTGGGCGGTATTTTGTTTGTCGGATGGGGCGTTTTTCCAGCCGCGGAGAAGCTGGATTATATAAGCCGTCAGAGATTTCTTATCAGCTTGATGCAAGGGGTCCATCATTTGTTTACTTTAGTCGGTTCGGGTGTGATTGTGACCGGCGTTCTGCTTGGTACTGTTTTGGGGCCGGTACGGCAATTGGACAGTATGTTTCATTCTGCCTACGGCCATAACTTGCTGATGGCGTTTACGGTGGGAGTGCTCACTCTTCTCTGGGGTGTCTTCGTCAGTTATCGATTTTCGATGAAAGTTTTGACGCACCAAACCTTGTGGAGAATGGCGGAGAACGGATACCCACGGCTTTTGAAAAATGCCATGAGAAGCGTGGCGATCGTGTCAGGAGTCGAAGTGCTGGGGTTTCTCGGGTTAGTCGCTATTATGCTGTCATTTTAGCAGATTAAGATGGAAATGCATTTTGGAAATAGGGAGTTGATCACATGAATATCTCAGCTGAATTTGCTGGTTATACTTACCGCTATTCCTGGCTCACACTCATCCGGCCATTGACATTATCGGGCTCCATCAGTCCGGCAGTGGCGGGAGCTGCATTTGCTGCACAAAAGGGATCGGTCGATATCCTGGTTTTCTTCGTATTTTTGGCTGCTGCCCTGCTTGTACAGATGGCGGTCAATATTTTCAATGATTATTTCGACTTTCTTCATGGGCAGGATGCTGAAAAGTGGGTAAGAACAGAGCGCACCGGCTTTTCCAGGCAGCCGCTTTTTTCCCAATTGCCAATAGCAGCAGCTGGGCTGCTTGTAGTTGCGGGAGGATTGGGAACCTGGCTTGCTTCACGGAGCAGTTACTGGATATTGCTCATTGGAGCCGTCAGCATTGTCGCCGGAATCTATTATTCAGCAGGGAAGCCTTCCCTGGCTTCAATTGGTGCCGGTGAAATGGTGGCAGCGATTTTCCTTGGTTTTGTGGTGACGAGTTTATCATTCGTTGTGGAAGGTGGGAACTTCAGTTGGCAAGTAGTGGCGATTGCTGTTCCATATGCCGCGCTTATCGCTTCCATGATTTTGGTGAATAATATCAGGGACATGGAAAAAGATAAAGGGTTCCGCTGTACAGTTCCTATTGCGCTCGGCCGCCCGAAAGCGATGCAGATTCTCGGGCTGCTGCTGGCTTTGCCATACATTTGGACAGCTGGCGTACTAGTTATGGGAATTGTAGGATGGATAGCGGTTATCGCTATTCTGGCATTGCCGATTGCTCTGCGGTTGCGTTGGAAACTGCGGGGAGACGCACCGCGGTGTGATGAGAAACAAGCCATGAAATTGGCTGCTTGGCATCACTGGGTATTCGGCTTACTGTTCGCTATCAGTATAGCGATCGGTTAAAGCAGTTAATCGCAAATAGTTTTGAATAATCTGAAAATAAATGATAGCATGAAATTAAATCGGAAAATATTTATCAAAGAATTCATGCTCATACAGAGGATTGTTCAATATATTGATAATGAAAGGAGCTGATTTATCGTGGGGGAAGCAGCAAAGACGGTCATTTTTGAAATTGAACGAAGAGATAAAACTGATGAAAAGCCCTATTGGGAGAAGTTCGAATTGCCGTATCGCATGAACATGAATGTCATTTCTGCTTTGATGGAAATCCGCCGCAACCCGGTCAATATGGAAGGGAAAAAAACGACGCCCGTCACATGGGATATGAACTGCCTGGAGGAAGTGTGCGGAGCCTGCTCCATGGTCATCAATGGCAAAGCACGCCAATCCTGTACAGCGTTGGTCGATCAGCTGGAACAACCCATCCGGCTGCAGCCGATGAAAACGTTCCCGGTTGTCCGTGATTTGATTGTAGATCGCAGCAGAATGTTCGATACATTGAAAAACCTGAAAGCCTGGATTCCGATTGACGGTACTCATGATCTTGGGGAAGGTCCGCGCATGCCCGAGCGTAAACGCCAATGGGCTTATGAATTATCCAAATGCATGACTTGCGGGGTTTGCCTGGAAGTATGTCCGAACGTCAATGATAAAAGCTCTTTCATCGGAGCGGCTCCGATTTCCATTGTGCGTTTGATGAATGCGCATCCGACAGGCGCCATGAATAAAGATGAACGCTTGAATTTGTTGATGGGGGAAGGGGGAATCCAACAATGCGGCATGGCGCAAAACTGTGTGGAATCCTGTCCGAAAGGGATCCCATTGACGACTTCCATTTCTGCAATGAATCGTGAGACAACCGTCCAGATGTTCCGAAACTTTTTCGGAAGCGACAGAATGGTGGATTAGAACAGCATACAAGAAGAAATAAAATAAAAGAGAGCAAAGGAGGATTGGTGGTGCACCCCAAAAGTTAGAGTTCAAAACTAAC